>NZ_QKYN01000110.1 GCF_003258295.1 Streptacidiphilus pinicola | reverse complement strand
CGTAGAGCCGGCGCAGCGCCCGCTCGACCGGGCGCTGCGCCGGCTCTACGACGCGCTGACGGAGGACTGACGGGGCGGTCCTGGCTCCGCACCGTTTCCCCGCCCGCTGCCGGAGGCCAAGCGGCACTCATGCGGCGTATGCCACGGTGGTCGGTCCCGGAACCCGTCGGAACGCGACGCGAAGGAGACCCGACATGAGCATCAACCTGACGCGGGAGCAGATCGCCGCCCTGCCGGCCGCGGACCAGATCCAGATCCACGACCTCTACGACGCCGCCGCGCAGGACGACGGCGTGCGCTTCGAGGACTCGCAGTTCTCCGCCCTCGCCCACCGCTGCGAGTCCTGCTGCGGCCAATCGACGCCCAGCACGGCCGACAGATGACCGCCCGCGCGGCCGCACCCCGAATCGACCCACCAGGAGGAGCAGTGAACGGCTTCGTCACCGAGTACGCGATCCGCACCACCCACCAGCCCGGCCAGCCCGAGCGCACCCGGGAGTTCGGGCAGCGCCTCGCCGACGCGCGCGCGGCCTACGACCAGGCGGTCGACTTCCACGGCGAGCCCGCAGTCGAGTTCCTCACCCGCCAGGTGCGCCGCACCGAATGGGTGTCCGGCAAGCTCCCGCCCAAGGTCGACCGCGACGGCGGCCTGTGCGACCCGGTCCTGCAGCTGCGCGAGATCGTGACCGCGGGCAGCATCGACTCCTGGCAGGAAACGCAGGGCGTTTGACTGCTCCCTCGCCTGAAGGCGGGGGGTTCCGCCTTCGTCTGGGGGATTTCTGACTCGGGCTGCATGGTCCCGCCCTACGGGCGTCCACGTCTTGCGCCGTCAACGTCAGCCGGGTACGAGTCCAGCCCGGATGAGCATCACGTGTGCGGAGTTCTTGTCTCTGGGGGATGAGACTCCGCACGCGGTGCACGTGTAGGTGCGCATTCCCAGCGGCAGTGCATGCTTGGCTCTCGTCATGCAGTGCGAGCAGTCCATCGTGGTGTGCGCGGGGTTGACCAGGTGCACGGTGCGGGCGTGCTTGCAGCCCATCTCGATCAGGGCGCGCTTGGTTGCGCCGATGGCGGCGTCGGCGGCCTTCCTGGCCATGGTGGTCTTGGCGAGGAACCTCGGACGGAAGTCCTCCACGGCTATCGCGTCGTGCTCGCGGACGACCTGCTTGGCCCACTTGCGGGCGGTGTCGGTCCGCTGGTCGGCGACCTTGCGGTGCAGCTTCGCCGTCTGCCGCTTCGCTCTCTTGTAGCCGTTGGAGGCGGGTTTGCCCTTCGGTGGCTTGCGGCGGGCCATACGACGCTGGTACTTGGCCAGCGCCTTCGCTGCGTTCTTGCCGTGCTGAGCGTGGGGCAGGTCGTGTATGTCGCTGGTGGTGGTCGCAGTCTCCTTCACGCCCCAGTCGATGCCGATCACCGCGCCGGTCGCGGGCAACGGTTCAACCGTGGTGGTCACGACGAACGACGCCCACCAGTGGCCTACCGCGTCGCGATACACGCGCACCGACGACGGCACGGACGGAAGGTCCCGCGACCACACCACCGTCAAGGCGATGCCGCCTGCAAGGCACAGCTTGCTGTCCTTGAGGCGGAAACCACGGGTGGTGTAGTTCAGGCTGGGCAGCGCCTCGCGCTTCTTCTTCAGCTTCGGCATCCCCGCCCGGCGCTTGACGGGAAGCTTCGCCTTGATGTCCTTAAGAGCCTTCGCACGGGGACTTCGCGAAGTCCCGGATGATCTGCTGCTGCGGCACCGACGCGCCGTCCCGCAGCCAACTCATCGCAGCGCGGGCCTCGGTCAGCATCTTGTCCAGCTGCGCCGGACCGCACGTCGTCTTGTCGGCCCCCTTGGGGCGCGTCCGGTTGGCGATGAAGGTCTTGCAGGACTGGTGGACGCACTCGTTCCATATCCACCGGCACCGGCCCCACTCCGCCTCAAGGGCGGCGAGCGCGGTGGACGACACGCGCAAGCGGTAGGTGTACCGGGCGTGCCCGGTCTCCTCTTCCGCTGGCTTCAATGTCGTCATGATGTCACCATAGCATCATGATCCGTTTCGCGCTCAGGCTCCCCGAAGACTTGCACACACGACTGACAGCCCAAGCCGCTCACGACCGGCGGTCCATCAACTCTGAGATCCTGCACCTGCTTGAGGTCGCTCTCACCACCGTCGCTCCCGAGACACCGGATCGCCTTGGCGGCGATACGACTGCCCCTGACCCGCTACGCGGGAAGCCGGATTCCTCCCCCTGCTGAAGCCGGGGGCATCCTCCGGTTACTCGGTGACGTACCGCCCAACCGCCGCCACCACTGTTCAGGCTCCGGGAGGAGCCAGGCGCACCTCGGCCGTCTCCCCGGGGCCCCGGCTCCGCCGGGGTCCGCCTTAGATGAGCCGGCGGCGGGAGAGGTGGGTGAAGGCGGCCCAGCCCGGGAGGACGGGGAGCCAGAAGGTGAGCAGGCGGTAGAGGAGGACCGAGGAGAAGGCCACCTGGCTGGGGAGTCCGGCCAGGGTGAGGGCGGTGGAGAGGACCGTTTCGATGCCGCCGACGCCGCCCGGCGTCGGGGTGGCCGAGCCGACGGCGGTGCCGACCAGGAAGACGACGGCGACGGCGGGGAAGCTCAGTGAGTGGCCGAAGGCGCGGATCGAGGCGTCGAGGCAGGCGATGAAGGCGAGGTTCAGCAGCAGGATGCCGCCGACGCCGGTCAGCAGCTTGCTGGGCCGCTGGGCCAGATCCAGCATGCGCGGCAGCACGCCCGCGAAGAGCGGGCGGACGCGACGCAGGACGAGGCGCCGCAGCCGCGGCACCGCGGCGATCACGCCGACGAGCGCGCCCGCGGCGACGACAATGATCAGCACCGAGCGGGAGTCGGAGACGGTCACCCCGTCCTGGGCGCCCGTCAGATAGCCGAAGCCGAGCAGCAGCAGGACGTGGCCCACGCCGGTGGCCAGCTGGGAGGCGCCGACGCTGGACACCGCCAGCCCCGGGCGCACCTGATGGCGCTGCAGATAGCGGGTGTTGAGCGCGATGCCGCCGACCGCCGCCGGGGTGACCAGGAACGACGCGGCGAGCTGGGCCAGCACCGTCCGCCAGAAGGGCACGTCCTCCGGGACGAAGCCGAGCAGGCTCATCGCCGCGGCCACGTAGGTGAGCGCGGAGCAGGCGAGCGCCACCAGGGCCCAGCTGCCGTGCGCCTCGCGGACCAGGGCGCCGAGGTCGACGTCGGCGAGCTGGGAGAGCAGGTAGTAGCCGGCGAGGCAGCCGGCGACGAGGGCGATCAGCGTCCGGGGGCGCAGGCGTTCCAGCCGGGCGGGGGCGACCGGCGCCTGGGGCCGGATCCGGAGGATCTCCTCGCGGATGCGGGTGAGCAGGTCGTCGTCCGGGGGCCGCTGCTCCGGTTCCGCCTCGCGCGGCCGTTCCGCCTCACGTAGCCGTTCCGCCTCCCGCAGCCGCTGGGCCCGCTCCTTGGCGAGGCGGCGCAGCGCGGCGCGGGTCGGTCGGCTGAGGGCGACGGGCTGGAGCAGCGGGAGGCTGTCCGCGACGGTGTCGGGGCCGACGACGCGCACCGCCGCCGCGACCGAGCGTTCCGGTCCCACGCGCAGGGCGAGCGTGGTGAGCAACTGGGCGGCGTCCAGACGCAGCAGCAGGTCCCCGGCCGCGATCTCGCCGCCGTGCAGATCGGTCAGGTGGACCCGGCCGTCGTCGTCCACCAGCAGCACGTCGCCGGTCAGCCGCCGGTGCGCGATCCGTCGCGTCTGCAGCGCCCGCACCTGTTCCCAGGTGGCGTCGAGCAGGTCGTCGGTGATCTCGTCGTCCGCGAACGCGTCCAGGGTGCGGCCGCCGACGTGCTCGTAGACCAGCACGGCCGCGTCCGGGTCCAGCTCGGAGGCGGCGAGCAGCGCGGGCACCCGCGCTCCGGCGGCGGTCGCCGCGTAGGCGAGCAGCGCCTCCTGGGCGAGCGCCTCGCGCAGCGAGACGAGGCTGCGCCGCTCGGTGATGCCGCGCAACTGCAGGCGGCGCCAGGCGCGGTGGAAGAAGCCGTTCGCCTGCTGCTGCCGGTCGATCACGGTGACGTCGAGCGGTGGGCCGCTCTCCACGATGACGAGGCAGCGCCGTCCCTGACCGGGGTCGGTGCTCTCCGCACCGGCCGAGTCGAGGCTCTGGACGGCGACGGGCGCGAAGCCGACCCGGCGCAGGCCGGCGAAGAGGGCGGTGCCGCTGGGCACGACGTGGGGCGAGCCGATCGCGTAGGCGGTGCCCCAGGCGACGGTCGCGCCGATCAGCAGCGTGACCAGGAGAGAGAAGAGCGTGCCGTAGCCGCCGAGCAGCAGGGCGAACGCCTCCAGCAGCACCGCGGCCCAGGCAGCGGCCCGCAGCCGGGGCTTGCGCCCCATCCCGGCGGCCGTCATGTAGGTCACGTAGGCGGCCACCGGCGCCAGGTAGCCGTGCACGGCCGCCGTGGTGCCGCCGCCAGGTGCGGGCTGGGTCAGGGCCTCGCGGATCGCCGGACTGCCGGAGCCGGCGACCCACACGGTGGTCAGTTGCGCGACGCCGTTGGCCAGGACCGCCGCCAGCACGGCGACGGCGACCCGCAGCCCGTCGCGTCGCACCAGCCGCTCCACGGCGAACGCGGCGGGCACGACCAGCACGGCGCAGCTCGCGACGAACCCGGTGAGATCGATCAGCAGCCCGGAGGCGCTGGCCGAGCCGTGGGAGACGTCCTGCTCGACGCCGGAGGTGGTGGACTGCGCGAACCAGGCGATGCCGAGGACGAGGGCGAGGCCGACCGCGCCGAGTAGGAAGCGCATCAGGTCCTGCGGTCGGCGCACCCGTGGGCCCGTCGGCGTGCCGACGGGCATGAGCCTGTCGGCCCCCGGCCCGGGCGTGGGCAGCTCCACGCCGCCCCTCGTCGGTATCAACGCCCCGTGACCCCGTCCCCCAGTGAATTTCGACTGGCTTCGACTGCGGGGGAAAGGCTAGCGGACCCTGGGCCGGCAAGACGTTCGTCGATCTCTTGAGACATGACTGTCTCACTTGATATATCATTGCTCCATGGCCACCGATCGCGAATCCGTCCTCCTCTCCGCCGTCGGGCTGCTCTCCCGGCAGCCCACGGCGGCGATGGACGAGATCGCGCGCGCCGCCGGGATCAGCCGGGCGACGCTGCACCGGCTCTTCCCCGGCCGCGAGGCGCTGTTCCACGAGATCGGCACGCTGGCACTGGAGCGTATGGAGTCGGCGCTGAACGAGGCGGCGGTCGACGAGGGCGACCCGGTCGAGGCGGTGCGCCGCCTCGCGGACGCCGTCATCCCGCACGCCCAGCTCGTCGCGTTCATCTCCGGCGAGAGCCGGCTCTTCGACGACGACGCGATCACCGACGCCTGGGACCGGCTCGACGCGCGGGTGGCCGCGCTCTTCCTGCGCGGCCAGCAGTCGGGGGCGTTCCGCATCGAGCTGCCCGCCTCCTGGCTCAGCGAGGCCTTCTTCGACCTGCTGGCCGGTGTCGGCTGGGCCGTCCAGGACGGCCGCCTCGCCCACCGCGACAGCAACCGGGCGCTGACCGAGCTCTTCCTCGGCGGCGCGGTCCGCAGGGACTGACGCCGCCCGCACCACCACCTGCCTCCACCCACCTGCCACCAGGCCGCCGGACCACGGCCGAAGACTGAGAGTCGACCGATGACCACGGACATGACCGTGCCGCAGACCACCTCCGCCTACCGATATAACAGCCCGGGTGCGCCCGACGGCTCGCGCACCCGCTGGACCGCCCTCGCGGTCCTCGTCCTCGCCGTACTGCTGGTGGCCGTCGACGCGACGGTGCTCGTCCTGGCGCTGCCCTTCATCAGCGAGAGCCTCGCCCCCTCCGCGCCGCAGCTGCTCTGGATCGGCGACAGCTACTCCTTCGTCATCGCCGGCCTGCTGGTCAGCATGGGCTCGCTCAGCGACCGCGTCGGCCGACGCCGCGTGCTGCTGCTCGGCGCCGCGGCCTTCGGCGCCGCGTCGCTGCTCGCCGCGTACGCCCCGAGCGCCGGCTGGCTGATCGCGGCCCGCGCCCTGCTGGGCGTCGCGGGTGCGACGATCATGCCGTCGACCCTGTCGCTGATCCGCACGCTCTTCCCCGACGACCGCGAGCGCGCCCGCGCCATCGGCGTCTGGGGCGCGGCCGCCACCGCCGGCGCCGCCGGCGGGCCGCTGCTGGGCGGCGTGCTGCTGGAGCACTTCTGGTGGGGTTCGGTCTTCCTGATCAACGTGCCGCTGGTGCTGGTCCTGCTGGTGCTCGGCGCGCGCCTGCTGCCCGAGTCCCGTGACCCGAAGCCGGGTGCGTGGGACCTGCCGAGCGTGGGCCTGTCGCTGGTCGGCGTCATCGGCGCCGTCTACGCCGTCAAGGAGGGCGCGGTCGAGGGCCTGGCCCGCCCGGACGTCTGGGCCGCCGGCGTGCTCGGCGTCCTGTGTCTCACCGGGTTCTGGCGCCGTCAGCTGCGGCTGCCGGTCCCGCTGCTGGACGTCCGGCTCTTCACCGACCGCCGGTTCACGGCCGCCGTGGTGGCCGCGCTGATCGCCCTGATCGGGCTCTCCGGCGTCGTCTTCTTCATGGCGCAGTACTTCCAGTTGGTGCGCGGCTACTCGCCGTTGGTCGCCGGACTCGCGGACATGCCCGCCTTCGCCGGGTCGACCCTCGGCGCGCTCGGCGCCGCCTGGTTCGCCCGCCGCGCGGGCCACCGCCGCGCCCTGGCCGCCTCGCTGCTGGCGATGGGTCTCGGCATCGGCGTGCTGGGCTGGCTCGACGCGGCGACCCCGTACCTGGTGATCGGTGTCGCGTTCGCGGCGATCGGCATGGTCGAGGGCGTCGTCTACGCCCTCTCCACGACGATGGTCCTCGACGCGGCCCCGGCCTCGAAGTCCGGCGCGGCCTCGGCCGTCTCGGAGACCGCGTACGAGCTCGGCACGGCCCTCGGCATCGCCCTCGTCGGCACGGTGACCACGGCCCTCTACCGCTCCGGTCTCCCGGCCGGCGCCCCCGACGCCGCCCGCGACTCCCTCGGCGGCGCGGTCGAGTCCGCCCACGCACTGCCGTCCGACGCAGGCCAGGCGCTCCTGCGCGCCGCGCAGGACTCCTTCGTCCACGGCCTCAACGTGGCCGCGCTCCTCTCCGGCGGCCTCCTGGTCGCGGCGGCGTCCCTGGTCTGGCTCCTCCTCGCCCGCCGCGCCCGCTGACGCCGGGACTCGCCCGGCGGGGCCCGCTGACGCGGCATCTCCTCGACCGCCGCAGGGAGCGGCGGGAGCGCGGCGGGTGTGAGCGGCGGGGACTAGCGGCCCGACCAGGTTGCGATCCGGGCCCGCAGGGAGCGGGCGTCGAGGCCGTGGGCGGCGATGTGCTGCTCCATCGTGCCGTAGTGGCGCAGTTCCTCGCGGGAGACGCCGAGGGCGAACACGCGGTGCGGGCGGTCGCTGAGGGCCTCGGCCACGAACGGGGTGGAGGTGCCGGCGAGGTAGGGCTCGACCAGGACGACGTCGGCGCTCGCGCGGTCCGCGAGGGCGGCGCGCAGGGCCACGGTGTCGAAGGGGCGGATCGTCGAGGCGTAGAGGACGGTGGCGTCCAGGCCCTCGACCGCGGCGAGGACGTCGTCGAGGACCGGTCCGACGGCGACGACGACGGGGCCGCCGCGTCCCTCACAAACCGTCAGGAAGCGGCCGGGGGTGACTGGTCGGGCCGCGGCGTTGGTCTGCAGCGAGAGGCGCACGTAGACCAGGCCGTCGCTCGCCGCCGCGTCGCGCAGCAGCAGTTCGGCCTCGTCCACGTGGCCGGGGACGTGGACGGTCCAGCCCGGGAGGGTGTCCAGCAGGGCCACGTCGCCCGGGGACATGTGGGTGCGCCCGCCCGCCGGCCAGTCGTAGGAGCCGAGGGCGCTCACCAGCACCGCGCCGACCCCCTGGTGGCCGAGGTCCAGCTTGACCTGCTCGAAGGGCCGCTCGACGAGGAAGGATCCGAAGGTGTGCGCGATCGGCCGCAGGCCGGTGAGCGCGAGCCCGCCGGTGGCGCCGATCAGCAGCTGCTCGCGGATCCCGACATTGACGACCCGGTCGGGGTGGGCCGCAGCGGCGTCCTCGAATCCGGAGGCGGAGATGTCGGCGAGCACGACGGCGAGGCGCGGGTCCTCGTCGAGCAGGGTGCTCGCGGTGGAGATGAAACGGTCGCGCATGGTCATGGTGGTCGTGGCGGTGCTCATGGTGGTGCTCCCCCGGTCAGTTCTTTGGCTCGACGACGGCGACGACGGCGTGCGGCCGTCCTTGGTGCGGCTGGGTGTACGCCTCGTACAGCGCGTCGTGGTCACGGCCGTCGACGGTGACGGCGGACCAGCCGTTGGCGGTGAAGCGGGAGGCGATGCCGCCGGGCCAGCCGTGGGTGGCGGACTGGTTGTCGACGACCACGGCGTGCAGGCGGTCCAGGCCGGTCGAGCCGGCGTAGGCGAGCGCCTCGTGGTTGCTGCCCTCGTCCAGCTCGGCGTCACCGATCAGCACCCACACGGCCGGGTCGAGCAGCCCCTGCGCCCGCAGGCCCAGCGCGGTGCCGACGCCGAGCGGCAGGCCGTGGCCGAGCGACCCGCTGCCGATCTCCACGCCGGGGACCAGCGTGCGGTCCGGGTGGTGGCCGAGCGGCGAGTCGTAGCGGCCGAAGGTTTCCAGCACGAAGGGGTCGATGAAGCCCTTCGCGGCGAGCACCGCGTAGTAGGCCATCGGCCCGTGGCCCTTGGAGAGCAGGAACCGGTCCCGGTCGGCCGCCTCCACGCTCAGCGGGCCGACCCGCAACACCCGGTCGTACAGCACCCAGAGCGCGTCCAGGGTGGAACTGGCCGCGGGGCCGTGCTTCTCGGCGCCGGTCATTCGGCTCATCAGACCGGAGAGGTCATGGAAGGTGACGGCTTCCGCCGTGGTCAAGGTCATGGCAGAAGCTTGCAACTTCAAGTGGACTTGAAGTCAAGCGGCGGACCGAGGGCCTGTCGACGGCTTCCGCGGGTTGTGTCACAGTTGCGTAGCCGGACCGGCACTGGCCACCTGGCCGCCGGTTCGCGCGGTTACCTTGCCCGTGCCGGGTTCTCCGGACTGCACACCGACAACTCGACTGTCGCGTATGGTCGTTCGCGCTGCCCAGACGGCTGGGCACGGCGAGGAAACGGGGGGTTGATGAACTCGCACGGACCGGTCGGCGCGCTCCGCGAGATCGAGATGGGTCTCTCCGACCCGGCCGAGCTGCCGCGCCTTCGGGCGTGGCTGCGGGCCCAGGGGGTCGTCGACGTGCGCTACCGAGCGGTGGCGCCCGCGCCCGGTGAGGTCGGCGGGGTCGACGTGCTGAGCGTGCTCGCCGGCAGCAACGTGCTCACCGCCGCCGTCCGCACGCTGCCCGACTTCCTGCGGTCCCGACGGTCGAGGCTGCACGCGACGGTCAGGATCGGCGAGCAGGAGATCGAGCTGGAGCTGGAGAACGTCGAGGAGGCGCTGCGGCTCGCCGAGCGGCTACTAGGCGAGCAGTAGGTAGGCTGCTACTTCAAGGACGCTTGAAGTCGAGCGGTGATCTCCAGGAGTGCTCATGCCGCATGCCGCGGACCGGCTGACCATCGGCGAGCTGGCCGGGCGCAGCGGCCTGGCCACCTCGGCGTTGCGGTACTACGAGGAGCTGGGGCTGATCACCTCGGAGCGGACCGCCGGGGGTCAGCGGCGGTACCACCGGTCGATGCTGCGGCGGCTCGCGTTCGTGCGGGCCGCGCAGCGCGTCGGGCTGTCGCTCGAGGAGGCGCGGCACACGCTCGCCCGGCTGCCCACCGAACGCGCCCCCAACGCGACGCAGTGGGCGCCGGTCGCCCGCGCCTGGCAGCAGCGGATCGACGAGCAGATCGCCGAGCTGGAACTGCTGCGTCGCAAACTGAGCGGCTGCGTCGGCTGCGGCTGCCTCTCCCTGAAGAAGTGCGCCCTCTACAACCCGGACGACACCGCCGCCACCCACGGACCGGGCGCGCGGTGGCTGCTCGGTGACACGCCCCCGGAGCCGCCCGGGCGGGACTGACACGAGATCGTCAAGTGGCGACATGTACATGTCGCTCAGCTGCCACAGTGCCCTCCTAGTCTGATCACGTCAGCCAGGATCTGACTGATCGTCAGATATCCCTGGACGCTTCCCGCGTGAGTCCCAGGAGGACACCGTCGTGTCTCGACGTCTCAGGGCCCTCGTCGGCCTGTTGGCCGCTCCGCTCCCGATCATCGCCCTCGGCGCCGGCGCCGCTCCCGCACTCGCGGCCGGCGCGCCCGCCCGCACCAGCGCGGTGGCGGGCGATCTGCTGCCCGGGCTCAGCCACTCCGTGGCCACCGGCGCCGTCGCGCCGGACCGGCGCATATCCGTGCAGCTCAGCCTCGCACCCCGGAACCGGGAGGGTCTCGCCGCCTTCCTCGCACAGGTCGCGAACCCCGACTCCGCGCAGTACAAGCACTATCTGACCGTGCGCCAGTTCGCCGACCGCTACGGGGCCGACGCCGCGACGGTCGCGCGGGTCACCGCCTTCCTCACCGCGCAGGGGCTGAAGGTGGGCGCACCCACCGCCAACCGGCTCTCCCTCTCTGCCAGCGGCACGGCGGCGCAGCTCGAACGGGCCTTCGGCACGCGCCTCGCCACCTTCCACGAGCCGCGCAGCGGGCGGGACTTCTTCGCCAACACCCTCGCACCACGGCTCCCGGCCGCGATCGCCTCGGCGGTCACCGACATCTCCGGTCTCAACGACTACGCACGGTTCACCTCGCACGCCGTCCCGGCCAAGCCCGCGCCCCACACCGGGGCCCGCGCGGTCACCGGCCTGACGCCGCCCAAGGCCCGCAGCGCCTACAACCTCAACTCCGCCATCAACGCCGGATACACCGGCGCCGGCTCGACCGTGGCCCTGCTGGAGTTCTCCGCCTTCGCCCAGAGCGACATCGCCGCCTACGACAGCCACTTCGCGCTCAAGCCAAGCACCCCCACGGTGGTGAACGTCAGCGGCGGCACCACGGACCTCTCCGGCGAGGTGGAGGACGAGCTCGACATCGAGGTCGTCCAGGCCATCGCCCCCGGCAGCACGGTCAAGGTCTACGAGGCCCCCAACAGCGACGCGGGCGAGACCGCCGTCTACGCCCAACTGGTCAGCGACGACGTACCGGTGATCTCGACCAGCTGGGGCATCGACGAGGCCGACGAGACGCCGAGCAACCTCACGGCCGTGCACACCGATCTGCAGGAGGCCGCGGCCCAGGGGCAGTCGGTCTACGCGGCCTCGGGTGACAGCGGGTCCGACGACGCCGGGAACGGGGGTACCTCCGTCGACTTCCCGGCCAGCGACCCGTCGGTCACCGGCACCGGCGGCACCACGCTCAAGCTGAGCTCCACCGGCGCCTGGTCGGGCGAGACCGCCTGGTCGGGCAGCGGCGGGGGCGTCTCCTCCGAATTCGCCACCCCCGGCTATCAGGCCTCGGTCAACGGCGGCTCCAAGCGGACCGTCCCGGACGTCGCCGCCGACGCCGATCCGAGCAGCGGTTGGGCCGTCTACAGCCAGGGCAGCTGGGGCGAGGTCGGCGGCACCAGCGCCGCCGCGCCCAACTGGGCGGCCTTCACCGCGATCTACGACGACGAGGCCAAGGCCAAGGGCAAGCCCGCCTTCGGCTTCGCCAACCCCACCCTCTACACGCTGGCGGAGTCCTCGCAGTACCACTCCGCCTTCCACGACGTCACCAGCGGCAGCAACGGCGCCTACAACGCCGGGACCGGCTACGACGACGTGACGGGCTGGGGGTCCTACAACGGCGCGGGCTTCCTCGGCGCCGAGCTGGGATAGGGCCCACCAGCCCCGGGGCACCCAGGGGTCACCGTCCTCGGACGGGCGGCCCCAGGGCGCCGCGGGCGCGTGCCGGGGAGGCGGCGCGGGTGAGGGCGTGCAGCAGGATCGCCGTCAGGGTTCCGGCGACCACACCGCTGCCGAGGACGGTGCGGACGGTCGCCGGGAGCCCGGCGTAGAGGCCGGGCGCCACCACCGGCAGCAGACCCGCCGTCAGGGCGAGGCCCACGGTCAGCGGCTCGGTGGTGGCCGGGTCGCTCGCCCGGACCCGGTTGAGCATCTCCACGCCCATGACGATGATCGCCGCGTAGACGACCAGGGCCGAGCCGGCCACCACCGCCGCGGGCAGCCCGGCCACCAGGCGGGACAGCGGGGAGAACAGGCCCGCCGCGATCAGCAGCGCACCGGCCGCGGCCGTCACCTCGCGGCTGCGGACTCCGGTCAGGCGGTTGATGCCGATGTTCTCGGAGCTGGTGACCATCGGAGGCGTGCCGAGGACTCCGCCGAGCAGCGAGGCCAGCGCGTCCGCGCGGGCCACGCGCGGGACGTCCCGGCCGGGGTCGGGCACGTCGCTGTTGAGCACGGTCTGGCCGGTGGCCTCGGCGAGCGAGGTGAGGCTGAAGAGCAGCAGCGGGAGCGCCGCGGGCAGGTCGAACACCGGCGTGCCGTAGGGCAGCAGGTGCGGGAGGGAGACGCCGGCTCCGGCGGCCGGGGCGAGCCGGCCCAGGCCGGAGACCACCGTGAGCAGCGTGCCCCCGACCAGGCCGAGCAGGACGGCGGACTGCCGCCACGCACCCCGCAGCAGGAGATGGGCGACGAGGGTGACCAGCACGGTGAGCCCGGCCGCGGCCGAGGCGCCGGGGGTCGCCGCCTGTCCGCCGGGGCCGGTGAGGAGCTGCGTGGTCACCCGGACCATGGAGATGCCGACCAGCAGCACCGTCACCCCCATGACCAGCGGCGGGAGGAGCCGGACCACCCGGCCGCACCAGGGGGTGACCGCGAGCAGGAGCGCGGCGGCCAGCAGCACGGATCCGGAGGCGACGGCCGGACCGTGGTCGTGCGCGATCTGTACGAAGAGCGCGGTGGCAGCGCCGCCCGGCAGCATCACGAAGGGCAGTCGCGCGCCGAACTCCCACACGCCGAGCGACTGGAGCACCGAGCCGGCCCCGGAGACCAGCAGGACCGCGCTCAGCAGCGACGCGGTCTGAGCCGGCGTCAGCCGCAGCGAGGCGGCGACCAGGAAGACGGTGGACACCGGGGTCGCCGCCATGGCCAGGACGTGCTGCAGGGCGAGCGGCGCCAGCCGCCGCAGCGGCGGTCGCCCGTCGGAGGGGGCGGGGTTCAGTCCTGGGTCCGCAGCCACGGGATCTCCTCGGGGGCGTGCCGGTAGGCGCGGAAGACGGCGTTGGGCTCGGCCGGGAACAGGGCCCGGACCTCGGACTCGGCGTACGCGCCGAAGTGCGGCACGACGTACTCCCAGCAGAGGTAGCCCTCCGCGGTCACCTCGAAGAGGCGCCCCGCGGGCGAGTCGGTCACCAGGGTGTTGCCGTTCGGCAGCCGCTGCGCGGATCCCATGAACGGCGCGAAGAAGGACTCCCGGGCCGGGTCGTGGTACTCCCACACCACCTCGCCGCCCGCCCGGTCGATCTCGACCACACGCGAGTACGGCACGTCGTGGCCGGGCCGGAAGACGCCGTTGTCGAAGACGAGGAGGCGGCCGTCGGGCAGTTCGGTGGGGTGGTGCTGTTGGGAGACCGTGCCGGGGTCGGTGCGCCACAGGATCTCGCCGGTCGCCCGGCTGATCACCACGACCGCGGAGACGCTGCGCAGGCTGGCCAGCACGTTGCCGTCGGCCAGCGGGGTGACGCTGTTGATCAGCGGCCAGTGCTCGCGGGCGTAGTCGGGGTGGAGCGGGTAGGCCTCGCGGTCGAGATGTTCGGCGGCGCGCCAGCTCCAGCGCTCCGATCCGTCCGGTCCGACCTCGGTGATGGTGTCGGCCCACACCGTCCCGCCTCCCCCGGACTTCGTCCGGGCGGACCCCCACGCCTCGGAGCCGGCGACGCCGCCGAGGACCGCCTGCGCCTCGGCGCCCCGCAGAGGTTCGAGGCCGGTGTAGAGGACGCCGCCGTCGTCGAGGTGGTGCGCGTCGTGGTGCTGGCGCGGGTCCCGATGCTCCCACAGCACGGTGCCGTCCGGCGCGGCCCGCAGCATCACACCGCCGCGGTACTTGTGCCACATCGGGAAGAGCGCCTCCTCGCCCGGGAGCACGCCGTTGTAGGCGAGCACCCCGCCGGGGAGGAGCCGCGCGTGGCGGCCCGGCCGGTAGGGGAGGTGCCAGCGGTGCGCGGTCGCTCCGTGCAGGTCGATCAGGTACACCTCGCCGTCCCCGGTGAGGGGGGCGAAGAGGGTGAGGCCGGGGAAGGCCGCGTCGGGATCGAGGGCGATGAGCCCGGTGCCGCGTCGGCGGCGCTGGTTCTGGTCGACTCGGGGCACGCGAGACTCCTTCAAAGTTTTTTTGATGGGATCAAAGTCCTTTGACGATAGGAGCCCCGTGTGACGGCGGTGTTGCAGGCGTGCGAAACGTGCTCCGGGAGCCCGTAAGGTGAGCGGCAGGGAGGAGCAGTGATCATGAGCGACGCCGAGGAGACCGAGCCGCGACTCGGCGCGGCGGTGCGGCGCCGGCGCCGGTCCCTGGAACTGACCCTCGCGGAGGTGGCCGGTCGCACCGGGCTGTCCGTCCCGTTCCTCAGCCAGATCGAGAACGACCGCGCTCGGCCGAGCATGCGCTCACTGCAGCGGATCGCGGACGGCCTGGAGACCACGGCCGTCGAACTGCTGGCCGCTGCGGAGGCGGGCGACCGTCAGGTCGACCTCGTCCGGGCGGCGGACGACTCCGGCCTCTCCCCCGACGCCGGGGTGCGCCCGCTGGTGCGCGGCGCGCGCCGGCTGCACGCGCTCGAGTTCATCGGCGAGCACCGGGCCGACCGTGAATTCCTGCACGAGGGCGACGAGTTGCTCTACGTCGCGGATGGCGCGGCCGAGGTCGAGGCGGAGGGCCGGACCCACCGCCTCGAACGCGGCGACACCCTCTACCTCGCCGCCGGAACCCGCCACCGCTGGCGGAGCCTCGCCCCCGACACTCGCCTCCTGGTAGTCGCCGCCTCCGACGGCCCACGCCGCTGAGGCCGACTCAGAGCGCCGGCACGCCCGCGACGCTCGGGGCGCCGGGGCCCGGCCGGTGGAGGTAGAACTCGCGGCCGAGGCCCAGCTCCCGCAGGGTCCGGTCGGCGAAGGCCGAGACGCCCGCGCCGCGGGCGAACTCGGAGGCGTGGCACTGGAGCGCCGCCCACTTGGTGTCCAGCCAGGGCCGGACGTCGAGGGAGACGGCGATGCGGTCGTCCGGGGTGGCCGGGACCTCCGCGGGCTGGAGGCCGATCGCGGCGGCGTCGCGGGCGAGGGAGGCCGGGACGGTGGCGAGCCAGACCGACTCGACGGCCCAGGCCGGGCCGTGGGCGGGGAGCAGGTACGGGACCGCTGCCGCCTCGATCGCGGCGAGCGTGGCGCGGTGGACCCGGATGTGGTCGAGGTGGCCGGAGCCGCCCGCCGCGTCGTAGGTGACGACGGCGACGGGGCGCAGCGCCCGGATCTGGCCGACGAGATGGGCGACGACGTCGTCGAAGGGCGCGGCGCACAGGGAGCCCTGGCCGTGGCCGAGGCGGCCGGAGTCGCGGTAGGGCAGCATCGCCGAGGAGGTGACGCCGAGGATCTGCAGGGCCTGGGCCCACTCCTTGCCGCGGGTGCCGGGCGCGGCGAAGGAGCTGCCGTCCGCGAGTTCGCCGTCGGTGCAGGTGACGACGGCGGTGGGCAGGCCCTCCGCCGCGCGGCGGGCCAGCAGGCCGCCGGTCCACAGCGACTCGTCGTCCGGGTGGGCGTGCACGGCCAGCAGGGCGTGGCGCGGCTCCATCGTGGTTCGTTCCCCTCGTCGGCGCGGGTCTCCGCAAGGCGCACTCCCCGAGAGCACGACCCCGGCCCCACGCTAGTCCACGCCCGCGGCACCGGGCACGGCCCGGCGCCCCGCTACCGCCGCTGCGCGTTCTCGAAGTACGCCACGAGCTCCGGGGCCACCGGAGGGATGTCGTAGGGCCGTCCGCCGTCGCGCAGTGACATCGTCGCCATGTAGCCGGCCGCGACACTCATCCGCGCGGCGAGCGGGGAGGTGTCGGTCGGGCCGCCGGCGCGGACGAAGCGGGCGAACTCGGCGAGGATCGCCGTGTCGCTGCCGCCGTGGGTGCCCTCCACGTCGGGCACCCGGTGGGTGACGTCGCCCTCCGCCCGGTACCGCGACGGGCCGGTGTTCCAGACCCGGACCTCCGCGCCCGCCTCGTCGCCGAAGTTCTCCAGCCGGCCCTCCGTCCCGATGACGGTGTAGTTGCGCACGTAGTCAGGACTGAAGTGGCACTGCTGGTAGGCGGCGATGACGCCGTTGTCCAGCCGCATGTTCATCACCGAGACGTCCTCGACGTCGATGTGGTGGTTCAGGCCGGTCCGCGCCGTCGGCGGCCACTCGTACTCCTGGAGCCAGCCCTCCGGGCGGGGCGTGCCCGGGGCGCGGCGCGGGAGGTCGCCGTGGAGCATCAACGACCCGAAAGCGTTGACGCGTTCGGTGTAGCCGCCGGCCAACCAGTGGATGACGTCCAGGTCGTGCGCGGCCTTCTGCAGCAACAGGCTCGTGGTGCGGCTGCGTTCGGCGTGCCAGTCCTTGAAGTAGAAGTCCCCGCCGTAGGAGACGAAGTGCCGCACCCAGACGGTCCTGGGCTCGCCGATGTCGCCGCGGGCGATGATGTCGCGCATGGTGCGCACCACGCCCATGTGCCGCATGTTGTGGCCGACGTAGAGCCGCGTCCCGGTCTCGTACGCGGTGCGCAGGATGCGGTCGCAGCCCTCGACGGTGATGTGCATGGGCTTTTCGAGGTAGACGGCCTTGCCCGCGCGCAGGCAGTCGACGGCGATCGACTCGTGGGTGTCGTCCGGGGTGACCACCAGGATCGCGTCGAGGTCGGCACGTTCGAGGAGCAGGCGGTGGTCCGCGACGGCGTCGGCGGGCCGGAGCCAGTCGAGCCGGTCGAGGCCGCGGCGCAGCGCCTCCGGGTCGTTGTCGCACACCGCCGCCACCACGCTGCCCCGGCCGGGGCGGTGGGCGGCGAGCGCGAGCGAGAGGCGCAGGCCGAGACCGATCACGCCGAGGCGCACGTCTTGCACGGTCACTGAGCTCCTTTCAGCAGCACCCTCAGGAAGCCGGGGCGGCGGTCAGTTGGACGGGGCGAAGAGCAGGCGCTCGGCCTCGTTCAGGGCGTGGCGCACCGCACCCAGGCCGACCGCGTCCGGGCCGAGTTCGGAGACCACGACGTCGGGCGGGTAGAGGCAGGCCTCGGCCAGGCAGTCCCGGATCGGCCTGGTGACCTGCTCGCCCGCCTGGGCCAGACTGCCGCCGATGACCAGGAGTTCGGGGTCGAGCGGGGTCACCAGGCCGACCAGCACCCGGCCCAGTGCGCGGGCGAAGGAGTCGACGGCCCGTCCGGCCTCCTCGTCGCCCGCGCGGGCCCGGCCGAGCGCCAACAGCGCCGCCCGGCCGGGCGCGCGCGACACCTCGGGGTCGACGGACCGCGCGTAGGCCACGACGTCCTGGAAGCCCGGCCAGCCGCTGCTGGAGAGTCCGCCGAGCTCCCCGGCCGCCGCGTGGGAGCCACGATGGGGCGTGCCGCCGAGCAGCAGCCCGAGGCCGATCCGGCTGCCGGTGTGCAGGTACATCACGTCGGCGCGGTCGCGGGCGGCGCCGCGCCAGTGCTCGGCGAGCACGGCCAGCCGCATGTCGTTCTCGACCAGGACGGGGACCGCGAGCCTCCTGGCCAGCTCGGCCTGGAGCGGCACGCCCGTCCAGTCGGCCAGCACCACGCTCTTGACCACCCGTCCGGCTCCGTCGATCACGCCGGTGGTGCCGACGCCGACGGCGGTCAGGTCCGCGACGGCGATGCCCGCCCCGGCGCAGGCCCGCGCGACGAGCGCGGCGATGGCGTCCAGGCGGCCCGCTGACGGGAGGTCGGGCGGGGCGCTCACCTGCTCGCGGGCGACGATCCGGCCGCGCAGATCGGCGACCATGGCGGTGAGCCGGGCCCCGCCGATGCCGACCCCGGCCACGTGCCCCACGGCTCCCCGGAAGGCGAAGCGCCGGGCCGGTCGGCCGCGCAGGCGCTCGGTCGCGCTGGGGGCGAACTCCTCGGCCTGGCCCTCGCGGAGCAGCGTTTCCATGATCGTCTCGGTGGTCGCGCGGGAGAGGCGGGCGGTGCGGGCCAGCTCGGCGAGCGTGGCGGTCTCGGTCCCGTGCAGGCCGCGCAGCACGGCGACCTGGTTGAGCCGGCGCAGGAAGCTCGCGTCACCGCTCTCGCGTGGCACCCGTCCTCCAGCTCGTCTCGCCCCGGCGCCCCCGTCACGGGAGCCGGATGCCGATCCTAGGGCCCCTTGGGGTTACTCCGACGGAGCGGATCTCCACGGGCGGCACAGGCCCCGCTTATACCGCTTCTGACCAGCCAAATCGTGCACTGACACGCCGTAATTCGACAACCCGTCAGGCCGAATCCTCGAGGTGCGGGACGACTTTAAGACATTTCTTATGACTTTCAGACAGGGACGAGCGGAGCCTCCGCCGACCCGTGACGAAAGGTCCAACATGCGCACCATCTCCACCATCGCCGGCACCGCGGTCGTCGCCGTCGGCCTGATGTTCGCCGCCCCGGCCGCCAACGCCGCGACCACGGGGCACCACCACGACGACTGCCACCGCGCGGTCGTCAAGGCGGAGAAGGCCGAGGACGCGTTCGAGGCGGCGTGGCGGGACTTCAAGAAGCAGATCAAGGACGGCGGGCACCCGGGCAAGGCCGAGCGGGCCAACCTGGAGGACCTGAAGGAGGCCGCCGACGCGGCCGCCTCGCGCGCCGCCCGGCTCTGCCCGGTCAGCCCGAGCGGCACCATGACCACCGGTGTCGGCTCCACCAGCACCGGCGCGAACACCGCGGACCTCGCCGCGGGCTCCGCCCTGGTCGCGCTGGCCGGTGTCGGCGGCACGGTGCTGTTCAAGCGCCGCCGCGCCTCCGGCCGCGCCTGACCCCTCGCGATCCCAGACGGCCCCGTGTGCGCGCCGCGGCCTCGTGCCGCGCTCGCACCCGGGGCCGGGCCTTCTCCGGCCCCACCCCCAGATCCCCTGCCGCAACCCTCGTACCGGAGTCCCGCGTGAGCACCGTGGAGAACCAGCCCACCAGCCGGCGTCGCCACCTCATGGTGATCGCCTCGATCGCCGCCGTCGTACTGATCGGCGCCGCCCTCGTCGTCCACGGCTGGCCGCGCTACTCCCCGCCGCCGCAGCCCACGGCCGCGCAGGGTCTCGCCTCCGGGCCCCCGAGCGCGAGCCCGTCCGGCGCGGCGACACCGCTCCCGCCCGCGACGCCGACCCGGGTGCGGATCCCCGTCATCGGTGTCAACGCCCCGCTGACCGGTCTGTCGCTGCTGGCCAACGGCCACCTCGACGCTCCGCCGGAGGCCGACCGCAACCTGGCCGGCTGGTACCAGGCCGGCATCACCCCGGGCGAGAGCGGCACCGCGGTGATCGCCGGACACGTCGACAACACCCAGGGGCCGGCCGTCTTCTACAACCTCGGCGCGCTGAAGAAGGGGTGGACCATCGACGTCGACCGCGCGGACCACACCACGGCCGTCTTCACCATCGACGCGGTGCAGGCCTACGCCGCCAGCAGCTTCCCGACCCAGCAGGTCTACGGCCAGACCGCGGACCCGGAGCTGCGTCTGATCACCTGCGGCGCGGGCTTCGACAAGTCCCGGCAGGAGTACCTGGGCAACGTGGTCGTCTTCGCCCACCTCACCGGCTCGACCCGGTCGAAGAGCGTCTGAGATGGCCGAGCCCCGGATCGGAACCCCCGCGGCGCCCCCGGCCGGAGCGGCCGACACGGCAAAGGGGCCCGGCGCCACGGCCTGGCTCAACCTGGCGGTGGCGACGATCGGCTTCACGCTGACGTTCTGGGCGTGGAACCTGATCGCACCGCTGGCCGGCAGTTTCGACCAGAAGCTGCACATGAGCTCGTTCGCGCAGTCACTGCTGGTGGCCGTGCCGGTGCTGGTCGGCTCCCTCGGCCGGGTCCCGGTCGGGGCGCTGACCGACCGTTACGGCGCGAGGCTGATGTTCCCGCTGGTCAGCGCGTTGACGATCGTTCCGGTGCTGCTGCTGATCCCGGCCCGCGGCTCCTACGGGACGCTGGTCGCGGTGGGCTTCCTGCTGGGGCTGGGCGGCACCACCTTCGCCATCGGCGTCCCGCTGGTCAACTCCTGGTTCCCGCCCGCCAACCGGGGTGCGGCGCTGGGCGTGTTCGGCATGGGCATGGGCGGCGTCGCCCTGTCCGGCTACTTCACCCCGCGGCTGTACAAACATGGGCAGGACCTGCCCTTCCTCATCGTGGCCGTCGCGCTCGCGGCGTTCTCGGTGGTCTCCTTCTTCCTGCTGCGGGACCGGCCCGACCGCGCCGTCCCCACCGACTCACTCGGTGCCCGGCTGGCGCGGGCCGGACGGCTTCGGGTCACCTGGGAGCTGTCCGCGCTCTACGCGATCGGCTTCGGCGGCATCGTCGCCTTCGGCGTCTACCTGCCGACCTACCTGAAGACCTGGTACGGGCTCAGCGCCACCGAGGCCGGGACCAAGGCCGCGGGCTTCGCCGCGGTCACGGTGCTGCTGCGGCCGGTCGGCGGCTGGCTCGCGGACCGGATCCACCCGGCGGTGGTGACCGCGTGGGCGCTGGCGATCACCGCGGTGCTCGCCATCGTCCAGGCCTTCGACCCCAAGCTGACGCCGGGCGCGACCGTGGTGCTGCTGCTGATGGCGGGCGGCCTCGGCACGGCCAGCGGCTCGGTCTTCGCGCTGGTCTCCCGGGTCACCCCGGTGTCCCAGGTCGGCAGCGTCACCGGCATCGTCGGCGCGATGGGCGGGCTCGGCGGCTTCCTGCCGCCGCTGGTGATGGGCGCGGTCTACAGCACCCAGCACTCCTACTCGATCGGGTTCATGCTGCTGTCCGACGTCGCCCTGGCCGGCTGCGTCTACTCCTACGGCCGCATGCGCGACGCGGGCCGGGACCAGGCCGGTCCGTCCTGATCCTCGCGCCCGGCCTACAGGTTCCGGTCTGCGGCGTCTGGCCTACAGCGGCAACGACCGCGCCTCGACGACGCTCTTCATCACCAGCGTGGAACTCAGCCGCTGCACTCCCGGCAGCGTCGCCAGGCGCTCGTCGTAGAGCTGCTGGTAGGCGGCCAGGTCGCGGGTGACCACCCGGAGCAGGTAGTCCGGGTCACCGAAGAGCCGCTGCGCCTGCAGCACCTGGGGGATCTCGGCGACCGCCTGCTCGAAGGCGGCGACCGTCTCGCGGTCCTCGTAACGCATGGTCACGAAGACCAGCGCCTCGAAGGTCAGGCCGAGGCTGTTCGCGTCGAGGCGCGCGTGGTAGCCGGCGATCGCGCCGGAGCGTTCCAGCGCGCGCAGCCGCCGGTGGCAGGGGGAGACGCTGAGGCGGACCCGCTCCGCCAGCTCGGTGAGGGTCAGCCGCCCGTCCTGCTGGAGCTCGGCAAGAATTTTCCGGTCCACGTCGTCCATGGGGAAGATTCTTCCACTATGGGCGGAGCGCCGAGGAATTCTTGGAAGCACCTTCTGTCCGATTCGCCCTAGTCTTCCCCTCGAACGTCGAAGGGTGAGGGGAAGACCATGGCGATGGGCAGTGTCGGCGCGTTCTGGGCGGTGTCGTTCCTGCTCGTGCTGGTCCCGGGCGCGGACTGGGCCCACGCCATCGCCGCCGGCCTGCGGGACCGGACGGTGCTGCCCGCCGTCGGCGGACTGCTGCTGGGGTACGTCGCACTGACCGCGGTGGTGGCCGCGGGCCTGGCCGCGCTCGTCGCCGGGTCGCCGCTGGTGCTGACGGTGCTGACGGCGGTGGGCGCCGGCTACCTGGTGCGGCTCGGCGTCGCCACCCTGACCCGACCGTCGACCCCGCAGGCCGCCGGAGCCGAGGACGATCCCGCCGCCGTGTCGTGGCTGCGCCGGACCGCGAAGGGCGCCGGCATCAGCGGGCTCAACCCGAAGGCGCTGCTGCTCTTCGTCGCGCTGCTGCCGCAGTTCGCCACCCGGGGAGCGGCCTGGCCGTTCGCCGCGCAGATCGCGCTGCTGGGCCTGGTGCACACGGCCAACTGCGCCGCCGTCTACGCGGGCGTCGGCACCGCGGCCCGGCGCGTGCTGCGCGCCCGCCCCGCCGTCGCCCGCGCGGTGACGCGCTGCTCCGGCGCCGCGATGGTGGTGATCGGCGTGCTGCTGCTGGCGGAGCGACTGGTGCGCTGACCTCGCGCGCGGGGCATATGCAAGGCTTGGCAGGACCGGTGCGCGGACCTGATTGATTAATCCCAGGTCTTGTCAAAAATGAGCACCGTCCCGTAGAAAGAGTCCCGGCTGCTGAGGACACGTCAGCCACCATGCCCTGACCCCGCCCTGACCCCGAGATGCCGTGAGGTCGCCGCGTGACGACTCCCCTGCCCCGGTGGCTGCGTGCCACCGTCGCCTGCTGCACGACTCTGGCCGCCGCCTCCGCCGGCCTACTCCTCGCCCCGCCGGCCCAGGCCGCCGCCGGGGCGGTGACGCAGTACCCGAACTTCGCCCCCACCCCGCCCATGGGGTGGAACGACTGGTCCTACTACCAGTGCGGCATCGACGAACAGACCATCCTCGGCAACGCCCGTGCCCTGGTCAGCACGGGACTGGCGAAGAAGGGATACGACACCGTCACGATCGACGACTGCTGGATGGCGCAGCAGCGCGACGCGGCGGGCGACCTGGTGGCCAACCCCAAGCTCTTCCCGCACGGCATGGCCTACGTCGGGCAGCAACTGCACAAGCTCGGGATCAAGTTCGGCATCTACGAGGACGCCGGGACCAACACCTGCGGCGGCTACCCCGGTTCACTCGGCCACTGGCAGCAGGACGCCGACCTCTTCGCCTCCTGGGGCGTCGACTACGTCAAGCTCGACGGCTGCAACGTGCCCACCAAAACCGGTGAGACGGACGAGCAGAGCTACCGCGACACCTACACCGCGATGAGCCAGGCGCTGCTGAACACGCACCGCCGGATCGTCTTCTCCATCTCGGCCCCCGCCTACTTCCAGGGCGAGGCGAACTGGGACTCGGTGATCCGCTGGTCCGCCCAGCTCGGCAACCTGTGGCGGGAGGGCGCGGACATCGCGCTCGGCCAGGACAGCGGCGCCGACAAGTGGGCGTCCATCGACTACAACTACGGCTACAACGTGGGCCTCGCGGCGCTGCAGCGGCCGGGCCGCTGGAACGACCCGGACTTCCTGCTCGCCGGCGACTCCGGGCTGAGCCGCGACGAGATCCAGAGCCAGGTCTCGCTCTGGTCCATGATGGCCGCGCCGCTGATATCCAGCACCGACCTCACCCACCTGTCCCCCGCCGCGCTCGCCGTGCTCGGCAACAAGGACGTCATCGCCGTCGACCAGGACCGCCTCGGCATCCAGGGCCGAATCGTCCAACAGGGCACCGGCTACGACGTGTTGAGCAAGCCGCTGGCGGGCGGTGACCGGGCCGTCGCGCTGTTCAACTCCTCCGACCGCGCCCAGACCGTCACCACAACGGCGGCCAAGGCCGGCCTGCGGGCGGCCGCCGGCTACTCCCTGCGAGACCTGGTGACCAAGCAGGTCACCGAGACCACCGGGGTGATCTCGGCGGACGTGCCGCCGCACGCCACCGTCCTGCTCCGGGTCCACTCCGGCGCGGCCCGCGGTCTCGCGCCCGCGACGGCGATCACCTGGCACGACGTCAGCACCGCGCAGCACCCCGGGACGTACCGTGTCACCCTCGCCGACCACGGCGCGGTGGCGCTCGCCGACGCGCGGCTGCGTTTCGCCGCCCCGGCGGGCTGGACGGTCACCCCGTCCTCCGCGCGGCTGCCGCGCGTCGCCGCCGGCGGCTCGGCGAGCACGACCGTGACGGTCCACGGACCGCAGGGCGCGCCCGGCACGACCGTGACGCCGATCAGCGCGACGGCGGCCTACCGGGCCGTCGGCTCGGGCCGGGTCGACACGGTGGCCGGTCAGCAGACGATCGTGCAGGTCGTCCCGTACCCGACGCTGGCCTCCGCCTTCGACAACGTCGGCGCCACCTCCGAGAGCGACACCACGCCCGGCAACCTCGACGGCGGCGGCGACAGCTACTCCACCGAGGCGCTCGCCAAGGCCGGGGCCACCCCGGGTGCCACGATCAAGGCCAACGGCCTGAGCTTCACCTGGCCCTCGGCCGCGCCCGGCACCGTCGACAACGTCGCCGCGGGCGGCCAGGAGATCACCTTCGGCGGCCAGGGCAGTGCCCTCGGCTTCCTCGGCGCGGAGGCGGGCTTCGTCTCCGGCACGGTGACCGTCACCTACACCGACGGCAGCACCAGCACCGGCCAACTCGGCTTCCCCAACTGGTGCTGCGCCCCGACCGACGCCTACGGCGCGAAGACCGCCTTCACCACGGACCACCGCGACACGCCCACCGGTCCGGCCAACTACGGCATCAGCTACGGGGTGTTCACCAACACCGTGCCGCTGACCCCCGGCAAGACGGTCCGCTTCGTCACCCTGCCGAACGCGCCGGCGATCCACGTGTTCGGGCTCGCCGTGCAGCCGTAGCCGTCCGGCTTCTGCACACCGGAAGCCGCCGCCCCGAGCACGACGGGGCGGCGGCTTCTCATGCGGCTCGGGGCTACCAGCAGCCCTGGACCGTGGTCGCCCAACGGTCGATCAGGTCGCGGGCCGAGGTGGTGTTGAAGCCGCCCATCTCCAGGAAGGCGAAGGCCTTCCAGCGGCCGTCCGTCTTGTTCACGGTGACGCCGGCCAGGGCGATCCCGCCGGTCAGCGTGCCGGTCTTGGCGTCGATCTTCCCCTTGGCGCAGTCCGTCGGATAGGTGGTGAACCGGCCCCAGCCGGGGCCCAGGGTGCCGTCCACGCCGGCGATCGGAAAGCCCGTCAGCACCGGCTTCAGCACGGACGCGTAGCGCGGGTCGACGGTCAGCGCCGCCATGGACGCCAGCGCGGAGGCCGTCATCCGGTCGTCGCGGGAGAGGCCGCTGCCGTCGTAGAGGTGCACGCCGCTCAGCGGCACGTGGTAGCGGGCGACCTCGGCGAGCACCGCGCGGGTGGCGCCCTGCCAGTCGGCCGGCTGCCCGACGGCGAGCGCGGTCAGCCGCGCGAAGCCCTCGGCGTTGTCGTTGACGCTGTCCTTGAGCATCTGCTCCACCTCGTACGCCAGCGACGGCGAGGTGTGCGAGACGAGCTGGACGCCGGAGCGCGGTGCCTTGCCGCGCGGCAGGGTGTGGCCCTGCACGCCGATGCCGTGCGTGCCGAGCCGTGAGCGGAAGACGTTGCCCGCGTACAGGGCGCTGTCCACGTTCTCGTGCCCGAAGACCTGCAGCGCGCTGATCGAGGAGATCTCGCCCGGTATGTAGCCGGGCTGCCAGCCCGGCGAGGTCGGCTGGTCGTGCGGGAAGAGCGAGTCGTCGACGTAGAGCGTGACGCTGCCGACGTGCCGGGCCTTCAGCGCGGCCGCGGCCGCGTCGGCCAGGGCGTTCACGTCGTCGCCGGTCAGGTGCTGGTCGGCGCCGCCGACGAGGTAGAGCGCGTGGCCCGAGAGCACCACGCGGGTGCGCTCGGAGTGGTTCGGGCCCAGCACGGTGAGGGCGGCGATCGCGGTCGCGACCTTCGTGGTGGACGCGGGCATCAGCTGCGCGCCGGCCCCCGACGACCAGACGACGCGGCCACTGGCGGCGTCCAGCACCTCGCCGGTTGCCTGCGAGTTCGCCAACGGGTGGAAGCGCACGTCGAGGTTGTGCGCGATGCGCTGGTCCCCCGCGGTGGCACCGGCGGCCATGGCCGTGCCGACTCCGAGGCTGAGCGCGGAAACCCCGACGAGCGCGACGACGCACGCACGACGCAGGGCAGGACGAAGGGTACGGCGAGGCCGAGACATGACTCCCCCAGAGCCGGGCGCGCTCAGCGCGCCGGCCCGCGATGGACGGCTGATCTTCTGCGACAGACCGCCCGATTGTGCCAGGGATCTCGTCCTTGACGGTAGCTCAACACTCTGGGGCGAATAGGACGAAACCGCTCGGCTTGCTCACTTGACCTGCAAGAACGCTTCACCGCCCGTCCCGGATCGTTACCGAACGTCCGCCGAGGTCCCGGGGCGGCTCGTCCTCAGCTCCGCTCCGCGAGGCGGGTCAGGATGTCGGCGACCGGCTCGGCCGTCGCGTGCCGGTGGCCGGTGCCGGCCCAGAGATGGAGCCGTTCGGCGTCGCCGGAAGCGGCCGCGGCGCGGCGCAGCGGCGAGGTGAGGTGGTGCAGGGCCGGGTAACCGATGGGGGCGGAGGCCGAGTGGCGGTCGGTGAAGCCGTTGCGCAGCCCGCGGGCCGGGCGACCGGTGAAGGCCCGGGTGACCACGGTCTCCTGACGGGCCGGATCGGCCAGGGCGTCACGGTAGGTCGCGGAGGTGCCGGCCTCGTCGGCGCGGAGCAGGACGGTGCCGACGGCGACGGCCACGGCTCCCGCGCGCAGCGCCTCACCGACCCCCTCGGGCGTACCGACGCCGCCCGCCGCGATCAGCGGCAGCGCGACCGCCTCACGCACCTGGGCGACCAGCTCCGGCAGCGGGACCTGATCCGGGATCACCTGCGGGGTCAGCGTCCCGGAGTGGCCTCCGGCGGCCGAGGCCTGGACGACCAGCATGTCCGCGCCCAGCTCGGCGGCGATCAGGGCCTCGGCGGGCGAGGTGACGGTCTGCACGACCACGGTCCCGACGGCCCGCAGCGAGACCACGACCGCCACGTCGGGCAGCCCGAAGGTGAAGCTGACGACCGGCACCGGGTCGGTGAGCAGCAGGTCGATCTTCTCGGCCCAGCGGTCGTCGTCCTCGACCGGGGACCCGCCGAGCGTGGCCGGGTCCAGCCCCAGCGCCCGTGCGTCCTCGGCGAGCGAGGCGGCGTAGTGCTCGAACGCGGCGCGGTCGACCGGGACGGGGTTGGGTGCGAAGAGGTTCACCCCGAACGGCCCGCCCGCGCTCCGTACCTTGGCCATCTCGGCGGCCAGCGCCTCGGGCGTCTTGTATCCGCCCGCGAGGAACCCGAGGCTCCCGGCCCGCGCCGCGGCGGTGACGAGCGCCGGCGTGCTCGGCCCACCGGCCATCGGCGCGGCCAGCACCGGGAGGTGGAGCCGGAATGCTTCCAGGGGCGAGGTCATGCGCTCTCTCATTCCTTCGGCAGCGTCGTTCGGCAGCGTCGTTGGGTAGGGGTCGGGCGCGCGGTCTCAGCCCTGGTCGCCCAGGCGGCGCTGCCGGTTGAGGGTCTCCAGCAGCCGGAGCCAGATCTCGCTCGGGGTCGGGTAGCTGGGCACGGCGTGCCAGAGTGCGGAGAGTGGGACGCGGCCGACCACGGCGACGGTCGCGGCGTGGAGCAGGTCGGCGATGCCGCTGCCGACGAAGGTGGCGCCGACAAGGGTGTCCGTCGCGCTGTCGACGACGAGCTTGGCGCGGCCCGCGTAGTCCTCGCGCAGGAGGTAGGTGCCGGCGAGTGCGGCCATGTCGTACTCGACCGTCTCGACGTCGATACCGGCCTCGCGGGCCCGGCGCTCGCTCAGACCGACGGAGGCGACCTCCGGGTCGGTGAAGGTGACCTGCGGGACCGCCCGGTGGCCCTCGGCGCTGCTCAGCTCGGCGGCGAAGCCGCCCGGAGCCTTGGTGACGCCGGTGACGCCCGCCGCTCCGGCTCGGGAGGCGATGACCTCGCCGACGATCCGGGCCTGGTACTTGCCCATGTGCGTGAGCAGCGCCCGGCCGCTGACGTCGCCGATGGCGTAGAGCCACTGCCCCGGCACGCCCTGGACGGCCTGCTGGTCGTCGACGGCGAGGAAGCCGCCGTCCGGCAGGCCGATCGAGGAGAGACCGATGTCACCGGTGGACGGCGTCCGGCCCAGCGCCACGACGATCTCGTCGACCGTCAGCTCCGAGCCGTCGTCCAGGGTCAGCGTGGCCGGGCCACCGTGCGGCAGGCCGACACCGGTGTTGCCCGCGTCGTCGCGTCGCACGCCGACGACGGACCGGCCCAGCCGGAGGTCGACCCCGCTCTTCTGCAGTTCGGCGGCGACCAGCTCGCCCGCGAAGGGCTCCTCCTTCTCCAGCAGCCCCGGGCCCCGGTGAATCAGCGTCAGCTCCTCGACGCCCAGGCCGCGCAGCCAGGTGGCCGACTCGCAGCCCACCACGCCGCCGCCGAGCACCGCGGTCCGGGACGGGATCCGGTGCACGTGGGTGACGTCCCGCGAGGTCCACGGATGCGCGGCGCGCAGGCCGGGGATGTCCGGGACGGCGGCTCTGGTGCCGGTGTCGATCACGACGGCGTGGCGGGCGGTGATGGTCCGCACCGAGCCGTCCGGCGCCGTCACGGCGAGGGTCCGCTCACCGGTCAGCCGGCCGTAGCCGCGGATCACGTCGATACCTGTGTCGAGCGCCCACTTCACCTGGCTCGCGTCGTCGAGATTGTTGACGATGGCGTCGCGGCGGGCCAGCACCGCCCCGACGTCGACGCCGGCGCGGCCCACCAGCGAGGCGACGCCGGGCAGGTGGCGAGCGTTGTTCAGTACCTCGACCGGCCGGAGCAGACCCTTGCTGGGCATGCACGCCCAGTACGAGCACTCGCCGCCCACGAGCTCCGCCTCGACGAGGACCGTCTCCAGGCCGGAGAACTGGGCGGCGTACTGCGCGGCGTTCTCGCCGGCCGCCGCACCGCCCAGCACGATGACGTCCCACTCCGACCGGTCCGGATCGACTGCCGCCGCCATGAGCCTCTCCTGCTTCCTCAGCTGGGGAGCGCAGGCCGTTCCCGCTCGGAACCGCGGGCCGCTGCGCGCCCTGCCATTCTGGTGGAGGCGATCGCGCCGGGCACGCTCATCCGTGCGGACGTCACACTTGCGTCATCTCCCGCTCAGGCGCGGGCGACGTCCTTGCGGCTGGCGCCGAGGTAGCCGACGAACGCGACGATCAGCACGCCGAGCACGAGGCTGACCCAGCCGGTGCCCCAGTTCAGACCGCCGCGCTCATGGGACACGCCCATCCAGTCGGCGAAGGAGGCACCCAGCGGGCGGGTGACGATGTAGGCGAACCAGAACGCGAAGATCGCGTTCAGGCCCAGCTTCCAGTGGCCGATCGTGGGGATGGCGATCAGGGCGGCGAAGAGCAGGCCGGACGCGAAGTAGCCGAGCTTCAGGGTGCTCGCGGTCATGTCGCCGGTCGCGGTGCCGAGCGCGAAGGTGGTGAGCACGGTCGCCCAGTAGAAGAGCTCGCGACGCCGTGTGGTGATGCTGTGGATCGAGAGCGTCTTCTCCGTGCGGTACCAGAGCGCGAAGATCCCGGCGAGCACGACCGCGAAGAAGACGCTGGAGGCGATGTAGGGAACGCCGAGCTGCACGTGCAGGACGTCGGCGGCCATGGTCCCGAAGACGCTGACCATGACGACCGCGAACCAGTAGATCGCCGCGTTGTAGCGCTTGGCGGCCAGCTGCACCGCGAGCGCGACGGCGAGCACCACGCCCGCGGCGGGCACGACCAGGAACGGGTCGTACTTCTTCACGAAGAAGTCCGAGGTGGTCTCGCCCATGCCCGTGGTGAGCACCTTGATGATCCAGAAGAGCACCGTGACTTCCGGCACCTTGCTCAGCGCCTGGCGGGCGTCCGCCCGACCGTGGTCCGCCTGCAGCAGTTGATCTCTCGCCATAGCCGCAGAGCTTTTCACACCCGGATGACGCCTTCGTACCGCGGGAACCCCCAGCTGGAAATCTTCACCGACTTATGGAAACGGGCAAAACATTGCAAACTATCCGATACGCCGCACGATCTCCTCGCACAGTTCGTGCGTCCGCAGCGCGTCCCGCGCATCCACGGTCTTGCCGGCGCGGAGGGCGTCGAGGAAGGCGAGGACGGCCTGCTCGACGCCGCGCTGGCGGGCGACGGGAGTCCAGTCGCCGCGACGGGTGACGGTCTGCCCGCCGTCGTGGTCGATCACCTCGCCGAGGCTGATGACGACGCGCTTGGCGTCGGCACCGGAGACCTCCAGCACCTCCTCGGTCGAGCCGCTGGCGCGGTTCATGATCCCGAGCGCGGTGAAGCCGTCCCCCGCCAGCGTCAGCACGACGTGTTCGACCAGGCCGTCCCGGCTCCGGGCCCGTACGTCCACGTGCTCGATCTCGCCGGGGACCAGGAACCGCAACGTGTCGACGACGTGCACGAAGTCGTCGAACACGAGCGTGCGTGCCGCCTCGGCGAGCCCGACGCGGTTCTTCTGCAGCACGATCAGGTCGCGCGGCGACTGCTTGGCCTGCACGTAGCCGGGCGCGAAACGGCGGTTGAAGCCGACCATCAGCGAACGGCCGCGTCGCTCGGCCAGCTCGACCAGGCGGCGGGCGCCGTCGAGGGTGTAGTCGAGCGGCTTGTCGACGTAGACGTCGACGTCGGCCGTCAGCAGCCGCTCGACGATGGGCACGTGCTGGTCCGTGGCGGCGTGCACGAAGGCGGCCCGGATGCCGCTGTCGATCAGCTCACCCAGGTCGGTGAAGCGATCCTCGGGACCGACCCGGTGGGCCGCGCCGAGCCGGTCGAGCTTCGCGCCGTCGCGCGTCATCAGCCGCAGGTCCAGGCCCGGGAGGGCACTGAGCACCGGCAGGTAGGCCTTCTGCGCGATGTCCCCGAGACCGATCACCCCGACCGGGAGACGGTCGTCGGACACGAAGGAGTCAGGCATGGACGCTCCAAGCGAACGAGTGATCACCAACGCACCGACCCTACGCCGAAACGGATCCGCCTCACCCCACCGTGATCACGTCCAGGTCCGGGGCGTAGGCGGTGTCGTTGTGGAACCTGATGGTGTTCGTTCCCGCGGCGACCGTGATCGGGATGCTGGTCGTGGCCGGTGTCGACCAGCTCGTGCCGGTCAGGGGGACCTGGATGTCCGGGCCGCCGTTGACGCTGACGGAGAAGGAGCGGGAGCCGCTGAGGAGGTACTGGATCGTCAGCGTGCGGGAGCCCGCCGAGGGCTCGTTGATGCCGTTGACCGTCACGTAGTCGGCCGCGCCGTTGCCGATGTAGCCGACCTTGGCGCCGCCGGAGCAGGCCGCGCAGGTGGCCACGCGGGCCGCGCCCGCGAGGGTGTTGCCCGAGGCCTCGGCCTCGACGCGGACCGCGGAACCGGAGCTCGGGACGGCGCGGATGAGCTGGACGGCGCCGGGGGCGAGGGTGACGCTGTAGCTGCCGCTGATCGTGCCGAGCGAGCCGCCGGTCCACAGGTCGGTGGCCGTGGCGCTGCCGCCGATACCGGCGGCGGAGAGCGGGACGGTGACGGTGGTGCTGGAGGTGCCGCTGTAGTTGAACAGGCCGATGACGACGTCGCCGTTGCTCTCGGTCTTGCTGTAGACCTGCTGGTTCCCGCTGTTGACGATGCGTGAGGCGTCCACCGCGTCCTGGTCGACGGCGAGGACGGCGCTGTTCTTCAGGTAGCCGAGGTCGGTGGCGTCGAGGTGGGTGAGGTCGGTGCCGAGGATCAGCGGAGAGGCGCCCATCGCCCACAGGCTCATCATGGACTGCCGCTCCGGGGCGGTCAGGCCGTCGTTGGAGCCGTTGCCGACCTCCAGCGAGTCGTAGTCGTTGAAGGCGCCCGGCCCGCCGTAGGGCTGCCAGTTGGCGACCTGGCCGAAGCGGGACTGCACGTTGGACCACTGGGTGAGCGGGTAGCTGCTGCCCGACTCGCAGGAGTAGCACTCGATGTCGCCGCCGGTGCGCCAACCGTTGCTGTACTGCTGCCAGGTGGCGGCGCTGCCGATGGCGAGGCTGTTGGAGAGCTCCAGGTGGATCGGGCGGCCGGTCTGCTTCAGGCCCGCGGACCAGGCCTGGACGTCGCCGACGTCGCTGGTGCCGACCCCGTCGATCTTGACGTAGTCCACGCCCCAGGAGGCGAACTGGTTCGCCCAGGAGTTCACGAACGCCTGCGCGCCCGGCTTGCTGTAGTCGATGCCGACCATGCCGTGGCAGTTGTAGTTCTTCTCCGCCGTCGTGGTGGCGATGTCCTTGGCGTGGTAGGCCGTACCCTCGATCGCGGTGTTCTGCGCGACGGCCTGCGCGGAGATGCCGGGGGTGATGTACAGGCCGAACTTGAGCCCGTCGGCGTGGACATGGGCCGCGACCGCGGCGATGCCGTCGGTGGCGCCGGAGGGCGGGAACTTGGTGGTGTCGGTCTGCCAGCGGCCGTACTGGTCGACGTTGGGGCCCTGGCTGCCGGGACACTGGTACCAGAAGTCGTCCACGTTGACGTACTGGAAGCCGGCGGCGGCCAGGCCGCTGCTCTTCATGGCGTCCGCCTGGGCGTCGATGACGGCGGCGGTGGGGCTGTGCCGGACGAAGCTCCAACTGCTCCAGCCGAGCGCGGGCGTGAGGCCGACGCCGTTGCTCTCGGCGTGCGCGGCGGGGGCGAGGGCGAGCGGGCCGAGCAGCAGGCCGCCGACGGCGAGAGCGCCTACGGCAAGGGAACTGACGCAGCGTCGGGTGACGCTGCGGAGGCGCAGGGTCATGTGTTAACTCCCCTTCCGAGAGTCGGGCATGTGCATGCAAGCGCCCACCGGACGGGGTGTCAATATCTGTGGCATTGTGATCAGTCACGGTTTTGGATTTGTTGATTCTCGGCGGAAGGGAGTCCGCTTGTGGGCTTCGCCGGTGTCCCCCCGTTCGACCCGGAGCTGCGCACCGCGCTCGACGCCCTGGGCCCGGACGCCAGGCGGCCACTCACCCCGGAGAGCCTGGCCGCATGGCAGGCCGAGGACGCCGCCGCGCGGCCCCGGCCGACGCTGCACGAGCTGCGCGCCGACGGCCGGTTCGAGGTCGAGGAGCTGAGCGCCCAAGGTGGCGGCGACGGCCCTGAGGTGACGCTCGTCAGCGCGCGACCGGCCGGCTCCGAGGGGCCGCTCCCCCTGCTCTACTACCTGCACGGCGGCGGGATGGTGACCGGCAACGCCTGGTCCGTGCTGCCCCGTGTGCTGCGCGAGTGGGCCCTCCCGCTCGGTCTGGCCGTCGTCTCCGTCGAGTACCGGCTGGCGCCCCGGGCGCGCTACCTCGAACCCGTCGAGGACTGCCTCGCCGGGCTGCTCCACGTGGCCGGGCACGCGGGCGAGCTGGGCGTCGACCCGCAGCGCATCGTCCTGGGCGGCAAGAGCGCGGGCGGCGGCCTCACCGCCGGGCTGGCCCAGCTGGCCCGCGACCGCGGCGGACCGGCACCCATCGGGCAACTGCTGCTGAGCCCGATGCTGGACGACCGGGGCGAGAGCTTCTCGGCGCACCAGCTCGCCGGCCACGACCCCTGGGACCGCGCCTCCAACGCGACCGCCTGGCGGGCGCTGCTCGGCGACCGGTACGGCACCGACGACGTGTCACCGTACGTCGCCCCGGCCCGGGCCACGGATCTGACCGGCTTGCCACCGGCCTATCTGGAGGTCGGCTCGGCCGAGACCTTCCGGGACGAGGCCGTCGCCTACGCCGACGGGCTCTGGCGGGCCGGCGGAGAGGCCGAGCTGCACGTGTGGCCGGGCGCGTTCCACGGCTTCGACACGATCGCGCCGCAGGCGACCGTCAGCCGGGACGCCCGGGAGGCGCGGCTGCGCTGGCTCCGGCGGGTCGTCGGCCGATGAACCCGCCCCTGTCAGTGGGAGCGGCTAGCGTCGGGGACTGACAGCGTCGTCGAAGGAAGGTGGGAGGAGAGGACGATGGCGACCTTCGCACTCGTTCCCGGGGCCGACGGCCGCGCCTGGTTCTGGCATCGGGTCGTGTCCGAGCTGCGGGCGCGCGGGCACGACACGATCACCATGGATCTGCCGGGCGAGGAGTCCGCGGGTCTGCCGGAGTTCGCCGACGCCATCGTCGCGGCCGTGGAGGAGGCGGGGCCGCGCTCCGAGCCGCTGGTCGTGGTGGCGCAGTCGCTCGGGGGCTTCTCCGCTCCGCTGGTCTGCGGCCGGCTGCCGGCCGCGGAGCTGGTGCTGCTCAACGCGATGGTCCCGCTGCCCGGGGAGACGGCGGGCCAGTGGTGGGAGAACACCGGCCAGGCCAAGGCGCGCTCGGAGTACGCGGCGGCGATGGGACGCGGCGTCGATCCCGAGTTCGACCTGCGGGTCGACTTCTTCCACGACGTGCCGCCGGAGGTCACCGAGGAGGCCTTCGCCAGGGGCGGAGCCGCGCCGCCCGCCGCGCTGTTCGGGCAGCCCTGGCCTCTTGCGGCGTGGCCGGACGTGCCGACGCGCTTCCTGCAGGGGCGGGAGGACCGCTTCTTCCCGTTGGAGTTCCAGCGTGCCCAGGCCCGCGAGCGGCTCGGCCTGGAGGTCGAGGAGATCCCCGGCGGCCACCTCGCCGCGCTCAGCCGGCCGCGCGACCTGGCGGACCATCTGGAACGCACGGTCCGGCCGCAGGCCGAAGCGTAGCTCCGCCGGGGCGTAGCCCGCCGGGGCGTAGCCCGCCGGGGCCGCCCCCGGCCGGGCCGGCAGTCCTGCTGCCTGGTTCAGCGGCCGGTGCGGCGGCACTTGCGGGCCAGCACCAGCCAGGCGCCGGCGAGGAACAGCAGGCCGTAGCCGCCGAGCCAGGCCCAGCCCTCGGCGGCCGAGCCGGTGAAGGTGCGGCCGTAGGAGGCGAGCAGCGGCGGGCCGAGCGGCGAGGAGCCGTGGGCCCAGAGCGTGTCGAGGCCGATGCCGCGGCCCAGCGCCTCGTACGCCCAGCGGTTGGTCATCGCCCAGCTCAGCCCCGAGCCGACCGCGCCCATCTGCGGCACCGGCACGAACGCGCCGGAGAAGAGCACCTGCGGGAAGCAGAGCAGCGGCAGCATCAACGTGGCCTGGCCCGGGTCGGACACGGCGGCCGAGGCGAGCAGCCCGAGCGTCAGCGCGCTCGCGGACGCGAGCAGGGTGGTGACGAAGAGGGAGCCGTAGACGCTCGCGGCGGCCCCCGGCAGCCGGTCGGTGGCGCGCAACACCAGAAGCAGCAGCGCGTTCGCCGCCGCCAGGACCGGGAGCAGCAGCGTCAGCTTCGAGGCGAGGTAGGGCCCCAGACGCAGCACGGTGCGTCGCTCGCGCCGCACGATCGGCAGCTCCGTACAGATCTGCAGCAGCCCGTAGGTCAGGCCGAAGAAGAAGGCGCCGAAGGCGATCCAGAACATGATCATCGCGGAGCTGCCCGGGTTGTCCGACCCCGGCGCGAAGGCGTGCGGCCGGAAGAGCATCGCGAACATCACCGCGATCATGAGGGGCGAGCCGACCGCGACCGCCGCCGACAGCCGGTTGTGGGTGAGGATGGCAGTGGACCGCCGCGTCAGCAGCCACCACTGCCGCACCGCGCCGACGGGCGCGAACGCGGCCCCCGGCGCTGACTCCTCGACCGGCTCCCGAGTGGTCGGCTCGGCAGCCGTGACGGGCACGACCGTCGCCGGGTCGACGCCGTACACCTCCTCGATGCTGATCACGCCGAAGGCGGCGGGCAACTGCGCGGAAGGCCCCTGGTACAACAGCCGGCCGCCCATCAGGAAGGCGACCTCGTCGGCGTGCGCGAGATCGGACGGGTTGTGCGAGGTGAGCACCACCGTCGTGCCCGATCCCGTCAACTCCCGCAGCACGCCCAGCAGTCGGGCTGCCGCTGCCGGGTCCAGGCCGGAGGTCGGCTCGTCCAGGAAGAGCGCACGGGGCCGGGTCAGCAACTCGACGGCGATGCTGGCGCGTTTGCGCTCGCCGCCCGAGAGCGAGCCGACGCGCTGCCCGGCCAGCTGCTCCAGCCCGAGCGCGTCCAGCACACGGGCGACAGCCGCCTCCACCTCCGCGCGCGGGCTGCCGGCGGGCAACTGCAGCCGCGCGGCGTAGCCGAGCGTCCGGGCCAGCGGCAGATCGAGGTGCACGATGTCGTCCTGGGGGACGAAGCCGATCGTTCCGGCGGGGTGTCCGGTGGCCAGCTCCTCCAGCAGTGTGGTCTTGCCGGCGCCGCTCGGCCCGGCGATCGCGAGCATCGCCCCGGGCGCCACGGCGACGTCCACGCCACTGAGCAGCTCGCGGCCGTCCCGCAGCCGAACCGCCAGCCCACGGGCCTCGATCCGCATCCCCTGGCTCCTCACAGTCGCTCCCCCTGTCGCCACCGGCCGACCCGGTCCACACTGTAGGACAGCGGTCAACACCGCGATGACACGGGGGATTTGACACATGAGCGAGACCAGGACGACCACGGCTGCCCGCTTATCCGCGGACCCCGGGCGGTTCGCGCGCCTGCGCGCGGACGAGTACGGCTACCTCGACGAGCACGGCCACACCTACCTCGACTACACCGGCGCCGGGCTCCCGGCCCGATCCCAACTCGCGGCCCACAAGGCCCGGATCACCGGGGCGTGCTACGGCAATCCGCACTCCGACAACCCCACCTCGGCTGCCGCCACCGAACTGGTCGAGCGGGCCCGGGCCCGGGTGCTGGAGCACCTCAACGCCGATCCCGCCGAATACGCGGCGATCTTCACCGCCAACGCGACCGGCGCCTGCCGCCTGGTGGGCGAGGCCTTCCCGTTCCGGCGCGGCAGCCGACTGGTGCTGCCGTTGGACAACCACAACTCGGTCAACGGCCTGCGCGAGTTCGCCCGGTCAGGTCACGCCCGCGTGGTCCAGGTGCCGTTCAGCACCCCGGACCTGCGCGTCGGCGACGACGCGATGGCCGCCGCGCTCGACGGCGGCCGGACGCGGCGGCCGGAGGACCGCGGCCGGGCCGGACTGCTGGCCTACCCGGCGCAGAGCAACTTCACGGGCGTGCGGCACCCGCTGGAGTGGATCGAGCTCGCCCACGACCGGGGCTACGCGGTGCTGCTCGACGCGGCGGCCTACCTGCCCACCCAGTCGCTCGACCTCTCGGTGGTCAAGCCGGACTTCGTCACCGCCAGCTGGTACAAGGTCTTCGGCTATCCGACCGGCGTCGGCTGCCTGGTCGCCCGGCGCGACTCGCTCGACATGCTGCGCCGGCCGTGGTTCTCCGGCGGAACGATCCACGTGGTCAGCGCGGAGGGCGGCTGGCACCGGATGGCCGAGGACGAGTCGGCGTTCGAGGACGGCACGCTCAACTTCCTGGCCATCCCGGACGTGGCCACCGGGCTCGACCACATCGCCTCGGTCGGCCTCGACGCGATCTCCTCGCACGTCAGCGACCTCACCGGGCGGCTCCTGACGGGGCTGCGCTCCCTGCGGCACTCGGGCGGCCGGCCGCTGGTGCGCGTCTACGGCCCCGAGGACACCGAGCGCCGCGGCGGCACGATCGCGCTCAACGTGCTCGACCCGCAGGGGCGGGTCGTCGACGAGCGCGCGGTCGGCCGGGACTCCACGGCCTGCGGCATCTCGCTGCGCACCGGCTGCTTCTGCAATCCGGGCGCGGGCGAGGAGGCGTTCGCCATCTCGCGCCGGCTGCTGCGCGGACGCACCGTCGGGCGGATGTCGGGCACCTTGGACGACTACCTGACCCGGCTGGGTCTGCCCTCGGGCGGAGCGGTCCGGGTCTCCCTCGGCATCGCCTCCTCCCCCGAGGATCTCGCGGTCTTCCTGCTCTTCGTCGAGGACACCTACCGCGACCGGCCCGCCGCCGACGCCGCCGTCCGGCTCCGACCCCGTCTGCGCTGCTGAGTCCGCCTCCATCTGCGCCGTTCTGCCGTGGTTGCGCTGTGAGAGCATCGCCGGATGGTGATCACGATCAGGCGGCTGGACGACGTCGTCGACGGGAACCCGCTCGGGGCCCGCTCCCCGTTCGTCGCCGAGCAGGGCGGGGCTGCGGTGGCCCAGGGCGAGCTGCTGGCGCGCTCCTGGATGGGCGACGAGACCGGACGCCTGGTCAACCTGCGCTGGGAGGCGGGCCGGCTGGACGCCGCCCGACGGGTGCTGGACGCGGTCGTCGCGGCCGCCGAACCGGGCCAGGTGCTCAACGCCGCGACCAACGCCGACGTGCACGCCGAACCGGCCGAGCGGATCGCCCTGTTCGAGTCCTTCGGTTTCGAGCTGTGGCAGGAGAAGGAGGGGTTCTGGTGGGAGGACGAGGGTCTCGACCTGCCCGCTCCTGAGGGCGTCACCGCGCGGCCGCTGTCCGAGGTCGGCGAGGAACGCTTCGCCGACCTCGTCGCCGCGTGTTCGGTCGGCACGCTGGACCGGATCGACGCGGACGCCATGGCCGCCATGGGCGCCGACGCCTGGGCCGCCGCCTTCCTGTGGCACTGTCGCGACTCGACCTGGCTGCTGGCCGAGGACCCGGCGGGGGAAGCGGTCGGCTTCGTCAGCGTCGGCGAGTTCGACCCGGGCGTGGGGACGATCACCTACATCGGCGTGCACCCCGGCCACCGGGGCCGCGGACACGCCGACGCGCTGCTGCGGCTGGCCAACCGGACGGCCAGGGAGCTCGGCCTCCACGCCGTCCTGTCGGACACCGACACCCTCAACGTCCCCATGCAGCAGGCGTTCCGCCGCAACGGGCACAGCTCGGAGGCGACGGCGTGGCACAAGTGGATGCACCGCCGCAAGGTGTAGGACCGGCCAGGGCCTACGCGGCCCGCACGGCCGCGGTCGCGCGGCCCTGGGGCAGGCCGTGGGCGAGGTCCTCGACCAGGAGGCGCTTGGCGATGGCGTCGACGGCGGTGCGCAGTTCCGCGCCGCCGGGGCGGCCGAGGTCCTCGGCCAGCTTCGCGCCCAGCCAGTCGGACCAGGCGGCGGAGAGGGTGTCGACCTGTTGGGCGCCGGCCTGGGTGTGGTCGAGGAAGTCGTGGCTGCGCGTCAGGTAGCCCTCGGCGACCATACGGTCGAAGACCGGGTCGAGGACCTCCGGCGGGAGGCGCTTGCGGGCGGCGATCAGGCCGACCCGGGCGTGGCCCACCGTCCGTGTCAGGCCGTCGACCTCCATCAGCGCCCAGGCTCCGGCGATGTCGACGTCCGCACCGGAGTCGCGGACGATCTGCCGGGCGGTGTCCAGGTCCACCCCGGAGATGATCTTGCAGACCGCGTACTCCAGCTGCCGCCCCGAGTCCGCGCCGGTCGGCTGGGCGAAGCCCTCGCCGACGTCGGTCGAGGTCGACCGCGCGGTGTCACGCAGTTTCACCTGCTTGAGGAAGAGCGAGACGACGAAGCCGAGCAGCGCGACCGGCACGGTCCACAGGAACACCGTGTGCAGCGACTCCGAGTAGGCCGAGACGATCGGCGCCGCCTGCAGCTTGGGCAGCGCGTGCAGGCCCTGCGGGCTCTGCGCGGCCTTGGCCAGCGCGGCGGGGTCGGCGCCGGTCAGCCGTGCGGAGGCGGCGACGCCGTCGACGAGGTTGGTCTTGAGCGTGTTGGCGTAGATGGTGCCGAACACCGCGGTACCGAAGGAACTGCCCAGCGTGCGGAAGAAGGTGACGCCGGAGGTCGAGGTGCCGAGGTCGGCGTAGTCGACGGTGTTCTGCACGGCGATGGTGAGCACCTGCATGGACAGCCCGATGCCCACACCGAGCACGAACATGTAGAGCGAGCTGAGCCAGACCCCGGTGCTCGGCTTCATCAGCGACAGCAGCCACAGCCCGACGGCCATCACCAGCGACCCGGCGATCGGGAAGAAGCGGTACTGGCCGGTCTTGCTGACGACGTTGCCGCTGGTGATCGAGGCGAGGAAGAGCCCGGCGACCATCGGCAGCATCCGCAGCCCGGACTCGGTCGCGGAGACGCCGTCCACGTACTGCAGATAGGTCGGCAGGAACGTCATCGCGCCGAGCATGGCGAAACCGACGATGAAGCTCAGCACTGTGCAGACGGCGAAGACCGGGTTGCGGAACAGCCGCATCGGCAGCATCGGCTCCGCCGCCCGCGTCTCGACGTAGGCGAACAGCGCGAGCGCGATCGCGCCGACGACGAAGAGCCCGACGATCGTGCCCGAGCCCCACGGGTACTCGTTGCCGCCCCAGCTGGTCGCCAGGATCAGCGCGCTCGCGCCGACGGCGACGAGGGTGATGCCCAGGTAGTCGACGATCGGCCTCGCCGCCGAGCGGACCGACGGGATGGTGCGCGCCGCCACCGCGACGACCACGATCGCGATCGGCACGTTGACGTAGAAGGCCCAGCGCCAGGACAGGTGGTCGGTGAAGAGCCCGCCGAGCAGCGGCCCGATCACGGTGGCGACGCCGAAGACGGCGCCGATCGCGCCCTGGTACTTGCCACGCTCGCGCAGCGGGATCACGTCGGCGATCAGCGCCATGGAGGTGACCATGAGCCCGCCCGCGCCGATGCCCTGCAGCGCCCGCCAGCCGATCAGCAGCCCCATGTTGGTGGCGAACCCGCAGAAGAACGAGCCCGTGATGAAGACGATCGCCGAGGTCTGGAAGATCAACTTGCGCCCGAACAGGTCGCCGAACTTGCCGACCAGCGCCGTGCTGACCGTCTCGGCCAGCAGGTAGGAGGTCACCACCCAGGACATGTGCGCGGCGCCGCCGAGGTCCGCGACGATCGTGGGCAACGCGGTGCCGACGATGGTCTGGTCGAGCGCCGCCAGCAGCATGCCCAGCACGATCGTCCCGAAGACGATGTTGCGCTGACGCACGTCGAGCAAGGGCGGGGCGGCGGCCTGCGGCGTTTCGGCGACGGTGCTCATGGACGAAAGCCTCACACCGGGGTCGTGCGGGCGCCAGCCCGGCACGCCGGGACGGTGACGGTGCGTCTGTTCGCCTCCCGACCGTTCGTCCGCGTTCTTCGGCGCAGCGGTGTTCGGGACGCGTACGGTGGTTCCCACATGCCCTGTCCGCGCGCGATGCGGCCGGGGGTGGGAACGGGGAACGGGGGCTCCGAGATGGGACGACAGTCCACCTGGCCGGGCGACGAGGGCACGAGTGCGCCCTCAGCCGCCCTCGATCTGGACAGACCGCATCCGGCAAGGATCTACAACTACCTGATCGGCGGCAAGGACCACTTCGCGGTCGACCGCGAGGCCGCACAGGCCCTGACCCGGCTGGTCCCGGAGAGCCGGGACGCGATGCGCCTCAACCGGGCCTTCCTCGCGCGCAGCGTCCGCAGCGCGGCGGAGGCCGGGATCACCCGGTTCCTGGACGTCGGCACTGGCATCCCGGCACCGGACAACACCCATGAGGTCGCCCGCGAGGTACGGCCCGACGCGCGCGTCGTCTACGTCGACCGGGACCCGCTGGTGGTCACCCACGCCCGCGCGCTCGCCGCGCACCCCGGCGAGCCGGGGACGGCGGTGGTCCAGGCCGACCTGCGCCGGCCCGAGGAGCTCCTGGCCGCCCCGGCGGTCGCGGAACTGATCGGCGACGGCGAGCCGGTGGCCCTGGTGCTCGGCGCGGTGCTCCACTTCGTCGCCGAAGGCGACGAGCCGCACGCCGTGGTGCGCCGCTTGCTGGACCCGCTGGCGCCGGGCAGCCGGCTGGTCGTCAGCCACCTCTGCCACGAGTCGCAGTGGGTCGGCGAGGAGGACCGCGAGCGTGCGCTCGAGGTCGTCGCGCTCTACCGCGAGATGGTGGACCGGCTCAGCCCGCGCCCCTTGCCGGCCATCGAGGAGTTCTTCGACGGCCTGGACCTGCTCGCACCCGGCCTGGTCCCGTGCGCGGCCTGGGGCGCGGACGCCTCCGTCGGCGAGCTCCGTGCCTCCCGCGGCTTCCTGGGCGGCGTCGGCGTCAAGCGTTGACACCCAGCAGCAGCATCACGGCGAGCACGACCAGGAGCAGCGCCACGTAGGCGACCGAGTGGATCCGGTCGGGCACGCGGCCGGTGACGCGGCGCAGCACGGCGATGGTCGGCAGCGAGCCGAGCAGCAGGGCAGCGCCCGCGCCGAGGTCGACGAAGCCGAGGCGGTCCGTGCCGACTGCTGCTCCTGCGGGGGCGAGGGCGTAGACGAGGCTGCCCGCCACGGCGACCGGGACGCTGAGCGGGTTGGCCATCGCCGTCGCCTCCGCCATCGGCAGGCCGCGGCGACGGAGCAGCGGCACCGTCATGACGCTGCCGCCGACTCCCAGTCCGGCGGCCACCAGGCCAATGCCGGTGCCGCCGAGGGTGACCGTGCGGCGTCCCAGCGGTCGCGGCCGTTCCGGCTGCGCGACCGTGAGGAAACCCCGGCGCAGCACGCTGTCGCCGATCGTCACCAGCAGGTAGACGCCGAAGAGCACGCGCAGCACCGTGCCATCGATCAGCGCGGCCGCGCACGCCCCGGCCGCAGCGCCCAGCGCGACGAAGCCCGCCAGCGGCCACAGGTAGGCGCGCCGAAGCCGCCCCTGCCGCCACTGGGCCAGCGCCGCGACCCCGGCGTTGACGACCATCACCGCGGCGGAGGTCGCCACGGCGACGTGCATCGCGTCCGCGCCTGGACGTCCGTCCAGACTCAGCACGCCGTAGACGACGGGGACGGTGACGAAGCCGCCGCCGAATCCGAACAGCACGGTCGTGACGCCGGTCAGGCAGCCGAAGAAGAGGAGAGTGAGGAAGGAGATCAGCACGGTTCCGACGCTAGGGATCACGGCTGCTGTCGGGCAATCGATGGTTTGCCATACTCCTACGCGCATCAGACATTGCCTGGCGCGAACGCGTAGCCTCGGCACGTGCGCAACATCCCGATCGCCGAGGTCGACGGCCTCGACCGGGCCGTCGTGGCCATCGGCACCGACTACCCGCCGGACCACCTGCTCCCCTGGCACGAGCACCGCCGCGCCCAAGTGCTGTACGCGGCCACCGGCCTGATGCACGTGGAGACCGCCGAGGGCGCCTGGACCGTGCCGACCGCCCGCGCGGTGCTGATCCCGCCGACCGTCGCCCACCAGGTCGCGATGACGGGCGTCAGCACCCGCAGCCTCTACATCGAGCCGTCGGCCGTGCCGTGGTTCCCGGCCCGCTGTCAGGTGGTCGACGTCTCGGCGCTGCTCCGCGCACTGATCCTCGCTGCCGTCGAGGTGGAACCGCGCTACCCGGAGCACAGCCGCGACGCGGCGGTCGTCGCCCTGATCCTGCACGAGCTGCGGAGCCTGACGCCTCTCCCCCTGGACCTGCCGCTGCCCGCGGATCCGCGCCTGCGCCGCCTGTGTGAGCAGTTCCTGCGGCAGCCGCACATCCACGACGCCCCGGCGCGCTGGTGCGCGGAACTCAGCGTCAGCGAGCGCACGCTGGCCCGGCTGTTCCGGCGCGGCACGGGACTCGGCTTCGCGCAGTGGCGGCAGCGCGCCTGCATCCTGCACTCGCTCGGCCCGCTCGCGGCGGGCGAGCCCGTCACCCGCATCGCGTCCCGCCTGGGCTACGACAACCCCGCCGCCTACACCGCCGCCTTCGGTCGCCTGCTCGGCCGGCCGCCGACGTCGTACCGTGTCGCGGACCGGTAGCGGCCTCCACGGCGTCAGGGACGCGGCGCTGACGAAACCCGTTGTTCGAGGGCGGACCAACCTGGTGGGCGCCTCGGTCGGGGTTCTCTCCCGGCGCCCGCCCGCCACCCGGGTGGCGGGCGACGGGCGCACTCTCCACCTGCACCGGGAGGCCCCTGCGCAGGTGGAGGTGGAGGGCGACGCGAGCGTGTGAAGATGCCTCAGGCGCCGGGCTGGGCCGGGGGCTGACCCGGCTGGCCGGGGCGGGGGGCGTACTGGGTCGGCTGGTAGGCCACGTTGTCCTGCGCCGGGGAGGGCTGCCGGCCCGGGCCGGCCTGGGGTGGCACCGGCGGCGGGGAGTAGCCGGGGCCCGGCTGACCCTGCGGCGGCGCGTAGCCCGGCGCGGGCTGCTGCGGCATCGGCTGCGCGGGGTAGCCCGGCTGACCCTGCGGCGGCGCGTAGCCCGGCGCGGGCTGCTGCTGCGGGAACGGCTGCCCCTGGCCCGGTACGGGCGCCTGACCCGGCACCGGCCCGGGCATCGCAGCCGGGCCGGATGCGGCAGCCGCGGGCGCGCCGCTGCGTGAGGTCGCGAGGCCGGCCGCGAGTGTGCCGGCGGCGACGAAGAGCTCGACCAGCACCAGCAGGTTGAACCAGAGGTTGTGACCCTCCGTGAGGTAGTGCCTCCCCTCGCTGCTGACCACCTGCGACAGCAGCAGCGTCGCCATCGGGTAGGCGACCAGGCCCATCGTCGCCATGATCACCGGGCGGCCCCAGGTGCGCCCACCTTGGAGGCCGATGATCCCGGCGACCAGTACGGCGCAGGTCGCGATGTCACCGGAGGTGAACTGGGTCGGGGCGTCGATCGCCCAGTGGTCGCTCAGCCCGAAGAGGCCGAGCAGCGACTGCCCCGGGCTCTGCGCCGAGACCAGGGTGAGCAGCAGGAGCACCGCCTCCAGCAGCAGCATCGCCCCGGCCCCGATCAGCGCGACCGGCGGCGCTCCGCCGACGGACCGTCCCGGTCCGCCGGTCGGCGGCTGCCCCGGGTAGGGGCCTGGCATCGCACCGGGCACCTGGCCGGGCATCGGGCCTGGGACAGCACCGGGCATCGCGCCCGGGAGCGGCCCCGGGCCGGGTCCCGGGACGGGACCGCCGGACGGGCCGGTTGGGTTGAACGACATGAGTGACCTCTCCCCTTCCGCGCGCACTTCCGGCGTGCGCCACCGGTCGAGGGTAGCGAGGTTGACTGAGGGCGCGCGCTCTCAGCCCTGGTGACGGCGCGTCGGCTCGCCGCCCGCCGCCTGCCACGCCTCGGCCAGGACATCCCGCAGCATCGCGGGGGTGAGCCGACCGGTGAAGGTGTTCTGCTGGCTGACGTGGTAGCAGCCGAAAAGCGTCAACGCCGGCCCGTCCGCCACCGGTTCGAGCAGGACGCGGGCGCCGTGCCCGAACGCCGGGCGCGGACGCGGCACCGTCCACCCCGCGCCGGCCAGTACCGGCAGGACCGCCTGCCAGCCGAACGCGCCGAGCGCGACGACCGCGCGCACCGTCGGCCGCAGCAAGTCCAGCTCCCGCACCAGCCAGGGACGGCAGGTGTCGCGCTCCGCCGTGGTCGGCTTGTTGTCCGGCGGGGCGCAGTGAACGGGGGCGGTGAACCGCACCCCGTGCAGCCGCAGTCCGTCGTCGCTGCTGGTGGACGTGGGCTGGGAGGCGAGGCCGAGCTCGTGCAACGCGGCGACGAGCACGTCACCGGAGCGGTCGCCGGTGAACATCCGGCCGGTGCGGTTGCCGCCGTGCGCCGCGGGGGCGAGCCCGACGAGCAGCAGCGAGGCGTCGGCGGGGCCGAACCCCGGCACCGCGCGGGCCCAGTACGCCTGGTCGGCGAAGGAGCGCCGCCGGACCCGGCCGACCTCCTCGCGCCACTCAACCAGCCGCGGGCAGGCGTAGCAGTGGCTCACGGCAGCGTCGAGCCCCGCGAGGTCTCGCGCCTGCGGCGCCACCTCGCGGGGCTCGGTCACCCGGTCCGGCAGGGTCAACTCTGCTCGGACTCCTCGGGTTTCCCGGCGGTCTGCGGGTCCGCAGCCGGCTCCTGGGCCGCGGCGGTGACGGACTTCCTGACCGTGCAGACCAGGGCGTCGCCCTGGACGTCCGCGACGATCGTGTCGCCCGGGGAGACCTCGCCGCCGAGCAGCAGCGAGGCGATGCGGTTGTCCAGCTCGGTCTGGATCGTCCGCCGCAGCGGCCGCGCGCCGAACTCCGGCTGGTGGCCGTGCGCGACCAGCAGGTCGCGGGCGGCCTGGGTGACGTCCAGCTCCATGCCCTGGGACTTCACCCGGCGCTCGCTGCCCTTGAGCAGCAGGTCCACGATCTTGTTCAACTCGTCCATGGTGAGCGCGTGGAAGATGATCGTGGCGTCGATCCGGTTGAGGAACTCGGGCGGGAAGTGGCCCTGCAGATCCCCCATCAGCTGCTCGCGGATGCTGTCGGCGTCACCGTGGTGGGCGAGGATCCGCTGCGCACCGATGTTGCTGGTCAGGATGACGACGCAGTGGCGGAAGTCGACGGTACGGCCCTGCGCGTCCGTCAGCCGGCCGTCGTCGAGCACCTGCAGCAGCGTGTTGAAGACGTCCGGGTGCGCCTTTTCCACCTCGTCGAAGAGCAGCACGCTGTACGGCTTGCGACGGACCTTCTCGGTCAGCTGCCCGGCCTCCTCGTAGCCGACGTAGCCGGGAGGGGCGCCGACCAGGCGGGAGACCGTGTGCTTCTCCTGGAACTCGCTCATGTCGAAGCGGATCAGCCGGTCCTCGTCACCGAAGAGCAGCTCCGCGAGCGCCTTGGCCAGCTCGGTCTTGCCGACGCCCGTCGGGCCGAGGAAGAGGAAGGAGCCGACGGGACGGTTCGGGTCGCCCATGCCGGCCCGGTTGCGGCGCACCGCCTCGGAGATCGCGACCACGGCCTCGTCCTGGCCGACCACGCGGGCGTGCAGTTCCTGCTCCAGCTTGAGCAGCTTGGCCTTCTCGTCCTGGGTGAGCTGCGCGACGGGAATGCCGGTGCGCCGCGAGACGACGTCGGCGATGTCGTCGACCGTCACCGCCATCACACCCTCGCGGCGCTCGGCGATGCCCGCCAACTCGCCCTCGGCCTCGGCGATCTGCTCCTTCATCCGTTTCGCCGCCTCGAAGTCCTCGGCGGCGACGGCTTGGTCCTTCTCCCGCTTCAGCTTGGCCAGCCGGTCCTCGCGGTCGTTGGCCTCGCTCGACCGGCTCAGCGACTTGAGCCGCACCCGCGCGCCCGCCTGGTCCATCAGGTCGATGGCCTTGTCGGGCAGGAACCGGTCGGAGATGTAGCGGTCGGACAGTTCGGCGGCGGCGCGCAGCGCCTCGTCGGTGAAGCGCACCTGGTGGTGGGCCTCGTACGCGTCGCGCAGGCCCTCCAGGATCTGCACCGTCTCCTCGACGCTCGGCTCCGGGATCAGCACCGGCTGGAAGCGACGCTCCAACGCAGCGTCCTTCTCGATGTACTTGCGGTACTCGTCGATGGTGGTCGCGCCGATCACGTGCAGCTCGCCGCGCGAGAGCGCGGGCTTCAGCATGTTGCCCGCGTCCATCGCGCCCTCGCCGCCGGCGCCCGCGCCGACCACGGTGTGCAGCTCGTCGATGAAGAGGATCAGCGAATCGGTCGACTCCTGCACCTCCTTGATGACGTTCTTCAGCCGCTCCTCGAACTCGCCCCGGTACTTCGCCCCGGCGACCATGCCGGCCAGGTCGAGGGCGACGACGCGCTTGCCGCGCAGCGTCTCCGGCACCTCGTCGGCGACGATGCGCTGCGCCAGGCCCTCGACGATCGCGGTCTTGCCGACGCCCGGCTCGCCGATCAGCACCGGGTTGTTCTTCGAGCGGCGGGAGAGGATCTCGATGGTCTGCTCGATCTCCTCACCACGCCCGACCACCGGGTCGAGCTTGCCCGCCTTCGCCTCCGTGGTGAGGTCGCGCCCGTACTCGTCGAGCGTGGGGGTGTTGCTCGCCTGCTTCGACGGCGTGTGCTCGCCGGCGGCGGCTCGGTCGGAGTCCCCGCGCAGCCGGTCGACGTCCACAGCGCCCGTCTCGAGCAGGCGTCCCGCGCCGGAGTCCGGGTCGTCGAGCAGCGCGGCCAGGATGTGCTCGGGCCCGATGTACGAGCCGCCGCCGGCCTGTGAGCGCGCGTGCGCGGCGATCAGCACGCGCTTGGCGGCGGGCGTCAGGCTCGGCTCCGCGGACGGCGTGCCCGCCACCCCCGGCAGCACCTTGTCGATCGCCTGCGCGAGCCCGTCCGGATCCACTCCCGCCTGCGCGAGCAGCGTCCGGGCGGGATCGACCAGGCACGCGGCCCACAGCAGGTGCTCGGTGTCGAGGTCCTCGCTGCCGTCCTCGGCGGCCTTCTGCTGCGCCCGACCGATCAGCTCCCGCGCGGACTCGGTCAGCAGCTTGCCGATCGGCACGCGCTGGACCGCCGGGGGTGAGGAGGAGGGGGACATCCCGAAGAAGCGGTTGAGCAGATCGGAGAACGGGTCTTGACCACCGTAGGAGCCGAAGGTGGACATCGACATGGGAGTACAGCCTCCTCACCCCCGAGTCGGCAGGACGAGTCCCATTCAACCCCCGAAGTCGGTGGAGCACATGTGCAGATGCGCCAGCTGCACTACCCCCAGGGGCGCGAGGAACTGCGCGACAAGCCACTGATCAGCAGATGGTCCTCAACGCGCAGGGCCATCCGCACAGGGGGGTTTCTCGCGCTCACACGGCGGAGCCGCAAATCGGCAGAGCCTCGGCCCCCTAGCGGTGGTGCAACCTCAGCTCGTCACGAAAAGAGACCGTTCAGCGTCGGCCAGTCCAGGCCGCCCTGCGTCGCAGACGCCGTGCCCTGGGAGAGGATCTCCCGCGCCGCGCGGTCCGCGACGCCGTACGCCGCCTCCGCGATGGACGCGCCCGCGCTGATCCGCGCCGCGCCGGCCTCGGCCAGGGTGGCGACCGGGAGGGTGTCCGCGGCGACCGTGACGTTGAGCGGGAGCGTGATCTCCTTGGCCAGTGCTGCCACCGCGTCCCCGCTGAGCGCGCCGAAGACGAAGACGCCGCTCGCGCCCGCCGCCGCGTACGCCGCCGCGCGGGCGACGCTCTCCTCGTGGTGGCGGTCGCGCTGGTCCGCCGGGAGGCGATGGGTGTCGATGCGGGCGTTGATGAAGAGCGGCATGCCGAGCGCGTCCGCCGCCTCCCGCGCGGCGGCGATCCGCGCGGCGCTCTCCTCGATCGGCAGGAGGGAGTCCTCGAGGTTGACGCCGACCGCGCCTGCGGCGATCACGGCGCGGATCGTCTCGGCGAGGCCCGGGAGATCCTCGGCGTAACCGCGCTCGATGTCGGCGGTCACCGGCACCGAAACGGCCTCGACGATGCGGGCGATGGCCGCGACCCCGGCCTCGCGGGTGAGCCGACCGCCGTCGGCGTAGCCCAGCGCCCACGCGACGCCGGCGCTGGTCGTGGCGACCGCGGCCGCGCCGGCCGCCTCGACGACGCGCGCGGAGGCCACGTCCCACGCGTTGGGCAGCACCAGCGGGCGGCCGGGCTGGTGGAGGGAGTGGAAGAGACGGGCCTTCTCGACGAGTTCGACATCAGCCTTGATCATGGTTCCATCCCACCACACGGCACTGACAACGGCGGGTCTTGGTCGGAAACCCGCGAACGACCCGCGAACGCGCTCCGCACCGCACCGGCCCGGCCGCGGTGCACGCGGTCGGGCCGGCAGGCAGGTCACGCGGCCCCCGGGTCAACCCGGAGCCGCCGCAGGTCAGTTGTGGCCGAAGCGCTTCTCCTTCTTGCGCGGGTGGCGCATCGGCATGTCGCCGGAGTCGGCCATCGGGTCCTTGCCCGGCATCTGCTGACCGGCCTTCATGTCCGCGAGCATCGCCTTGTCGTGCATCTCGACGCGGCTCGGGGTGCGAGCCGCGGACTGCTTCTGCTTACGCGGCTGGTTCTTGACCTTCGTCATCTGATCTCTCCCGAAGGGGTGAGGCGCCGTGCCCGGTGGTCCGGGCGGAAACTCCCGGCGCACGGCTTCACCCTGACAGCGCCGGTTCACGATCGCATCTCGAACGGTCACGCAACGTGACCAACGGGCGTGGCACCGGCGCCGCCGGGGGTGTCACCTCCCGCTCAGGGCGGAGTGCTGTTCCGCGCCGCGATGCCGGTGGCCGGGCACGAGGTCGTGCGCGGCGGCCATGCGGGAGCCTGTCCGCTGCGCGCGGCGGTCGTCGGCGGCGTGGTGGGCGAAGGCGGCGTTCATCGGACCGGCGGCGCCCGGTCCGCCCATCCCGGACATGGGCCTGGGCATGGCGCCCGGTGTGCCGGCGTCGGTGATCGCCCCGGACATCCCCGTCCTGCGCAGCAGGTCCTCCGCGCTCCGGCGGAGCTTCTTGGACTGACGAGCGGCCATCGGGCCCCTCCTCTCCGCGCGCCTGGCGCGCGCATCGTGCCCGCCCTGGATATCTGCCCAATTCTAGTGAGGTTTGCCCCGTTTCGCCCCAACGGACGGGTGATCGCCGCGGAACGGCGCCACCCGCCATACTCGGCTGGCAAGGGCGGGCAGGGTCGTGGACTCGAGGGGGAGACGTGCGCGGTCAGCGGGTGGCGGTCGTCGGCGGGAGCATCGCGGGCTGCGCGGCGGCGCGGGCGCTGCACCGGGCCGGGGCGGGCGAGGTGGTCGTCCTGGAACGCGCCTCGGGACGCCTCCAGGACCGGGGCGTGGGCCTGGGCATCCAGAACGAGCGCTACGCCGAACTGGAGGCGGCCGGCTACCTCGACGCCGACATGCCCTGCGTGACCCTGGCCCGGCGCCCGTGGGTGGTCCGCGACGGCGCGCGGCGCGCGGGCCGTCAGATCGCCTCGATGCCGTTCCCGTACCGGTCCTACAGCTGGGGCTCGCTCTGGCAGGAGCTGCGCCGCCGCCTCCCGGACGCCGTCGACTACCGCGGCGGCACGGCCGTGACCGCCGTCTCGGACGGCCCCGACCGCGCGACGGTGACTCTCGCGGACGGCACCCAGGAGCGGTTCGACCTCGTCGTCGGCGCGGACGGCCACCGTTCGTCGGTGCGTACCGCCCTGCTGCCGCCGGGCTCGGCGCGCCCCCGCTGGGGCGGCTACCTGGCCTGGCGCGGCACCCTGCCCGCCGAGCAACTCCCGGTCCCCGCCGAGGCGTTCCCCGAGAACGCGGCGACGACGGTGGCCTTTCCCGGCGGCCACCTGATCGCCTACCGGATCCCCGGCACGCCCGGGGGCGACGGCGGCCTGCAGGTCAACTGGGTCTTCTACACCACCCCGCCGGCCCGTCTCGCCGAGCGGCTCACCGACCCGGACGCGACCGTCTCGGCGGAACTGTCAGCGGAATTGACGGACTATCAACACACGGTGGTGGCCCAGCACTTCCCCGGCTACTGGCAGGACGTGGTACACGGCACGCCCAAGGAGAACCGACTGCTGCAGCCGATCCACGACCTCGCCGCACCGTCCTTCGCACGCGGACGGCTGGTGCTGCTCGGCGACGCGGCCGCGATCGCGCGCCCGCACACCGGCAGCGGCGCGCTCAAGGCGCTGCAGGACGCGACCGTTCTCGGCCGCGCCCTCGCCACGGCGGATTCCGTCCCGGAGGGCCTGGCCGCCTACGACGCCGAACGGGCCCCGGTCGGCCGCGCGATCCTCGAACTCGGCCGCAGCCTGGGCCGCGCCCACGTCCAGCGGACGCCCGACTGGGCGTCGCTGGACCAGCGGTCCTTCGACGCCTGGTGGCAGGCGAACAGCGGTACGGGCGTCGGCGGCCGTCCACTGGGCCGGGGCTAGGAGCGTGGGTCGGTGACGGGCAAGCCGTCGAGGGTTGGTGGTCGGGCGGCGCCGGGCTCAGTCGCCTGATCGACTGCCAAGATCCGCGGACAGCGCCGCGTAGATGTACTCGCTGCCCCACCGATCCCCGTCGAGGTCGTTCTCGACCAGGTGCGCCTCCCGGCGCATCCCGAGGCGCTCACAGACCCGCACGGACCCGGTGTTCTCCACATCCAGCCGTGCATAGAGCCGGTGCACGCCCAGCGTGTCGAAGGCAAACCCGGCCAGCGCCGCGGCCGCCTCGGTCGCGTAGCCGTGCCCCTGGTGACCTGGGTCGAGGGTCCAGCCGATCTCGGCCAGGGCGGCGCGGGCATCGGCCAGGGCGAGGCTCACCTCGCCAAGGACGCCGGGCTGATCGCGTCGGCAGACGGCGAGCGCCAGCTTGTCCCCGTCGGCGCGCCAGGCCGTCTGCGCCGCGCGCTCGGCTGCAACCTGCTCGCTGCGCTCACGCGTGTGCGCCGGCCGGTACAAGTAGCGCGCCACGCTCGGCAGGCTCTGGTAGGCGTACAGGTCGTCGGCGTCGCCGGGAATGAACAGACGCAGCGACAACCGGGCCGTGGTCAACGGCAGCAGCGAGGCGACGTCCATACGGACCTCCGGACGCAGATATGGATCACGTTGCGGACCGATGTTCGCACCATGGCTGCCTGGCAGCCATGCCTTTTCAAGAGCAGCGCGCGGCAGCCGGTGGGCGATCTGGTGTTGAATGCGCACATGATCTACCACGTGGTACCGCGCGCCGACTGGGACGCCGAGCCGGACGCCCCCTACGCGCCCGCGTCGCTCCAGGAGGAGCGCTTCGTCCACTGCTCCCCTGACGTGCCCACCACCCTGGCCGTCGTCGACGCGTTCTACCGCGACGCCCCGCGCCCCCTGCTGGCCCTGCTGATCGACGAGTCCCGCCTCACCGCCCCGTGCGTCTTCGAGGCCCCCGTCCCGACCCCGCCGCCCGGGGTGTCCGCCGGGACGCTCTTCCCGCACGTCTTCGGCCCGGTCAACCGTGACGCCGTCACCGGCATCCTGCGGGTCGAGTGGGATGCGGAGGGACACCCGACGGGACTGACGGAGTGGACGGACCGCGGATAACACCTCATCCGGCGACGCCCCCTCCCCGCCGGGACGGTGGTATGCCGCGGCGGAGCGGGTGTTCGGGAACGGGCGGGGGTGAACGGGGGCTCCAAGCTGACGGAGTATCGTCTCGTGCCATGCCTCAGGTGATCCGGATCGTGACCCGCTCCTCCCCCATGGCGCTCGCCCAGGTCGAGCGCGTGCGCGCGCTGCTGGCCGAGCGGCATCCGGGGCTGGTGACGGAGGTCGTGCCGGTCACCACGTCCGGGGACCGCTGGCTGGGCGCGCTGTCCGCGCTGGGCGGCAAGGGGGCGTTCACCAAGGAGGTGGACGCCGCGCTGCTGGCGGGCGGCGCGGATCTGGCCGTGCACTGCCTGAAGGACATGCCGGGCGACCGCCCGCTGCCGGAGGGCACCGCCGTCGCGGCCTACCTGCCGCGTGACGACATCCGGGACGCGGTCGTGAGCCCGTCCGGGCTGCGGCTCGACCAGTTGCCCGCGGGTGCCCGCGTGGGCACCAGCGCCGTTCGCCGCGTGGCCCAACTCCGCGCCGAGTACCCGGAGCTGGAGTGCGTGCCGATCCGGGGCAACGCCAACTCGCGCCTTGCCAAGCTGGACGCGGGCGAGTACGACGCGCTGCTGCTGGCCGTCTCCGGCCTGGAGCGGATCGGGCAGGCACAGCGGATCACGCAGGTGCTCGAGGTCGACGAGATGTGCCCGCCGATCGGCGCCGGGATCCTCGCGCTGCAGTGCCGCGCGGACGACACGGCCACGGTCGACGCGGTGGCCGCGCTCAACCACGCCCCGACGTGGCGCGAGGCCGCGGCCGAGCGGATGATGCTGCACGCCCTGCAGGGCCACTGCAACTCCCCCATCGCCGGCTACGCGCGCGCCGAGAAGGACGGCCGGCTCTCGCTGCGGGCCCGCGTCTTCAGCCCGGACGGCAAACGCGTCCTGGCCACGCACGAGTGGGCCGGGGCACTCTCCCCCGACGAGCTCGGCATGGCCACGGCGCTCGAACTGCTGCGCCAGGGCGCGCGCGAGCTGATCGACGAGATCCCGCACTGACGTCTCAGACGGAGGCCGCCTCCGCGACGTGCTCATGCTCGTGCTGCTGGTCGTGGGGGTGCGGATGCGCGTGCGCGCCGCGCACCACGAGCGATTCCAGCAGCTCACGCGTCGCTTCGGCGATGGCCTCCACGGCACTGTCGAACGCCTCGCGGTTGTGCGCCGCGGGCGCGCGGAAGCCGGAGACCTTGCGCACGTACTGCAGCGCGGCCGCGTGGATGTCGGCCTCCTGGGGGTCGGGCGTGACCGGGGCTCGGAGCGTCTTGATCGATCGGCACATGCGTCCAGCCTAGGCCGGGGCGGCACGGTGCGGGTGGGTTGCCGGAGGTCTACAGTGCAGGGAAGAGCGTTTCTTTCATGCAGGGCAGGAGGTACCAGATGACCCAGCCCGAGGGCGCCGACGAGCGGCCCACGCCGGACCGGTTGCTGCACACCGGATCCGAGCACCCGGTGGACCCGGAGGACCTGGTCCGCGCCAGCGGTCGCGAGCCCACTCCGGCACTGATCGAGAAGGCTCGCAAGGCCTTGGAGGAGCAAGGCGCCGCCGCCGTCGAGCGCCTGCTGCCCTGATCTGACCTGAGGAAGCCTGACCCGTCCCCGCGCGCCTCGCGCCGACGGGTCAGGCTTCCGTGCGTCCGGGCGCGGCGTAGCACCGCAGCAGGTCGTCGACCAGACGGTCTCACCCCGGACGGGATTACTTCTGAGCGCAGTTGGGGCAGAGACCGCGGTAGGTGACCTCGACCCCCGAGACGCTGAAGCCGTACCGCTCGGTCGCCGGAAGGGAGCCGAGCGGGTCGCCCGAGGGGTGGACGTCGCGGATCGTGCCGCAGGACTCGCAGACGAGGTGTTGGTGGGCGTGGTGGGCGTTGGGGTCGTACCGCTTGGCCCGGCCGTCGGTGCTCACCTCGAGCACCTCGCCGAGCGCCACCAGCTCGCCCAGCGTGTTGTAGACCGTCGCCCGGCTGATCTCCGGAAGCAGGGCCACGGCCCGCGCGTGGATCTCGTCGGCGGTGAAGTGGACGTGGTCGCCGTCCAGCACCTGCGCGACGACGCGCCGCTGCGCGGTGAGCCGCCAGTGGCGGTCTCTGAGTCGTGCCAGCAGGTCACTCATGGGATCGAGGGTATCAGCCAGGTCGGACCAAGTTCGAGATTAGTACACCTGTTGACTTAGACAATGTCTAAGGTAGGGTCGCAGACGGACTCTCTCCCCTAGCCCGCAAGGATGGCCATGTCTGAGAACCTTGACGCCAACGTCGACGCGAATGCGGGGAGCGCGGGCGGTTGCCCCGTCGTGCACGGACGTGCGGCCCACCCGACGCAGGGCGGCGGAAACCGTCAGTGGTGGCCCAAGCAGCTGAACCTGAAGATCCTGGCCAAGAACCCCGCGGTGGCGAACCCACTGGGCGAGGACTTCGACTACGCGGCCGCGTTCTCGGCGCTGGACCTGGCAGCCGTCAAGCAGGACATCGGCGAGGTGCTGACCTCCTCGCAGGACTGGTGGCCGGCCGACTTCGGCAACTACGGGCCGTTCATGATCCGCATGGCCTGGCACTCCGCGGGCACCTACCGCATCAGCGACGGCCGCGGCGGCGCGGGCGCCGGCCAGCAGCGCTTCGCGCCGCTCAACTCCTGGCCGGACAACGGCAACCTGGACAAGGCCCGCCGCCTGCTGTGGCCGGTCAAGAAGAAGTACGGCCAGGCGCTGTCCTGGGCCGACCTGATGATCCTGGCCGGCAACGTCGCCCTGGAGAACATGGGCTTCGACACCTTCGGCTTCGCCGGCGGCCGCGCCGACGTGTGGGAGCCGGACGAGGACGTCTACTGGGGCCCGGAGACCACCTGGCTCGGCGACGAGCGCTACACCGGCGACCGTGAGCTCGAGGAGCCCCTGGGCGCCGTCCAGATGGGTCTGATCTACGTCAACCCCGAGGGCCCCAACGGCAACCCGGACCCGATCGCGGCCGCCCGCGACATCCGCGAGACCTTCCGCCGCATGGCCATGAACGACGAGGAGACCGTCGCCCTCATCGCCGGTGGCCACACCTTCGGCAAGACCCACGGCGCCGGCCCGGCCGACAACGTCGGCGCCGACCCCGAGGGCGCGCCGCTGGAGGAGCAGGGCCTCGGCTGGAAGTCCACCTTCGGCACCGGCAAGGGCGGGGACGCCATCACCTCCGGCCTCGAGGGCACCTGGACCAACACCCCGACTGCCTGGGACAACAGCTTCTTCGAGATCCTCTTCGGCTACGAGTGGGAGCTGTTCCAGAGCCCGGCCGGCGCCAACCAGTGGCGTCCGAAGGACAACGCGGGCGCGGGCACCGTCCCGGACGCGCACGACGCCTCGAAGTCGCACCAGCCGGTCATGCTGACCACCGACCTGTCGCTGCGCTTCGACCCGGCCTACGAGCAGATCTCCCGCCGCTTCCTGGCCGACCCGGCCGCGTTCGCGGACGCCTTCGCCCGCGCCTGGTTCAAGCTGACCCACCGTGACATGGGTCCGATCGCCCGCTACCTCGGCACCGAGGTCCCGGGCGAGGAGCTGCTCTGGCAGGACCCGGTCTCGGCCGACACCCGCTCCCACCTGGACCCGGCCGACATCACCAAGCTCAAGCAGCTGATCGCCGACGCCGGCCTCTCCGTCGCCGAGCTCGTCTCGACCGCGTGGGCCTCGGCGTCCTCCTTCCGCGGCAGCGACAAGCGCGGCGGCGCCAACGGCGCCCGCGTCCGCCTGCAGCCGCAGGCCGGCTGGGAGGTCAACGACCCGGACCAGCTCGCCCAGGTGCTGCGCGCCCTGGAGGGCGTGCAGGCGTCCGCCAACGCCGAGCTGTCGGGCGGCAAGCAGGTCTCCCTCGCCGACGTGATCGTGCTCGCCGGCAACGTCGGCGTCGAGCTGGCCGCGAAGGCCGCCGGCGTCGAGGTGCAGGTGCCGTTCACCCCGGGCCGCGGCGACGCGACGCAGGAGCAGACCGACGTCGAGTCCTTCGCCGCGCTGGAGCCGGCCGCGGACGGCTTCCGCAACTACGTGGGCAAGGGCAGCCGCCTCCCCGCCGAGTACCTGCTGCTGGACCGCGCGAACCTGCTGAACCTGTCCGCGCCGGAGCTCACCGTTCTGGTCGGCGGCCTGCGCGTGCTGGGCGCCAACCAGGGCGGCTCCTCGCTGGGCGTCCTGACGGACCGCCCGGGCACGCTGACGAACGACTTCTTCGTCAACCTGCTGGACCTGGACACCACCTGGGCCCCCGTGGCCGCCGACGCCGGCACCTTCGAGAGCCGCGACGCCTCCGGCGCCGTCAAGTGGACCGGCAGCCGCGCCGACCTGGTCTTCGGCTCCAACTCCGAGCTGCGGGCCCTCGCCGAGGTCTACGCGAGCGACGATGCCAAGGCCAAGTTCGTCACGGACTTCGTCGCCGCCTGGGCCAAGGTCATGGACCTGGACCGCTACGAGGTGCGTTGATCCGCACGGAGACGTGAGTGCGGGCCGGCCCTTCGGGGCCGGCCCGTTCCTGTTTCCCGTGCTTCGGGCGTGCTTCGGGCGTGCTTCTGGCGTGCTTCTGGCGTGCTTCGGGTCAGCGCACCTTGGCGACGACCGCGAGCGGGGCGCCGATGCTGCCCGGCTCGGCCTCGTCGGCGCGCCACTTGGAGTAGGAGACCAGGCCCGGCTCGACCAGCTCGAACGGCTTGAGCCAGTCGGCGACGGCGGCCGGCGTGTAGAGCACCAGCGGCGAGGAGGCGTTGGCGTAGACGGCCTCGACCCTGTCGATCTCGTCCTGCGCCAGCTGCCCGCCGCTGGCGACCGACATCACCAGGTGGCTGCCGGGCGCAAGCCGCTCGGTGTAGGCGCGGATCATCCCGGCGGGGTCCTGGTCGCGGCGCACGAAGTGCATCACCGAGATGAGCAGCAGGCCGACCGGCTGCGAGAAGTCGATCGTCCCCGCTTCCTCCAGGCGGTCCAGGATCTCGTGCGGGTTGCGCATGTCGGCGTCGAGCGCGTAGACGCCGGTCTCGGCGCGCAGCGCACGGGTGTGGGCGAGCACGACCGGGTCGTAGTCGACGTAGACGATGCGGGCGTCCGGCTGGTGCCGGCGCACGACCTCGTGCACGTTGGGGCTGGTCGGGATGCCCGCGCCGATGTCGACGTACTGGCGGATCCCGGTCTGGGCGAGCAGCTCCACCGCGCGCACCATGAAGCGGCGGTTGGCCTGCGCGATCGCCCGGGCGCTGGGCTCCATCGTCAGCAGGTGCTCGGCGGCGGCGCGGTCGGCGGCGAAGTTGTCCTTGCCGCCGATGAGGTAGTCGTAGATGCGCGCGGTGCTGGGCACCTCCGGGTCGAAGCCGATGCCACCGCTCGCGTCACCGTTGCCGGCGGAATCTCTGACCACCTCGGACATGCGTCGCCCCACCCCTCGTCGTGACAGTCGATCAACTGTGCTGCGCAGTCTAGAGGACGCCCGCATGGACTCAGCCGAGGGAGACGACGGTCGCGCTGGCGGGGCCCTGCGGGGTGTCGTACTCGACCACGTCGCCGGCCCGGCGTCCGAGCAGCGCGCGGCCGAGCGGGCTGTCGGCGGTGACCAGCGTCCTGTCGAGGTTCTCGGCGACCTCGCCGATCTCCACCGCCTCCACGGTTCCGTCGGCGAACCGCACGGAGACGCTGCTGCCCACGCCCACGACCTCGACTCCGGGAGGTCCCGCGACGGACGCCTGCTTGAGGCGCAGCGTGAGCGTCTCGATCCGGTCGTCGAGCCGGGACAGCTCCTCCGCGCGCTGGAGCTCGTCCGCCTGGTCCGCGCGGTCCCCCGTGGAGTCGACGTCGTGCAGGGTGGCGGCGACGGCCGCGCGCTCGCCGCGCAGCTGGACCAGATCCCGTTCGATCGCCTCGCGCGCCTTGGAGCTGATCGGCTCCGCCTCTCCGGCCATGGTCTCCTCCTCGACGTTCCCACCACTGAAACCCCGCCGGGGAACCCCCGCAACCGGGCGCGCGGGTGCCGTGCCCGCCCGTCTGTGCCAGCGTGGAACGGGGGCCAGGCACGGAGAGGAGTGGCCATGTCGTCCAAACGCCGCCGCAGGAAGAAGCAGCGCAGGAAGCACGGCGCGAACCACGGCAAGCGTCCCTGCTGCTGAATCCGGTCTCTTCGGGCGTTCGGCCCGGCCGCCGCGGGCGGCCGGGCCGACGCATGCGGCAGGGCCCTGTGCGGGAGGTCGCGGTGCGGCAGGTCGCGGTGCGGCAGGTCGCGCGCGTGACGCGGATCACAGCAGGTGAGGGGCGACCCGGGAAATGCGACCCCGGGTTCCGGCGGTTGTCACCGGGGCGAGATACTTGTGCACATCAAATGTCCAGCCCCTTGAGGAACACCATGACCACCGCCGCGTCCGCCACCTCCCGCGCCGCCGAGATCCTCTCCCGCCCCATCGCGCTGAACGGTCTGACCGTCCCCAACCGCATCGCGATGGCCCCGATGACGCGCATGTTCTCCCCCGGTGGCGTGCCGGGCGAGGACGTCCGGTCGTACTACGCGCGCCGCGCCGGCGCCGGCGTCGGCCTGATCGTCACCGAGGGCACCTACGTCGGTCACGACTCGGCCGGTCAGAGCAGCCGGGTGCCGCGCTTCCACGGCGAGGAGCAGCTGGCCGGGTGGGCCGGGGTCGCCGAGGACGTGCACGCGGCGGGCGGCACCATCGTTCCGCAGCTCTGGCACATCGGCATGGTCCGCCAGCAGGGCCAGCCGCCGTTCGCCGAAGCCCCCGCGGTCGGCCCGTCCGGCCTGCGCATCGACGGCACCGAGGGCACCGGCAAGGCCATGACCCAGCAGGACCTGGACGACGTGATCGGCGCCTTCGCCGACGCCGCGGCCGCCGCCGAGCGCATCGGCTTCGACGGCGTCGAGCTGCACGGCGCCCACGGCTACCTGGTCGACCAGTTCCTGTGGGAGGGCACCAACCGCCGCACCGACGCCTACGGCGGCGACCCGGTCTCCTGCGCCCGCTTCGCCGCGGAGATCGTCGCCGCGGTCCGCGCGCGTGTCTCCGCAGACTTCCCGGTGATCTTCCGCTTCTCGCAGTGGAAGCAGGAGGCCTACGACGCGCGCCTGGCCGAGACCCCCGAGCAGCTGGAGGCCATCCTGGCCCCGCTCGCCTCGGCGGGCGTCGACGTGTTCCACGCCTCCACCCGCCGCTACTGGCTGCCGGAGTTCGAGGGCGCGGACCTCAACCTGGCCGGCTGGACCAAGAAGCTGACCGGCAAGCCCACCATCACCGTCGGCTCGGTCGGCCTGGACGGCGACTTCATCGGCGCGTTCATGGGCGAGGGCTCGCCGGTCAAGGGCCTGGACAACCTCCTCGACCGCATGGAGCGCGACGAGTTCGACATGGTCGCCGTCGGCCGCGCGCTGCTGCAGGACCCGGAGTGGGCCGCCAAGGTCCTCGCCGGCCGCTTCGACGAGCTCAAGCCCTACGACGCCGCCTCGCTGAAGTCCCTGAGCTGAGCCCAGCTGTCGGGTGGGTCAGGAGTCCTCGGGCCCGTACCAGAGCGTGGTCGGGTTGGTGAACTCCCGGATGCCCAGCCCGTCCAGCTCCCGGCCGTAGCCGGAGCGCTTGATGCCGCCGAACGGGAAGGCGGGGTGCGAGGCGGTCATACCGTTGAAGTACACCCCGCCGGCCTGCAGATCCCGGGCGAGCACACCCTGCTCGCCCGGGTCGCGCGTCCACGCGTTCGAACTCAGGCCGTACGGCGTGTCGTTGGCGATCGCGACCGCCTCGGCGAGGTCCGCCGCCCGGTAGAGCGTGGCGACCGGTCCGAAGCACTCCTCGTGGTGCACCCGCATGGCCGGGTCGATGTCCGTGAGCACGGTGGGCTCGTAGAACCAGCCCTCACCGAGCCCCTCGGCCAGCCCCTCCGGCCGCCGCCCGCCGCACAGCACGCGGGCGCCCTTGCCCCGCGCGTCCTCGACCTGCTCCTCCAGCTCGTCGCGCCCCTGCTCGGTGGCCAACGGGCCGACGTCGGTGTGCTCGTCCATCGGGTTCCCGACGCGCAGCGCGCGCATCCCCTCCACGAACGCCCGCTCGAACTCGGCGAAGACCGCCTCGTGCACGATGAACCGCTTGGCGGCGATGCAGGACTGACCGTTGTTCTGCACCCGTGCCCGGACGGCCACTTGGGCCGCCTTGGCGACGTCCGCCGAGGGCAGCACCAGGAACGGGTCGCTGCCGCCGAGTTCCAGCACGCACTTCTTGAGCTGCTCCCCCGCCACCGTCGCGACGGACTGACCGGCCCCCTCGCTGCCCGTCAGCGTGACCGCGGCGACCCGGTCGTCCCGGATCACCTCCGCGACCTGCCCCGAGGCGATCAACAGGGTCTGGAAGCAGCCGGCTTCATAGCCCGCGTGCGCGAACAGCTCCTGCAGGTAGAGCGCGGTACGCGGCACGTTCGACGCGTGCTTGAGCAGCAGCACGTCGCCCGCCATCAGCGCGGGCGCAGCGGCTCGGATCACCTGCCACAGCGGGAAGTTCCACGGCATGACCGCCAACACCGGCCCCAGCGGCCGGAACCGGACCCGCACCCCCGCCGCGCCGCTGTCGGCCACGTCCGCGGCGTCCGGGATCTGGTCGGCGAGCAGTCCGGCCGCATGGTCGGCGAACCAGTGCATCGACTTGGCGCACTTGTCGACCTCGGCGCGCGCCTGGACCAGCGGCTTGCCCATCTCAGTGACCATCGTGGCGGCCACCTTCTCCCGATCGGCGGTGAGCCGGTCGGCGGCGCGGCGCAGCAGCTGCGCCCGGTGGTCGAACGGGGAGGTCCGGTACTGCTCGAACGCCTCGGCCGCGCGCCGCAACCGCTCCTCGACGCCCTGGGCGTCGAGCGGCGGGAAGGTGGCCAGCGTTCGTCCGGTGGCCGGGTCGACGGTCGCGATCGCCATGACGGTCCCCTCACTTCACTGTCGTCGTCGACTGGTGTGACGGTGTTGACTGCCTTGACTCTCGGCCAGGACGGGTGCGTCTGCAACCGGTCGGCACACCGATTCTGGTCGTCCTGCGCATGCGTGCGGCGGCGAGCGCGGGGCACTCGCCGCCGGGGACGGTGCTCGCGGCTCAGTGACCGTAGAGGTGGCGGTGGGTCCGCGCGCCGACCGCGGTGGCCGCCGCGGCGGTCGGGGCGGGCGTCTCACCCTCGGAGGTCACCGGTTCCGCCATCGTGTCGTCGTCGGCCGCAGCCGCGCCGGCCGTGTCGCGGCGGGCAGCGTGGCGCCGCGCCTCGCGCATCCGGGTCCGGCGACGCCGGGACAGCATCCCGCCCGCCCCCATCATGGCCAGGCCGAGGCAGAAGATCAGCGCCAGGGCCAGGCCGGAAAGGAAGATCTCCAGGCTGTTCATGGTGGCGATGGTGTTACCGAGGACCGTCACGTGGTAGTCGGGCCCGCCGGACAGGTTGTCCGCGATGAGCAGGCCGGTGAACGCCCCGGTGGCGGCGAGCAGCAACAAGCCGAGCAACAGCATTCCGGGCTCCTTCCTCGTCTGGTTCCCATCGGCGTCTGACCCGTCCACCGCCTGGCAAACGCGCGGCGCACGGGCTTCCCGGGCGCAGGAACGGGTAGGGGGTGATGTGGACGCCCCGACGAGGGACGGCCCCGCGCGGCCTGTGCCGCCGCGGGCGCCTACCACCGGAGGAACAAGCTCCATGCCCCGTTCGCGACTGCCCGCGACCGATCGCGACCCGACCGGACCGACCGAACCGTCGGATCCGCCGGTCCCGACCGTTCCGGCTCGGCTCCCCTCACCGCACGCCGTCGAGACCGAGGACGCCCGCGCGCTCTCCCGCGCGCTCTTCCTCCGACTGAGCGAGCTGGAGGAGGGCACCACGGAGTACTCGTACGTGCGTAACACGCTCGTCGAGCTGAATCTCGCGCTGGTGCGCTACGCCGCAGGCCGGTTCCGGCACCGCACCGAGCCGGCGGAGGATCTGCTCCAGGTCGGCATCGTCGGGCTGATCAAGGCGATCAACCGGTTCGACCCGGCGCGCGAGGTGGAGTTCTCCACCTTCGCGCTGCCCACCATCGCCGGCGAGCTCAAGCGGCACTTCCGGGACACGAGCTGGTCGGTGCGGGTCCCCCGGCGCCTGCAGGAGCTGCGGCTGCGCCTGGCCAAGGCCACGGAGGAGCTCGAACAGGAGCTGGAGCACGAGCCGACCGACGTGGAGCTGGCCGAGCACCTGCACGTGAGCCCGGAGGAGATCGCCGAGGGCCGGGTGGCGGGCAACGCCTACACCGCCGGCACCCTGGAACCCCCCGACGAGACCGAGGCCGAAGGCCCGCAGGGCCGCCGCCTCGGATACCTCGATCCGGCCCTCGACGAGGTCGAGGACGTGGAGACGCTCCGCCCGCTGATCGCGGCCCTGCCGGAACGCGAGCGGACCATCCTGGCGCTGCGCTTCACCGGCGAGCTGACCCAGGCCGAGATCGGCGCGCGGCTGGGCATCTCGCAGATGCACGTCTCCCGGATCCTCTCCCGCGTCCTGGCTGATCTGCGCGCCGCGCTGCTCGCCGACGAGTGAGATCTCTTCCTGATCAGTGCGGACGCAGGCTGCCCCAGCCGCCCGCCGGGGTGAACCGGTCGTGCATCCGCTCGCGGAAACTCTTCTCCCCTGGCCGGAAGTGGTCCTCCGGCGGCTTGGTGCCGGCGGGCGCCTGCGGCGTGGTCCGGCCGCGCCGGCGGATCTCCCGCGCCTTCACACCCATCTCGTCCAGCTCCGCCTGCGACACGGCCGCCCGGACGAGCGGGAAGATCCGTGCCTCCTCCCACGACATGTGTCCGGTCAGGTGCTCCTGCAGCACCGCGAACTCGCGCGTGAACACCAGGTCGTCGGCCTTGAGCTGCCCGAGCAGCCGCAGCGCCGCCTCCGCCCGCGCGTGGTCGTCCCGCCCGACGTGCGAGAGTCCACCCTCCGCGTCCTCGGGGAGCCGCTGCACCAGGGGGTAGAGGCACTCCTCCTCGATCACCCCGTGCCGCACCATCACCGGCACGGCCTGGTCCATCTGCGCCTTCCGGTCCGGGTCCCCGATCGGGATCCCCTGGACGGCGCCGAACAGCAACCGGATCTTCTCGTGCTCGGCCTCGAGCTGGTCCAGCAGGTCACCCTCGTCGACATGTCCACCACGCCATCCGATGGCGCCGGACCAGTCCAGCCGATAGTGCGTGTCAGTCATCGGATCCGCCCTCGTTCCTCGGCCCCGACGCCACCGCGCGACCCCTCCGCCAGAACGGTCTCCCGGCGCACGTCTGCTCCCCACCAGACTCCGCCATTCCGCTCTCGGGCGCACGCGATGCCGGAGGCGGGCCCGCTCAGTTCCGGATCTCGACCACCCGCGCCCACGACGGTGGCGGACCCACCAGGGCATCGGAGTCCTCGTCGTACCGCGGCCGGCCGAAGAGGCCCACCACCGTTCGGCAAGGGGGCCGGCGGCTCGGCCACGGGGTCTGGCCGTCGGTGAGCGCGACGACCACGTCGGGGCGGGGGTGGGCCCGGAGCGCACGGTCGAAGCCAGCCCGCAAATCGGTGCCGCCGCCTCCGATCAGCGGGATGCCCTCCGCCTTGCACAGCGGGTGCGCCACGGTGGCTGCGGCGTCGCAGGGGACGACGGTGACGAGATCACGGCGCCCGCCGACCGCGCGGCAGATCGCGGCGACCTCGCGCAGGGCGGCGCCGAGTTCCGCGTCGCTGACGGAACCCGAGGTGTCGATGACGACGGCGACCCTCGGCGGTGTCCGGCGCAGGCTGGGCAGGATGATTCCGGGCAGGCTCGCGGCGCGGCGAGCAGGTCGTCCGAAGCTGTAATCGCCGCCCGCTCCCCCGCCGGATGCCGACGCCCGCAGTGCCGCGCCGAGCAACTCGCGCCAGGGCTGCGGCGGTTGGAACGCCTCCTCGGCCCAGCGGCGCCAGCTCCTCGGGACCCTGCCCGGCCTGGCGGTGATGCCCTGGGCCACGCGGAACCGCACGGCGTCGCGCTCCTGCTCGCTCAGCCCGTGGGCCCCGTCCGGGCCGAGGTCCCAGGGGCGGTCGAGGCCGTCGGCTCCGCTGCCACAGTCGAGCCAGGCCAGGTCCCTGGGGAAGGATCCGAGCCGCAGGTGCGGCAGATAGTCCTCCATCAGCCAGTTCTCCGGGAGGTGCGCCATACCCGACTCGACGGCGCCCTCCGGGCGGACCAGCCCGTCGCCGAACGCGTCGTCGTTGATCTCGAAGTCGGCGGCGATGTTCATGCGCAGCCGCTCCGCGGGGCCGGTCAGACCGTGGGTACGGGCATACCGGTCGCTGCGGCTGTGATGGTCGCGGAGCAGGTGGGAGACCTCGTGCACCCAGACCGCCGCGAGCTCCGCCTCGGATGCCCGGGCCACGAAGGCCGGCGAGGCGTAGCAGCGCCAGTGCCGGTCGACCGCCATCGTGGGGGTGCGCCTCGACTCGACCACCTGCAACGCGAACAGCGCCGTGGCCAGGTAGGGCCGGACACGCGCCGCATAGAGCCTGGCGACGAGGAGCTTGTCGAGGTCGAGGAGGAGCCGTGTCGTCTCGCCCTGCCTCGGGCCCGCGCTCATCGGCCCGCCTCGCTCTTCGGCCCGCCGCTCGCCACGGCGGCGGCCACGCGGTCCGCACGGCGGGAGAGGGAGACCGCGCCGGCCAGCGCCTCGATCGCCGGCGGAATGTTCCAGCCCTCCCGCCGGAGGGAGGCGAGGGTGGTCGCCGGGACGACCACCAGGTCCGGCGCTCCGGTTTCCACGGCCCGGACGAGCAGGGTCCACGCCGCGTCCCAGCGCGCCGGCTCGGGACGCCGACGGACCGCGGCGACCACGCCGTCGAGCACGGCCTGGCGCAGGTCACCTCGTTCCGGCAGGACAGCGGCGTGGGGGTCTGCGAGGAGCGTCTCGGCGTCGGGGAGGTCCATCCGATCCATGCTCACCAGCAGCTCCAGTCCGGGGCCGTCCCCGACCGTGCCCCGGACCAGGAGGGAGAGCACATCCCTGGATGAACCGGCCGCAGTCGCGAAGGCGATCAGCCGCAGCGTCATCTCCCAGCTGCGCGGGGAGGGCCAGGCACCGCCCCGGCCGGTCTCGTTCTCGGGCAGTCGGTGCACCAGTCCAGGCCGCACGGAGAGCAGACCGCACACCGCCCGTCGCGCGAGGGCCACCGCCTGCGGCAACCGGTCCGGGTCGAGCCGCGGGAGCGTGGCGCGCGGCCAGGTCCCGCCCAGTCCGCGGACCACGACCTCGTGGTCGTGCGTCCACTGCAGGTGGACGAAGCGGTTGGCCAGCGGCGGGCTGAGTTCCCAACCGTCGGCGGCCGAGGCGCGCGGGTTGGCGGCCGCCACGATCCGCACCCCGGGCGGCAGTTGCAGGGAACCGATGCGCCGCTCCAGAACCAGCCGGAGCAGCGCGGCCTGGACCGCGGGTGGTGCCGTGGAGAGCTCGTCGAGGAACAGCAGGCCCTTTCCGGCCCGCACCAGGCGGACCGCCCAGTCGGGCGGGGCCAGGGGCACGCCCTGCCGCGCGGGATCGTCGCCGACGACAGGCAGCCCCGAGAAGTCGGACGGCTCATGGACGCTGGCGATGACGGTGGTCAACGGCAGTTCCAGCGCCTGGGCGAGCTGCGTGAGCGCGGCGGTCTTGCCGATGCCGGGCTCACCCCACAGCAGCACGGGCAGGTCCGCGGCGACAGCGAGCGTCAGCGCCTCAAGTTGCTGGTCGGGGCGGGGCTCCGTGGTGCTGTCCGTGAGCAGGGTCAGCAGCTGGGCGGCTACGTCGAGTGGGGAAGGGACAGGGGCGGACATGACCATGTGATCACCTTTGGATTGGTCGAAAGGGGTATGCGCGGACGCGGCGGTTCGTCAGCGGGCGATGCCGTAGCGCGGCCGGGAACGCAGGAAGCGGCGCGCGGGGACGTCGCGACGCGGTGGCCGTGGCGCGTTCTTGGTCCGGGAGGCGATCAAGCCCGCCCGATAGAGCCCGTGGTCGATCCGGCGCAGAGCGGCTTCGGCGAGTTCGTCGCGCAGCGCGCCGTCACGCAGCACCGCGTCGGGTCCGAGCAGAGCCTCCACAACGTCGATCGCGCCTGCGAGGTCGCCGTGGTCAAGGCGCCCGCGCACGTCGTCGAGGCAGTCCGGGCCGCGGTGCACGAGGTCGATGGTCCGCAGGCAGGGCAAGGGCGGGCCGCCGAGCGCGATCAGCAGTTCCTCACGACGCAGTTCGTCGGGGTCGTGGTCGAGCGGCGACAGCACGCCGTCGACCACGGCGATCCGGTGCCGGGAGCCACGGCACTCGACGATCTGCTGCCCCGGTGCCTTCTCGGCGCCGGCCCGGGGACCCGCGGACTTGTGACCCGGCGCCAGGGCCGAGGCCACGAACGGGTGCAGCGCGTCGGCGTCGACCAGTCCGGCGCGCAGCAGCGCCAGATCGGGTGGCGTCCAGATCGACGCGTCCGGGAGCAACGGAAGCCCGGCCTCCCGCGAACGCGCCGACGCGGACAGGACCGGCGGCGTCCCCGAACCGGTGGCCGTGTCCAGGACGAGCAGGCGGCGCGATCCGATCCGCACACCGACGCGACCACGGGCGTCGCGCGGTCCGTCCTGCGGCCCGAAAGGCGCGCCGTTCCACGACGAACCCGCCTCGGCCCGCAGCAGGATCGCCGCCTCCGCAGCCCACCGCTCGGGGCCTTCCGGGTCGGCAAGCTCCGCTCCGCTGCGAGCCCGCAGCTCATCGGTCCGCCGGACGTCCCACAGGTGCCGATGCAGATCAAGGCGGAACCGGCGGCCGGGTCTCGGGTGCGGATGCAGCCCGACGTCCGCCAAGGGACGCGTCGGGTCCCAGATCGCCAGACTGAACCGCTGCCCCGCGTCCGCCCAGCCGGGTGAGGTCCGGGCCACCAGATGGAGCGGCGGCCCGGCGTCGGGCCGCGCGTAGCACGCCAGACCGACCGTCAGGCCGGGCCGGAGCAGGCCGTCGGGAACGATGCGCGGCATGTGCCACCGCAGCAGGTCGGGCGCGAGATGTCGCAGGTCGTCACGGATCTGCGCCGCGACGTCGCTCCCATGACGCGATGCCACCGTCCGGAGGTTGAGGTCGACGTCGACACGGGCCGCGGCACACGCGCCGCCCCAGTCGCCGGCCGCACGCCGGGCGCCGGCCGTCTCGATCATCGAAGGCGGCACGGCGAACTCGCGCACACGCCGCCACAGCTGGAGCCACCGCGAGGGCGGCGGGAAGTCCCCGTACGCAGGTTGAGTGGCCATCAGCACTCACCTTGCGTGGACGGGACCCCCATTCTGTCGTCAGCAGGAGTTTTCATCGCGCAGCAGGCTAGCGCCTCGACGACGCCCCCTCCAACGATTTTCCGCTCTCGGGCGCACGCGAGGGGGTCTTGCGTCCGCGGGCCGGTGCGGCCTAGTCTGCCGAACATGTTCAGTGAACACGTTCAGTCTCGCGCGGAGCGGCGGGAGGGGACGCGGAGGAAGGTGCTGGCGTCGGCCGAGCGGCTGTTCCGGGAGCAGGGGTTCGGGGCGACGACGGTGCGGCAGATCGCGGCGGACGCGGAGGTGAGCACCGGGACCGTGATGGCCGTCGGCGACAAGGACGCACTGCTTGTCGCGATCTTCGACGGCTGGATCGGCGCCGTGCACCGCGAGCGCGGCGGGGCGCTCGCGCAGAGCGACGGGGCGCTCACGCCCGCCGCGGCCGTGCAGGAGCTCATGGCGCTGGTCGCGCCGTTCATCACGTACTTCGAGAGCGACCGGGAGCTGTCCCGGGAGTACGCGGCGATCATCGTGCGCGGGTCGCACACGTCGGAGGTCTTCGTGGACCTCGCGCTCGCCCTGCTGACCGAGTTCACCTCGGTCCTGTCACGCGCCGGGCTGAGTGCGGCCGACGCGGGGCGCGGGGCGCAGGCCGTCTACTTCGCCTATCTCGGGCTGCTCATGACGGCCTCTCACGGCGTGCTGGACGAGCAGGCCGCGGTTGCGCAGTTGCAGGAGATCGTCCGATTCGTCGTCCGGCAGGATCAGGAAGGGAAACGGGAATGACGAGCACGCCGCAACTCTGGTGGCCCACGGCGATACTGGCGGTGGTGCTGCTCTCCGACGCGGTGATGTCGGTGCGCCCGCCCGCCTTCATCCAGCAGTGCCTGACCGGCGTGGGGTTCCCGCGCGAGTGGTGGTGGACGCTGGTCGTGATCAAGGTGCTGGCCGCCGCCGGGCTCGTGGTCGGGCTCAGGTACGCCGGCGTCGGCGTGACCGTCAACGCAGCCGTGGTCGCCTACTTCCTGTGCGCCGCCTACGCGCACTTGCGGGCGCGCTACCTCAGGACGGAGTTCTGGTTGAACTGCCTGGGCATGCTGGCGCTTTCGGCCGCCGTCCTGCTCGTCTCCTACGCGTGAACCACTACGCACAGCCTCAGGAGAGCGGTCCGAGCGACTCCTGGGACTCGATGAGCCCCAGGTCGCTGGGGGCTTCTCCCTCACCCAGGACGCGGGCGGCCTGGCGGGCGCGGAGGTCGAGGTGGGCCTCGGCGGGCCTGGGGTAGCCGTGGCGGGCGCGCGCCTCGGCGGGCGTCAGCACCTCCTCGTGACGCGGCGTCATGCCGAGCTTCATCGGGGCGACGACCGGAACGGTCGAGGGCGAGATCCGGCCCAGCAACAGCAGTTCCAGCCGGGGGCTGAGGTGCACGGCCGCGAAGGAGACGCGCATGACGGGCACGATGAGCGCGTCGAGCAGGCGGGACTGCCGGATCCCGGCCAGCTCGCGCATCCAGCGCGGCATCGTGGCGATCGTGGCGATCCGCTGTGCCTTGGCGACGGCCAGGCTGGCCGGCTTCGCCCACAGCGGTGTCGGCGGCAGCACGAGTTCGGTCCGCAACAGGTGCTCCATCGCCTGACGGGCGATGGGGCTGGCGGACAGCTGCGGGCGCATCCGCTCGAAGTAGGCCCGCACGCCCTCGCGGCTGCGCGGGACGTCGGCGGGGGAACAGGTCTGCAGCTCGGCGGCGGTCGCGCAGGCCTCCCAGTACTCCGCCTCCTCCGCGGCGGTGAGCCTGCCCGGGCCGTAGCGCTCGTAGGCGTAGAGGATCGAGTGCCAGCCGGTCAGCTGGATCCACAGCTGCGAGTCGGGGTCGTTGGCGTCGTAGGTCCCCTCGCTGTAGGGGAGCCGGCCGATCGCCTTGGAGTGGACCTTGACCAGCACGTCCGCCGCCTTGCACACCTCCCGCGTGCCGGCGAAGGCCACCATCGCGAAGTAGCGCAGGGTCCGGTCGTAGCGGGTGCGGGGCCGCTCGTAGATGCCCTGGGTCCCGTGGACGGCGGCCACCAGCGGCGGGTCGAGCTCCTCGACGACCACGGCGCGCTGGAAGCCCACCGTCAGCGAGGTCGGGTAGCTCCAGACCTTCCACACCACCGAGCCGGGACCGAAGAAGCCGTAGTCCTCGTGCGGTTGGATCTCGCCGCGCTGCGATCTGGCCATGCTGCCGCTCCTCGTGCCACCCATGAATACGACACTGCTGTCGTAAATTAAGACACGTCTGTCGTAAACTGCCAAGGTGTCCGCGACTTCCTCATCGAACGCCCGGCCGCGCCAGCGGCGTCCCTACGCCCCGCGCGTCCCGATCGAGGAACGACGCGAGCAGCTCCTGGACGCGGCCCTGGCCGTGATCGTGGACGACGGCTTCGACCGGGTCTCCATCGACGCCGTCGCGAAGCGGGCCGACGTCGCCCGGTCGGTCGTCTACGGCGCCTTCGAGAACCTCGGCGCCCTGCTCGGCGCCCTACTGGACCGCCAACAGGCGCGCGCTTACGGCCAGTTGATGGAGACGCTCGCAGACGGGGCCGAGCTGCGCGATCCTGCCGAGTTCGCCGCCGCGACGGTACGCCGGATGTCGGCCATGCTCCGCGCCGACCCGGACACCTGGCGGCTGATCCTGCTGCCCCCCGGCGCCATGCCGCCGATCGTCCTGGAGCGGATCGAGGCGGACCGGGCCCGGTTCCGCGACCACGTCGCCGAGTGGATCTCCGTCGCCCTGGCCGGCCGCGGCGTCACCGGCCTCGACCCGCAGGTCCTCGCCCACGCGCTCGTCGCCTGCGCGGAACACTTCGGCCGGCTGGCGCTCACCGATCCCGAGACCTTCGACCCGGCGCACCTGGTCGACCAGGTGCGCCTGCTGCTCCGCCTCGCGCTGCCGCCGCGGTGACAGCGCGGCGACGGCGCACGCGCCGTTCAGTGCTGGCTGAGCCGGTCCCAGCCGCTGATCGCGCGGTCCAGCCCGGTGAGGAACAGCTCCACGCCGACCGCCGCGAGGAGCAGGCCCAGCAGGCGGGAGCACATCTCGAGGGTGGTCGTGTGCACCTTGCGGAGCAGCCCGGTCGTCGCGACCATGCAGACCGCGTCGATCGCCGCCACGGCGACGAAGGACGCCACGACACTGGAACGCCAGCCCCAGCCCTCCCGGCTGAGGGACTCCACCAGGACCGCGGTCACGGCGAGCGGGCTGACCACGTACGGGAGCAGCAGCTGACGGAAGCCGGAGACCAGCGGGTGCATCTCGTCCGCCGCCTCCTCCGTGTCGGCGCCCAGGTGCATGCCGATCACCAGCCCGACCGCGTAGAGGAAGAAGATGATCCCGCCCGCCAACTCCAGTGACTCCGGGCTGATGTGGAAGAACTCCGTCACGTAGGGCGCGGTCCACGCGCAGAGCGCTCCCAGCACCGCTGAGGCCGCCGAGGCGACCAGCGCCACGCGGCGCGCCTCCGGCACGGTGCGCTCCCGCGCGACGTGGGCGAAGGTCAGCATGACCTTCGGCGGCCCCACGACCGCGAAGAACGTGACGAAGGTGCTGGTCACATTGATCGGCCCGGTGATCGAAGACATGGGCCGATGATCCCGTACCCCGGCCGGGACGCGGCGGAACGGCGCGGTCGGGGTCTTGACCCCTTTCCGTTTAACCGCTTCACTGAAGCGCATCAGTGAAGCGCATCACCATTCTGCCGGCCCCTCCGGCAGTCGCGCTCACGAGGTCGCGGGCAGCCACGGGACGGCGGTCAGCGGCCCGCTCCGCACACCCCCACCTGTGCCAGGAGGCGCTCCATGACGACCGAAGCAGCAGTCCACAGGGCCGCGACCGCCGGCAGACCCAAGGAACCTCTCACCCGGTTCCACCTGCGGGTGACCGCCACGACCTTCGGCGCGAACTTCTCCGACGGATACGCGCTGGGGGTGATCGGGGCCGTCCTGCCCGTGCTGTCCACCTCGATGCACCTGAACGGCGTCTGGCAGGGCCTGCTCGGCTCCTCCGCCCTGATCGGGCTCTTCTTCGGCAGCGTGATCCTCGGCCGGGTCGCCGACGCCATCGGCCGCCAGAAGCTCTACCTCTACAACTTCGTCCTGATCACGCTCGCCTCCGCCGCCCAGCTGTGGGCACACGGCCCCTGGAGCCTGTTCCTGCTGCGCCTGCTGATCGGATTCGGACTCGGAGCCGACTACGCCGTGGGCCCCACTCTCCTCGCCGAGTTCTCCCCCCGCCGCCTGCGCGGCCTGCTGCTGGGCTCCCTCACCGTCCTGTGGACCGTGGGCTACGTGCTGGCCAACATCCTCGGCACCTACATCTCCCTCTCCGACTCCTCCGCCCACCTGCTGCTGGCCAGCGGCGCGCTCCCGGCGGCGCTCGTCCTGGTGCTGCGGATCGGCACCCCCGAGTCGCCGAGCTGGCTGGCGAGCCGGGGCCGGAGCGGCGAGGCGGACGAGATCCGGCGCCGCTACCTCGGCGAGCAACCGGACCCCGGCCGCACGCCGGAGCAGCCCGCCGCGGCGCAGGTCACGCCGAGCTACTCCGCGCTGTTCGCCCGCGGTCAACGGCGCAACACCTGGTTCGGCGCGATCTTCTACAGCGCCCAGGTCCTGCCGTACTTCGCGATCTACACCTTCATGTCGACGATCCTCGCCTCGCTGCACGTCTCGGACGCGAACACGCAGAACACGGTCCTCAACCTGTTCCTGCTGCTCGGCGGCGTGGTCGGGCTGTGGCCGGTGCAGCGCATGGGGCGCCGGCCCTTCACGATCTGGACCTTCGCGATCCTGACGGTGTGCCTGGCGGCGATGGCCGGACTGAGCAACGCCTCCGGCCTCGTGCTGATGGTGCCGTTCGTCCTCTACACGTTCGTGATGTCGGCCGCGTCCAACATCACGCAGGTCTACCCGCCCGAGCTCTTCCCGACGGCGCTGCGCGGCGCCGGGGTCGGCTTCCTCAACGGCGCGAGCAGGGTCGCGTCGGCGGTCGGCACCTTCGTCCTGCCGATCAGCCTGGACCAGCTCGGGGCCGGCTGGTCGATGGCCTGGCTCGCCGGGGTGCTCCTGCTCGGCACCGTGGTCAGCATCGCCTGGGCCCCCGAGACCAAGAACCTGGTGACCACGGAAGGCCTCCACCACTGATGACCGCCCCGCACCCCGACGCCGTCTGCTTCGACGGCGCGTCCCTGACGGCGGATCAGGTGACCGCCCTGGCTCGCACCCTGCTCCCGGTCCACCTGGACCCGCAGGCCAGGGCGCGGGTGACCGCGGCCCGGTCGGCGGCGGTCCGGGCCACCGCGCGGCGGCCCGTCTACGGTCACTCCACCGGCGTCGGCGCCAACCGCACCACCGCACTGGACGAGGAGGCCACCCGCGCGTTCGGGCTGCGGCTGCTGCGCAGCCATGCCGGCGGCATCGGTCCGCTCGTCCCGGTCGAGCAGAGCCGAGCCATGCTGGCGGTGCGCCTCAACCAGCTCCTGGGTGCGGGGTCCGCCATCGACGGAGCCGTCGTCGACGCGCTCGCCCAGGCGCTGACCAGCGGCCACGTCCCCGAGGTCCACGCGCTCGGCTCGCTGGGCACCGCCGACCTGACCGCGCTGGCCGAGCTCGGCCTGACCCTCGCCGGCGAGCAGCCCTGGCAGCCCGGCGTCGGCCTCGGCGAGCCGCCCCGCCCGCTCGTGCTGAACTCCTGGGACGCGCTGCCGCTGCTGTCCAGCAGCGCTCTGACGATCGGTCAGGCCGCGCTCGCCGCCACCGATCTCCGTACGCTGCTGGACCGGCTGCCGCTCGTCGCGGCCCTGTCGCTCACCGCCGTCCGCGGCTCCTTGGAACCGTTTGCCGAGGCCGTCCACGCCCGTCGGCCCCACCCGGGCGCGCAGGAGGTCTCCCGACGCGTGTCGGGGCTGTTGGCCTGCGCCGACTGGAGCCCGTCGCTGGTCCAGGACCCGTTCGGGTTCCGCTGTCTGCCGCAGGTGCACGGCGCCGCGCTGGACGCGTGGAACGCGCTCGACCGCGTGCTGACGGTGGAGCTCAACGCCAGCGCGGAGAACCCGCTCCTGGACGGCGACGACTACTACCACCACGGGGGTTTCCACCAGGCGTCCCTGGCCCTGGCGTTGGACCAGATGCGGCTGGGTCTGCTGGGCACCGCGCAACTCACCACCGCCCGGCAGGGCGCGCTCAACGAACCGGCCTTCACCGGCCTGCCTCCGTTCCTGGCGGAGGCGGAGAACGGCAGCAGCGGCCTGATGATCACCGAGTACGCCGCGCACAGCGCCTTCGCCGAACTGCGGGGCACCGCGCAGCCGGTGACGCTCGGTCATACGGTGATCTCCCGGGGAGTCGAGGAACACGCCAGCTTCGCCGCCACGGCCGCGCGCCGTCTGACGGAGGCGGTGGACCACTTCCGCCTGATTCTGGCCTGCGAACTCGTGGCGGCCGTACGGGCTCTGCGCATGCAGGAGCGCACCGCGCCGGGCGACGGCGAGCTGTCCCAGTTCCACCACGCGGCCGCGGCCGTCCTCGACCCCGACCTCGCCGACCACAAGCTGACCGAGGACGTCCACTCGGCGGCGGCGCTGCTGCGCTCCGTCGATCTGGGCCTGCCGGACGCCACTCCGCCCGTCACGCCCGGCGTACCCGTCCAGCCTCGGTGACGCGGGTCAGGGCGCCGGGTCGGGGGGCCCGGCGATCGAGCCGCGCAGCTGCACCACCGGCGCCAGCACCTTGCGCCGGCTGCGCTTGCCCTCCTCGACGGCCTTCACGGTGCGCTCGACGACGAGGTCCAGCAGCTCGTCCACCGGCCAGCGGTAGCTGCTCAGCGGGGGGGTCAGCAACCGCGACAGGGGCTGGTCGTCGTAGCCGAGCACGGACACGTCGTCCGGCACGGTCAGGCCGAGGTCCTGCGCGGCGGCGTAGACGCCGTAGGCCATCGAGTCGCCCAGGCACAGGAAGGCGGTCGGGCGGTCCGGGCCGGTGAGCACCGTGCGGGCCACCTCGGTCGCGCCCTCCAGGTCGTAGGGCGAGGTGTGCACGGTCACCGCCAACCCCAGCGTGCCCGCCACCCGGCGGACCACCCCCTCGGCCGGCCGGTCCGGGGTCCCGGGCAGGCCGGGCGTCACGACCGCGATCGTGCGGTGCCCGGCCGAGGCGAGCCGACCGAGCGCGTCGGTCACCCCGAGGTCGTTGTCGAAGACGACCTCGGCTGCCGTGGTCGCCCCGGGGAGGCTGTCGCCGATGGAGATCAGCACGGTCTGCTGGGCGATCTGACGCCAATGCGCTGCGGCCGGGTCGACGGGCAGCACGATCAGCGCGTCCACCCGCTGCGCCGCCAGGTGCGCGGCCAGCTGGACCTCGAGCCGCGGATCGTTGGAGGAGTCGACGATCAGCGCGTGCCGGCCGGTGGCCAGCAGCCTGCGGCCCAGCGCGGCCGCCAGCCCCTGCTGCCAGACGTCGGCCAGCGACTCGCACAGCACCCCGACGGTGTCGGTGCGGCCGGAGGCCAGCGCCCTGGCGATCGGGTCGACGCGGTAGCCGAGGCGGTCCGCCGCCTCGCGCACCCGCTGCTGGGTCTCCGGTGGCACGTGCAGGCCGCGCAGGGCGTAGGAGACCGCGGCGGAGGACAGACCGGTGTCCTCCGCGATGTCGCGCAAGGTGACGCGTCGCTGACGATTGGGCACGCGAACAGCTTATGAGGTCGCGGTCCGGCCCGACGGACCTCCCCGCGTCCCGTCCCACCCGCGCGCACGGGAGGCCGCCGCTGACGGGGGGACAGCGACGGCCTCTGCTTCGAGAATACGCCCCCTCGGCCCACTGGGCGGGCGCGGCGGCGAATCCGACGTGAACGTTCGTGGTTCACCGCGGTCCCGAACGGCTCTGTGGGGGTGCGCGTCAGGCGGGGCGGGAGTTTCTTTGGGACATGACGGTGTCCTGGCCCCAGTACGGTCCGCTCCCCGGCGCACTGCTCTCCGCGCTCCTCCCGCTCCTGGCGATCCCACTGGTGACGCCCCAGCAGGCAACGGCCGCTCAGGCCGTTCCGCCGCAGGCGCCTGTGGTCTTCAGCGATCTGTTCAAGAAGGCGGACTGGGGCAGGCCCGGCGCCGTGTGGTGCCCGCGCACGTCCGCCTATCCGGACGGGCAGACCAACCCCGGAAACTCGAAGCTGGACAAGATCACGACGTCGTCGATGTCGATCGTCAAGGGCGGGGGTGTGCTGTTCCGCGCCCGACCGCTCACCCGCTCGCCGCTCGGTCAGTGGGCCACGGGTCTGCTCACGACCGAGCCCTGGGACGGCGGCCCCTGCGGAGGAAACGGGTTCATGGTGCAGCCCGACGACTTCGTGCTGGTTCATCTGCGTCTGCCCAACCGGACCGACGGCGGGGGCCACGCCGCCTGGCCCGGCGTGTGGACGTGGAAGGACGGCGACAACGAGGTAGACATCCTGGAGTGGCACAGCGAGGAACCCGGTGTCGCGGAGTTCGTCAACCATGTGGACGGCGACGTCGGCGCCCTGGTCCGGAACAAGCTCCTCGGCTTCGGCAAATGGGTCTATGTCGGCGCCCGGCTCGGCACGGACACCGTCACCTGGTACCTGGGCGACACGTTGCAGGACATGAAGGCCGTCTTCAGCGATCACAAGGGCGTGCCGGTCGACTGGCAGGCCTATCTGATCGTGAACCTCAGCGTCTCCGACCAGCCGGGTCGCGCGCCGAAGACCCTGACGCCCATCACCACCCAGATCGCCGGCGTACGGGTCTACCGCCCGATGGCACGGCCCGTAGGGCCGGTGACGCCCTGACACTCCCCTGGTTCACGCCGATCACCGTCCGAAGGAGAACATCATGCGCCGCGGCCTCGTCGGCCTCGTCTCAGCCCTGGCAGTCGTGTCGCCGCCCGCACTCGCGCTGGCCGCTCCGTTGCACGCCTCGGCCCAGCCACTCGTGTCCTGCACCGTCAGCTCCGCGGAGGACTTCAGCCCCGGCGTACAGACAGCGTCCCTCGCCCAGAGCGTCAGCGGGGGTCTGTCACGACCAGGACTGAGCACCGGCCCCGGCTGCACGGGTGCGCCGGACGGCATCGTGGACGCCCAGGCCACGCTGATCGGATCGGGCAAGGCCACCTGTCTCGCCGATCCGGCGCTGACCACGCTCGACCTGACCGGCACCATGGCGATCAGCTGGAACAAGGCCGACGGAGACACCGCCGGAACCTCCCGGGTCTCCTGGGCGGCGCATCAGGTGGACATGGGGAGCGTCGTGTTCGCCGGAACGGTCACGTCGGGGCTGTTCCGGGGAGCGGCCGTGACCGTGGCCGGCCTCTCGGCGAACGCGGTGACCAGCGTGACGGGCGGCTGCGCGGCGGGCTCGCCGCTCACGGGTGTCCGCACCACCGACACCTACCTCCGGCTCACGCAGGCGTGACCCGTCGGGGCGAACCGAGAGGAACCGCCGTGTCCGGGCAAGAGCCGGTCCAGGCCGAGGCGCCGCTCCTGCCGCCGGCCTTCCCCACCCCGCTGCTCTTCGCCCGACCGAGGTCGGGTCCCGGCCGGGCGAGGGCTCAGTACGGCAGCGGGCGACCTGACGGCGTGCGCAGGTCGAGCGGAGGCTGGGGGCGGCGCGGCGCCGCGGTTCGCTTGATCTGCTTGATGCCCGCCATGTCGATCTCCTCCTCGGTCGCCGGCCGATCCGGTAGAGGAGGATCTTTCCCCGGGAGCCTGGAGCGACACTCGAGAGCGCGGCGATCTTTCTCGGCGTGTGCGCCGCGGGGAGGCCTGATCTGACGGGAAAACACCTAGCTTGGGGGTTATGACCGAAGAAAGTCGGCCGGCGGAGCGGGCGGACGCGACCGGGCGTGGCACGAAGCCACCGGCGATGGTGGCCGAGAACCTGAAAGAGCAGCTCTACGCCACCCTGACCGTCATGGCGGTCACCCTCGGACTCACCCGGGCCGAACACCTGTCGCACGGCTCGGCCGCTCTCGCCGTCACGGCCACGGCGCTGGGGCTGTGGCTGGCGACCGTCATCGCCGACCAGCAGGCACACAACGTCGTCTACGGCGCGCTGGCGCGGGGCGCGGAGCTGCGCCGGCTGCTCTACGTCAGCGGTCCGCTGCTCGGCTGCGCGCTGACTCCGCTCCTGCTCATCGGGCTGTCGGCCCTGGGAGCTCTGTCCCTGACCGCCGCGCTCTACACCTCCACCTGGCTCGGGGCCGCCGCACTGTTCGTCTGGGGCTGCGCGGGCGGTCTGCGCATGGGCGCGAGCCGGTTGGCGGCCGTGGTCGTCGGACTGCTGGACCTCGGCGTGGGCGCGGTCGTGGTCGTGATCAAGCTGGCGTCCGGGCACTGACCGCCGCCCTGGCGGGGCACTGACCGGCCCCGGGCCCGGCCGGACGGCATTCCTTGACGCAGATGCCGTCCGACCGGGCGCCGGCTCAGTCGCGCAGTCGCTCGGAGTCGGCCGCGAGGATCTTGCGGACCTGCTCCAGCAGCGCGCTCGGGTCCTCCGGTTTGCGGCCCTCGTCGATGCCGCTGCCGCGCAGAGCGTCGGCGATCACCTTGAACTGGGCGTCCCACTCGTTCTGGTAGACCTGCTCGTGCTCCTCGGCCGCGTGCGACTGGCGCAGGCCAACGGTGAGGTCGACGACCTTTCCGATCAACGCGGTCATGGCGAAGGAGAACAGACCGATCATCAGCACGGCGACCAGCTGCTTGCCCAGCAGGCCCCAGCCGCCGCCGTAGAAGAGGCCCTTCTTGCCCGTCATCAGCCCCGTGGCCGCGAGTCCGGCCATCACCATGCCGAACAGGCCGCCCCAGCCGTGGATGCCGACCACGTCGAGGGTGTCGTCCACCCCGAAGCGGTACTTCCAACTGATGGCGAAGGCGCAGGTCAGACCGGCCAGGAAGCCGATCACCGAGGCCCACAGCGGGGTGAGGTCGCCGGCGGCCGGGGTCATCGCGACCATGCCGGTGACGGCGCCCATGCTGATGTCGAGCAGGCCCACCTGCCGGGTGCGCCACCAACTGGTCACCGCCCAGCCCGCCATGGCCGCTCCGGCGGCGAACTGGGTGTTGACGAAGGCCATCGGCGCCGCGCCCGGCACGCCGAGCGACGAGCCGGTGTTGAACCCGAACCAGCCGAACCAGAGCAGCGACAGCCCGACCACGACGAGCGGCAGGTTGTGCGGGCGGATCGGCTGGCGCTCGAAGTCCTTGCGCCGGCCGGCGACCGCCGCCAGGGCCAGGCCGGCCGCGCCGGAGGCGAGTTCGACCACGGTGCCGCCGGAGAAGTCGACCGCGCCCAGCTGCTTGGCCACCCAGCCGTCGGGCGAGAAGACCCAGTGCGCCATCGGCACGTAGACCAGCAGCGTCCAGGCGGAGGCGAAGACCAGCCAGCCCCGCATCTTCGCGCGCCCCGCCACCGAGCCGCTGATCAGGGCGACCGTGACGATGGCGAAGGACATGTGGAAGACGGAGAAGGTCACCGTCGGGACGGATCCGGTGCGACTGTCGAGGCCGACGCCGGTCATGAAGACGTGGTCGAAGGAGCCGATCACGCCGAGCCCGCCGGCGTCCTTGCCGAAGGCGAGGGAGTAGCCGACGGCGAACCAGAGGATGCTGACCAGCACCACGCAGCCGAAGCACATCTTGAGCATGGCGATGACCTGACTGGTCTTCACCATGCCGCCGTAGAAGAAGGCGAGGCCGGGTGCCATGAGCAGCACCATCGCCGCCGCCATGATCAGCCAGGCGGAGTTGCCCGAGTCGAAGAGCTGCGGCATCACTTCTCCTGCTCCCGCAGCTCCAGCAACCGCCGGAGCTCCGCCAGCAGTTCAGCGTCGACGCCGACGCCGAGGCCGCCCGTCGCAGCGGCCGCGGCCCGGCCCTCGGCCTCGCCCGCGCCTGTCGCGGCGACCGCGACCGGGACGGCCACGCGGGCCTGGATCAGGCGCTCGCGGATCTCGGCGATCGTCTCGTCGTCGTAAGCCTGCTCCTCCTCCGCGCCGGGGACGTGCTCGTACTCCTCCGCGGCACGGAAGCCGACGGTCTTCTCGATCGCCTTGGCGATCAGCCAGGTCACGCCGAAGGAGAAGGCCGCACAGACGACCACGCCGACGGCCTGACGCCACAGCAGGTCCACGCCGCCGCCGTAGAACAGGCCCTTCTTGCCGCTCATCTGGAAGGTGGCGAACAGGCCGATGCCCAGCACGCCGACGACACCGCCCCAGCCGTGCACGCCGACCACGTCGAGGGTGTCGTCGTAGCGCAGCTTGAACTTGAGGTTGATCGCGAAGGCGCAGACCACGCCCGCGACGAAGCCGATCAGCAGGGCGCCGGTCGGGGAGACCTCACCGCAGGCGGGGGTGATCGCGACCATGCCGGCCACGGCCGCCGAGGCGACGCCCAGCATCTCGACGTGGCCCAGACGCCATTTCTCGATCAGCGGCCAGCCCACCATCGCGCCGCAGGCGGCGAGCTGGGTGTTGAGGAAGGCCATCGGCGCCGTGCCGCCGGTCTCCAGCGCGGAGCCCGCGTTGAAGCCGAACCAGCCGAACCACAGCAGCGCCAGGCCGATGACGACCAGCGGCAGGTTGTGCGGACGGATCGTCTCGCGCTCGAAGTCCTTGCGCTTGCGGACCACGATGGCGACCGCGAGACCGGCCGCGCCGGAGTTGATCTCCACCGGCATACCACCGGCGAAGTCACGCGCGCCCAGGTGCGCGACGATCCAGCCGTCGGGCGCGAAGACCCAGTGGGCCATCGGCACGTAGACGAAGAGGGTCCAGGCGACGACGAACCAGAGCCAGCCGCGCATGGTGGCGCGGCCCGCGATCGAGCCGCTGATCAGGGCGACGGTGATGATGGCGAAGGCCATCTGGAAGGCGGAGAAGATGACGGTCGGGATGTTGCCGGTCAGGCTGGTCATACCGACGTCGTGCATCATCCAGTGGGCCGGGGTGCCGATCAGGCCCCAGCCGTTCACGTCCTTGCCGAACGCGAGGCTGTAGCCGATGGCCAGCCACAGCAGCGTGACCAGGGCCAGGCAGACGAAGCTCATCTTGAGCATGACCAGCACGTGTTTGGTCTTGACCATGCCGCCGTAGAAGAAGGCGAGGCCGGGGGTCATCAACAGGACCATGGCGGTACTCGCCATGAGCCACGCGGTGTTACCCGTATCGAGGTGGGAGGGCATCCGAGTCTCTCCGTCGGGGATCAGGACTTGCGCAGGACCGGCGCGGGCGCGCCGGTCAACAGTCGGCGGACGGCGTCCCAGGCGTGCCGGAGCGCCGCGCCGACGGTGGGTGAATCGCCGCCGAGGACGCGGAGCCAGGCTCCGCACTCGTCCGGCAGCACGCTCACCCCGAAGAGCAGCCCCCGGCCGTCGAAGGCACGCAGCGCGGTGTGCAGCGCGTCGGCGACCTCGGCGGCGGGGGCCAGCGGGGTGACGGCGTAGAAGGTGGACACCAGGTCGTGCCCGGCCAGCACGGCCGGGCCGGTGACGCCGCCGCCGCTCCGGCCGGGCGTCAGCCGGACGGTGTCCAGGGCGAGGAGCCGGCGGTCGGGGCGCCGGATCTCCAGGTCCGAGGCGAACACCTGGTAGGCGTTGCGCTCGCCGTGGGCCAGCCGGCCGGCCATCACGGTCTCCCCCGCGAGCACGGTGGCCGACGGGTCGGCGGTGATCACGGTCCGCTGGTAGAAGCGCGAGTCGCGGTAGGGGATGGTCGTGTCCGGCAGGTACTCGACGTAGGAGTCCTCCCCGGCGTGGAGGAAGACCTGCGCGGTGGCGTAGTCCGTGTCCATCCGGTGGATCCGGGTGGCGGCCTGGGTGGTCAGGTGGACGGCCGTGCCGGCGCCGCAGTGCAGGTCCATCCGGAGCCGGTCGGCCTGGACGACACCGCCGCCGGTGGACATCAGCAGCGCGACCGCGAGGTCGGGGCGTGCCGGGTCGAAGTACAGCGGCCGCATGATCTGCAGCGGCGACTTCTGGTAGTGGGTGACCAACTCGGTGCGGGGCCCGATGCGTTCGAAGCCCAGCTCCAGCAGACCGATCTTCCCGGGCCTGCCGACGCCCAGCGCCTTCGGCCGTCCCGCGAACCGCCGCACCTCGGCGGGGACGCGGGACGGCTCGTAGTGCGCGGGCACGAGCCGGTCCGGGCGCGCGGCCGGGCCGGCAGCAGCCGGGCGGGCGGCCGGGCCGGCAGCTGCCGGGCGGGCGGCC
>NZ_QKYN01000109.1 GCF_003258295.1 Streptacidiphilus pinicola | reverse complement strand
CATCCGACGGACGCCCCCCGCCCATCAATAGGCCCCCTGCCCGTAGAGCACGGCACGCAGCGTCTTCCACAAGATCACCGTGTCCAGGGCGAGCGACCAGTCCTCCACGTACCGCAGGTCGAGCCGGACCGCCTCCTCCCACGGCAGGTCGCTGCGCCCGCTGATCTGCCAGAGGCCGGTCAGCCCCGGCTTGACCAGCAGCCGCCGCCGGATGTCCGGACCGTAGGCGGCCGACTCCTCCGGTAACGGCGGCCGGGGACCGACCAGCGACATCGAGCCCGTCAGCACGTTGAGCAGCTGCGGGAGTTCGTCGATCGAGTAGCGGCGCAGCACCGTTCCCACCCGGGTCACCCGCGGATCCCGGCGGAGTTTGAACAGCAGGCCGGCGCCCTCGTTGCGGTCGGCCAGCAGGCCGCGGGCCCGATCCGCCCCGGAGACCATGGTGCGGAACTTGAGGATGGTGAACTCGCGTCCGTCCTTGCCGACCCGGCGCTGGCGGTAGACCGCCCCACCCCGGCTGTCGAGCATCACCAGCAGCGCCACCAGCGCCATCAGCGGAGCGAACAGCAGCAGCAGGAGCGCCGCGCCCAGGCGGTCCACGATCTCCTTGACCGCCCGGCTGCCCCCGCTGAAGGTCGGCATGCTGACCCGCACCAGCGGGATGCCGAGCACCGCGTCGATGTGCAGCCGCGGGCCGGCCACCTCCATCAGCACCGGCGCGACGACCATCTCGGCCTCGCTGCCCTCGAGGTTCCACGCGAGCCGCTGCAGCCGGTCCGGTGACCAGTGCGGGTCCGGGGTGACCGCGACGACGCGGTAGCCGCCCAGGCGGACGTGGTCGGCCACATCCGCCAGCTGTCCGATGACCGGCACTCCGTCGAGTTCCCCGAGCGCCTCGCTCTCGGGCCCGAGCGCGTCCGTCGTGCAGACCGCGTCCACCCGCCAGCCGAGATGCGGGAACTTGCGGATACGGGCGATCAGGTCGCCCACGGTGGCCAGACTCCCGGCGGCGAGCACCGGTCTCAGGCATCGTCCTTCCTTGCGCTGCTTGTGCAGCCACAGGCGCAGCAGATAGCGCTCGGTCATGGTGACCAGCGCGATCCCCGGCATCGCGACGAAGATCCAGAGCTTGATGTTGTGCGAGGTGACGGCCACTCCGCAGAGGGCCAGCACCACGGCCGCCGTGAGCAGCGACCGTCCGAGCCGGCGGAACTCCTCGGCCCCCTGGCCGAGGACACCTGGAGCCCACGCGCGGCTCACCGCGAGCGTCCCCAGGACCAGTAACCAGGTGCCGAAAGCGAGAATTCCCCACTTCTCGTGCCAGTTAGAAGCGTGCCGGACTCCCAGGAAGCCGCCGATCGCGACCACCACGAACGCGGTGACCGAAATATCGCCGACGATCACGGTACGGCGGTACCGCTGTTCCCAGAAAGTGGACGACCGGAGGAATTCTCCGGTCGCCGGACGGCCGCTGACCGATGGAAAAGGGCTGACGAAATCCAGCCGCTGCACAGACACCCCCCAGGGTGCTATGGGTTCACAGGTGAGCCCAAGACAGTTCTCCCTCGGGAGGCGCCCAACCCCCCGTGACGTTCCTCCCCCCAGGAAGCCCCCCGCCTCCCGGAAAACGACATGCGGACCATTTCTGCGCGACTTGCAGAAATTTGCAATGGCAACGGAATCGCGTGCCCTGCGACGGGCGCCAGGAAATGATCACTCGCGGCCAGTCGGCTGCGGCACGGCCAATCTAGAGCATCCGGAGCAGAGAGCAGAGGGGTTGTGTGAAATTTCTGCGAAAGATTTCAGCCTTGATCCGCACCAATTCAGCGCGAACCGCGGGCCCTCCTGTGGCGCGAGTGAATCCCGGTGACGCATGGGACGGAAAGACGACCCGGCGGCTCCGGCGCACTCGACGCGCGGGCGCGCCCCCGATGGGGACGGACGTGCGACGGGCCCGGCGACAGCGTGGCTCAGCCCACATGACGTCCGGTTGACTGCCCCACGCGCTGCGTGGTGGGATTTCACGACCTGAGAAGAACTGGCTGAGCTTGTTCATATCAACGGCGGCAATGACGAGGAAGTCCGGTGCGAATCCGGCGCGGTCCCGCCACTGTCAGCGGGGGGCGGGACGCGCCCCGTGAGCCAGGAACTCTGGCCGCCGTCACCACGAGCCGGGGCGCGGACCCCGAGTGAGGACTGCTGCCGTGCGCGAACGCGCGTCTGGCCCGCGCCTGGTCGGCGTGGGCATGGGGCCGGGTGATCCGGAACTCGTCACCGTCAAGGCCGTGCGCGTGCTGCGCGAGGCCGACGCGGTGGTCGTGCCGGTGATGGACACCGGCGAGATCGGGCGGGCCGAGGCCACCGTGCGCCACCACGCCGACTCCGCGAAGATCGTGCGCGTCGTGTTCGCCCTGAACGAGCGTGAGGACCGGGCCCGGCGCGAGGCCGCCTGGGACGCGGCCGGCGCGCGGGTCGCCGAGCTGCTGCGGGAAGGCGACGGCGGGACGGTCGCGTTCGCGACGATCGGTGACCCGAACGTGTACTCCACCTTCACCTACCTGGCCCACACCCTGCGCGAGCTCGTGGCGGACCTGACCGTCGAGACCGTCCCCGGCATCACCGCCATGCAGGACCTCGCCGCCCGCAGCGGCACCGTCCTCGCCGAGGGCACCGAGCCGCTGACGCTGGTGCCCGTCACCGCCGGGGCGGAGGTGCTGAAGGAGGCCCTGGCCGGCCCCGGCACCGTCGTCGCCTACAAGTTCGGCCGTCTCGCCGAGCAGGTCAAGGACGCGCTGCGCCGGTCGGGCCGGGAGGGTGACGCCGTGTGGGGCGCCGCGCTCGGCCTGGAGGCCGAGCAGCTGAGCACGCCGGGGACGCCGCTGCCCGAGCGGCTGCCGTATCTGTCCACGCTGATCGCACCGGTGCGGCGTGAGGGTCGAGGGGGAAAGCTGTGACCACGGAATCGGTTCAGGGCAAGGTCACCTTCGTCGGGGCCGGCCCCGGCGCCGCCGACCTGCTGACGTTCCGCGCCGCGCGCGCCATCGCCGAGGCGGACGTGGTGATCTGGGCCGCCAGCCTGGTCCAGGAGGAGGTGCTCCAGCACGCCCGCGAGGGCGCGGAGATCCTCGACTCCTCGCTGATCCCGATGGAGGCCGTGCTCGACGTCTACGAGCGGGCCGCGCAGGACGGCACCAAGGTCGCCCGGATCCACTCCGGCGACCCGTCCCTGTGGGGAGCGGTGCAGGAGCAGTTGGAGCGCTGCCGCACGCTCGGCCTGGAGACCGAGATCATCCCCGGCGTCTCCTCCTTCTCCGCCGTCGCCGCTCTCGCGCAGCGCGAGCTGACGGTCCCGGAGGTCGCCCAGAGCGTGATCCTCACCCGGCTGGGCGGCGGCAAGACGCCGATGCCGCCCGGCGAGGAGGTGCGCGAGTTCGCCCGCCACGGCACCACCATGGCGATCTTCCTCTCCGCGGCCCGCAGCAAGCAGCTGGTCGAGGAGCTGCTGGAGGGCGGCTACGCACCCGAGACGCCGGTCGTGGTGGCCCATCAGGCCACCTGGCCCGAGGAGCTGCTGCTCACCTGCACCATCGCCACCCTGGAGGCGACGGTCAAGGAACACAAGCTCTGGAAGCACACCCTCTTCCTGGTCGGCCCGGCGCTCGGCGCCCACGGCACCCGCTCGCACCTCTACCACCCGGGCCACTTCCACACCTTCCGCAAGGCGGACCGCGCCGCGCGGCGGCAGTTGCGGACCGGTGGCGCGAACGAGTCGGGTCAGGCCGCGGAGAGAGGGCCGGAGCCGTCGGCCGCAGCGGAGGCGCCGGCGGACCGGGCCAAGCGCCCGGCGCTGCGGGCGGTCCGCGCCGACGAGTCGGGCTCCGGGAGGACGGCAGGTCCGGCCGGCCCCGGCCACGACCATGGCTGAACTGCGGGAGCCGGATCTTCCGCGCACCGCGAAGGTGCGTCAGGGGCCCCTGCGCAGCGGCTGGACGACGGGCACCTGTGCCTCCGCCGCGGCCCGCGCGGCCGCGCTGATGCTGGTCAGCGGCGAGCCGCAGCAGCACGTCGACGTGGCGCTGCCGTCCGGCAACCGGGTCGGCTTCGCGGTCGAGCGGTGCCGACTGCTGCGCCCCGGGCGGGCGGAGGCGGTCGTGGTCAAGGACGCCGGGGACGACCCGGACGTGACCCACGGCGCGCACCTGACCGCCACGGTCGCCTGGCGCGACGAGCCCGGCATCGAACTGCACGGCGGCGTCGGCGTCGGCGTGGTGACCAAGCCCGGCCTCGGCCTGGAGGTCGGCGGTCCGGCGATCAATCCGGTGCCGCGCGCGATGATCACGCAGGCGGTCGGCGAGGCCGTCGACGTCGCGACGCGCGGCGTGGACGTGACGATCAGCGTGCCGGACGGGGAGGTCCGGGCCCGCAAGACCACCAACGCCAAGCTCGGCATCCTCGGCGGCATCTCGATCCTCGGCACGACCGGCATCGTCCGGCCGTTCTCGACGGCGTCGTGGCGGGCCTCGGTCGAGCAGGCGGTGTCGGTCGCCGCCGCGCAGGGCGAGCGCGCGATCGTGCTGTGCACGGGGGGCCGGACGGAGAAGGGCGCGATGGCGCTGATCCCGTCGCTGCCGGACGTCTGCTTCGTCGAGGTGGGCGACTTCACCGGCGCGGCGCTGCGGCGCGCGGTGGAGGGCGGCATGGAGCGCGCCGTCTTCGTCGGCATGGTCGGCAAGCTGACCAAGCTGGCGTCGGGCGTGCTGATGACGCACTACACGCGCTCGAAGGTGGACACCAACGTGCTGGCCGAGATCACGGCCGAGGTGGGCGCGCCGGCGGAGGTCGTGGCGGCGGTGGCCGCGGCGAACACGGCCCGGCACGGCTACGAACTCTGGGACGCGGCGGGCGTGCTGGCCCCGGCCGGGCTGCTGCTGTGCGAGCGGGTCGCGGACGTGATGACGCGGTTCTCGGACGGGCGGCTGGCGGCGGAGGTCGCGATGGTGGACTTCACCGGGAGAGCAGTGATCGCGTCGACGGGCGGTGCTCTGCTGCCGTGATCACCGTCCTGGGGCAAACACACATCGGAACGTCGCTCACCGACGAGAGCAGCGCTCTCGTCGCCGGGGCCGCCCTGGTCGTCGGCGCTCGGCGCCACCTCGACGCCGCCGGCGTGCCCGCCGACCGCGCGCTGGCGCTCGGGCCGCTCGCGCCCGCGCTCGACGCCGTCGCGCTGCTGCGCGAGAAGGACCCTGACGCACACGTCGTCGTGCTCGCCTCCGGCGACCCCGGCTTCTTCGGCATCGTGCGCTCCCTCGCCCGGCGCTTCGGCGCGGAGGCCCTCGACGTACGTCCCGGCATCAGCAGCATCGCCCACGCCTTCGCCCGCCTCGGCGTGCCGTGGGACGACGCCGTCGCCGTCAGCGCCCACGGCCGCGACCCGCGTCGGGCGTTCAACATCTGCCGCGCGCAGCGCAAGGTCGGCGTGCTCACCGCGCCCGGCGCGGGCCCGGCCGAGATCGGCGCGGCGCTCGCCGCCATGCCCGGCCTGCGCCGCCGCCTGGTCGTCGCCGCCGACCTCGGCACGGAGGCGGAGAGCCTGGTCGAGGTCAGCCCCGCCGAGGCCGCCGCCCGCGCCTGGCCCGCCGTCAACGTCGTGCTGAGCCTCGCCGACTCCGCACCACCCGTGGCCGACATGATGCGCGCCGTCGCCGGGTTCGAGGGCGCGCCCGAGGGCGGCTGGGCCCTGCCCGAGGAGGCCTTCGAGCACCGGGACGCGATGCTCACCAAGGCGGAGGTCCGCGCGTTCGCGCTGGCCAGGCTCGGTCCGCGGCTGGGCGAGCTGGTCTGGGACGTGGGCGCGGGCAGCGGCTCCGTCGCCGTCGAGTGCGCACGCCTGGGCGCCGCGGCCGTCGCGGTCGAGCGCGACGCGGACGGGGTGGAGCGGATCCGCGCCAACGCCGCCGCGCACGGCGTCGCCCACGCCGTCGCCGTCGTCCACGGCCGCGCTCCCGAGGCGCTGGCCGAACTGCCGGACCCCGACGCCGTCTTCGTCGGTGGCGGTGGCGCGGACCTCGCCGCGGTCGTCGGCGCGGCAGCCGCCCGCGCCCGCCGGACCGTCGTGGTCACCCTGGCCGCGCTCGACCGCGTGCCCGAGGCGCGCCGCGCCCTGCTGGACGCCCAACTGATCGTTGAGGGCGTGCAGTTGCAGGCCAACCGGCTGGCGCCGCTGCCGGGTGCGGTCACCCGGCTCGCCGCCACCAACCCCGTCTTCGTCCTCTGGGGCACCCGCCCCGCCGCCACCGCCGCAACCGTCTCGCAGGGAGTACCGAAGTGATCGGCCTGATCGCCGCCACCGCCGCAGGCCGCCGGGCCGCCGCACAGCTCGCCGAGGCCCTCGGGTCCGACGAGTGCCGCCTGTACGAGAGCGGCCGGTACGAGGGCCGGGTCGGCGACGCCGTCCGCGCCGCGTACGCCGAGTGCACGCAGCTGGTGTGCTTCCTCGCCACCGGCGCGACCGTCCGCCTGCTCGCGCCGCTGCTGGCCGCCGAGGGCTCGGACAAGCACACCGACCCGGGCGTCGTCTGCGTCGACGAGGCCCGGCGCTTCGCCGTCGCGCTGACCGGCGGCCACGAGGGCGGCGCGAACGCGCTCGCCGCGCGCGTCGCCTCGGTGCTGGACGCGCAGGCCGTCGTCACCACGGCGACCGACGCGACCGACGTCCCCGGCCTGGACACGCTCGGCCTGCCGGTCGCGGGCGACCTGGCCGCCGTCAGCCGCGCGCTGCTGGACGGCGAGCCGGTCCGCCTGGTCGGCGCGGACCGTCACCCGCTCCCGGCGCTGCCCGCCAACGTGTCGGCGGACGCGCCCGCCTCCGCCCCGACGATCGTGGTCGGCGACGCGCTCGCTTCCTCCTCCGCCGTCCCCACGGTCCGACTCTTCACGCCCAGCCTGGTCGTGGGCGTCGGCGCCAGCAAGGGCGCGCCGGAGGAGGAGATCCTGGAGCTGATCCGCACCACGCTCGCCGACGCCGGTCTGGACGTGCGCTCCCTGCACAGCCTCGCCAGCGTCGACGCCAAGGCCGAGGAGCCCGGCCTGCTCGCCGCCGCCGCCGAACTCGGCGTCCCGGTGCGGTTCTTCAGCGCCGACGGGCTCGGCGCCGTCGCCGTGCCCAACCCCTCCGACGCGCCGCTCGCCGCCGTCGGCACGCCGAGCGTCGCCGAGGCCGCCGCGCTGCTGGCCGCCGACGCGAGCGAACTCCTGGTCGCCAAGCGGAAGTCGACGCCCGAGGGTCGCGCCGCGATGGCGACGGTCGCCGTCGCCCGCCGTCCACTGCGCGGCCGGCTCGCCATCGTCGGCCTCGGCCCCGGCGCGCGCGACCTGCTCACCGACCGGGCCCGCGCCGAACTGCGCCGCGCGTCGGTGATCGTGGGCCTGGACCAGTACGTCGACCAGATCCGCGACCTGCTCCGTCCCGGTGTCCGGATCGAGGCCACCGGCCTCGGTGCCGAGGAGGAGCGCGCCCGCAGCGCCGTCGGGCTGGCCCAGCGGGGCCTGGCCGTAGCGCTGATCGGCAGCGGCGACGCCGGCGTCTACGCGATGGCCTCGCCGGCCCTGGCCGAGGCGGGCGCGGACATCGACGTCGTCGGCGTTCCCGGCGTCACCGCCGCGATGGCCGCCGCCTCGCTGCTGGGCGCGCCGCTGGGCCACGACCACGTCTCGATCAGCCTCTCCGACCTGCACACCCCCTGGGAGGTCATCGAACGCCGCGTCCGCGCGGCGGCCGAGGCCGACCTGGTCGTCACCTTCTACAACCCGCGCAGCCGCGCCCGCGACTGGCAGCTGCCCAAGGCCCTGTCGATCCTGGCCGAGCACCGCGACGCCCCCACCACCCCGGTCGGCATCGCCCGCAGCGTCTCCCGCCCGGACGAGTGGCACAAGGTGACGACGCTGGCCACCCTCGACCCGGCGGAGGTGGACATGTTCACCGTGGTGACGGTGGGCAACACCGCCTCCCGCGAGATCGCCGGCCGCTTCGTGACCCCCCGCGGCTACCGGTGGCAGGGGTGAGCACCGCGCCGCGCGCGGAACGTGGGCGGCCCGACGCGGCCACGGCCCGGCCCGCGCGGAGCGCGGCGCCGGGGGCG
>NZ_QKYN01000108.1:3964-4488 GCF_003258295.1 Streptacidiphilus pinicola | reverse complement strand
ACCCAGCCTCACAACCGGGGATCAAGCGAGCACTACCGCCTCCGCGAGGTGGCACAAAGAGGACACTGCCTAACTGATGTTGCCCCGGGGGCAACCTCCTCGACAGTCGAAATGGCGCGTTCATGACGGTGGCCGGCCGGCGGAACTCGCCTGGACCGCTCCCGTGCGCCTGCTGGCAACGACAACCCCAACTGCCCTACCCGCGTCGACATTTCTGGCGGCTACTCGGGGTAGGGCTGTCCGATGGTGTCGCCGCTCGGCGCGGGGGTCGGGCGGCCTTGTTCGAGGGGGCTCGCTTGGCCAAGCGCAAGACGTTCCGGGAATCGGTCGCGGAAGCGCTCGGACTGCAGTCGCAGGGCAGCGTCCCTCCACCGGCGGCGCGCAAGGCCACATCCGCAGCCAAGCGGCCTGCCAGGCCCCGCAAGCCCGCCGACCTGGAGGCGGAGCGTCAGCGGCAGATCGCGAAGGGCGAGAAGCTCCTGCAGCAGCAGGAGGCCCAGCAGGCCAAGGACGCGGCCCGGGTC
>NZ_QKYN01000108.1:0-3768 GCF_003258295.1 Streptacidiphilus pinicola | reverse complement strand
CTGGAGATCGTGCCCCCGGTGGCCGGGTACCGGTTCGTCGCCCAGCGCGCCGAAGTCGTGGCCCAGCCCCGCAAGGACGCTGAACGACAGGACCTCTACCGCAAGCTTGTCGCCCGCCTCGCGCTACGCGCCCTGGACGAGGTGTTCTCCGCGACCCCCGCGGCACTGGTGGACAGCATCGCCTTCAACGGACACGTCAGCACCACCGACCCCGCCACCGGCCGCCCGGTCCGCCCCTGCGTGGTCACCGTCGTCGCCAGCCGCACAGACTTCGCCGACCTGGTCCTGGACGAGCCGCGCCTGGACCCCCAGCAGTGCCTGCGCCACCTGGGCGCGCTCGTCTCCGAGCACCCGCACGACCTGGAAGCCGTGCCCCCCGTCATCGAGATCGACCTGGACCGCTACCGCATCACCACCGATGCGGCCGCCGTCACCGGCCTCGACAGCCGCCCCGACCTCCTCCAGATGGACCCCTTCGCCTTCGAGCGCCTCGTACGCCAGCTCTTCGAGGCCATGGGCTACGAGACCTGGCGCACCCAGGGTCACGCGACGAGGGCGTCGACGCAGTCGCCGTCAAACGCGACCCGCTCGGCGTCACGGTCTTCGCCATCGAGGCCAAGCGCTCTCGCAACGTGATCGACCCCAACACAGTGCGGGCCATGGCCGGCGTCATGAACGACGTCAACGCCAGCTACGCCATCGTGGTGACCACGTCCTGGTTCGGCAAGGCCAGCCACGACTTCGCCGCCCGCAACCGCATCCGCCTCATCAACGGACGCAACCTCAAAGCCCTCATGGCCGAGCACCTCGGCGTCGACGTCCTGATCGGGCTGCCCAAGCTCCCACCGCAATGGCGCCAGCAAGACATCACCTGATTGGTACCGACTCAGGCGTCCGCTTTCGAGCCCTTCGACGAGTCAGACTCCCGGGGATTCGATCCTTCGAAGAGTAGTCATAAAATGGACATATTGACGGCAAGCATCTACAGGGGTCGAAGTGCCGAACGCCAACCAATAGCGTGCGGACTGCGTCCCGATGGTTGGGAGCGCTGGCCAACTTGCCGTTCCCTGACCGCACTCATCCGCAGCATCTTCAGGGCCACGCCCGGGAGGCATCGCGCGGCCCGGGCAGCCCCCGCGTGCCAAGTGCGTCCGCGCCCGACGGCTCAGCAGAGCGCAGACCAGTCGTTGAGTACGGCGGCAGTGTCGGCGAGGGCCGCGTCTACCAGCTTCGACAGATCACCGGAGTCAGCGCACGAGGAGAAGTAGACCGGCGCCAACCCGAACAGCGGTTCTGCCAGGTCGAGCGCGTCGGCCGGGACACGCGTGTCGAGGCCGTAGTGAATCAAGGTGTTGCGGAACGGCTTGGTGCTTGCATCGAGCAGTTGCTTCGCCTCCGGTGTTTCGAGGATCGAGGTGAGGCGGGTTTGCGAGCGTGGGGTGAGTGAGTGGGCCCGGTCGTCGCGGAGGGCACGGAGGCTGGAGAGTACCTGGTAGGCCGCGATGTAGCGGATCTTGAACTCCGTGTAGTCCACGATGCCTGCGGCATCCGTGCAGGGGATGGCGTGGGCTGCGAAGTTCGCCATCCCTTGGAATACGGTGAGCAATGCGTTCAGGTCCGGATTGCCGGAACCGTCGAAGACCTTCGGGTAGTAGTTCGCGGCGACCTTGTCCGGTCCGGTTTGCATGCTCGCTGGGTCGAGCCTCGATAGGAAGGTCGCACCGACAGCAGGGATCGTGCCGCCGAGTTGCGCGAAGTAGGTGCCGTAGGACCTGGTGAGCTTCGCAATGTCCGGGCCCGCCTTCGCCAGCATCGCCTCACCACCGAGGCCAAAGTGGAAGGTCATCGAGTGCGTCGTTGCGATCATCTTGCCGTCGTAGGTGAACAGGCCAAGGTCCTTGGCCCAGAACCGGGCCAGGCGCGGCACCGGCTCGATGAAGTGCTCGCGGTGCGCTGGGATGATCTCATCGCGGAAGCGGGCGATCTGTCCGTCAATGCCCTTGAGTCCGCTGTGCGTGCCGGTGTCCTCGAACAGCTTGAGTGAGTGTCGTCCGCGTTTGACCACGTCGTCGAACTCGCCCGAGACCAGGGCCGAAAGTTCCGGGTGGCCGGATTTGAGCTTGCTGTAAGACTCGTGCACGATCAGCGAGCTGTAGGCCTCGACGCACAGCCACACGATCGGGGCGCAGCCTGCACACGCCGGGTCCTGCGAGTCTGCAAGCAGCCGGCCGATCCAGGCGACGTCGTTCTCGACACCGCGCTTGATAGCCGCCTCGTTCTTGTTCACGGCGCTGAGTGTAGATCCCGGCGTCTCACGGTCTGAGGCAGTTTCGTCACGGCAACTGGCTCCGGGCCTCCGAAGAACGTCACCCTCAAGCGTGGACCGGCGAGACTGGCGGAGTGGTGCAGCCGTACGCGCTGAACGGCCACCTACGTTGCGGTCATGGCACCTGGTCCAGCAGTTCGACGATGGTCGCCTCGGTGATCGACGCCGGGCTCGCCTCCGGCCAGCCTGCAGCGCCGGCGATCCGCGGTACTTGGAGCAGGGCGTCGGAATCGACACTCAGGACGGTGTGAACCTCGTAGTCGTCCACGTGCGCGGACTGGCCGACGAAGAACGTGCGTCCTGTTGATGCGGGATGGGCGCCAAGTAGCTCTTCGAGGGCTTGTGCTCGCGTCCGGTCGCGCAACTCGGCCTGCTTGTCCGCCATGATGTGAGCCGCCGTGTAGTACGTGTCGCGGTCCGAGTGCTCCGCGTAGAGTTCGGCGGCCCGCTCGGGGGCCTTGTCGAGGTCGACCGGGGCATACGGGCCGTCCTCCGGCTCGATGCAGATCGGGTGTGCGCGCTCCTCCCCGACTTGGAAGCCCACGAGCATGACCTTCGGACGGCCCGCGAAGCCGGTGCGTCCGAGGAGCCGGTCGGCTTCGATGCGCACGAGTTTCGCGAAGTGTCGCTGATAGAGCCACATGAACTGGCAGATGCTGTCACCTCGTGCCACTGGGCTGCTGGCCTCAGGGTTCGTCGTCGCTGTGGAGTCGATGGTTCGGAAGGTTGGGAGCGGGTTGGGGTTGGTCAGGGTGCAGTGTCGGCGTCCTGGGCCTCTTGGTAGGTCGCATAGTGGGTGGCTCGGCTCATGAAGGTGAGTTCCATGTCCCCGGCGGTAAACCGGTCGGTGAAGTAGCGGCCCGTCATTCTCTGCGGAGTATGACCGCTGACGCTCAGTCGGCACGCGCCGGTGTGCCTTGGGCTGCGGGACTGGACGGCGACCTGGGCGGTGTTCTCGTACAGGAACTTCAACTCCGCGACACCTGAGCCGTCGGTCTTGTCGATCGTGGCGTTGGTGGAGTGCGAGCTGCTCTCCTTGGTGCGCAACGTCGCGTGGAGTGTCCAGAATGATTGCTCGACGGTCAGGTACGCGCGGATCGGTCCGCGGTTGCCGGATGCCGGGATCTTGCTGCTGGGGCTCGGAGTCAGGATGACGCGCCATGTGCCCGCCAGGTAAGGGTGTCCTGTCAGCCGGTGGATGCCCCACCAGCGCCAGGCCCACTTGTCGAACACGACGACTAGGTGTTCTGACCACGGAGGTTGGTGACGGGGTTCACGGTGGGGTGATCTTGAAATAGGTGAGGGCCTTCTGGCTCGGTGTGGATTGCGACATCTGCACCGGCTCCCAGAAAGGCCCTCATGCCACACCGTAACGCACCCCTGACCGAGACCGGCCGCCTGCGTCTGGCCTCGTCCGCGGCCGTCGACCGTCTGCCTCTGCG
>NZ_QKYN01000107.1 GCF_003258295.1 Streptacidiphilus pinicola | reverse complement strand
CCCGACGGGTGGGTGGCGGGATGGCTGGCCTGAGAGGGGGTGGGGCGCTTCGCGCCTTGGGTGGATCGGTGGGTCACTCGATTCGGGGTGGAGTGTGACGGGGCTTCAGCGGTTGCCTGCATCAAAAATTGTGAGACGCTAGACTCTGGGATAGTCAGGTAGATTCGTGAGATTCTTTCGGGCGCTGAATTGGATATCTTGGCGTGCGGAAGAATTCACCGGAAAAGTCGCCGGAATGCGGGTGAAAAGGGTGAGGAACACGTGAAGAGACTCCGTCCGAACCAGAAGGAGGCGTGTGACGCCGCGGTGCGCCTGCTGACCGTGCCCACGTCAGGGATCGTGCCGCTGCAGGGACTGCGCTGCCAGATCCGCGCCGCCACCGGGTCGGGCAAGAGCCTGACGGCGGTTCACCTCGCTTCCCGTCTCCACGCCGAGCGAGTCCTCGTCCTGGTGCCCTCGCTCCCGCTGCTGGAGCAGACCGTGAGCGTATGGCAGGCCGAAGAGCGCGGCGGGCGGATGCTCGGTCTGTGCTCCCTGCAAGCCAGCGAACAGCCACCGGGTATTTGCTGCACCACCGATCCGGCCGAGCTGGCAGCCTGGACGAAGGGCCCCGGCCGTGTAACGGTCTTCGCCACCTACCACTCGCTCGGGCTCGGCTACCTCGAACAAGCCCACCAGGCCGGACTACCCGCCTGGTCCCTCACGGTCGTGGACGAAGCACACCGCGTCTCCGGCTCAGCCGGACGGCCCTGGGCAGCAATCCTCGACAACACCAAAATCCCAAGTGACCGACGTCTGTTCATGACCGCCACCCCCAGACTGTGGCAAACCCGCGAACAAGCCCAACAGCAGACACCAGCAGCCAGGGCGGCGGCCGGCCGGGGAGCAGCCGAGGCGGCGGCCGGGATCCAGGAGACCGAGCTGATCGCGAGCATGGACGACGAGACCCTGTTCGGTCCCATCGCCCACGACTACCCCCTCGGGCAAGCGATCGCCGACGGCGTCATCGCCCCCTACCGGATCCTGTGCGTCGACGTCCACGACCCGCTGCTGCACGAGCTGGACCAACGCGGCCTGGACGACCGCTCGGTGGAGTACCGCGGGGCGCGCCTCGCCGCGTTGCAGACCGCCGTGCTCACCGCCGCCGCCGAATGGGACCTGGGCCGCGTCCTGTCGTTCCACCACCGGGTCGCCGAAGCACGGGCCATGAGCACCGGCCTGCCGGGGATCGCTCGCACCCTGTGGAAGCAGAACCCCGCACTGTACCCGCAGCCAGGGCAGATCGGCACCACATGGCTGGAGTCCGCACACACCCCCGCCGAGCGGAAAACGGCGCTCGAGGAGTTCGCGTCACTGATCGGCGAAGACGGGTGGCGCCTCCAGCGGCACATCCTCGCCTCCGTCAAAGTCCTCGCCGAGGGCGTGGACACCTTCCACTGCGACGCCGTCTACTTCGCCGACGTCCGCGGCTCCATGATCGACCTCGTCCAAGCCGTCGGCCGCGCCCTACGCATGCAGCCCGGCAGTGGGAAGGTCGCCACGATCGTGGTGCCTATCCTGCTCGGGCCGGGTGAGAGCGGGGATCACCAGTTGTTGACCTCGCGCGCCTACAACGGCCTGTCGAAGATCCTCATGGCGCTGCGGTCCCACGACGCCGCCGCGATCGAGCGCCTGGCGATGCCGCAATCCACCCGCCGGCCCCAGCGGGAGCCCCGCAGCGGCACGCAGGGCTCGGCGGCCGGGGAGCGGGAACTGCTGAGGTTCTCCACCCGCCGCGACCCCGCCACCATCGCCGCGTTCATCACCACCCGCGTCCTGGAACCCGAACGCGCCGAGTTCCGGCGAGGACTCGCCGAGCTGCTCCTCTACAAGGCCGCGTACGGCGACGTGCGCGTGCCCTACGCCTACACCGCACCGTCCGGACACCGACTCGGCGTGTGGGTGGCCGACCAACGCCGCTACAACACCGCCGGCATCCTCGACAACGAACGCGTCTCCCTGCTGAACGAGCAGGGCTTCGTGTGGAGCCACTTCGACACCGCATTCACCGACAACCTCACCGCAGTCGCCGGCTACGCCCATGTACACGGCCACGCCTGCCCACCAGCGGACGCCATCTGGAACGGCCTCCCCGTCGGCACCATCATGAAAAACGCCCGCACCGCCCAACGCCGCACCGAAGCGCTCCAGCGCCGCGCCGAAGCCGGGGAGCAGAACCTGGACTGGACCGGCGCCCTCAGCCCGGAACGCAAAGCCGCCTACGACACCATCGACCCCGCCTGGTGCCCCACCCACTGGACCCCCGACTGGCAACGCAACTTCACCCTCGCACGACGACACATCCAGGCCGGCGGCGTCCTGCTGGGCGCACAGCCCGGCAGCATCGCGGTCCAGGGCGAAGACCTCACCGCATGGGCCCGCACCCAACAACTGCGCTGGGAGCAGCTCGGACCCGCACAACGGTGGATGTGCCAACACATCCTCAGACTCCACCCCCTCACCGACCAGGAACGCCCCAAAAGTCCCGTCACCCACGCAGAAAAAGAGGCCCGCAACCTGCTGGCCGCCACCCAATACCGCGCCCGCGAAGGCCACCTCAACCCACCCCGCGGACACAAGGAAGAGATCACCCTCCACGACGACACCACCGGTGAAACAACCATCGCCGAGGTCTCCCTGGGACTCTTCATCGGCAACAGCCGAGCACGGCGAGCCACCATCCCCACCGAACGAGCAGCCCAACTCACCCAACTTGGCATGAAATGGACGTAGGCCGCCGTTTCTTATGGCGTGACGCCCGTGGAATCAGTGCTGGTCGACGATTGGCCACACGCTTGAAGGAGGCTGATGAATGCCTTGTCGGCCGCGTCGGTGGGGAACAGCCGGACGACGGCCGTGCGGGCCGGCGTAGTGATCGCGTAGTGCTCGGCGAGGTATGAGAGACCGCCCCAGTCCTCGCGAATGTGGACGCGCATCAGGGCCTCGCCGCATCGCCTGCAGCCGATCCACGGCACCAGGACGAGGCCAGCCAGGGAACGGTCGGCCTGGACCGTTTCTCCGCTGACGAGAGCGTCGTCCTGCTCGATCAGGGTCACAGCGGAGGCCGGCTGGCCATCGCCGCGGCAATGGCGGATCCGGGGCGCGAGCGCCTCTCTCCCACCCCATGTCTCCGCGAGCACCGAGAGTTGGGCGCGGACCGTCTCGCTGATTGCCACTTCGTTGCTCAGGATCCCGGAAACGAGCAGACCCAGTCCAGCCTCCTGCTCGCCGATGGCCCAGCAGTCCTTGAACTCCTCGGCCTGGGCCGGTGGCAGCAATCCAGCGAGCCGCATCCAGGTGTCAACGCCCTCGGTCATTCGACAGAGGCTACCGACCCACGACGGCGCCCAGACGTCGGAAGCAGATGAGCATCACCCAGACCGACCGCGGGGCGACAGCTGGGCGCGGGGCCAGGGCCAGGTGTCGCACGCATCAGCCCCCAGCACGCATCTCTGACGTCATCGCAGGTAAAAGGCGTCGCACGACACCCGTGCCACACCCCATGCGACACCCATTCCAAGATCGACGCGACACCCCCTGCGACGGCCGATGCGGGTTCGCCCAAGGCCCGGCCGGTCAGAGCCCGGCCGCCGTGTCCGTGGGCTTCCGGCTCCCGACGGATACCCTGGCTCGCCCGCCGATACGGAAGAGCCTGCGCCAGAACGACCCTTCCTGGGCAACCTGGGCCTGCGGGCCTGGGCCGTAGGTGACGGTCACGGGCGTGTTCTTGACTACCTCGGCGCCCTCGACGGGATCCTGGGTCGCCACCACCTTCTCCCCACCCGGCGGCATCGAGGACTGAGCGGTCACGAGCTTCAGCGAGGTGGTCCCCAGGGCCTGGGCCGCCTTCTCTTGGGTGCTCCCGACCAGCTTGGGCACGGTCTCGGTGCCGACGGTGGCATTCACCAGGTCCTTCTGGGCCTGTTGCGCTTGCTCGGTGGACTTCGAGGAGAAGTAGAACGCGGTCGCCGAGCCGACGGCGGCCGCCAGCGCACCCATCAACGTGCTGCGCAGGGGAGAGTCGTCGATGGCAAACGCGACCGCGCAAAAAATCAGCAGCCCGGTCACCAGACTCAGCGCGATCCAACTGCGCACGACACTCTCTTTGGCCACCCGCTGCGACTTGGCGGCACCAGACCACCTCGCCCACACCAGCACGACGCCAATCAGCAAGATCATGCCTGCGGTGATACCCACTACGCCCCACGTCTGGCCCCCGGAGATCACTGGGTGGGTCGGGCCAGGGCTGGGGGAAGGACTCACAGAGGACGAGGGCACCGTTGATGAGGAGCCCATGTGGGAGGCCAGGAGCTGGGACACTGTTCCTCCAGCCGACACTGAGGACGGGTCAGATCTGACCCTAGCCACCGACGCCGAGATCCCGAGCGGACACCCCCGGCGCCGCGGCGGGGGTCAGCCAAAGGGATCGGCCGGATGAGCCCGAATGGACGATGCAAACCGCGCCGAGCTGGCCGGTGGACGTCACCGCAAGCCAACACCGTCGCACGGGGAACCGCGCGACACCCCGTGCGGCACCCGCGGGCGCCGGCGGGCGGAACAGCCATCCACGGCGAGCCGGGGCGCCGGACGAGCGGAGCAGTCACGTGGGCCGCCACCTTTGACGCAACAGCCATCGGCATCGGTAGAAGAAACGGTTCGCATCCCGCCCGCCACCGAGCTGGGTCTCATAGGGCGTTCAAGCCGGTGTAGATGGCGCCGGCCGAGTCGCACCCACGCGACAGCAATCCGTGACTCTTCCGTGTACCTGGGTAAATCCGGTGGTCGTCGGCGTCGTCGACCCACCGCCTGCCGGGTCGTGACGCAAGGTGCGTCTGTGCCGGAAGCGCGTGCTGGCACGTCGAAAGCCCGGACCCGGGCGCCCTGAACGAGTCCGGGACACCGACCCACACCACGGCGATCACCCGGCCGCGGCGAGCGCGCCCAGCAAGGGCCCGGCAGTAGGCC
>NZ_QKYN01000013.1 GCF_003258295.1 Streptacidiphilus pinicola | reverse complement strand
CCGCCGGCTCGTGCCACTCCACGACCTGCATGTGCACCTTGCCGTCGGGGTGGTAGGTCCGCCCGTCCGCGAAGAGGCGCGGGGTGCCGGGGTGGTCCAGCTCCGGGCAGGGCCAGGCGATGCCGCCGGTCTGCTCCAGCCGCTCGTAGGTGATGCCGTAGTAGTCGTTGACGGAGCCCCGGGAGGCGGCCCGCAGCTCGTCGAAGACCTCCTCAGAGCTGCGGAAGGCGAACTTGTCCCCCGTGTCGAGTCGGCGGGCGAGCTCGCACATCACCCAGGTGTCGGTGCGCACCCCGGGCGGCGGCTCCTGCGCCTTGTTGTGCTTGACCACCCGCGCCTCGGCGTTGGCCATCACGCCGTCGTCCTCGGCCCAGGTGGTGACGGGGAAGACCACGTGCGCGTTGGCGGCGGTCTCCGAGAGGAAGAAGTCGAACTGGGCGTGGAACTGGAGCTTGTCGTAGCCGTCCTTGACGGCGGCGTAGTGCGGCAGGGAGACGAAGGGGTTGTTGCAGATGCCGATGAGACCGCGGATCTCCTCCCGCTGCATCTGCCAGACCATCTCCATCATGGAGGTACCCGCCTGCGGCAGGTCGTCCTCCCGGATGCCCCAGAAGTCCGAGATCCAGGCGCGGGCCGCCGGGTCGTTGATCGAGCGACCGCCCGGCAACAGGTCGGACTTCTGGCCGTGCTCGCGACCGCCCTGGCCGTTGCCCTGGCCGGTGATGGTGCCGTAGCCGGCGCCGGGCTTGCCGAGGTTTCCCGTGGCCGTGCACAGGTTGATGACGGACAGGCAGTTCTCGACGCCCTGGGTGTGGTGCTCGATCCCGCGGGCGTGCCAGGCCATCGCCCGCCCGGCACCGGCGAACATCCGCGCCACCTGGACGACCTGCTCGGCGGGGACGCCGCAGATCTCCGCCGCCCGCTCCGGGGTGTACGCGGAGACGGCGTCCTTGACCTCGTCCCAGCCGGTGGCGCGGGCGGCGAGGAACTCCTCGTCGACCAGACCCTCCTTGACGACCACGTTGAGCACCGCGTTGAAGAACGCGGAGTCGGTGCCGGAGCGCAGCGCCACATGGATGTCGGCGGTCCGGGCGATGGCCGTCTCCCGGGGGTCGACGACGATGAGCGTCGCGCCCCGGTCCCGGGCGCCCCACACGTACTGGGTCATCACCGGGAAGCACTCGCCGACGTTGGAGCCGGCGATGAGCAGGCAGTCCGTCAGCAGGATGTCGCTGAACGGGTTGCCGGCGCGGTCGATGCCGAAGGCGAGTTTGTTGGCGCCGGCCGCGCTCACCATGCACAGGCGGCCGTTGTAGTCGACGTGCTTGGTCCGCAGCGCCACCCGGCCGAACTTGCCGACCAGGTAGGTCTTCTCGGAGAAGAGGCTGGCGCCGCCGAGCAGACCGAAGGCGTCACGGCCGTACTCGGCCTGGATCCGGCGGACCTCGGACACGGTGAAGTCGAGGGCCTCCTCCCAGCTCGCCTCGCGGAACTCCTCGTCGCGGCTGCGCCGGATCAGCGGGGCGGTGAGCCGGTCCGGGTGGTTGACCTGCTGATAGGCGTTCAGGCCCTTGGGGCAGAGCCGACTGCGGTTGATGTCGTGGTTGCGCGGCTCGACACCGAAGACCTTGCCGTGCTCGTCGACCCGCAGGTACATGCCGCACTGCACGCCGCAGAAGCAGCAGTGCGTGGGCACCAGGGTCTGCCTCGTCTGGTCGGCCCGCCAGTGCGCGGCGGGGATGCCGCCGGCGTCGCGGAAGTTGCGGGTTCCGGGCGGCGCCACGGAGGGATCGAGCGCGACGCCCGCCTGGGACGCCGCCCGCCCGGGGGCGGCTCGTCCTGATACGGCTGCGGCCTCGTTGCCGGTCACTTGAACCCCCGCTTCACATCGGTCAGGTAGGCGCCGCCGCGCAGTTCGCGCTTGCAGCGCGGGCAGTACTCGGCCCAGGCGTCGAAGCCGAGACCGAGGTCGCGCATGGTGCCGCGCAGGTTCTCCACGGCCGGAACGGTGTCGATCTCGGTGCCGCAGCGCTTGCACGTGAACAGTTGCTCGCCTGCCTTGCGGGAGTTGAACTTGAACAGCTGCATGCCGACCGCGGCCGGGCGCTGGACGATGTGGAAGAACTTGCCGAAGGGCAGGTAGACCAGGGTGAAGACCACCGAGACCATGTGCAGCACGGCCAGGAACTCGTAGCCGCCGCCGTGCAGGAAGATCTCCGAGAAGGTCAGCAGCAGGCCGGTGACGGAGATGGTCAGCAGCGCGAGCAGCGGCAGGAAGTCGTAGGCGAAGCGCTGCCCGGTGGTCGCGGCACGGTCGTGGTAACGCCGCCACAGGAAGTAGCCCACGCCCCCGATCACGAGCACCGCGGCCAGGTCCAGGCCGTGGAACATCGCCCAGCCGAGGACGCTGCTGGAGGAGAAGCCGAAGAGCTTGAACCCCCACAGGCGCATCTCGTAGCCGGGGCCGGTGGCGCTGGAGGCGGTGAAGGTGAACCAGCCCCAGGTCAGCGGGAAGGTGATCGCGGCGGCCAGCAGGCAGCCCCAGAAGATCAGCTGGTGGGCGGCCCAGCGGGCGTGGGAGCGGGCGCCGAGGAACTTCTGGAAGCCCAGGTAGGTGGCGATCATCCGGGGCAGCGCGGTGGGCGCCCGGCGAAAGCTCTCGGCGGAGAAGGCGGAGCTCAGGCCCTTGCGGAACAGCCGCCAGGCCGCCGGCTCGCTGACCCACACGGTGTACCGGTAGGCCACACCGAAGGCCAGGAACACCGTCGCCACCGCATAGGGCAACAGGGCCGAGTCGAAGTCCCGCAGGCCCCGACTGCCGAGCACGATCGCCAGGACCAGCACCAGCGACACCAGGGCGCCCACCAGGGCGGCTCGCTGACGCAGCCTCCGTCTGTCCACCACCACAGATCTCCTCGTCATCCACCTTCGGTGAGCCTAGGCAGGGCATAAGAGATCAAGCAGGTTGAAAACGGCCAAACGAGCCCCCGTCACACCTGCTCGGCGCAACGGGGGCTCGTGGGCACAACGGCCGTGCTGGGGACAGCGGGCTCGGAGGACGGGGCGTCGGGCTGCTTACGCGGCCTCGAAGCCCGAGTGGTCGGCGATCTTGCGGAGCTCCGCCAGGGCGTGCTTCTCGATCTGGCGGATGCGCTCGCGGGTGAGGCCGTGCTGCTTGCCGACCTCGGTCAGGGTCCGCTCGCGACCGTCCTCCATGCCGTAGCGGGAGCGGATGATCGAAGCGGTGCGGTCGTCCAGACGGTCGATAAGGGAGTCCAGCTCCTCACGGCGCAGCATCACCAGCACCGCGTCCTCGGGCGAGGTGGCGCCGGTGTCCTCCACGAGGTCGCCGAACTGGGTCTCGCCGTCGTCGTCGACGGTCATGTTGAGGCTCACCGGGTCGCGGGCCCAGTCGAGGACGTCCTTGATTCGATCCTCGGTGGTGTCCAGCTCGGCCGCGACCTCGGCCGGCTCGGCCTCACGGCCCAGCTCCTTGGACTTCTCGCGCTGGACGCGACGGATCCGGCCGAGCTCCTCGACCAGGTGCACGGGCAGCCGGATGGTACGCGACTGGTCGGCGATGGAGCGCGTGATCGCCTGGCGGATCCACCAGGTCGCGTAGGTGGAGAACTTGTAGCCCTTGCTGAAGTCGAACTTCTCGACCGCGCGGACGAGACCGGCGTTGCCCTCCTGGATCAGGTCCAGGAGCGGCAGCCCGCTGCGCGGGTACCGGCGGGCCACGGCGACGACGAGGCGGAGGTTGGAGCGGATGAAGATGTCCTTGGCGCGCTGACCGTCAGTGGCTATGGCACGCAGCTCGTCCTCCGACGCCCCGGCAGCCGTGTGCCCCTCACCGAGGAGCTGCTCGGCGAAGACACCGGCCTCGATCCGGGTGGAGAGTTCGACCTCCTGCGCCGCGTCGAGCAGCGGGGTGCGCGCGATCTCGTCCAGGTACATACCGACGAGGTCGCGGTCGGCCTCACCTGCGGTCGGGCGGGCGCTACGCGTCCGATCGGCCTTGTCGCGGACGACGGCACGGGTGGCCATACGTACTCCCTCGGGTGACCTGACGGGCCTGGCTGACCCGTACCTGGGAACTGCTTACGTAACGAACCAACGACGATGTCTGAGGAATCATTCCCGAAACGGTGTTTTTCTTCGCACGTAGCAGTATGCTGTGCGGTTCGCCCGCGATCATCAGCAGAGCGTCATTGCTCGATCACAGCGCGGCGAGCGTCCAGTTCTGTCACTCTCTGGGACGATTGTCCGCCCCGTAACAGTTCCCCGCGCGGCGGAGTCGGGGACGCGGAATCCCCGGATCGACAGGTGACAGGCGTGCGGCAGAGGCAGCCCTCGCGGCTCTGGCAGCCCTGGCGGCTCTGGCTGGGGGCGGCCCTCTGCCTCGCCCTCTTCGGCCTCCTGCTCGCCCTCGTCGAGACCGGGGGTCCGCTGATCCGGCTGGACCTGTCGATCGACCGGCACCTGCACACCGCCGCACTCCACCAGGCCGGCTGGACCGGCTCGATGCGGACCGTCACCTCGGTGCTCTCGCCGACGGTGCTGCGGATCGTGCTGGGCGTGCTGGTGCTCTGGCTCTGGTGGCGCGGCGCGCGGATCGCCGCGCTCTGGGCGGCCTGCTGCGGACTGGTGCAGGCAGGGCTGGAGATCGGGGTCAAGGAGGCGGTCGCCCGGCCGAGACCGGTCCTGCCCCAGCCGGTGTCCACCGCGACGGGCTGGTCGTTCCCCTCCGGACACGCGATGACGTCGGCGACCGTGATCCCGTTGCTGCTCCTCGTCGCGTGGCCCCACCTCCGGCGGCCCGGGACGCGCGCGGTGTCGCTGGGCGTCGCGGCGGCCCTGGTGTTCCTCGTCGGTTGGACGCGGGTCGGTCTGGGCGTCCACTGGCCCAGCGACGTGGTCGGTGGCTGGCTGCTCGCGGGCTTCACCCTGTGCGCCGTGACCGCCGCGATCGACACCTGGCGCCCGGGGATGCGTGAGGTGGAACTGCAGCGCCTGACCTCCCGGGCCGCGCAGCGGGTGCAGCGGCAGCAACTGCCGCGCGGGGGCGGGGACCCGTCCTAGAACAGGTCCCCACCCCCGCGCCCCGGCACCGGCACCGGCACCGGGCCGATCGGCTGCTCAGGCGGTGCACTCGTACAGCGCCTCGCTGGAGGAGGAGCCCCCGGCCGACGCACCGGTGGTCGACGAGGCCTTGCTCGACGAGGTGCCGCCGTAGACCGAGGCACTGACGGCCTTGCAGCTCGACTTCACGTAGGCCGTCGCCTGGCTGTTGGCCTGGTCGCCGCCGGGCCCACCGCCGAAGCCGCCGGAACCGAGCAGCACGTAGCGGAGCTTGCCGGAGGCGATCAGCGACTTCATCTTGGCGAGGCTCATCGCCGGATCGCTGCCGGTGAAGCCGCCCATCGCGATCACGGGCTTGCCGGACTGCAGGATCAGCTCGGAGGCCGACTGCGCGCTGGAGACCGCGACCAGCCAGGTGGCGCTGCCCTGGTTCTTCTCCAGGTAGGAGAGCAGCGCGGAGCTGACCGCGCCGCCGCCCATGCCTCCGCCGAAGCCCCCCGCGCCGCCGTCACGCATCCGCTCGGCACCGCCGGACGTCGCGCCCGTGGTCCCGCCGGACGCGCCGGCGGAGGCCGCGCCGGGCAGCTCGCCGGACGCTCCACCCGGGAAACCACCCTGGCCGGAACCGGTCGAACCGGTCGAACCCGCCGAGCTGGTCGAACCGCCCGGACCACGCGCCGCCGCAGAGCCGCCGGAGCCACCGGGCGCGCCCGGGAGGCCACCGGATCCGGTGGACCCTCCCGTGCTGCCCGCACCGCCCGCACCGCCCGCACCGCCCGCGCCGGCGAAGCCACCGAAGCCGCCACCGTCACCAGGGAGCTCACCGCCCCGCGTGCCGCCGGGGAAGCCGCCGCGCATGCCGCCGCCGGGGCCGCCGAAGCCGTCGCCCGAGGACGGGCCCGCCGTCGGGTTGGTGCCCTGGATCGCGCCCGCGGTCGCCGTGTCGGCGGCGTAGGCGGCCGGACCGGCCACCAGGGCCAGCGCGGTCGCGACGGCGCCGACCGCGAGCACCCGCTTGCGGACCACAGCCGCGACCGAGCCCGCGCCGAAGCGCGAGACCAGCAGCGCCACGACGCCGCCCACCGCCAGCAGAGCGACGCCCGGCCACAGCCAGGACGCGAAGCCACTGGTGCGGCGGAGCAGCAGCACCGCCCAGAGGGCCGAGACCACCACACCCACCGGGAGCACCGCCGCCCAGACGGGCTTGCGGGAGGGCGAGCGCAGCGCGCGCAGCAGCATCGTGCCGCCCGCGCCGGTCAGCGCGGCGATCGCCGGGGCCAGCATGGTCGTGTAGTACGGGTGGAAAGTGCCGGAGGAGAAGCTGAAGACGACGTAGTGCGTGAGCAGCCACATGCCCCACAGCAGCAACGAGGCCCGCTGCATGTCGGTGCGTCGCCTGCGGCCGCGCAGCACCAGCGCGCCGACGAGCGCGATGACCGCGAAGGGGATCAGCCAGGAGATCTGGCCTCCGAGAATGTCGTTGAAGAGCCGCCCGGCGCCGGAGGTGCCACCGAAGTTGGCTCCTCCCCCGCCCGCGCCGCCGCCGCCCATCCGGGCGGTGGCGCCGCCCGTGCTGCCGGTGACGTTGCCGGCGCTTGCGCCCAGCACGCGCTCCAGGCCGTTGTAGCCGATGACCAGGTTCCACACCGTGCCGTCCGAGCTGGAGCCGATGAACGGGTGGTCCTTGATCGAGTCGACCACCACCATCCACCAGCCGCTGGAGACCACCAGGGCGACCCCCGCGATCAGCAGGTTCCGCACCCGGAGGAGCCAACTCCCGCGCGCGGCCCAGACGTAGGCGAGGAACAGGGCCGGCAGCACCATGTAGGCCTGCAGCATCTTGGTGTTGAACGCGAAGCCGACCAGCACGGCGGCGATGACCAGATGGCGCAGCGTGCCGCGCCGGATGGCCTCCAGGCAGAACCACGCCGCGGAGACGGTGAGCAGCACCAGCACCGGATCCGGGTTGTTGTCCCGGTTGATGGCGACGGTGATCGGGGTGAGCGCCAGCACCACGCCCGCGACGGTCGCCGCGGCGGGGCCGAAGCTGCGCCGGACGGCGCTGTACAGGACGGCGACCGAGGCGACGCCGCAGGCCGCGATCGGCAACAGCATCTGCCACGTGCCGAATCCGAAGATCCGGCAGGAGACCTCCATCAGCCACAGCGCGAACGGCGGTTTGTCGACGGTGATGAAGTTGCCCGCGTCGAGCGAGCCGTAGAACATCGCCGACCAGCTCTTGGTGCCGCTCAACACGGCTGCCGCGTAGTAGGAGTTGGCGTTCCCGTTCTGGCCGAGGCCGTAGCAGTAGACCAACGCGGCGAGCGCCAGGGTGCTCCAGTAGGCCGGGCGCACCCAGCGGGCGCGGCGGGGTTTGCGTGACGAGCGGCTGCGCGGAGGGACAGCGGCCGAGTCGGTCGGCGCTTCGATGTAGGCGCTCACCGGCGGGCCTCCTGGGTAGAGCGGTCGTGGGCAGAGCGGTCGTGGGCAGGTCGGTCGGTGGCGAGGGAGGAGAGCTCGGACAGGTCGGCCTCGCGGGCGTGCCGGGCGGTACGGTGCGGGTTGAAGACCCACGCCCGCAGCAGCACGAACCGCACCACGGTGGCCAGCGCGTTCGCGGCGACCAGCCAGCCGAGCTCGGCCGTGTGCGAGGCGCCGGGCGCGACGAGGCGGGAGACGGCAAGCGCGACGGTGCTCAGCACCAGGCCGATCACGAAGGCGATGCCGCCCTCCACCTGGTGCCGCAGCGCGTCGCGCGGGCCGGTGACGCCGAAGGTGAAGCGCCGGTTGGCGGCGGTGTTGGCGATCGCGGTGACCAGCAGCGCGAACGCGTTGGCCAGGACGGCGGGCGCCGCCTGACGGGTCAACAGGTAGAGCCCCAGGTAGGCGAGGGTGCTGAGCACCCCGATCACGGCGAAGCTGGAGAGTTGCCAGCGCATGCCGGTCGGCAGCTGCGCCTGCAGCACGCGCGGCGGGACCGGCATCCGGGTCGCTCCGAACGCGGCCTTCTTGCCCACGCGCCACATGCCCTTGAGGTCGTCCTTGACCGTGCGGACGATGTCGACGCGGCTGTCGGGGTCGTCGATCCAGTCGACCGGCACCTCGTGGATGCGCAGCCCGCTTCGCTCGGCGAGGAGCAGCAGCTCCGTGTCGAAGAACCAGGTCTGGTCCTCGACGTCGGCGAGCAGGGCTTGGACCACCTCGGTCCTGGCGGCCTTGAAGCCGCACTGCGCATCGGAGAACTTGGCCGCGAGGGTGGCCCGGAGCAGCAGGTTGTAGGTGCGGGAGATGAACTCGCGCTTCGGGCCCCGGACCACGGCGGAACCGCGGTGCAGCCGGCTGCCGATGGCGAGGTCGCTGTGCCCGGAGAGCAGTGGGGCGACCAGTGGGAGGAAGGCCTCCAGGCCGGTGGAGAGGTCCACGTCCATGTAGGCCACGACGTCGGCGTCGCTGCTGCCCCAGACCGTGCGCAGGGCGCGTCCGCGCCCCTTCTGGTCCAGGTGGACGGCGCGGACCTCGGGCAGCTCCGCGGCGAGTGCGGAGGCGACCTGCCAGGTGGCGTCGACGCTGGCGTTGTCGGCGATGGTGATGCGGAAGGGGTACGGGAAGTGCTCACGCAGGTAGCCGTGCAGGGTGCGCACGCTGCGGGCGAGCACGTGCTCCTCGTTGTAGACGGGGACGACCACCTCGACCAGCTCGGTGCGAGTGCCGTCCCGGCCTGCGACGGGAGGGGCGGCGTGTGCCGCCGGCGAGGACGAATGGTTCATGCCCTGAAGCCTTGGGCCCGGCGCTGTGGCGGAGCTGTGCTCCGCTTAGGCCGTCGCTGGCAGCCTCTCGTTCCCCACGCCCCTAACGGGGCCCTCGGGCCCGAAGTTCGCCCTTGAGGACCTTGCCGGAGGCGTTGCGGGGCAACTCGGGGACGAAGATCACCTCGCGGGGCACCTTGTAGTTCGCCATCTCGCGGCGGCACCAGTCCACGAGTTCGGACGCGGCCTGCGACGCGGCCTCCGGCGCGGGCTGCTGACGGGGCACCACGAACGCGCGGCCCACCTCGCCGAGCCTCGGGTCGGGGACGCCGACGACCGCCGAGTCCGCGACCATCGGGTGGCGGGCGAGGATGCGCTCGATCTCGGCCGGGTAGGCGTTGAAGCCGCCGACGGTGAACATGTCCTTGAGCCGGTCGGTGATGCGCAGGTTGCCGGCGTCGTCGAGCACGCCGATGTCGCCGGTGCGCAGCCAGCCGTCGGCGGTGAAGGTCTCGGCGGTGGCGGCGGGGTCCTCGAAGTAGCCGCGCATCACCGTGTAGCCGCGGACCTGGACCTCGCCGGGTTCGCCGGGAGGCAGATCCTTGCCGTCGGCGTCGCGCACGCGGACCTCGACGTCGGGGATGGCCCGGCCGGAGGTGGCGGCGACGGTGTCGGGGGTGTCGTCGCGGCGGCACATGGTCACCATGCCGCAGCTCTCGGTCAGGCCGTAGGCGGTGAGCACGGTGGTGAGGCCGAGTTCGTCGCGGACGCGCTGGACCAGCTCCAAGGGCACGACGGCGGCGCCGGTGACGGCCAGCCGCAGCGAGCTCAGATCGTGCTGGTCACGGGCCGGGTGGTCGAGCAGCGTCTGGTAGACCGTCGGCGCGCCGGGCAGGACGCTGACGCGCTCGGTGGCGATCTTGGCGAGCACGGCCTCGGGGTCGAAGACGGGCTGCGGCAGGATCGTCGCGCCGGTCATCAGGCAAGCGAGGATGCCAGCCTTCCAGCCGAAGGTGTGCGTGAACGGGTTGACCACCAGGTAGCGGTCGCCCGCGGCGAGTCCGGCCAGCTCGGCCCAGGTGCCGAAGGCGCGCAGGGTCTGGGCGTGGGTGGTCACGGCGCCCTTGGGCAGACCGGTGGTGCCGGAGGTGAACATGATGTCGGCGGGGTCCTCGGGGGCGACGGCGGCGATGCGCTGCCGCACGGCGCGTTCGGGGATGTCGGCGCCGGCTTCGAGGAAGGCGCGCCAGGAGAGCAGGCCGTTCGGAACGGCCTCGGTGTCGCCGAGGACCACGGTCCCGCGCAGGTCGGGCAGGGGCCCCGCGGCCCTGAGCGCCGAGACGTAGCTGACGCCGAGGAAGGTGGAGGTGACGAAGAGCAGCGAGGCCTTGGTGCGGCCCAGCAGGTCCGCCGCCTCTCCGCCCTTGAGCCGGGTGCCCAGCGGGACGAGGACCGCGCCCGCGCTGACGGCGCCGAGCGCCGCGACGACGTAGTCGGGGGCGTTCGGCGCCCAGATGCCGATGCGGTCGCCGGGGCGCACGCCGGCGGCCATGACGCCGGCGGACGCCCGGCGGACCCGGCGGGCCAGTTCCGCGTAGTCGAGGCGCGTGCGCGGACCGACCACGGCCTCGCGGTCGGCGTGGCGGACACCCGCCGCCTGGACGAGGTTCCCGATGGTGCCCCACTCCAGATCCGCCCGCATGACCCGCCCCTCCCGCTGCCCACTGGTTGCCCGCTGCCCACTGGTTGGTTCCGCTGGTCCGGTTCCCACGTCTCGCATGTGACTGATCGTCAGATTAGGCTGACGGCGCACTTCCCGGAAGGGAGCCGGGGACCCTATTCTGACGCTACGTCAGAAGATCTTCCTCTGCGGCGGATCGCCGTAACGGAGTTCGGGGAGCCGCCCATGCTCAGGGACCGCACGGCCATCGTCGGCATCGGCCAGACCCGCTTCGCCAAACACCTGGAGGAGTCCGAGAAGGCGCTCGCCTGCCGGGCCGTGCTCGCCGCCCTGGAGGACGCCGGGATCGAGCCGCACGAGGTGGACGCCCTCGCCTCCTACACCATGGAGGAGACCGACGAGGTCGAGCTCGCCAAGGCCATCGGCGCCGGGGACGTCACCTTCTTCTCCCGGATCGGCTTCGGCGGCGGCGGCTCCTGCGCCACCGTCGCACACCTGGCCATGGCCGTCGCCACCGGGCAGGCCAGCGTCGGTGTCGCCTGGCGGAGCCGCAAGCGCGGCAGCGGCAGGCGGCCGTGGACCAACACCGCGCAGCAGCTGCCCACTCCGGCCCAGTGGACCCGGCCGTTCGGCCTGCTGCGCCCGGCCGACGAGATCGGCATGCTGGCCCGCCGCTACATGCACGAGTTCGGCGCCACCCGCGACCATCTCTTCAACGTCGCCCTGGCCTGCCGGAACCGGGCCAACCAGAACCCCGCGGCGATCATGTACGAACGGCCGCTGACCCGCGAGATGTACATGGACGCCCGCTGGATCAGCGAGCCGCTCTGCCTCTACGACAACTGCCTGGAGACCGACGGCGCTCTCGCCTGCGTCATCGTCGGCGCCGAACGCGCCCGCGACTGCCGGCAACGCCCCGTCTACCTGCACTCCGTCGCCCAGGGCCTGCCCGCGCAGCACCACGGGATGGTCAACTACTGGAACGACGACCCGCTGACCGGCCCCGCCTGGACGGCCGCCCGGCAGCTGTGGAAGACCGCGGACTTCGGCCCCGCCGACGTGGACGTCGCGCAGATCTACGACGCGTTCACCCCGCTGATCCCGCTCTCCCTGGAGGGCTACGGCTTCTGCGGGCGCGGCGAGGGCGCGTCCTTCACCGAGGGCGGCGCCCTGGAGCTGGGCGGCCGGCTGCCGATCAACACCGGTGGCGGCGGCCTCTCCGAGGGCTACGTGCACGGCTTCAACCTGATCAACGAGGGCGTCAAGCAGTTGCGCGGCGTCTCCACGGCCCAGGTGCCCGACGCGGCGACCTGTCTGGTCACCGCAGGCGAGGGAGTGCCCACCTCCGCCGTGCTGCTGCGCACCTGAGATTCATCGAATTCCGAAGGTGGGCATCGAGTCAGAACGAGCTGAGAGGGAGGCCGCCGGATGGACACCATGACCGCGGAGGGGCTGCTACTGCCCTGGCCCGACGACGACGGCGAGCCGTTCTGGGACTACGCCCGCCGCGGTGAGCTGCGGGTACAGGCCTGCGCCGACTGCGGACGGCTGCGGTTCCCGCCACGCCCCTGCTGCCCGCACTGCGGCAGCTTCGAGGAGGAGTGGCGGCTGATGTCCGGGCGCGGACGGCTCTGGTCCTACGTCGTCGCCCACCCGCCGCTGCTGCCCGCGTACGCGGAGCGCGCGCCGTACCCGGTCGCGCTGGTGGAGCTGGAGGAGGATCCACGGATCCGCCTGGTGGGGACGCTCACCAACTCGGTCCGCCGGCCGAACGCGCCGTGGAACGCGGTGCCGCCGCAGCGGCTGCGGATCGGAGCGCCGGTCCAGGCCGTCTTCCAGGCGGTCACGCCCGAGGTGACCGTCGTACGCTGGGCCCTGTGCAGCGGCTGAGCCGCGGCCCCACGCACGTTCGGAAGCAGTCGCACACGCACGGACAGCGCGCGGTACGGTCGGCCCGGTGGCGGCGTCAGCCCGGTAGTCAAGGGCGACACCGCGCCGGGCATCGTCCGTCCGGGGGAAACCGAAGCATGGGCTCCCGCCCCGGAAACAGTGCGTTTCCGGCCGGTGAACTTACCTCGGTCCTCACCGTACGCCTGCTTCCATCTACTACAGTGCAACGTCGTCCGCGCCCTGTCCCCGCGCAGCTGCACGGCCGGACCCACGCAATCAGGACCAGGAGTCATCGTGACCATCCCCGCCGCTCTTCCCGACGACTGGGCGGACACGCCCGTCACGGTCGTCATGCCGACGTACAACGAGATCGGCAGCCTGGAGGCGACGGTCGAGCAGGTCATGGCCCTTCCCCTGCCCGGCCTGCACCTGAAGGTCGTCGACGACAGCAGCCCCGACGGCACCGGCGAACTCGCCGAGAAGCTCGCGGAGCGCCACGTGCTCGACGGCAAGCCCCGCATCAGCGTGCTGCACCGCAAGGGCAAGGACGGGCTGGGCAAGGCCTACGCGGCCGGGATGGCGCTCGCCGTCGAGGAGGGCGCCCAGTTCGTCGTCCAGATGGACGCCGACGGCAGCCACCCGGCCAGTGCCATCCCGCAGATGCTCGGCACCGCTCTCTCCACCGGCGCCGGCGTCGTCGTCGGCAGCCGCTACGTGCCCGGCGGCGAGCTCGCCGACGAGTGGGGCTGGCACCGCCGCCTGCTGTCGCGCTGGGCCAACGCCTACGCCGGCATCATCCTCTCGACCCGCGTCCGCGACATCACCGCCGGCTTCAACCTGTGGAGCGCGGCCGCGCTCCACGCGGTCGACCTGGCCACCCTCGAAAGCGCCGGCTACAGCTTCCAGGTCGAGCTCAAGTTCCGTGCCGTGCACGCGGGCTTCAGCGCGCTGGAGGTCCCGATCCGCTTCGAGGAGCGCCGTGCCGGCGAGTCCAAGATGAGCTTCGGCGTCCAGCTGGAGTCCGCGATCGTGCCGTGGCGCCTGCGGCTCCGCTCCCGCAAGTAAGAACCGCAGCGGGCCACCGGCCGCCCCGAGGCCACCCAACGCGGTCATGCCGTCACTCTGCGCGCCCAGAATCCGGGCCTCGCTAGAGTGGCGGCATGACTTGGCTTGTCACCGGCGGTGCCGGCTACATCGGAGCACACGTCGTCCGCGCCATGGTCGAGGCCGGCCACGGCGTGGTCGTCCTCGACGACCTCAGCACGGGCGACCCCGTCCGGCTGCCCGCGGGCGTCCCGCTGGTCCAGGGTTCGACCCTGGACCGACCGCTGCTGGACTCGGTCCTGCGCGAGCACGCCGTCACCGGCGTGCTGCACATCGCCGCGAAGAAGCAGGTCGGCGAGTCGGTCGAGAAGCCGCTCTGGTACTACCGCGAGAACGTCGAGGGCCTGCGCGTCGTCCTGGAGGCCGCCGCCGAGGCGGGCGTGCGCCGCTTCCTGCTCTCGTCCTCCGCGGCGGTCTACGGCATGCCGGACGTGGACCTCGTCACCGAGGAGACCCCCTGCCGTCCGATGAGCCCCTACGGCGAGACCAAGCTCGTCGGCGAGTGGCTGGTCCGGGCCGCGGGCCGCGCCCACGGCATGGGCACGGTCTCGCTGCGCTACTTCAACGTGGCCGGCGCGGCGACCCCCGAGCTGGGTGACCCCGGCGTCTTCAACCTGGTCCCCATGGTCTTCGAGCGCCTGGAAGCCGGCGAGGCCCCCCGGATCTTCGGCGCGGACTACCCCACGCCCGACGGCACCTGCATCCGCGACTACATCCACGTCGCCGACGTCGCCGAGGCGCATGTCGCCGCGGTGCGGCGGCTGACCGACGACCCCGACGGCACCGACCTGATCCTCAACATCGGCCGCGGCGAGGGTGTCTCGGTCCGCCAGATGCTGGACGTCATCGGCGAGGTCACCGGCCTCGACGCGTCCGGCGTGGTCACGCCGCGGCGCGCGGGCGACCCGGCCCGTGTGGTCGCCTCCGCCGAGCGGATCGCCCAGGAGCTGGGCTGGAAGGCCCGCTTCGACGTCCGCGACATGATCACCTCCGCCTGGTCCGGCTGGCGCCTGCGCCACTGACGCGCAGACGCGCGGTTGCACTATCCAGGGGCGCGAGGAACTGCGCGACAAGCCACCGGCGTGCAGATGGTCCTCAACGCGCAGGGCCATCCGCACAGGGTGGTTGATCGCGCAGTTCCCGCGCCCCCGAGCCGTGCACCTACCTGCGAGGGCGCATCCAGCCCGCTCGCGCCCAGGCGGCGGAGCCGCAGATCAGCGCAGCCTCGCGCCCCCGAGCCGTGCAACTACCTGCGAGGGCGCATCCAGCCCGCTCGCGCCCAGGCGGCGGAGCCGCAGATCAGCGCAGCCTCGCGCTCCTGGGAGGCCCCTGGCGGGGCCTGTCAGGTCACTCGCGGGTGGTGGCGGTGCCCCTGAGGGCGTCGAGGGCGTAGACGCAGTGGTCCTTGCTGCAGGCGAAGACGCGGCCGTCGGCGGTGATCGGGGAGCCGGTGATCTCGCCGCCGGTGTCGAGCTTCCAGCGGAGGCGGCCGGTGGCCAGGTCGAGGGTGTGCAGGGAGTGGTCCCGGCTGCCCAGGTGGACGAGGCCGTCCGCCGCCGCGGGGATGCCGGCGAGCTCCGCGCGAGCGGTGTAGCGCCAGCGCTCCGCGCCGCTGCGGGCGTCGAAGGCGAAGACCGTGTCGGCGCTGCCGACCAGCACGGCGTCGTCGGCGACGACCGCCGGCTCCGCGCCCTGGCGGCCGCCCGTGCGGGCGTGCCAGCGGACCGCGCCGCTGGCCGGGTCCAGGGCGAAGACCGTGCCGAGGTAGTCGGCCACGAAGACGCCCTGCTCGCTCACCGCCGGAGAGGTGAACAGGACCACCGGCGCGTCGAAGCGCCAGCGCTCCGCGCCCGTCTCCTCGTCGACCGCGAGCACGCGCGGACCGCTGCAGAGGAAGAGCACGCCGCGGTGGAGCACCGGCCGGGACGGGACCTCCTCGCCGAGCGGGAGCGCCCACTGGAGCTGACCCGTCGTCAACTCGACGGAGCGGAGGCAGCCTCCGCCGTAGTAGTAGACCGAGTCACCGATGACGCACGGGCCGGAGGCCGGGTTCTCGTAGGCCTGCTGGGCGTCCTTGGCCTGCCACATCTCGCTGCCGTCGATCGCGGAGTGGACGTGGACGCCGCCGCCGCGCGTGCCGGCGACGACGGCGCCGCCGGCGGCGTCGAGGGTGTAGGTCCAGCCGTCGAGGGCGACGCGCCAGCGCTCGGCGCCGTCGGTGGCCTGGAGGGTGACGAGGTTGGGGCCGTCGGCCGCGTGCACCCGGCCGTCGGCGACGGCCAGGGCCCAGGCGACGCTGTCCGTGCGGAAGCGACGCCGGCCGCTGGCGATGTCGAGCGCGTGCACGCCGAAGCTGGCGACGTAGAGCGCGCCGTCGGAGACGATCGGGGCGCCCCAGACGTCGTGGGACATCCGGAAGCGCCAGGGCCGCCAGGGCGCCTCGGGCGCGCCCTGCGGCTCCGCGGGGGCTCCGGGACCCGCCGGGGACGGGATCGGCGCCTGAGGGGCGGGCACAGGACCCGACAGGGGGGTCCCCGTGGCGGGCGAGGCCGTCGAGGCGGGCGCGGACGGCGCCGCGTGCGCGCCGCGCTGGACCCAGCCGGTCGTCGGCGGGGTGACCGGCTCGGACGGCGGACCGGCGGGAAGCCGGACACCCGGCCCTATGGGCGCGGCCACGCCGGGCAGGTGCACGACGGGCCGGGCCGTCGTCACGGCCTCGGGCGGCGTAGCGGTCGCCGCCGCGGGCTCGGCTGCCGGGGACGGCGCGGCGTGCTGGCCCACGCCACGCTGCGGCTGCGGCTGCGCCGGTTGCTGCGGCTGCCCGTGCTGCGGCTGCTGCGCCGGGAGCGGCCCGCGGGCCTCGGACCCGGGGTACGGCTGCGGTGCCGGCCCGCCGGACTGCTGCGGCTGGGGCGCCAGCGGCGGCTGTTGCTGCGGCGGGGCGACAGCGGGCTGGAACGGCGGCGGGGGCGGGGTGCGGCGGCCCTTCTTCTTCTCGATGAGCGCCAGAGCCACCGGCGGCAGCCACTCCCCCGCGTCGTCCTCCGTGCCGTCGCCGGAGCCGTAGAGGTGCGGGGCCAGTTCGGCGGCGATCTCCGCGGGCATGGGGCGCCGCTCGGGCGCGGTGCGCATGCAGGCGCGGACCAGCGGGACCAGCTCCTCCGGCAGGCCGGAGAGGTCCGGGGGCTCGCGCAGCAGCATGAACACCGTCTCGACGGGGTTCGCGCCGTGGTACGGCGGGTGGCCGGTGGCGGAGAAGACCGTCAGCGAGCCGAGCGAGAAGACGTCCGAGGAGCCCTTGACGCCGCGGCTGTCGCGGGCCTGCTCGGGCGACATGTACGCGGGGGTGCCGACCGCGACGTTGGTCATCGTCAGGCGGGTGTGCGAGACGCCCGCCGCGATGCCGAAGTCGATCACCCGCGGACCGTCCTCCGTGACCAGCACGTTGGACGGCTTGAGGTCGCGGTGCACCAGGTTGGCGGCGTGGATGGACTGCAGCGCCTCCGCGATGCCCGCGATCAGCCAGCGCACCGTGGCGACCGGCAGCGGGCCGCACTCGGTGACCAGGTCCTCCAGCGAGGGCGCCGGGATGTAGGCGGTGGCGAGCCACGGCACCGCGGCGTCGGCGTCGGCGTCGACGACCGCCGCGGTGTAGAACCCGCTCACCGTGCGCGCGGCCGCGATCTCGCGGGCGAAGCGCACCCGGAAGAGCTGGTCCTCGGCCAGCTCCGCCCGAACCGTCTTGATGGCGACCCGGCGGCCCGCCGCCGAGCGCGCCAGGTAGACCAAGCCCATTCCGCCCGCGCCGAGCCGGCCCAGCACCTCGAAGGGCCCGATCCTTCTGGGATCGTGCGCCGTCAGCTGGTCCACGTCCTCAGCCTCCCCGTTGGGTCGAAAGCGCCGCCGGCAGCAGAAGCGCGGCGGACGCAGCACTGATTCTCCACGTCCGGACGCCCGACAGGCCAACCCGCCGGGCAGGACATGGGACACACCCTCGCCACAATCCCGCCACAGTCCTGCAACCACACGGCCCTGCCACGGACAGTACCCCGCGCGACCTGCCACACGAACGGCCCCCCGCCCTGCTCACGCACCGCCCGACGACGCGCCCGCGTACCGTCACGGCGGAGGACACAGGGGGCGACGCGCAGGCAAGTCTGTGCGAATCCACCACAGCGGGACACAGCCGATCTAGATTGGTCACCGGGAGATTGGTGACACAGCAACATCCCGCACCTCCTGCACCCCCTTCGAGCGGCCTGACGATCCTCGAGGAGTCGTGATGAGTGACAGTGCCATGGCCCTGTACGGCCTGCTGACGGAGCTGCTCGGCACCGAGCCGCCGTTCCGGGTCCGCACCTGGGACGGCGGTGAGGCCGGTCCGGCCGACGCGCCGCTGATGGCGTTGACCGACCGGCGCGCGCTCCGGCATCTGCTGTGGGCCCCCAACGAGCTCGGGCTCGCCCGCGCCTACGTCTCCGGCGCGATCTCGCTGCCCGGCGAGGACGACGACGCCGACAACACCGATCTGTACGAGCTGCTGCACCGCCTGGCCGAGCTCTCCGAGTCGCGGCCGGAGCTGTCGCTGCGGCCGACGCTGCGGCAGGGGACGGGCTCGGCGCTGACCCCGGCCACCCTGAGGGCGGCGTTCGGGCCGGACTCGCGCCGGATGGTGGCGACGGCGGCCCGGCTCGGGGCGATCGGCCCGCGTCCGCCGATCCCGCCGGAGGAGATGCGGACCCGGCGCGGCCCGGTGCACACGCTGCGCCGCGACCGGGCGGCGATCAGTCACCACTACGACGTGGGCAACGACTTCTACCGGCTGGTGCTGGGGCCGTCGATGGTCTACTCGTGCGCCTACTGGCCGCCGGGGACGACCAGCCTGGAGGCGGCCCAGGAGGCCAAGCTCGACCTGGTCTGCCGCAAGCTCGGCCTGCACCAGCTGCCGCCCGGCGCCCGGATGCTCGACGTGGGCTGCGGCTGGGGTTCGATGCTGCTGCACGCCGCGCAGCACTACGGCGTCAGCGGGGTCGGCGTCACGCTCTCCGCGGAGCAGGCACGGATGGCCCGGGAGCGGATCGCGGACGCCGGGCTGACGGACCGGCTGGAGATCCGGCTGCAGGACTACCGGGAGATCGATGACGGCCCGTTCGACGCGATCTCCAGCATCGGGATGGCCGAGCACGTCGGCTCGGACATGTACCTGCGCTACGCGAAGACCCTGCACGGCCTGCTGCGGCCGGGCGGGCGGCTGCTGAACCACCAGATCGCCCGGCGGCCCAACGCCCCCGGCGAGCCCTACCGGCTCAGCCCCTTCATCGCCGCCTACGTCTTCCCCGACGGCGAGCTGGCGCCGATCGGCAGCACGGTCTCGCTGCTGGAGCAGGCGGGTTTCGAGGTCCGCGACGTGGAGTCGCTGCGCGAGCACTACGCGCTGACGCTGCGCCGGTGGGTGGCCAACCTGCAGGAGGAGTGGACGCAGGGGGTCAAGCTGGTGGGCCTGGGCCGGGCCCGGGTCTGGCGGCTGTACATGGCCGCGTCGGCCCTGGCCTTCGAGGAGAACCGGATCGGTGTCAACCAGGTCCTGGCCGTCAGGACCGGCTCCGGAGGGGCCAGTGGACTGCCGCTCAGCCGCGGCGCTTGGCTGGAAGACACCCCCGCGCGGCCGGAAGGAGCTGCCGGGGCCTGAGGCCCCCGAATGGCCCCCTGGGACGGATTGGCTGATCAGAGGCCTGCTGCCGCCTGACCAAGGCTCTAGCAGAGGCCTCGTCAGCCTGACGGAGCATTCACATTTCCCGCCGAATAGCGCCCGGATCTTGCCACGGTAAACTGACGGCATGACAGGACAAGTTCGCACCGTCGATGGGCGTGTCGCCGGCCGACGCGGACAGGCCACGCGGCAGAAGCTGCTGGACTGCCTCCGCGAGATGCTCGCGTCCTCGCCCTACCGGGACGTCAAGGTCATCGACGTCGCCCGGATGGCGGGTACCTCCCCCGCAACCTTCTACCAGTACTTCCCCGACGTCGAGGGCGCCGTCCTCGAGATCGCGGATGAAATGGCCAAGGACGGCGCAGGTCTCAAGGACCTCGTCGCCGACAAGTCGTGGGTCGGCAAGGCCGGCTACCAGACGGCGGAGGAGCTGGTCGACGGCTTCCTCTCCTTCTGGCGCGACAACGAGGCCATCCTGCGTGTGGTGACGCTGGGCGCGGCCGAAGGGGACAAGCGGTTCTTCAAGATCCGCATGAAGATCCTCAACGCCGTGACCAACTCCCTCACCGACTCCCTCAAGGCCATGCAGGCCTCCGGCAAGGCGGACAAGTCGGTGAGCGCACCGGCCGTGGCCGGCTCGCTGGTCGCCATGCTGGCCGCCGTCGCGGAGCACCAGAAGGGGTTCGACTCCTGGGGTGTCAAGGCCAAGGAGCTCACGCCCAACCTGGCTCTGCTGGTCTACCTCGGCATGACGGGCAAGAAGCCCCCGAAGTAGGCCTTGCCGGCCACGACAACACCATCACTGCGGAGCCGTGGGGCCCGGTCGCCTGTCCGCCGGCGTGAGCGCCGGGGCTGTGCCTCGGGGGAGGTAGGTCCTGCGCGCCCACGGCCCGTCCATCCTGGGCGGCATCGTCGATGCCCTGACGATGCCGCCCTTTCCTGTGCGGTGCGCCCACAGAAGGGGCGACTACCTCGGTTCGAGACGGAAGAGGCGGATCTCGCGTTCCACGCGGGCCTGGTAGGCGGCGTACGGGGGCCACATCCGCAGCAGCGCCGTCCAGGCCTCCGCGCGCTCGTCGCCCGCCAGCAGGCGGGCGCGGACCGAGGTGGTGCGGCCGCGGTGTTCGACGACCGCGTCGGGGTCGGCGAGCAGGTTGCCCGTCCAGGCCGGGTGGGAGGTGCGGCCGAAGTTGCTGCCGACCACCAGGAAGGTCTCCCCCTCGGGCAGGCAGGCCAGCGGGGTGGTGCGGGGCTCACCGCTCCTGCGGCCCGTCGTCGTCAGGAAGAGCGAGGGCAGCATCCACTGACTCAGCATGAACTTGCCGCCGCTCAGCCGGTGCACCGCCTTGTCCAGGCGGGGCACGACGGAGGGCGCGATCCGGGCGAAGGTCGGCGTCGCCGACACCTTCTGCATGACGTTCTCCAGGGCTCTCATCGCCTCGTCCCTCCAGCCGCGGTCGCCTCGGTTCCGGTGGGCGCGAGCACGCCCGACAGCTCCGCCGCGCGGGCCCGCAGCAGGTGCGGCGGGCCGAAGAGCAGCTCGTCGGCGGCGGCCCGCTTGAAGTACAGGTGGGCGTCGTGCTCCCAGGTGATCGCGATGCCGCCGTGCAGTTGGATCGCCTCCGCCGCGGCACTGTGCTGGGCGGTGAGGGCGTGGGCCAGGGCGAGCAGCACCGGAACGGGGTCTTCGGGCGCGGTCGTCGCGGACCAGGCGGCGTAGAGCATCGCCGAGCGGGCGGTCTCGACGGCGACGTAGACGTCGGCGAGCCGGTGCTTGACCGCTTGGAAGGAGCCGATCGCACGGCCGAACTGCTGCCTGACCTGCACGTACTCCACGGTACGGGCGAGCGCCCGGTCCGCCGCGCCGACCGCCTCCGCCGCGACGGCGAGGGCGGCGCGCCGACCGACCCGTGCCAGCGCGGGGGACGCGTCCAGCGCCGGGTCGCCGAGCGGGCGGGCGGTGACGTCGCGCAGTTCGACGCGGCCGACGCTGCGGGTCTGGTCGATGCCCGCGCCGCGTTCCCGGCGCAGGCCGGGGGCGTCGGCGGCGTCCACCACGAAGAGGACCGTGCGACTGCGCGGGAAACCGCCCGCGTGCGCGGCGACGACGAGCAGGTCGGCGCGGGCCCCGTCGAGGACGTGGGCGGCCTCGCCGTAGAGCGACCACAGGCCGTCGCCGGCCGGCCGCGCCTGGACGCCGCCGGCCCGGCCGCCGCCCGAAGGGACGTCGCCCGGCAGCGGGCGCGGAATCGGGTCGGGGACCAGGCCGAGCGCGACGGCGGGAGTGCCGGGCAGGGCGAGCGCGGCGGTACGGGCTCCCGTCGCGAGCGGTGGGAGCAGCTCACCGTGCTGCTCCTCGGTGCCGCAGGCGCTGATCGCCTCGGCGGCCAGGACGGAGCTGGCGAGCAGCGGGGAGGGCAGCAGCACCCGGCCCGCCTCCTCGCAGGCGAGCGCCAGCTCGACCGGGCCGAGCCCGGAGCCGCCGTGGCACTCGGGCAGGGCGAGCCCGGCGAGCCCCGGCTGCTCCGCGAGCCGTCGCCACAGCTGGGCGTCGTAGCCGGGCGCGGACGCCGCGGCGAGGCGGAACTCCTCCGGGCCGGCCTGCTTGGCGAGCACGTCGCGCAGGGCGCGGGCGATCTCGTCCTGTTCCTGGGTGAGCGCGGGATCCATGCCGCCTCCTGGCCTCGGCCGGCCGGGCCCTGCCGTTCGACCCGGCTCGGCGTCGCGTCGACCACGACTCCTTAGATCTGACGGTTCGTCATACTAGAATCCGTGGCCCGCGACGCACAGGGGCGCGCCGATGCAAATCTGATGTACCGTCAGATTCATGACTGCTGCCGGTCCTTCCGCCCCGCCCGCCGCGTCGGGCCCGCTCCGTCACCCCGTTCCCGAGGCCGCCGCGCCAGGGCGGCGGCGTCGCCGGGTGGCGGTCGTCGGGGTCGCGCTCAGCGACTGCGGACGGGTCGACGACGCCACGCCGTTCCACCTGCACGCGCAGGCGGCGCGGCGCGCGCTGGCGGACTCGGGGCTGCCGCGGGACGTGATCGACGGCGTGGCCTCGGCGGGCCTCGGCATCCTGGCGCCGGTGGAGGTCTCCGAGTACCTGGGCCTGCGGCCCACCTGGACCGACTCCACCTCCGTCGGCGGCTCCACCTGGGAGGTCATGGCCGCGCACGCCGCCGACGCGATCGCGGCGGGCCACGCCAACGCGGTCCTGCTGGTCTACGGCTCCACCGCGCGCGCCGACCTCAAGGCACGCCGCCGCACCGCCGCGCTGTCGCTCGGTGCGCGCGGCCCGCTGCAGTTCGAGGCCCCGTACGGGCACACGCTGATCGCCAAGTACGCCATGGCGGCCCGGCGCCACATGCACGAATACGGCACGACGGCCGAGCAGTTGGCGGGCGTCGCGGTGCAGGCGCGGGCGAACGCCGCGACCAACCCCGACGCGATGTACCGGGCTCCGATCAGCGTGGACGAGGTCCTCGACGGCCCGATGGTGGCCGACCCGTTCACCAAACTGCACTGTTGCATCCGCTCCGACGGCGGCTGCGCGGTGCTGCTCGCCGCCGAGGAGTACGTGCCGGACACCGTGCACGACCCGGTCTGGATCCTGGGGACAGGCGAGGCGCTCAGCCACAGCACCATGTCCGACTGGGAGGACTTCACCGTCTCCCCCGCGGACGCCTCCGGCCGCCTGGCCTTCGAGCGGGCGGGCGTCTCGCCCGCCGACATCGACCTGTGCGAGCTCTACGACGCGTTCACCTACATGCCGTTGGTGATGCTGGAGGACCTGGGCTTCTGCGCCAAGGGCGAGGGCGGCCCCTTCATCGAGGCCAAGGCCGGCCGCCTGCTGCGCGACGGCGAACTCCCCACCAACACCGACGGCGGCGGCCTCTCCGCCTGCCACCCGGGCATGCGCGGCCTCTTCCTCCTGGTCGAAGCCGTCCGCCAACTCCGCCACGAGTACGCCACCACGGCCCCGGACCGCCAGGTGCCCGGCTCCCCCGAGCTCGCCCTGGTCAGCGGCACGGGCGGCTGGTTCTGCTCCTCCGGCACCATCGTCCTGGGGCGCTAGCACCGGCCGCCGGATGTGTGAGCGTCACCATCATGGCAGCTCAGCGGGGGTTTGAGTAGGACTGATCGCACACGGGACAAGCCTTGTTCCGACGCCCCGTCAGGGCCGAACATCGCCGTCATGACTTCTGCCGAGAGCGCCCATCCCGACATGGTCATCCGAGCCCGAGTGAAGCTGCTGGGAGTCGAATCGCTCTCCCACGAGGAACGAACCCGCGCCTACCGTCTGCTCGCCCGCGTCGACCCCCGCTACCTGCCCCACCTCGTCCGCTCCCTGCTCCGCTGGGACGAGGTGGGGCAGGTAGCG
>NZ_QKYN01000106.1 GCF_003258295.1 Streptacidiphilus pinicola | reverse complement strand
CAGGCCCGGGCGGCGCGGCGACGCTGTCCCTGGGAGGCTGTTGGGCTCTCCGCCTCCGCCTGGACCGCCGCGCCGGCCGTGCCTGTCAGGCCCACCAGCAGGGCGAAGACGGCCTGGTCCGCCGTGGAGGCGGGCTGCGCGGCCAGGCGGCCCGCGTCGTCGACCCAGACGGTCAGCCGGGTGCCGGCCGCCTGGTGGCGGAAGACCAGCACCCGACCGAGGTGCCGCGAGCCCGCCGGGTAGTCCCACTCCGCAGGCACGTTGACGACGGGCACCGCGGCGGCCCGCGGCGTCGCCCTGCCCCTGGGTGCGGGGACCGCGTTCGCGAGCGTCGTCGCGGTGACCGGATGTGCATGGCCGCGGGCCGCGTCCGCCGCGGCGGCGCCGTGCGCGTGGACAGCGAGGCCGACCGCGACGCCCAGCCCGAGCGAGGTCAGCAACAGCCGGGACCGGCTGCGGCGCAGCCGCGCGCGACGCCGGTCGTCGGGGCGGAACAGCGGGTTGGCCTCGGCGGCGACCCGCGCCGCCTCGCGGCGCCAGGACGCCGCGCGCTCCACCGGCCCGGCGAGCAGGTGGCCCAGCAGCACGAACGCGCTCAGCAGCGCGAGGGCTCGCAGGTCCGCGCCGTCCTGCGGCAGCACCGCGCCGTCGTAGCACCCCCAGCAGACGGCGGCGACCAGCGGCAACACCGCCCACGGCGCCGTCGCGCCGCACAACGCGGCCACGGCCGCGAACACCCCCAACATAACGGCAGGGTAACCCGGGCCAGTTGGACGCGTCCGATGCTTCTCGGCCGTGTGAGGCGTGTCGCAGGGACTACACTTCCCATACTTGCGCACATGAGCAAATGGCTTGATGCGACGGGAAGCTGACCCAGAGTACGACGAACGGGGACGGAGCGGCGTGAAGCAGGCGCGGGAGGCGCAGTTGCGACTGGCGGCGGTGGTCGGCGAGATCGAGGGCCTCTACACCGCGTGGCTCCGCGCGCGCGGCCCGGCCCGCCGACGCCGCCTCCTGCTCGAACTCGCCACCGCCGGCACCAAGCTGGCCACGGAGTCGGCCCGCGCGACCACGCCCGAGCCGTACCAGCTCCCCCGCACCCGCCGCACCCGCCGCACCCTGGCGGCCCAGCGTGGCGCGGACTGGCTCACCGACCGGTTCGACGACGCGGAACAGTAGCGACGACTAGCCGTTGCGCCGCGGCAGCTTCCAGTTCGGGCGCGGGAAGTGGCAGGTGTACCCGTTCGGATAGCGCTCGAGGTAGTCCTGGTGCTCCGGCTCGGCCTCCCAGAAGGGGCCCGCCGGGGCGACCTCGGTGACGACCTTGCCCGGCCAGAGGCCGGAGGCGTCGACGTCGGCGATGGTGTCCTCGGCGACGCGCTTCTGCTCGTCGTCCAGGTAGAAGATCGCGGAGCGGTAGCTCGTGCCGATGTCGTTGCCCTGGCGGTTTCGCGTCGACGGGTCGTGGATCTGGAAGAAGAACTCCAGGATCGCGCGATAGTCCGTCACCGCGGGGTCGAACTCGATCTCGATGGACTCCGCGTGCGTCCCGTGGTTGCGGTAGGTCGCGTTCGGGACGTCGCCGCCGGAGTAGCCGACGCGGGTGTCCAGCACACCCGGCTGGCGGCGGATCAGCTGCTGCATACCCCAGAAGCAACCGCCGGCCAGCACGGCCTTCTGCGTCTGCGTGCCCACGGGGGCCTCCTTCTCAGTCATTTCCTCTGCCAACACGCCCAACGTTCGAGGTCGCGCGGTCATTCCTGCCCGCGCACCCGCTTCGCGACCTCACCCGTCAGGGCGGGGTCCACGGCGTAGGGGGTGTACAGCGAGACGCGGTCCACCGCCCCGCCGAAGCGGGTGCCGAGGGCCGCCGCGACCTCCGCGGGGGTGCCGGAGACGGCGAAGGCGTCCAGCACCTCGTCGGGGATCTCCGCCGCCATCTCGTCCCACGCCCCGACGCGCGACAGCGCGTGGAGCCGGTCGGCGAGCTCGCCCCAGCCGTGGTGTTCCAGGACCACGCGGTAGGCCGGCGTCGAGCCGTAGAAGGCGATCTGCGCGCGGACGCTCCGCTCCGCCTCGGCCCGTGCGGGGGCGTCCGCGCCGAGGACGGCGAGGGGCGACAGGCACACGGTGTAGTCGTCGAGCGCGCCGCCGCGCGCCTCGCGCAGTGTGGGGACGGTGCGTTCGCGCAGGTAGGCGGCGGTGGTGAAGGGGTGGCAGAGCAGGCCGTCGGCGACCCGGCCGGCCACCTTGGTCATCCGCTCGCCGACCGCGGCGAGCAGGATCGGCGGGTTGCCGTGCGGGTTCGGGCCGGGGTCGAAGAACTCGGTCATCAGGGTGTGCCGGTAGAACTCGCCCTTGAAGAAGAGGCGGCCCTCCCCGGCCCAGGCGGACCAGATCGCGCGCACGGCGCGGACGAACTCCTCCATCCGCGCGGCGGGCCTGCCCCACGGCATCGCGAAACGCCGCTCGATGTGCGCCTGCACCTGCGAGCCGAGACCGAGCTGGAACCGGCCGCCGGAGACCAGCTGCACGTCGTTGGCGAGGGTCGCCACCGTCATCGGGTTGCGGGAGAAGGCGACCGCGATGGCGGAGCGCAGCGCGATCCGCTCGGTCGCGCGTGCCGCCAGCGTCAGCGCGGTGAAGGCGTCGTGCTTGGTCTCGGAGACGGCGAAGCCGTCGTATCCGGCCGCCTCGGCGGCCACCGCGGCGGCCTCGGCCTGCAGCGGGGAGGCGGACACGTCGGCCCCGTCGTCGAACTTCATGGTGGTCACCCGCCCATCCTCGCAGGCGCGGCCGACGCCGCGTCCGGGTCCGTGCCCGGGTCCGACCGCAGCTCGTCGAGCAGGCTCTGCTGTTCGGCGAGCAGCTCGGCCAGCAGCCGCCGGGCGACCCGCAGCAGGTCGGCGACGTCCGGTCCGGCCAGCTCGTAGACGACGGCGGTGCCCTCCCGGCGGGAGGCGACCACGCCCGCCCGCCGCAGCACCCCCAACTGCTGCGAGAGGTAGGCCGGTTCGACGCCGATGTCGTCGAGCAGGGCGCGCACGCTGGTCGGACCGGCGCTGAGCAGCTCCAGCGCGCGGATCCGGGCGGGATGGCCCAGTAACCGGAACAGCTCGGCCTTGCGCTGGTAGAGCGGCGGCGCGACCGCCCGTTGACTCACAGATCCAGCTCGCCCTCGATCACCTGCAGCCGCCGGCGGGCCAGGGCCAGGTTGGCGCGCTGGCGGTCGAGGAGCAGGACGAGGAAGAGGCCCGCGCCGGAGGGGGCGGTGAGCGGGCGGATCAGGTGGTACTGCCGCGTCAGCGTGATCAGGATGTCCTCGATCGCGCCCTCCAGCCCCAGCATCTCCATGGTGCGGTACTTGGCGCGTACCAGGTCGGTGTGGCCGGCCGCGGCGACGGCCGGGTCCAGGTCCGCCGTCCCACCCATGACGCCGAGGCTCATGCCGCTGGCCAGATCGACCAGGGCGACGCCGAGCGCGCCGTCGATCGTCATGGCTTCCTTGAGTGCGATGTCCGTGTTCGCCATGGCTGGACGCTATGCGTGACCGAGTAGTCGCACATCGTGAATTGCGGAAGTGTGCAAATGGCGTGAACGCGCACGGTATCGTGCGCGTCCACGCCGTTGGGGAGCGGCTCAGGCGAGGGTCAGGAAGAGCTTCTCCAGCTCGGCCTCGGTCATCGGCGCGGCGTCGGCCGTGCCGTCGCTCTCCACGGCGGCCAGGCACTGGCGCATGCCGCTGGCGACGATCTTGAACCCGGCCCGGTCCAGCGCCCGCGAGACCGCGGCGAGCTGCGTGACGACGTCCTTGCAGTCACGCCCCGCCTCGATCATGGCGATCACCCCGGCCAGCTGCCCCTGAGCCCTGCGCAGCCGGTTCAGCACCGCGCCCTGCGCGTCTTCGTCGACCTTCATGGCGTCCTCGACCATCCTCACGTCTCACAGCTTCCCGTCATCGTACCCCAGGGGGTATCCATTCCCTCTGCCTCACCCGTGCGAGAACGGGATGTCCGGGAGCACTCGGCGCAGCCACGCCGGGGCGCGCCAGGCGGCGTGGCCGGTCAGACGCAGCAGCACCGGCAGCAGCACCAGCCGGACCAGCGCCGCGTCGAACAGCACCGCGAGACCCAGCACCAGGCCCATCTCCTTGGGCGGCAGCGGCCCGGAGAGCGCGAAGGTGAGGAAGACCGCGACCATCACACCGGCCGCCGCAAAGACGACCCGGCCGGAGTGGGCCAGCGCGCCCGTCATCGCCGCACGCGGCGAGCCGGTCCGCTCGTAGTGCTCCTTGGCCGAGGCCAGCAGGAACACCGTGTAGTCCATCGCGATGGCGAAGATCATCGCAAAGAAGAAGACCGGTGCCCAGCCGTCCAGGAAGCCCTGCGGCTGGAAGCCGAGCAGGCCCGCGCCGTGGCCGTCCTGGAAGACCAGCCGGGCCGCGCCGAACGCGGCGCCGGTGGAGAGCAGGCTGGTCAGCGTGCCGAGCGCGGCGATCAGCGGTGCCCGCAGCGCGACAAGCAGCAGCAGGAAGCCGAGGCCCAGGACGACGCCGATCACCAGCGGGGTCTTCTGGTCGAGCGCGTGCTGCAGGTCGAGGTTCTCGACCGCCGCGCCGCCGACGAGGGTGCCGCGCGGGAGTTCGGCGCGCAGCGTGTCGACGGTGGTCTTCAGTGCAGGGTTCGAGGGATCGACCTTCGGCACGGCCTGGACGAGCGACCAGCCGGAGCCGTCCGGCGCGGGCTGCGCCGGCATGGCCGCGGCGACGCCGGGCGTCGCGGCGGTCTTCGCCTGCACCTCGGCGGCCTGGCCGCCCGGCGCGAGGATCTGCAGCATGCCCGGCATGCCCGGCCCGAAAGCCTCCTGCACGGCGGTGTAACCGACCCGGGCGCTGGCGTCGGCGGGGATGACGGTGATCGACGGCATGGCCGTACGCAGCCCGACGACGGGCGCGGCCAGCGCCAGCAGCACGGCCAGCGCCACGGCGCCGTAGCGCAGCGGGTGCCGCCACAGCCGCTCGCCCCAGGCGGCGAAGCGCGGCGAACCCTGCTCCGCCGCACCGGCCTTGGCGCGCGCCCAGGGCAGGGCCAGCGCGTCGATCCGGCGGCCCAGCCTGGCCAGCACGGCGGGCAGCAGCGTCAGCGTCGCGGCGAGCACGAACAGGACGGCGAGCATGATGCCGCCCGCCATCGAACGGAACGCCGGCGAGGGCACGAGCATCACGGCCGAGAGGCTCACCAGCACCGTGACGCCGGAGAGCAGCACGGCCTTGCCGGCCGTGTCCATGGTCTCGGCCACGGCCTCGACGGCCGAACGCTCACCGCCCCTGCGGGCGGCGCGGAAGCGGACCACCAGGAAGAGCGCGTAGTCGATGCCGAGGGCCAGCGCGAACATCATCGCGAAGTTCATCGCCCAGACGGAGACCGGGAAGAGATGGCTGATCAGCACGAGCGAACCGGCCGAGGCGGCGAGCCCGGCCATGGTGAGCAGCAGCGGCAGCCCGGCGGCGACCAGCGAGCCGAAGGCGACGACCAGGATGGCCAGCGTCACCGGCCAGGAGAGGATCTCCGAGTGGATCATCGCGCTGTGGTTGGCGGCGTTGAAGTCGCTCCACAGCACGGACGCGCCGGTGGCGTGCACCTGGACACCCGGCGTCGACAGCGCGGCGAGCGGCCCCTTGAGCGCGTCGGCGGCGCGGACCATCTCGTCCGGGCTCGCCTTGGCGCCCGCGAGGACGATCGCGGTGTGCCCGTCGCGGCTGATCGTCGCGCCCGGCTGCGGCGGCACCACGGCGGAGACGCGCGGGTCGTCGGCGGCGAGGTGCTCGGCCCGGGCGATCACTTGCTGGACGGCCGGGTCGGAGACGGGCTTCGCGGCCTTGACCACGATCTGCAGCGCCGAGGAGGCGTTCCCGCCGAAGTGCTGCTGCGCGACGGTGCGGGCCGCGACCGAGTCCGAACCGTTGGCCTGCCAGCCCGCGCCGGACAGCGCCGTGGTGACCTTGGGCGCGAACGCGCCGAGCGCGACGACGAGCAGCAGCCAGCCGACGAAGACCGCCCTGGCGTGACGCGCGGCCCACGTCCCGAGGCGCCCGAGGACCCCCGGCCCTTGAGGCCACCGCGCGGCGGACGGCGGCGGCGCGGGCGACCGCTCGGCGAGACGGGGTTCGGTGGGACTCACGGCAGGGCTCCCTCGTTCGTGCGGATCGATCACGCGGATCAGCGGCGCGGATCGGCAAAATACCCTCCGGGGTATCTGACAGGCAGGGTAGACGGAGTCGGGCGCCATCGCCAAATACCCCCAGTGGTATCTGCGCGACCCCTGTCCCCAGGGCGCGAAGCTGAGTACCGTGGGAGTGTCCGCGTGATGCAGCGACGCGTCGTTGCGCGGCACGGGAGGGCTGGCGCGCGGACGGCGACCACGAGATCGGGACACCGCCATGACTTCGCCCACCATCCCCGCACCCGCCCCACTCCACGCCAAGCGCTGGGCCCTGACCGTCGACCTCTACGAGGAGGGCGACGACACCCGGGCGCGCGCCGTCCTGGAGACCCCCGAGCGCACCCTGGAGGGCAACGGCTCCTCCCACCGCAACCCGCACGACCTCGCCATCGCGGACATCGGCGACGAGTACGCGGCGGGCCGCGCCCTGATCGAGCTCGGCCGCCAACTCCTGCGCGCGGGCGCGGTCGACGCCGCGGCAGAGGAGGACGGCCGCTTCGGCTGAGCCCGTCCGGAACGGGCATCCAACGGGAGGGAACCATGCGAGCCAGAGCGAGGCAGGCCCTCGGCACCGGCGCGCTCGCGGCCGTCGCCGCCGGCGCGGCGTACCCGTGGCTGTGGCGCTACGCGTGCCTGACCTGGGGCGCCAGTGCGGTGGAGGTGTGCCGGGCGATGCCCGGCGACGAGCTGCTGCCCGCCGCGCCCCTGGTCACCACCCGCGCGGTCACCGTCGACACCTGGCCGTCCGCTGCCTGGCCCTGGCTGATCCGCCAGGGCCCCGGGCGCGGCGGCGCGTACACCTACGCCTGGATCGAGACGGTCTTCGGCCTCGACCGCCGGATCCCCGGCGGCCCGCAGGCCCCGCCGCCGGAGCTCAAGCCGGGCGACCTGCTGCCACTGAGCCCGCGCGGCCCGGTGCTGGAGGTCGTCGACGTCGACGTGGAGCGCGGCCTGGTACTGAGCTCCCAGGACGGGCGCTGGGTGTGGTCGTTCGGCCTCTACCCACGCGGCCACAGCACCCGACTGGTCAGCCGCAACCGCATCGCCCCGCCCGACCACACCCCCGCCGCGCGGCTCTTCTCCCTCTACGTGCTCGAACCGGTCGGCCTGCTGATGGAGCGCCGGATGCTCCTCGGCGTCAAGAAGCGGGCCGAGGCGGAAGGCTGAGCCTGCTCACGGCACCCGTCACGATCCCGGCAGCACGGTGTTCGCCCGAGTGTCCGCCTGCCCTTCGCGGAGCAGCTGGTAGCCGAGGTCGATCAGGGCGCGCCCGGCGGCGAACTCGTCGCCGATCTGCGCCTGCGGCCGGTCCACAGGGTCGCGCAGCGACGCGGAGTGCGCCTGCAGGCGGGAGTCCCCGCAGTCCAGCACCGCGTGCGCGCTGGTGACGTCGCCGTCCTCGAAGAGGTCCACGCGGACCGTCCAGGTCTTGGTGTGCACTCCGCCGGGAGCGGGGCCGCTGCTGTCGTCCATCATGGTCTCCTTCCGCCGGTCGCCCCTCCCTCGACCCGGGATACCAGCCTGCTTCCAGTGCGCCACGCTCCCACGCCGCAGCGGAAGACCTACGCGTCGGGCAACTCCACGGACGGCTGCGCCGACGGCTCCACGGACGGTTGGGGCTGCGCGGATTTCGCCGACGGGCCGTCGTCGAGGCGGCGCAGGCCGATGAGCACCCCGAGGAGCCCGGCCTGCTCCGGGCTGAGGCGGCCGACCGCGTCCAGCATCGAGAGCGGAGCGGCGGGCTCCGCCGCCGCGGGCGACGCCGACCCCGAGAGTTCCTCGGGTCGATCCGGCTCCATGCAACTCTCCTTGACTCATCAGCTCATCGCACGATTACCCCCGGTGGGGGCAGCATGACAGATCATGCACCGTCCGGCGGCAGCGGGTGGGTAACCTGGCCGAACGCCTGACCTACCGAAAGACCGAAGAGAAGACGGGTGCGCACCCATGCCGGCCGAGGACGCGAGGGACCTGCCACGGCGCGTCGCCGTCGTCGCCCACCGGGGCGCGCCGCGCATCGCCCGGGAGAACACGCTGCCGTCCCTGCGCGCCGCGCTCGCCCTCGGCGCCGAATGGGTCGAGGTGGACGTGCGCCTCGCCCGCTGCGGCACTCCGGTGCTGCTCCACGACGCGACCCTGCACCGCCTCTGGGCCGTACCGCGCGCCGCCGCCGAGCTGGACGCCGCCGAACTGTTCGCACTGGGCCACGAGCCCGCCGACGGGGTCCCCACGCTGCGCGAGGGCCTGCGGCTGTGCGCGCAGGCGGGCGTCACCGTCATGGTCGACGTCCCCGGGCCCGCCGAGGGCACGGCCTCCCTCGCCGTGGTCGACGAGCTCGGTCTGCTGGACCGCTGCGTCTTCGCGGGCGAGCAGACCGCGCTGGAACGGATCCGCGCCGCCGCGCCGCAGGCGCGGATCGCGCTCAGCTGGGAGTCCTTCCTGCCGCCGGGCGCGGGCCTGTTGACCCGGGTCCGGCCGCAGTACCTGAACGTGGAGCACCACCGGCTCACCCGCCCCCTGGTCGCCTTCGCCCGCCGCCGCGGGCTGGCGGTCAGCACCTGGACGGTGGACCGCCCGGCCCGCGTCGCCACCGTGGCGCGCCTGGGCGCGGACGTGGTGATCAGCAACGAGCCCGCGCTGGCGCTCGCCGCCCTCGCCCGCCCCGGCGGGGTGGGGGCGGCCGTCAGGACTTCGTGAGCGCCTGGTACTCGCCGGACAGCACCTGGACCGCGGTGTCGTGGTCCGGCGTGGCCGGCTTCATCACGACGACGCGCAGCACGTCGTCGCCCGCGACCGCCAGACCCATGGTCAGCGCGTTGCCGTTGGAGTCCAGCCCGGACTTGACGAAGACCTTGCTCTTGGCGACACCGGGGACCGTGAACGAGCCCTGGGCGTCGTAGTTCTTGGCGTCCGCCTTCACCTGGGACAGGTAGTCGCTCTCGGCACCGGCCGCCGATGCGTAGTGGATGACGAAGCTGTCGACGTAGGTGGCCGTCGCCGGGTCGTACCAGGCGCGGCGGCCCGCGAACTGCAGGCCGCGGGACTGCTGCGCACCGCGCTCGGTGGTCCAGGCGGAGGGTGTGTAGTCGGCCTCGATGAACTGCTCGACGGTGAGGATGCCCATCGCCGAGGGGTCCTGGGCGCCGGTCCAGTCCCTGGCCGTGGCCGGCCGCTGCGGCAGCGCCGCGAGGACCTGCCCCTGGGCGCCACTCGCCGTGGCGGTCGGCGCCGACGACTGCACGGCGCCACTGGCGGTGACGGCCGGGGTCGCCACCGTCTTCGCTCCCCCGATCGTCACCATCCCGCAGCCGGAGAGCAGAGCCGCCGCCGACGCGACGACACCGATCACGCCGAAGCGCGAGGAAGCACGGACCCCCGATATGGCACGCATCTGAATCCTTGTTCTGAAGAGAAGATCTGACGAGCGGACGTTTCCCGCGCCGATTCTGACGAGCCGACCGGCGCCCGCGCGACGCGCTGACGCAACGTTCGGACAACGATCCGGACGTGGACGTACTCAGCTCCCGGTCCTGGCCAGCCGGGTGCCGCGGTCGGTGCGCCGGTAGCGCACCTCGCGGCCCGCCCGCTCGCGGGTGACCAGGCCGGCCCGCAGCAGGATGCCGAGGTGGTAGGAGACCGTCGGGGCGGTGAGGTAGTGACGGCGGGCCAGGGTGCCCGTCGTCTCCGGCGCGGTCAGGGTGGCGAGCAGGTCCGCGCGGGTCACGCCCAACAGCCGGCGCAGGTCGGCGGAGGCGGGCGCCCCGTCCGGCGCGGACGGAACGGCGGGGTAGGTGATGACCGGGACGCGCGGCTCCGTCCGGTAGACCGGGTCGATCCCGACGCTGAGAGCGGTGGCCACCAGCGAGGGGATGAAGACGACCATGGGCGCGCGGAGCGCGACCGAGAAGCGGCTCTCGATGCGCAGCACGCCGCCGTCCCAGCCGAGCGCGGGGTGCAGTGACGGGATCAGCGCCCCGGCGCCCTGCCAGGCGAGGGTCTGGGCGCGGTGCCGGACGTCGGCGTCGAGGGCGGCGCGGGCCGCGTCCCACTCGGGGGCGAAGACCAGTTGCCAGTAGCGCCGCAGCTCGTCCACCGCCTGCGCAGCCAGCCGCCGTCCGCCCCGCGCGAGCAGCGCGGCCACCGCGTCCTGCCGCTCGCTCGGCGCGAGCCCGTTGTCCGGGCGGCCGCAGGCCAGCGCCTCCAGCTCGGCCTCCACCCGCACCGGCGCGGTCGCGGCGACCTGCGCCAGTTGCTCGTCCACGGTCGGTGACGGGCCCTCCGGGTGGGGCGCCAGAAAGTCGGGCACGTAGCCGCCGCTCCCGAGGGCGAAGGTGCGCAGCAGCGGCAGCTCCGGTCCGTGCAGGGCCGCGCGGGCGCGGGTCAGCAGCGCGCGGGCCTGGGGCCTGGGCGGGTGCGGCCAGCCGAACAGGGTCGCGCCGACCTCGTGCAAGGGTGAGATGACGAACCGGGTGCGCGCCAGCGCCCCTGCGTCCAGGGTGATCTCGATCATCGCCGGTGTGCCCCCGCCTACCGTGCCGACTGCCCGTTCCCCCGTGGCCCGGCGCGAGCGGCTCCGGCCGGGCTTCGAACGTGCTCGAATCGTGGCACACCGAGTGGTCCGGCGTCAGCCGCCGTCACAGGCTGGAGACATGAGACTTCTCCCCGCGACCGGCCTGGCCGTGGCCGCCGCCCTGACCGCGACGGTGGCCTGCACCGGCTCCTCCACCGCCGCGCGCGTCCCGGCGTCCTCCGCCCGCCCGGTGCTGACCGGGTCCACGCCCTGCCCCGACGAGGCGGACCTCGGCTGCGCCACGCTGACCGTCCTGCTCGACCACTCCGGCCGCGTCCCCGGCACGCTGGGCCTGCGGGTCGCGATGACGGGCAACGCGAACGCACCCAAGGGTGACCTGGTCTTCCTCTCCGGCGGTCCCGGTCAGCCCGACGAACCGCTCGCGCCGCGCATCCTGCCGAAGCTCCAGCCGCTGCTGGCGCAGTACCGGATCGTCTTCGTCGACCAGCGTGGCACCGGCCAGAACGCGCTCCAGTGCCCGGCGTTGCAGCAGCAGATGGGCTCCTCCGACCTGACCGCGCCCACCGACCAGGCCGTCACCGACTGCGCCGCGTCGCTCGGCCCGGACCGCCGCTTCTACTCGACCGCCGACACCGTCGCCGACCTCGACGCGCTGCGGCAGGCGCTCGGCGACCGGCGGATCTCACTCGACGGGGTCTCCTACGGCACCTTCACCGCCGAGCGCTACGCCCTCGCCCACCCCTCGCACGTGACCAGCCTGGTGCTGGACTCGGTCGTGCCGCAGACCGGCGACGACCCGCTCGACCTCGCCGCGATCCAGGCGGTGCCGCGCGTGCTGACCGCCTCCTGCGCCGCGCTGAAGTGCGGCTACGACCCGGCGGCCGACGTCGCGGCCGTGGTACGCCGCTACCACGACGGCGTCGCCGTGCTGGACACGCTGACCGGCTACGAGTTCGTCGACCCGAACCAGGGCCGGATGCTGGACGCCCTGCACCAGGCCGCGAACGGCTCCCCCGTCTACCTGAACGCCATGATCAGCGCGGTGGCGCAGGGCTCGGCCGCGACCGCGGACCAGCTCAGCCAGGGCCTGCACGCGTCCACGCTCTGCGCCGACGGACACTTCCCGTGGGGCACGGACGACACGCCGGTCGCCTCACGCCCCGCCACCGTCGCGGCCACCCGGGCCCGGCTCACCCCGGCGCAGGTGTTCCCCTTCGACGCCGACACCGCGACGGGCCTCGGCACCCTGCTCTCCTGCCTGAACTGGCCCCGGGAGCAGGTGCCGCCCTCCCCGTCCGCGCACCGGCGCATCCCCGGCGGTATCCGGGTGCTGCTGCTCGGCGGCGACCGGGACCTCTCCACGCCGCTGGCGTGGATGTGGGACGAGGCGAGCCTGGTCGCGAACGGCCGCGCGGTCGTCGTCCCGGGCGCGTCCCACTCCGTGCAGAGCCGCGCGACCAGCGACATCGGCCGGCAGGCGGTCTACGACTTCCTGCTCAAGGGCTGAGCTCAGGGGGCTGAGCTCAACCGCGGACGGAGCGGCGGCGGCGGCGCATCAGGACGGCGATGTCGGCGAGGGTGACCACGCCGACCAGCCGTCCCCCGTCCAGAACCAGCAGCGGCGGGTTGCCCAGCGCCGCGTCCAGCGCCGGGCCGGGCAGCTCCTCGTCCGGCGCGGCCGTCGCGCACTGCCCGAGCGGGACGGCCACGTCGCGCACCCGCACCTCCTCGCGCATCCGCTCCGGTACGGCGAGCAGCGTGCGCAGCCGCACCACCCCGCTCGGTCGCCCGTCCAGGTCCACCAGGGCCGCCGAGCCGGCCGAGCGCCACGCCGCGCTGCCCGCCAGGCACTGGGCCACCGTCGACCAGTCGGGCACGCTCAGCGGCGGCGAGGCCAGCTCCCCGACGCGGCGGCCGCGCACGGCCAGCCCGATCGTGGCGTGCTGGATCTCTGCCGCCGCCGCGATCGCCAGGAACCCGCCCATGACCAGCAGCCACAGCCCGACCCCGGCGCCGCGCACCAGGGCGACCCAGCCCCCGGCCAGCATCAGCACGGCGAGCACCTGCCCGCACCGCCCCGCCTGGCGCTCCGCGCGCTCGCGGTCCCCCGCCCGCCACCACAGCGCCGCCTGCAGCACGCGGCCGCCGTCCAGCGGCGCGGCGGGCAGCAGGTTGAAGACGGCGACCAGCAGGTTCACCACGCCGGACCAGAGCAGGAGTGCCGCCGGCACCTCCCAGTCCAGTGCCCGCAGCGCCAGGAACCCCAGCCCGATGCCCGCCCCCGCGAGAACCAGGCTGACCAGCGGCCCCGCGAGCGCCACCCACAGCGCCCGCGCCGGCGCGGTCACCCGCCCGATGCGGGTGACCCCGCCCAGCGCCCACAGCGTCATCGAGTCCACCCGCGTCCCCGCGTGCCGCGCGGCGAGGGCGTGCGCGAGCTCGTGCGCCATCAGGCTGGCGACCAGCAGCAGCGCGCCGAGCAGGCCGGCGCCGAGATAGAACCCGCCACCCCTCCCCGGCAACCACGCGGGCAACGTCCGCCCCCCGAGCCCCACGGCCAACACCGCGACGAGCACCGGCGCACTCCAGTGCACCCGCACCGGTATCCCGAACAGGCGCCCGAACGCCGCCGAACCCCTCATCGCGCCCGCCTCCTCGCTCACTAGGAAGCATTCCCCGCCGGAGACGCGCGGAACTGCGCGAGCAGGCCGTTGCACTACCCAGGGGCGCGGGGAACCGCGCGAGCAACCACCGGCGTGCGGATGGCCCTGCGCGTTCGGCCTGCCACGTCGCCGGGTGGCTTGTCGCGCAGTTCCCCGCGCCCCTGGAGAGTGCAGCTCTCGCGCCCACGCGGCGGAGCCGCAGATCGGCAGAGTCCCGCGCCCCTGGAGAGTGCAGCTCTCGCGCCCACGCGGCGGAGCCGCAGATCGGCAGAGTCCCGCGCCCCCTGATGGGGCAACGTCCGTAGAGCGTCAGAGGCGCCCTGGTGGGAGTATCGAAGCAACCTCCGTCAGCGCCGCAGGCATTCCGCGGCTCGCCGAGAGGGCCCGGGACGGGCCGGAAGGGATGCGTACCGTGTCGAACGACGAGTTGATGGGGGACGAGGTCTACCAGCCCAGCGGTGACGGCGACGTCCAGGACGACGTCTCGCCGCTCGAGCCCGAGGACACCCTGGACGACCGCGGCCTCGCGGACGTGCTGGACGAGGGCTACGCCCCACCCGAGCGGCCGTTGGCCGTCGGGCGGTACGGGAACACCGCAGCCGAGCAGCGGGACCGTGAGACGCTCGACCAACGCCTTCGCGCCGAGACGCCGGAGGTCTGCGCACCGGACGACGACGGCATCGGCGACTGCGTGGGCACGGACGGCGAGCCGGTGGATCCGGAGGCGGGCGAGACCCGCTCCGGGCGGCTGGTGGAGTCGGACCACGCCCGCAGTCACCTGATCGCCTCCGACGCGGGCATCTCCGGTGGCGCGGCGACAGCCGAAGAGGCGGCGATGCACACCACCGACGACCCCGAGGCAGTCCTCGGCGGCTGGTGACGCACGGCAAATTCCAGCCGACCGGCCGATTTCTGTGACCCCCGTGTGTTCCGTAGGGTCTCCACTCACGTACGGACGAAACCGAGGTGAGCGAGGAGCACGGCATGGCGGGCTGGTCGGTGGAGGCGGGGCTGGTCGCGGCGGCGCGCAGCGGAAGGGAGGAGGCCCTGGACGAGCTGGTCGCACACAGCCTGCCGCTCGTCTACAACATCGTCGGCCGCGCGCTCTCCGGGCGCGTGGACGTGGACGACGTCGTCCAGGAGACGATGCTGCGGGTGTTGCGCGGCCTTCCGGACCTGCGGGACGACTCCGCGTACCGGTCGTGGCTGGCGGCGATCACGATGAACCAGATACGCCGGCACATCCAGTCGCGGACGACGGCGTCGCAGAGCCACGAGGGCGCGCTCGACGAGCTGGCCGCCGTCGCCGACCCGGGCGCGGATTTCGAGGACCTGACGCTCACCGAGCTGGGGCTGTCCGGTCAGCGCCGGGAGACCGTCGAGGCGACGCGCTGGCTGGACCAGGACGACCGCGAGCTGCTGTCGCTGTGGTGGCTGGTGACGGCGGGGCATCTGACCCGCGCCGAGCTGGCGGGGGCGCTGGGGCTGGAGCCGCACCACGTGACCGTGCGGGTCAGCCGGATGAAGGCCCAGCTGGAGGTCTCCCGCGGGGTCGTCCGCGCGCTCGCGGCGCAGCCGCGCTGCGTGGAGCTGGCCCGGATGGTGCACCTGTGGGACGGCGTGCCGGGCGCGCTCTGGCGCAAGCGGCTGGCCCGCCACCTGCGCGAGTGCCCGCAGTGCGGCGCGCTGGGCGCGGACCTGGTGCCGCCGGAGCGGCTGCTGGTCAACCTCGCCCTGGTGCCCCTGCCGGCCGGCTACGCGGCCTGGCTGCTGAGCCGCATCGGCGCCGGCGGTCTGCACGCCGCCGCCGCGGCGGACGCCTTCGCCTGGCACCCCGGCGCGGCGCCGATCGGCGACCACCCGCTCACGCAGACGACGGCACGGATACCGGCGCAACGTGCCTCCTCCGGCCCGGTCTCGCACCGGCTGCCGCGACGCCGGTTCGGCGCGTTCTCCGGCAAGCCGCTGCTGGCCGCGGCGGCCACGGTGACGGTCACGGCGGCGGTCGGGGCGGGCGTGGTGCTGTTCGGGCACGGCAGCGGGCAGCCCCGCGTGACCACCGCCGTGGCCGGCGCGGGCACGACGACGGCTGTGGCCTCGCCGAGCGCCGACGTGTCCGCGTCGGCGATGGGCAGTGCGACGCCGAGCGCCCGACCATCGGCGAGCCACTCCGCCTCTCCGAGCGTGAAGCCGACCCCGACTCCGGCGCCCACGCACTCCGCGACCCAGGCTCCCCCGCCGCCCCCGACCTCACCCGACGAGGCGGCGGCCCAGCAGGTGCTGGCGGTGATCAACCAGGCCCGCGCGCAGCAGGGGCTGTCGCCGCTGACGCTCAGCTCGGGGCTGGACAGCAGCTCCGGCGGTCACAACCGGGTGATGGCGAGCGGCTGCGGTCTCTCCCACGACTGCCCCGGCGAGCCCCAGCTCGGCGACCGGGAGACGGCGGCGGGGGTCCAGTGGACCAGCGCGGGCGAGAACATCGGCACCGGCGGGCCCGTCTCGAACGACACCTCCGGCATCGCGGGCATGGCCGTCGGTCTCACCCGCTCCATGCTCGCGGAGCAGCCGCCGAACGACGGCCACCGCAAGAACATCCTGAGCCCGGACTTCCACCACATCGGTATCGCCGTGATGCGGGACAGCTCGGGCAACGTGTGGCTCACCCAGGACTTCTCGAACTGACGGCACTCTCCGCGTCCGGCTCCCAGCCCGGGGGCCGGAAGAGGTAGCCGAGCTTGTCCCGCAGGCGGGCGGCGGAGCGGACGTCGCGCAGCAGTTCGGCGAACGCGCGGTATTCGAGGGCGAGCACGTTGTAGGTCCCCACCGGCTTGGTGAGGCCGTAGGTCGGACGGCGTGCCTCCGGCTGGAAGGTGCCGAAGATCCGGTCGAAGACGATGAGGATCCCGCCGTAGTTCCGATCCAGGTACTCCGGATCCGAGCCGTGGTGCACGCGGTGGTGGGACGGCGTGTTGAACAGGAACTCGACGGGCCGCGGCAGCTTGTCGACCAGCTCGGTGTGGACGAAGAACTGGTAGACCAGGTTCACCGAGAACGCCACGTAGAGCGCCCACGGGGCGAAGCCGAGCAGGGGCAGCGGCAGCCAGAAGAAGAACTCGAACCACGGGTTCCATTTCTGCCGCAGCGCGGTGGTGAAGTTCATGTGTTCGCTGGAGTGGTGCGACTGGTGCGCGGCCCAGCCGATGTTGGTGCGGTGCACGAACCGGTGGTTCCAGTAGTAGGAGAAGTCCAGTCCGACCAGCAGCAGCACCCAGAACCACCAGGTGTCGGCCGGGAGGCGCCAGGGCGCCGCGTACGTGTAGAGCGCGCTGTACACGACGAAGGTGCCGAGCTTGAAGGCGGTGAGGAAGAACAGCGACCCCACGCCCATGGTGAGGCTGGCCCGGGCGTCCTTGAACGAGTAGCCGGTGACGCTGTCGTCGTGGTCGAGCAGGCGCAGCGCGGCCAGCTCGACCAGGATGCTCAGCACGAAGAACGGTATGGCGTAGGTGACGGGGTTCTGCAGCGGATCCAGCAGGTCCGACATGGTGCTCCTCCCGCGAGCGATTTGACCCGCGGGTAAGTTACCAGAGGGTCAATTCGCTCGGCTATGCTTCCGCCATGGGAAAGGCTGGGACCAAGGGCGTCGCCCGAGCGGAACGTGAGCGTCAGATCGTCGACATCGCGGGCCGGGTGTTCGCCGAACACGGATACGCCGGCACCTCCCTGACCGCCGTCGCCGCACAGGCGGGCATCTCCAAGCCGCTGATCTACAGCTACTTCGGTTCCAAGGAGGGGCTGTTCGCGGCCTGCCTGAGCACCGCGGGCGAGGTGCTGGTCGAGGTCATCGAGCGCACCGCCGGGCTCGGCCTGGTGGGTCAGCAGCGCGCCGTCGTCACGCTGGACCAGTTCTTCGCCGCGCTGGAGCCTCGGCCCTGGATGTGGCGGGTGTTCCGGGACCCGACGATGCCCGCCGCGCCCGAGATCACCGAGCGGCACGCCCGGTACGCGCGGCGCATGCACGCCGTGGGCGCCGAGGGCGTGCGCGAGTTGCTCCACCTGGCCGGCAACGACGACCCGCTCGACTCCTCCGCGATGACCGCGGCCTGGGTCAACGTCTTCGACGCCCTGGTGAACTGGTGGATCGACCACCCCGGCGAGTCCCGCGCGAGCATGACGGCGCGCACCGTCCGCCTCAGCGCCGCGGTGTTCGGGCCGATGGAGTCGGACCCCCTGGCGGACCAGCCGGGTTGATCCGCCGTCACCCCGCGGTCACTGCGCGGGCTGGAGCGGCGGCTGGATCAGGCAGAGGCGGGAGCCGGAGGGGTCCTGGAGCTGGGCGACCGGACCGTAGGGGGTCGGCGTGGACGGGACCAGGACCGTGCCGCCGAGTTCGACCGCGCGCACCAGGGCGTCGGCGAGGTCGGGGGTGGGGAAGAAGACCCGCCAGGCCGGGTGCGTCACCGCGCCGGGGACGGGCGAGGGCTCGGGGCCGCCGATCGCGGCGATGTTGCGGCCGTCGCTGCGCAGCACCACACGCTCGTGCTCCCACACCACCTCGGTGCGGTGCGAGATCTCCGGGTCCCAGTCCAGCACCTCGCCGTAGAAGAGGGCCGACTTGAACGGGTCGCCCGTGCGCAGCTCGATCCACGCCGGAACCCCGGCGACCAACGACGTCGACGCCTCGGGCAGCTCCTCCGGGCCCTGCCACAGGCCGAAGCTCGCCCCGTCGGGGTCGCGGGCGAGGACGATGCGGCCGGCGTCGATGGCCACGGGACCGACGCCGATCGTGCCGCCCCGGTCGGCGATCCGACGGGCGCTCTCGTGGGCGTCCCGGACGCCGAAGAACGTGGTCCAGCCGGTGCCGAAGCCGAGGTCGCCGACCTCGCTGATACCGGCGACCCGGTGACCGTCGACGACGACGTAGACGAAAGCGCCGAGGCGCTCCGGGCCCTGCTCGAACTCCCACCCGAGCAGCCCTTGGTAGAAACGCTCGGCGGCCCCGAGGTCCCGCACGATCAGGCTGACCCAGGAGGGCGCGCCCAGCACGCCCCGCACCCGGGTGCCGCGCACCCGCGACCCCGCGACGGCGTCGGGATCCTCGCTCGGCTCCCCCGACGTCCCCGGGTCTTCCGGCTCGGCGGGCTCGTCCGGGTCGGAGGGTTCGACCGGGTCCGGCGGGATCGGGGGCGCCGGCGGGCGCAGCGGCTCCGGCGGTCCCGGAGGTGCAGGCGGCACAGGCTTCGGTGGACCCGGCTTCGGCGGGCCCGGTCGGGGCGAGGGATCGCTCGGCGGTGAGATGTCGGGATCCGGATGGACGGGAATGTCGCCAGGCATCGGTGCGCCTCCTGGTTCAGCGGCGGCGCCCTGCCTCGGCACGCCCACCTCGGGTCGCTCCCGAACCATCCTACGCTCAGGAAACGTCCTGGCCGGGACCCTGCACACCGTGTCCGCGAGCCCCGCCGCG
>NZ_QKYN01000105.1 GCF_003258295.1 Streptacidiphilus pinicola | reverse complement strand
CCCATGTCGGTCGTCGTCACGCGCGGTGGTCCACCCCAGGGCCGGGAAGCTGGGGGGGGTGCTGGCGGTCTACGGCCGGTACGTCGAAGCCGTGCACGCCGAGCCGGGCTGCGAGCTGTACGCGCTGCACACCGACGGCACCTCGATCGTCGTGATCGAGAAGTGGGCGACCCGGGCCGATCTCGAAGCCCACGCCAAGGGCGCGGTCCTGGACCGGCTCGGCCCGGAGCTGGGCGCGCCCTTGGCGCCGCCGGCCGGGCGCGGCTCCAGGACGGTGATGTCGGCCGGCCGCTCCCGCAGCGCGTCCAGCTCCGGGCCGAGCCGGTCCAGGACCGCGCCCTTGGCGTGGGCTTCGAGATCGGCCCGGGTCGCCCACTTCTCGATCACGACGATCGAGGTGCCGTCGGTGTGCAGCGCGTACAGCTCGCAGCCCGGCTCGGCGTGCACGGCTTCGACGTACCGGCCGTAGACGGCCAGCACCTCCTCCAGCTTCCCGGGCTTGGGGTGGACCACGGCGGTGACGACGACGGACATGGGCTGTTCTCCTTCGCTCACGGACACTCTCTCAGGCCAACCCGGCCCGGCCGGGGCGTGTTCCCGGCCGGCGTAGGCTTCGGGCCATGGAGATCTGGATCAACCCCCGCTGCTCGAAGTGCCGCGTCGCGATCAGCGAGCTGGACGCCGCGGGCGCGGAGTACACCGTGCGCCGCTATCTGGAGGAGCCGCCGACCGCCGCCGAGCTGGAGGCCGTGCTGGAGCGCCTGCACCTGGAGCCGTGGGACATCACCCGGACCGACGAGCAGGTGGCCAAGGACCTCGGCATGAAGGACCGCGACGCCTGGCCCCGTGACGCCTCCGCCCGCAGCCGCTGGATCGCCGCCCTCGCGGAGCACCCGGTCCTGATCCAGCGTCCGATCATCACCGCCGACGACGGCACCACTGTGGTCGGCCGCTCCGAGGAGGAGCTCGCGAAGGTGCTGCCGAAGGCCTGAGCGGAGAAAATCCGTGGCCGAACATCCGCGCGTGCTGCGAACATCCGCGCATGGTCAATTTCACCGCGCCTGACGGAACCCGCCTCGCCTACCACCGTAAGGGAGCGGGCGGCGACCGTCCGCTCGTCTGCGTTCCCGGCGGACCGATGATGCCCTCCGCCTACTTCGGCGATCTCGGCGGGCTCGCCGCGAGGCGGGAGCTGCTGTTGCTGGACCTACGCGGCACCGGTGACTCGGCGAAACCCGACGACCTCGCGAACACCCGTGTGGACCGGCAGGCCGAGGACGTGGAGGCGCTGCGCCTCGCACTCGGGCTGGAGCAGCTCGATCTCCTCGGCCACTCCGCGGCCGGCGACCTCGTGCTCGCCTACGCGGCCCGCTACCCCGAGCGGGTCCGCTCGCTCGTGCTGGTCTGTGCGCGGGCGCGGAGCGCCGGGATCGACTTCCCCGTCGAGCGGCGCCGTGAGGCGCTGGACCTGCGGCGTGACGAGCCCTGGTACGACGAGGTGGCGGCCGCCTTCGAGCGGGCCGCCGCCGGCGACGCGGAGGACGAGGACTTCGATCTGCTCGACCGCCTCGCCTACGGCCGTTGGGACGCCGCGGCCGAGGAGCACGCCGCCCTCACCGCGGAGTGGTTCGACATGGACGCCGCCGACGCCTACCTCGCCCCCGGCGCGTTCGACGGCGCCGACGAGGCCCGCGCGGTCCTGTCCAAGCTGGACGCGCCCGTGCTGGTGATCTCCGGCGATCTGGACGGCTCGCCCCGCCCCGACTCGGCCGCCGAGGTCGCCGCGCTCTTCCCCCTCGGCGAGCACGTCCGCCAGGCGGGCTCCGCCCACAACCCGTGGGTGGACGCGCCGGAGGAGTTCGTCCGGACGGTGTCGGACTTCCTCGGCAGGGTCCAGTAAGGCGAGGCTCAGGAATCGCGTCCGACGGCGGACGGGCTCGTAGTGGCGCAGGTCACAGTCACTGATGTCACGGGCGGGCGGGCTGTCTCGTCCCGTGGGTGGAAGCCACTCACGAGCACGGAGGAACCCACCATGGACGCGCGACTCGACTTCTTTGCCGCTCCCGTCTCCGGGAAGGCGCTGAAGTACTTCATGAGCGCCGGGAAGGTGATCAAGGAGGCGGGGCTGCCCGCCGAGCTGCAGGAGCTCGTCTCCACCCGGGTGAGCCAGATCAACGGGTGCGCCGTGTGCCTGGACATGCACGCCAAGGAGGCCGTCGCGGCCGGAGTGGGGCCGGTGAAGCTGGCGCTGGTCGCCGCGTGGCGGGAGGCGACGGTGTTCAGCGAGGCCGAGCGGGCCGCGTTGGCGCTCGCGGAGGAGGGGACGCGGGTCGCGGACGCGGCCGAGGGGGTCGGTGACGAGGTGTGGGCGAAGGCCGCCGCGCACTTCGACACCGACCAGCTCACCGCGCTGGTGATCCACATCGCGTTCATGAACATGGTGAACCGGATGAACATCATCACTCGCCAGCCCTGCGCCGGCGACTACGTCGCCGGACAGTTGCACTGAGCCCGGGGCGCCTTGGATGATCACGGATATGAGCAGGGTCGAGGAGTTCGCCGAGCTGCGGCCGCTGCTGTTCTCCATCGCGTACCGGATCCTCGGCAGTGTCGGCGAGGCCGAGGACGCGGTCCAGGAGGCCTGGCTGCGTTTCGAGGCGACGCCGACCCGGCCGCGGTCGACCAAGTCCTTCCTCTCCGCCGTGGTCACCCGGATCTCGATCGACGTGCTGCGTTCGGCCCGGGTGCAGCGGGAGGCCTACGTCGGGCCGTGGTTCCCCGAGCCGCTGCTCGCCGACCCCTACCAGGACCCGGCCCGCTCCGCGGAGTTGGCCGACTCCGTCTCCACGGCGGCGCTCCTGCTGCTGGAGCGGCTCAGCCCGCTGGAGCGCGCGGTCTTCGTGCTGCGCGAGGTCTTCGACTTCGGCTTCCCCGAGGTCGCCGCGGCCGTCGGCCGCTCCGAGGAGGCCTGCCGACAGCTCGCGGTGCGGGCGCGGCGGCACATGAACGCCGGCCGCCCGCGCTTCGAGGCGGACCGCCACGAGCGCGACGAGCTCGCGGCGCGCTTCTTCGAGGCCCTGCGTGAGGGCGACGTCCTCGGCCTGCAGCACCTGCTCGCCGCCGACGTGTCGATGGTCGGTGACGGCGGCGGCAAGGCCCCGCAGCTGGCCCGCGCGGTCATGGGCGCCGACAAGGTGGCCCGGCTGCTCGCCTCCGTCTTCCCGGCCCTGGCCCGGATCGGCCTCACCGTCGAGCCGCACGAGATCAACGGCCAGCCGGGTGCGATCCTCCGCGACGCCGACGCCAAGGTGGTGCAGACGCTGGCGCTCGACGTGCTGGACGGACAGATCCAGTCCATCCGGCTGGTGCTCAACCCCGACAAGCTGGCCCACGTCGGCCCGGTCGCGGACGCCTGGGAGATCTCCCGGGCGTTCAAGGAGTCGCGTCGGCCGCCGCGGTGAGCGCCCGGCGCGCTCCGCGCCGTCTGAGCTAGTCCGCGGTGGCGATCAGCGTCTCCAGCTTCACGTCCGGGTTGCCCCGGACGAAGCTGTTGAGCTGCCACTTGTCGCCGAAGAGCGCGAGGACCGCGTTGTCGCTGCGGCGGGTCAGCGGCTCGCCGGTGACCAGGCGGGCCTTGTTCAGCACGTCCGCCCCGGCCGCGTCGGTGACGCGGGCCAGCGAGTAGGGCAGGCGCTCCAGCACGATGGGCGAGGAGAACTCGTGCTCCATGCGGTGCAGCACGACATCGAACTGCATCGGCCCGACGGCGGCGAGCACCGGCGCCTGGTCACCGCGGCGGTCCGAGGTGAGCACCTGGACGACGCCTTCCTCGTCCAGCTGCGAGATGCCCTTGCGGAACTGCTTGCTGCGGCTGATGTCCTTCGGGCGCGCGACCGCGAAGTGCTCGGGCGCGAACGCGGGCAGCGGCGGGAACTCGGCCTTCCTGCCGACGTAGAGGGTGTCGCCCACGCGCAGCGCGGTCGCGTTGATCAGCCCGACCACGTCGCCCGGGTAGCAGATGTCCGCGACGGTGCGCTCGGCGCCGAAGACGGTGTGCGCGTACTTGGTCGCCAGCGAGCGGCCGGAGGCGGCGCGGGTGACGTTCATGCCGCGCTCGAAGACACCGGAGCAGACACGGATGAAGGCGATGCGGTCCCGGTGCGCCGGGTCCATGTTGGCCTGGATCTTGAAGACGACGCCGGAGAACTCCTCCTCCACCGGGCGGTGGTCGCCGTTCGCCAGCTCGCGGGCGTCGGGGGAGGGGGCGAGGTCCACGACGGCGTCGAGCAGCAGCCGGACACCGATGTTGGTGAGCGCGGAGCCGAAGAAGACCGGGGTGATCTTGCCCTCGCGGAAGGCGACCGGGTCCCAGCCCGGCCCGGAGTCGAGCGCGAGCTCCAGCTCCTCCAGCGCGGTCGGCCACAGCTCGCCCTCGACGGCCTCGGCCGCGGCGGCGTCCATCCGCTGCTCCTCGGCCTCGTGGGTGCCGCCAGGGACGCGGGTGTACTTCAGGAACTGCTCGGTGTCCGCCGCCTCGACCAGGCCGCGGAAGTTGCCCGCGTTGCCGACCGGCCAGACCTGCGGAACGGGCGTGATCTCCAGGATGTTCTGGATGTCGTCCAGCAGCTCCAGCGCCTCGCGACCGCGCCGGTCCCACTTGTTGATGAACGTGATCACCGGCACGCCGCGGTGGCGGCAGACGGAGAACAGCTTGCGGGTCTGCTCCTCCAGACCCTTGGCCGCGTCCACCAGCATGATCGCGCAGTCGACCGCGGAGAGGACGCGGTAGGTGTCCTCGGAGAAGTCGGCGTGACCGGGGGTGTCGACCAGGTTCATCACGTGGTCGCGGTGCCCGAACTGCAGCGCGGCGGAGGTGACCGAGATACCGCGGTCCCGCTCCAGCTCCATCCAGTCCGAGGTGACGCCCTTGCGCCCGCCCTTGCCGTGCACGGCACCGGCCGAGGTGATCGCCTGCGCGTGCAGCGCGAGCGCCTCGGTCAGCGTCGACTTACCGGCGTCGGGGTGCGAGATCACGGCGAAGGTACGGCGCCGCGAGGCTTCCTGCAGAACCTGGGCAGCGGTGGCGGGGGAGTCGGTGCTCACGTCGTTCCTCAGGTCCTTCGCGCGGTCGGTCCGGTTGTGCCGTGTTTCAGCCTGCAGCGTCCGTTGCGGGCAACCGCACCACTCTACCGGGCCGGGCGGGTGAACTCAGAAGACGATCAGCGAGCGGCCGCCCTTGCCCTCGCGCATGCGGTCGAAGGCGGCGGGGATGTCGTCGAGGGTGATCCGGTCCGTGATCAGGGCGTCGAGGTCGAGGCGGCCGGCGCGGACGTGCTCCGCGAGGAGCGGGACGTCGCGGTCCGGGACGCCGTCGCCGTAGACGCAGGCGGTCAGGGTGCGGGCGAAGTGGAAGATCTCCAGGGCGTTGAAGGCCACCTGGTCGTCCTTGGAGCCGATGCCGACGACGGTGGTGCGGCCGCCGCGACGGGTGGAGTTCCAGGCGGCGCGGATGGTGGTGGAGCGGCCGACGCACTCGAAGGCGTGGTCGGTGCCGTGACCGCCGGTGAGCTTGCGGACGGTCTTGGCCGTCTGGTCGTCCGCCACGACGAACTCCGTCGCCCCGTGGCGGCGTGCCAGCTCCTCCTTCTCCGGCGTGACGTCCACGGCGACGATCGGCCCGGCGCCCGCGATCCGCAGGCCCTGCAGCACGGCAAGCCCGACGCCGCCGAGCCCGAAGACGACCGCCGACTCGCCCTCGCGCACCCGCGCGGCGTTGTGCACGGCGCCGTAGCCCGTCAGCACGGCGCAGCCGAGCAGCGCGGCCGCGTCCAGCGGCACGCCCTGCGGCAGCGGGATCACCGCGCTCTCGGAGACGACCGTCTCCGCGGCGAACGCGGCGACACCGAGCCCGGGGTAGACGCCCGTCCCGTCGGCGAGCGCGGCGTACGTCTCGACGGAGGCGGCGTACGAGTTCTCGCACAGCCAGGGCTCTCCGAGCTCGCACAGATGGCAGTGCCCGCAGGCCGGCGCCCAGTTGAGCACCACCGGGTCGCCGACGGCGACCTTGCTCACGCCCTCGCCCACGGCCACGACGGTGCCGGCGCCTTCGTGGCCGAGGACCACGGGGGTGGCGGCGCGCAGCACGCCTGTCGCGAGCGACAGGTCGGAGTGACACACGCCCGCGGCGGCGAGCTTCACCCGGACCTGTCCCGGACCGGGGTCGGGGAGCGTGATCTCGGTGAGTTCCAGGGCTGCGCCCACGGAGGAAAGCAGCGCGGCGCGGACCGTCGTCGTCACGAGAGGAGAGCCTTTCTGATCATCGGATGGTTGCACTATCCGGGGGTGTCAAAGGTCAGAACTGGAGCGACTTGGTCCGCAGGAACTCTTCGAGGCCGTGGCGGCCGAGTTCGCGGCCGATGCCGGAGCCCTTGTAGCCGCCGAACGGCGCCAGCGGGTTGAAGCGGCCGCCGTTGATGTCGACCTGGCCGGTGTCCATGCGGCGGGCGAAGGCGACCGCCGTCTCCTCGTCGGCCGCCCAGACGCCGCCCGCGAGGCCGTAGTCCGTGCCGTTGGCGAGCTCGGCCGCGTGGTCCTCGTCGCGGTACGCCAGGACACAGAGCACGGGGCCGAAGATCTCCTCCTGGGCCACCGTCATGTCCGGGGTGACGTCCGCGAGGATCGTCGGGCGGACGAAGAAGCCGCGCTCCGCGCCCTCGGGGGCGTCGACGCCGCCCGCGACCAACCGCGCGCCCGCGTCCAGGCCGGCCTGGATGTAGCCGCGTACGCGGTCCCGCTGCTTGGCGTTGACGACGGGGCCCAGCCGCGTCTCCGCGGCGGTCGGGTCGCCGGGGACGTACTTTGCCGCGGCCTTGGCCGCGATCGCGACGGCCTCCTCGTACTGGTCCTGGTGGACCAGCAGCCGGGTCCACGCGCTGCACGTCTGACCGGAGTTGGCGAAGACGTTGCCGACGTTGACGTTGACCGCGCGGGCGAGGTCCGCGCCCGGCAGGACCACGTTGGCGGACTTGCCGCCCAGCTCCAGCGCGACGCGCTTGACGCCGCGCCCGGCCTGCTCGGCGATCGCGCGGCCGACGGCGGTCGAGCCGGTGAAGGAGACCAGCTCCACGTCGGGGTGCGCGGCGAGCGCCGCGCCCGCGACCGTGCCGACGCCGGTGACCAGGTTGAAGACGCCGGCCGGCAGGCCCGCCTCGTGGACGATCTGCGCGAAGAGGCGGGCGACCAGCGGGGTGTCCTCGGCGGGCTTCAGCACGACGGTGCAGCCGGCGGCCAGCGCCGGGACGACCTTGGCGACGATCTGGTGCAGCGGGTAGTTCCACGGCGTGATCGCGCCCACGACGCCGGCGGGCTCGCGGTAGACGGTCGAGTTGCCGACGCGCTCGGTGAACTCGAAGCCGGACAGCAGGTCCACGTAGCCGGAGGCGACCGCGAGCGGCAGGCCCGCGTGCACCGCGGTGGCGAAGCCGATGGGTGCGCCCAGCTCGGCGGTGACGGTCGCGGCGATCTCCTGCTGGCGCGCGGCGAGGCCGTCGCGGAGCGCGGTCAGGAAGCCGAGCCGGGTCTCCTTGCCGGTCGCGCCCCAGGCGCGCTGCGCGGCGCGGGCCGCGGCGACCGCGGCGTCGACGTCGGCGGCGTCACCGGCGGCGACGGCGGCGAGGGCCTCCTCGGTGGCGGGGTTGAGGACGGTGATCGTCCCCTGGCCGAGCGAGGGCCGCCAGCTGCCGCCGATGTACTGGTCGGTGTAGGTCTCCACCTTGGTCCCTCCGGGCCGCGCGCGACGAGAGCGAGAAAACTTAGCAGTGCTAGTCAAGGCGCGTCCGCGCCCGCGCGCAAGGCCCCTTCCGAGTGCCACAGGTCACGTGGCGCGTCGCGTGCGCGAGTGCTGGGACCAAGGACCGGACGTACTGGCATGGAGAGTGGCCCGGAGCACTTAGACTGCACGCGTGCGATCGGAAGCCCGGGACGAGGCCCCTGTGAAGGCGAAGCGTGTGCCGAGGGCACTGCGCGAACAGCAGATGCTGGACGCCGCCGTGAAAGTCTTCTCCCGGTCCGGCTACCACGCCGCGTCGATGGACGAGATCGCCGAGGAGTGCGACGTCTCCAAGCCGATGCTCTACCTCTACCTCGGTTCGAAGGAAGAGCTGTTCGCGGCGTGCATCCGCCGGGAGGCCGACCGGCTGATCGCCCGTTTCGCCGAGGCGGCGGACCCGTCGCTGGAGCCGGGGGACCAGCTGTTCCGCGGGCTGACCGCGTTCTTCGCCTTCGTCGCCGAGCACCGGGACAGCTGGATCGTCCTCTACCAGCAGGCGCGGGCACAGGGCGAGCCCGTCGTCGCCGAGGTCGCCGCGGCCCGCGCCGAGGTCTCCGGCGCCGTCACCACACTGCTGCGCCGCGCCGTCCGCGAGGTCGGCGGCGACGACGTCCCCGGCCCCCGTGCGGGCGAGGCGCGCCCGGACCGCGGCGAGGCCGCGGCCATGGCCGCCATCATCACCGGCGCGGCCGACGCCCTCGCCGGCTGGGTCCTCGACACCGGCCCGGAGGCCGCGGAGGAGTCCGCCCGCCGCCTCATGTCCGTCATCTGGATCGGCCTGGAGCCGCGGCTGCGCGGCGCCCGCTACGGCGGCTGACCCGTCCGGGCGGGCACGCGCCGATCCTGACGCCGGTTCAGACGACCGGCCCCAAGGCGCAGACCACCGGCAGCGGATGGGCCGGGTCGAGCGCGTTCCCAATCATGATGGCCACGCCCGAGTCGTAGGCGAGGCCGATGTGGCCGACCGGGTCGAGCCAGCAGGTGTCCTGCACGGTGACGTTGTCGACGCCGGGCTCGTGGACGAACTCGGTGCCGTACGGCGTGACCAACTCGTCCGTGCGGGAGGCGATGACGGTGTAGGCGATGCCGGGCTGCGCGATCGGGCCGGTGTTCAGCGGGCCCACGAGCGAGCCCCCGGTGGTGAGTTCGGTGCAGGCCGCGCAACCCGCCGTGCGCAGCACCTGGTCCACCTGGGAGCGCACGCCGAGGTCGTCGGCGACGGTGATCAGGTCGGCGAAGGTGGTCCCGTGGGTCGGCGGGGCCAGCGCCACCACCTTGGCGATCTTCGCGGCGTAGCCGGGAAGGAACTTGGGCAGGTAGAGCGACTGGAACCCGCCCTCGGAGTGTCCGACCAGGTCCAGCTTCGCGGCGCCGGTCGCCGCGAGGATCTGGTCGATGTCGGCCGCGATCTCGTGCGAGGACCGCTCGATCGGCACCAGCCCGCCGACCGGCACCCCCGGGACGGCCTCGCCGTAGGTCGGCGCGTAGACGCAGTACCCCGCGAGGGCGAGCTCGGGGCCCAGGGTGGCGAAGTTACCCGGCCCGTTGCCGCCGAGCCCGTGCAGCAGCAGCACCGGTTCCGGGTGGGCGGCCGACGGCCGGCAGGACCAGTCGTCGAAGCCGGAGGATGGTCCGGTCGCGGCGTGGGCCGGGTCGGTGGCCCCGGCGAGCAGGAGCAGGCCGGCGCAGGCGGCGAGTAAGGCCGTGCGCAGGGGACGCAGAGGGCGGCGACGCATCGGTGCCTCCAGGGTGGGGGAGGGTGGTAGCCGATATGACAGCACGTCTGCTTGTTACCAACAAGACTTCTTGTCCAAGTTGCTGATGCGCCGTCATGATGGGTGGCATGAGCGAGGGTCGACGCATCAGAGGGCTGGACGCCGAGCAGCGCAAGGCACTCCGCAGGCGGCAACTGCTGGACTCCGCCCTGGAGTTGTTTGCCGAGCAGGGCTACGCGGCCACCTCGATCGAGCAGCTCTGCCAGCACGCCTTCGTCGGCACCAAGGGCTTCTACGAGACCTTCGACAGCCGCGAGGCCTGCTACCTCGCCCTGCTGGCCGAGATCACCGAGCGGACCGAGGCCCTGATGAACGCCCGTCTGGCCGAGGGCGCGGACGAACCGGCCCTCGTCGACGCCTTCGCCGACGCGCTGGTCGGCGACCCCCGCATCGCCCAGGTCGCTTTCGGCCACGGCATGGCCGTCTCCCCGGCCCTCGAACACGCCCGCCGCGAGAACCGCCGCTGGGCGGCGTCCTTCGTCATCCGCGTCTGGCAGTCCTCCGGCCTCGCCACCGCCCCCGCGGCCCACCTGCGCGTCGCCGCGACGGGACTGGTCGGCGGCATGTTCGACCTGATCGCCGACTGGCTGGTCACCGCCGAGCCGACCGACACCGGCCCCCTGCGCTCCGCCCTCACCGGCTTCTACGCCGTCGTGCGCGCCGGGGTGGTGACGGCCGCCCCCGCGCGGTCCTAGTGGGGCCGGGCGAGGCGCGCGTGCAGGTGGGAGTCGTGGCGGAGGCCCGAGGGGTCCACGTAGAAGTCGCGCATGGTGCCCTCCAGGGCGAAGCCGGCCTTTTCGGCGACGCGGCAGGAGCCGGGGTTGGCGAGCGCGTGGTCGAGGCTGAGGCGGTGGAGGCCGAGGCCGCCCTTCGAGGTGGGGGAGAGGGCCCAGTGGGCGGCCGTTTCCAGGGCGTTGGAGGCGAGGCCGCGGCCGCGGGCGGCGGGGGTGATCCAGTAGGTCATCACGGCCTGGTCCGGGAGGCGGTTGACCTCGCGGGCGGCGAGGAAGCCGAGCATGACGCCGTCGGCGCCCCGGGTGGCGTCGGTGATCGCGAACACCGCCGAGCCGGTGGACCACGCCATCAGGCGGGCGCCCAGCCAGAACCGCGCGCGCTCCGCCTCCGGGGCCTCGGCGACGGTGCGGCCGCCGGCCCAGCGCAGGATCTCGGGGTCGCGCAGGGCCTCCGCGATCGCGGGCTCGTCCGTGAGGGAGAGCGGCCGGAGCAGCAGGCCGTCGCCCGTGAGGGTGAGCGGGGTGAGGGCGGTGGTCGAAGTCGTCACCGACCGGTTCTATCGCGACGGACCACCGCCCCGCACCCCGTTACGATCCCAGCGCCGCCATCGCGGCGTTGTGGCCGGGGATGCCGCTGACACCGCCGCCGCGCGGCGCGCCCGCGCCGCAGAGCAGGAGGTTGGCGGCGTAGGGGGTGCCGACGCCCCAGCGGCCGGCGGTGGGGTCGGCCGCCTCGGCGAAGGGGAGGACCAGCGGGCGGTGGAAGATGTTGCCGCCCGGCAGGCCCAGGTCGGCGTCCAGGTCCGGCGGGGTGCGCGCCTCGATGCACAGCTCGCCGTCAGCGTCCCGGGCCAGACAGTCCGTCAGCGGCTCGTCCAGCACCGCGTCGAGGGAGGTCAGGACGGCGCGCAGCGCCGACTCGCGGTCGTGGGCGGGGAAGAGGCGCGCGGGCTGGTGCAGGCCGAAGAGGGTGAGCGTCTGGTAGCCGCGCTGCTGCAGCTCCGCGGAGAGGATGCTCGGATCGGTGAGCGAGTGGCAGTAGATCTCCGACGGGGCCGGGCTCGGCAGCTCGCCGCGCTCCGCCTGGCGGTAGGAGGTCTCCAGCTCACGGTAGCCCTCGGCGATGTGGAAGGTCCCGGCGAAGGCGGCGCGCGGGTCGACCGAGTGGTCGCGCAGCCGCGGCAGTCGGGTGAGCAGCATGTTGACCTTCAGCTGCGCGCCCTCGACCGGCTCGGCGGCCGTGTCGTCGCCGACCAGGCGGGCGAGTTCGCGCGGCGAGGCGTTGCAGAGCACCCAGCGTGCGCCCAGCACCCGCTCCGCACCGCGCGCGTCGGTGAACGCCACCTCCGCCGACGTCCCGTCCGCCTGAACGGACGTCACCTCACAGCCCGTCAGGATCTGCGCCCCGGCCGCGCGGGCGGCACGCTCCAGCGCGCCGGAGACGGCGCCCATGCCGCCGACCGGGACGTCCCAGTCGCCGGTGCCGTTGCCGATGACGTGGTAGAGGAAGCAGGCGTTCTGCCGCAGCGAGGCGTCGTGCGCGTGGGCGAAGGTGCCGATCAGGGCGTCCGTCAGGACGATGCCGCGCACCACGTCGTCCGCGAAGGCGGTCTCGACGGCCTCGCCGATCGGCCGCTCGAACAGGGCCTCCCAGGTCTCCTCACCCGCCGCGTCCGTGACGAGCTTGCGCAGCTGGGCGCGGTCCGGCAGCGGCTCGGTGAGGGTCGGGAAGACCGCCTGCGCCACCCGGTGGGTTCGGCCGTAGAAGTCCTGCCAGGCGGCGAACTCCCCGTCGCCGCCGGTCAGGGCGCGGAAGCCGGCCGCCGTCGCGGCGGTGTCGCCGTTGTCCACGAGCAGGCCGCGGCCGTCCCCGTAGGGCGTGTAGGAGGAGTAGCGGCGCCGCCGCAGTTCGAGCGAGAGCCCCAGCTCCGAGACGATCTTCCTCGGCAGCAGGCTCACCAGGTACGAGTAGCGCGACAGCCGCGCGTCGACGCCGGTGAAGGCGTGCGCGGAGACCGCCGCGCCGCCGGTGTGGTCCTGGCGTTCCAGCACCGCGACGCGCCAACCCGCGCGGGCCAGGTAGGCGGCGGCGACCAGTCCGTTGTGGCCACCGCCCACGACGATCGCGTCGTAGCCGGCTGAGGCATCCGAGGGGACAGCGGAGACACCCGTGGCGGAGTTCATGTGCTCCGTCCTATCAGCGTCCCGCCGGTAGCGGAAGGAGGCCTTCAGCGGATCCGCCTCAGCGGACCATCCGCAGCTGCAGCCAGCAGGAGAGCCGGTCGTCGGGGTGGTCCAGATCGATGCCGAAGAGCTCGCCGGCCCGCCGCAGGCGGTACTTGAGCGTGTTCGGGTGGATGGTCAGCCGTGCCGCGGCCTCGCCCACGTTCCCGACCGCGTCGAGCCAGGCGGTGACGGAGGCGGCGAAGGAGGTGCCCTTGGCGCGGTCGTGCTCCAGCATCGCCTCGACGCCGGGGTGCCGCAGCCGCGGACGGCGGGCCAGCTCGTCGCCGACGTGGGCGAGCAGCACCCGGGCGTGGGTCTCGCGCAGCGTCGCGAAGCCGGGCGCGTCGGGGTCGGCGGTGGTGACCCGGAGGATGTCGTCGACCTCGGCGCGCAGGTCGGGCAGCTCCTCCGGGCCGGTGGCGATCCGGGAACAGGCCGCGCGCAGCGGCGTCTCCACACTGCGGTCCAGCACGGCCGCGGCCTGCTCGCCGAGCCGGCGCGCGGTCGCGAACGCGGCCACGGTGTCGTCGAGTGGCAGCAGCACGTAGACGGTGCGGCCGACGGTCGCCACGGACGCCTCGGCGTGCACGGCCGGCCAGTGCCGGGTGGACGCGGCGGCGAGCCGGACCAGCAGGTCGTCGGCGGGCGTCTCGGCGTCGGGCGAGAGGGCCGAGACGGCCGAGGGGGCGACGGGCGCGAAGCCGAGCAGCGCCAGCGGCCGCTGACCGGGCAGGCCGAGCTCGAAGCGCACCTCGCGCGCCGTGCGGCGGCCGCGGAGTGCCGCGCGCAGCGCGTCCTCGCGCGCCTGCAGGTCCAGCTCGGCGGCGCTGCGGCGGCGCAGCATGTGCAGCGCGGCCAGCCGGGCGCCGTCCAGCAGCGCTCGCTCGCCCGCCTCGTCGATCGGTGCGGCGCCCTCGATGGCCCAGATGCTGCCGAGCGGGCGCTGCCCGGCGCGGATGGCGACGGCGACGCGCGGCAGCTCGTCGTCGGAGAGCAGCGGCAGCCGGACGACGCCGGGCGCGGCCAGCACCTCGCGGTACTGGGCGATCTGCTCGCGCTGGTACGGCACGCGACGGCCGAGGATGCCCTTGCGCCGATGCTCGTCGATCGGCTGGTCGGGCAGGGTCGAGTAGGCGAGCACCCGGTGGTCCAGGTCCTCGATCGCCACGGCGCCGCCGGTGACCGCTCCCATGGCGTCGGCGAGCGCGTACAACTCCTCGCTTGTCCCACTATGGGTCGGCAGATTCGCCATCTTCATCCTGAGATCTTAGGCGAAATCGCCAATGACTCGAGATGACGTGAGCCAGAACATAAGGGGGCGCTTCGGAGGGAGAGACGAAGAGCGGGACAATCAGGGTCAAAGACGACGAACGAGGAGCGCGGATGGCGGCGACGCACGCAGCCCACGCGGTCAGGACGGGCAGCCTGGTCGGGCTGTTCCCGCCCGGGACCACCCAGGACGAGACGGGCGCCCTGGTCTTCGCCGGAGTCCCGGTGGCGGAGCTCGCCGAGACCTACGGCACGCCCGCCCTGATCGTCGACGAGGCCGCGATCCGCGCCCGGGCCCGGCAGTACGCCGACGGCCTCGCCGCCCGCTGGCCCAACTCCCGTGCCACCTTCGCCTCGAAGGCCTTCCCCTGCACCGCCGTCTACCGGCTGCTGGCCGAGGAGGGCCTCGGCATCGACGTCGCCGGCGGCGGCGAGCTGACCCTCGCCCTCGCCGCGGGCGCCGACCCGGCCGGTCTGGTCGTGCACGGCAACGCCAAGACCGAGGAGGAGCTGCGCCTCGCCGTCGAGGCGGGCGCCGGGACGATCGTCGTCGACAACTTCGACGACATCGACAAGCTCGAGACCATCCTTTCCGAGAAGAGGGGCCTCAGCGAGACCGGCTCGGAGCAGGGCGTGCTGGTGCGGGTCACCCCCGACATCCGCCCGGACACCCACGAGGCCGTCTCCACCGGACAGAACGGCTCCAAGTTCGGCCTGCTGCTGCCGCAGGCCCGCGAGGCGATCGCCCGACTGCGCGGCAGCGACCGGCTGCGGCTGGACGGCGTCCACGTGCACGTCGGCTCGCAGATCCTCGACCTCGACCCCTTCGCCCAGGCCGTCGAGGCCGTCGCCGAGCTCGGCGAGTTCGCCGTCTACGACCTGGGCGGCGGCCTCGGCTCCCGGTACACCTACACCGACCACCCGCCCACGGTGGAGGCGTACCTCGACGCCATGCTCGACGTCGCCAGGAAGCTGCTGCCCGCCGACGCCCGGATCCTCATCGAGCCGGGACGCTCGATGGTCGCCGAGTCCGGCGTCTCGCTCTACCGCGTCGTCTCCGTCAAGCGCGGGGGAGGCCACACCTTCGTCGCCGTCGACGGCGGCATGGGCGACAACCTCGAGGTCTCCCTCTACCAGCAGCGCTTCGAGGCCGCCGTCGCCACCCGCCCGACCGGCGCGGGAGAGCTGTGCCGCCTGGTCGGCCGCCACTGCGAGTCCGGCGACACCCTCAGCGCCGACGTGCCGCTGGACGACCCGCGCGTCGGCGACCTGATCGCCGTGCCGGTCACCGGCGCCTACACCTACGCGCTCAGCAACAACTACAACGGCGCCCGGCGCCCCCCGGTGGTCTTCGTCCGCGACGGCGAGCACCGCCCCGTCGTGCGGCGCGAGACCTACGCCGACCTGATGCGTCGCGACCTGCCGTAACGGCACCTCTCCACTTCCCCGTCCCGTACCTCACGTCCGGGACGGGAGGTCACCCTGCCCCGACCGACTCCCGAAAGGCACCCGCATGCCCCCGAACGATGTGAGACTCCGTCAGCAGCTGCTGCGCCGCAAGCCCGTCTCGGCCTTCCTGGCGGACTCCGAGAATGGCGGCGACGGCCATGGGAGCGGCGGGCTGCGCCGGACCGTGGGCACCTTCCAGCTCACGATGATCGGCGTCGGGGCCACCATCGGTACGGGCATCTTCTTCACCCTGAGCACCGCCGTCCCCGAGGCCGGGCCCGCGGTGATCCTCTCCTTCGTGATCGGCGCGATCACCGCCGCGCTGACCGCGCTCTGCTACGCCGAGCTGACCTCGGCCGTGCCGGTCTCCGGCTCGTCCTACTCCTACGCCTACGCGACGCTGGGCGAGCTCGCGGCCTGGCTGGTCGGCTGCTGTCTGCTGCTGGAGTACGCCGTCTCCGGCGCGGCCATCGCGGTCAGCTGGGGCCAGTACCTCAACGACCTGACGCAGCGCCTGTTCGGCTTCACCATGCCGGCGGCGATATCCGCCCCGCCGGGCGCGGGCGGCTACGTCAACCTGCCGGGTGTGGTCCTGGTCGTGCTCTGCTGCCTGGTGCTGATGCGCGGCAGCAAGGAGTCCGCGCTGGTCAACACCATCATGGTGCTGATCAAGCTGGGCGTGCTGGTGCTCTTCGTGGTCATCGGCGTCACCGGCTTCCACAGCGGCAACCTGCACCCCTTCGCGCCGCTCGGCTTCGCCGGCATCAGCGCCGCCGCCTCCTCGGTCTTCTTCTCCTTCATCGGCCTCGACGCGGTCTCCACCGCGGGCGAGGAGGTCAAGAACCCGCAGAAGACGCTGCCCCGCGCCGTCATCGGCGCGCTGCTGGTGGTCACCGCCTTCTACTGCGTCGTCGCCTTCGTCGGCGTCGGCGCGCAGAAGTGGACCCTCTTCAACGGCCAGGACGCGGGCCTGTCCGCGATCCTGCAGCGGGTGACCGGCCAGACCTGGCCCGGCGCGATCCTGTCGGCGGGAGCGGTGATCTCCATCGTCAGCGTCACGCTGGTCGTCATCTACGGGCAGACCCGCATCCTCTACTCCATGGGCCGCGACGGCATGCTGCCGCCGGTCTTCCGCAAGCTGAACCCGCGCAGCGGCGTGCCGGTCGGCAACACGCTCATCGTCGGTGCGTTCATCGCGGTCCTCGCCGCCTTCGTGCCGCTGGACTGGCTGGCCAACCTCACCTCCATGGGCACCCTGGTCGCCTTCGCCGTCGTGTCGGTGGGCGTCATCGTGCTGCGCGTCCGTGAGCCGCTGCTGAAGCGCGGCTTCAAGGTCCCGGGCTACCCGGTCGTGCCGGCCCTGTCGGTGGTCTTCTGCGGCTACCTGATCTGGAACCTCCCGGCGGACACCTTCGTCCTCTTCGCCTGCTGGGTGGCCCTGGCCCTGGCCGTGTACTTCGGCTACAGCCGCAAGCACTCGCGCCTCGGCCGCCAGGAGGCGGAGCCGAGCCTGCCGGAGTCGGTGCTCGCCGAGTAGGCGGGCTGCGCTCTTCGGGTGGTTACTCACCCGTTCGGCGTGTGCGCGGTCGCAGCGGCGGGACGGGCGTGTGAGCGTGGCTCTCGCCGCTCCAGACGTGTCCGAACCACCCGGAGGCCCCTGTGTCCGTTCCGTCCACCCGCGTCCGTACGTCGCTCGTCGCCGCCGCGATGGCAGGCACGCTGCTGGTGCTGCCGGCCTGCTCGTCCAGCAACAAGACGAGCAACAACGTCAACGGAGCGGTGGCCGCCGCGACGGCGACGAGCAGTGCGGACCGGGTCAAGCTGGCCAAGACCAAGTTCGTGCTCAACGCCGGTCTGGCCGCCGGGGCGACGTACCAGTGGATCTACAAGCCGTTCAAGGCGGGCACCTTCAAGAGCGGCGCCAAGGGCCGCACCGCCGCGCTGGTCAAGGGCGCGCTCGCGGCGGCCTTCACCTACAACCGCGCGAAGGCGGCGCTGAACGACGCCAAGGGCGACCCGACGCTGTCCAAGGCGACGGTCGCGCTCTCGGGCGCGGTGGAAGGCCTGAAGAACCTGCCGAGCAAGATCAGGGGCGGCAACGCCACCGACGCGGACTTCAACCAGTTCACCAACGTGACCAACAGCATCAAGAGCACGGGCGCCGCCAACGGCGCGCCCGTCACCGACCAGGTCCCCAGCGCGGGCCAGCTGACCCAGATGGTCAACAGCTGAGGCCCCGAGCGCCCTTGGGCGCCCGTCCCGTGACGTCACGGGGCGGGCACTGAATCACCCCAGAAGTCACCCCTGGCGCACACCACCCGCCGCGCCGCCGTATCCTGCTCTGTACGCGTCCCGGTGACCCCGGGAGCGGCGCGTGAAAGGGGCACCAGTGGAATCGGCGGGCAATGTCGGCGCCTGGTGGCGCAGGTGGCTCCGGCTGGGCGGTCGTCCCGCGGAGGCGGACGTCGCCGCGGAGCGCGCCAGGCGGCTTCGCGTCCTGCTGGACGCGGCCCGCGCCGGATTCCCGGTGGCACCCGCCGCGCACGCGGTCGACTTCAGTTGCAGCTGTGACCGGGTGGGCTGTCCCGCCCCCGCGCAGCACCCGCTCTCCTTCGCCTGGCAGTCGCAGGCCACCACCGACTTCGACCAGATCACCCGCTGGCTCGCCCGGGATCCGGACGCCAACGCGATCACCCCGACCGGCCGCGTCCACGACGTCCTCGACGTCCCGGCGGAGGCCGGTCGTCTGGCTCTGGAGCGCCTCGCGGAGTCCGGCATCGCCGCCGGCCCGGTGGCCGCCGTCGACGAGACCCGCTGGCTCTTCTTCACCACGTCCCGGTCCCCGCAGGACGAGGACGAGTGGTGGACCTCCGAGCTCGACTCCCACCCGGAGGACGAGCAGGACGAGCACCCCGGTCTGCGCTGGCACACCCGAGGCAGCTACGTGCTGCTGCCGCCGTCCCGTCTCGTCGACGGCACCGAGGTCGGCTGGGTCCGCGGCCCGGACCACCCGCTGCCGGACCCGCTGCGCCTGCTGGACGTGCTCACCGACGCCTGCGCCGAGATCGGCGCTCCGGCGCTCGGTGAGCAGTGGCTGATCCGCTGAGCCGCTGAGCTCGTCCTGGCTAGGGGAGGGTCAGGATCTCCGTGCCGTCCTCGGTGACGAGGAGGGTGTGCTCGAACTGCGCGGTGCGCTTGCGGTCCTTGGTCACCACCGTCCAGCCGTCCGGCCAGATGTCGTGGTGGTAGTCGCCGAGCGTCAGCATCGGCTCGATGGTGAAGGTCATCCCCGGCTTGATCACCGTGGTGGCGAACTCGCTGTCGTAGTGGGGGATGATCAGCCCCGAGTGGAACGACGTGTTGATCCCGTGCCCGGTGAAGTCCCGCACCACGCCGTAGCCGAAGCGCTTGGCGTAGGACTCGATCACCCGCCCGATCACGTTGATCTGCCGGCCCGGCTTGACCGCGGCGATGCCGCGCCGGGTCGCCTCCCGGGTCCGCTCCACCAGGAGCTTGGACTCCTCGTCCACGTTGCCGACCAGGTAGGTCGCGTTCAGGTCGCCGTGCACGCCGTGGATGTAGGCGGTCACGTCGAGGTTGACGATGTCGCCGTCCTGCAGCACGGTCGAGTCCGGGATCCCGTGGCAGATCACCTCGTTGACGGAGGTGCAGATGGACTTGGGGAAGCCCCGGTAGCCGAGGTCGGACGGGTAGGCGTCGTGGTCGCACATGTACGTGTGCGCGATCCGGTCCAGCTCGTCGGTGGTCACCCCCGGCTCGATCGCGGCGGCCGCGGCGTCCATCGCCCGGGCGGCGATCCGGCCGGCGATCCGCATCTTCTCGATCGTCTCGGCGGTCTGCACCTCCGGCCCGTCGTAGGGCCGGGGAGCCTTGCGGCCCACGTACTCCGGGCGCGGGATGTGCGCCGGCACGGGGCGGGTGGGGGAGAGCGTTCCAGGGACGAGGGGTGCCATGGTGGCCATCCTAATCAGCGGGTAGACCTCGGATACGGAGCGAAGGAGCGGACGATGGCCAAGCAGCCGACGGGCAAGCCCGGCGAGTGGTTCTGGTGCCTCAAGCACGCCAAGGTCGAGGAGGGGCCGGAGTGTCCGGCCCGCAACCGCCTCGGCCCCTACCCGACGGCCGAGGCCGCCTCCCACGCGCTGGAGCGGGTGGCCGAGCGCAACGACGAGTGGGACCACGATCCGCGCTGGGAGTAGTCCTCCCCGGGATGGAGAGTGCACGAAGTGCCACAAGGCGGGCACGCACCTGACGCGGCACGGAGGGCTGTGGCAGGGTGTCACCACGTAACTCGCACGGTGGGGGACTTCGGTGGCACGTGGCAGGGTCGATCCGCGTCCGGCCAGTCCGCGGTTGGGCGCGCGGCTTGCCGCGGCGCTCGGGGCGGCGCTGGTGCTGGGGATGGCCGCGGTCGCGCTGAACGCCGCGCAGGGGACCGCCCTCGCCGGGTACGGACCGGCCAAGGCGCAGTGGCTGCTGCTGGTGTTCGGGGTCGCCATCGCCGGCTGGGCGCTCGCCGTGCGCGCGCGTCGCACGCAGGAGCGGCTGCCCGGGGGCGGTACGCCCACCCAGGCGCGGATCGCCTCGCTCGTGGTGCCCGGGATCGCCGTGATGGCCGCGGCCACCGTCGTCGGTCTCGCCGTGCTCGGGACGCGCGGGCTGCAGACTCCGCCCATCCAGCCGCCGACGGGCATCGCCGCGCCCAGCGCGCCCGGCGGAAACGCGCAGCCCACCCCGATCGTCACCAGTGGCGCGGGCGACAAGCAGAGCGGCTCCAGCTCGCCGATCGACTTTCAGGCCCTGCTGGAAGGTTTCCTCGCACTCCTCGCCGTCGCGCTGCTGGTCCTGGTGGCCGTGTTCCTCGCACGGTGGCTGAGTGCCCGTCGGCGGAGCGAGCGCGCGGACGGGACCGTCGACGGCGGGCTGCGGGGTGACGGCACCGAGGAGGCGCTGGCCGACGCGGTGCTCGCCGGGCGGGAGGCGCTCGCGGACGATCCCGACCCGCGCACGGCGATCATCGCCTGCTACGCGGCGATGGAGCGGTCGCTCGCCCACGGCGGCATCAGCCGCCGCAAGGCGGACACGCCGACGGACCTGCTGCGGCGCGCCGCGGAGGCGGGCCTGGTGCAGGGCGCCGCGGCGCAGACGCTGACCGACCTGTTCCGCGAGGCGCGCTACTCCACCCACCCGTTGGGCGAGGCGCAGCGGGACCAGGCCCGTACGGCGCTGGAGTCCATAGGCGCGCACCTCGCCCGTGCCGCGGCCGAGGCCGACGCGCGCTTCGGTGCGCGCGAGGAGACAGTGATCTGATGCCGCAGCAGGACCGCTCCGCGCCGCAGTCGCCGCAACAGCAGCCGCACGTGCCGCAGCAGGAGCACCCCTACCGGCCCTCCGCGTTCCCCGGTTACGACCACGGCCGCGCCGTGCCGTTGCCCGCCGAGCCGGAGACCCCGGGCGAGGACGACGAGTCGCGGCTCGGCCCCGACCGCCTCGCGCTGCTCGTACTCGCGGGCTTCGGCCTCGTCTGCCTGCTCGCCCTGTGGGCCGTCGGCGGTGCGGCGGGCCTGTCGGTGGGCGTGGTCGTGCTCGTCGCCTTCGCCGCCTGGGCGGCCCGCTGGATCGCCGGCGCCGGCGTGATGGACAGCGGGTTCCGGCGGCGCAGCCGCCTGGTGGGGACGCGCGAACCCACCCTGCGCTACTGGGACGCGGCCCTCTCGGACGCCGCCCGCACGCCCGAGGGCTACGCGCTGCACCTGTATCCGCTGCTGCTGCGCCTCTACGAGGTGCGGCTGGCGGAGCGTCACGGCGTCTCGCTGCGCATGCAGCCCGTGCGGGCCGCGGCGATCGTCGGACCGCAGCTGTGGCCGTGGCTCGACCCCTCCCGCCCGCGCACACCGACCGCGATCCGCGCCGCGCGCAACGCAGGCCTCGAGCACATCCCCGACCCCAGGCCGCTGCCGCCCGCGCTGCTGGAGCTGCTCGTGGAGCGGCTGGAAACCCTGTGACCGACACACCCGTATTGCCATCGAGGAGCACCGTGACCGCAACCGTGACCGACCAGTTGACCCCGCAGCAGGCGGGGGTGCGCGCCCACGCGGTGCTGGACGAGATCGAGCGCGCCGTCGTCGGCAAGCGTCCCGCCCTGGAGCTGGTCATGCTCGGCGTCCTGGCCGGGGGCCACGTGCTGATCGAGGACCTGCCCGGTCTCGGCAAGACGCTGCTGGCCCGGTCCTTCTCGACGGTGCTGGGCCTGGACTTCCGGCGCATCCAGTTCACCCCGGACCTGCTGCCCTCCGACGTCACTGGCGCTCCCTTCTACGACCAGCGCACCGGCGAGATGGTCTTCCGGCCCGGTCCCGTCTTCGCGAACCTGCTGCTCGCGGACGAGATCAACCGCACGCCCCCGAAGACCCAGGCCGCGCTGCTGGAGGCGATGGCCGAGGCCCAGGTCTCCATCGACGGGGTCACCCGTCCGCTGCCCAAGCCGTTCGTGGTCATCGCCACCAACAACCCGATCGAGTACGAGGGCACCTACCAGCTGCCCGAGGCCCAGCTGGACCGCTTCCTGCTGCGGGTGCGGATGGGCTACCTGCCGGTCTTCGAGGAGGCGGCGATGCTGCGCCGCCGGCTCGACCGCGACACGGCGGAGGCCGAGCTCTCCACGCTCAGCAACCCCGGCGAGGTGGTCGCCATGCGCGACGCGCTGGAGCGCGTCGAGGTCAACGACGACCTGGTCGACTACATCATCGCGCTGATCGACGCGACCCGGCGGCACGCGCAGATCCAGGTCGGCGCCTCGCCGCGCGGCGGTCTCGCGCTGGTGCAGCTGGCCCGCGCCCGGGCCGTGATGGCGGGCCGCGACTACGTCATCCCGGAGGACGTCAAGGCGGTGGCGCTGCCGGCGCTGGCCCACCGCGTCACGCTCAAGCCGGAGCTGTGGGTGCGTCGGATCTCCGCCGACGACGTGATCGCCGGGGTGGTGCAGAGCGTGCCGACCCCGCAGACCACGCCGCAGCAGAACTCTGCAACGGGTCCGAACCCGGTCGGCGCATGATCCACTCGCTGGACCGGGTGCTCGGCGGCCAGCCGCAGGGAACCGAGCACGAGGAGATCCCCGGCGCGCCGGAGCCGGGCGTCCGGCTGACCGAGCGGGCCGTGCGGCTGCTCTCGGTCGGCGTCGCCGCGGTGGTCCTCGCGCTGCTCACCGCCCAGCCGTGGCTGCTGGCGCTCGCCGCCGGGCCGCTGTGCCTGCTGCTGTTCGCCGCGCTCAGCGTCCACCGGGTGGTCGGCGAGCCGCTGTTGGCCGACGGCCGGGTGCAGCAGTCGAGCCTGCGTGTGTTCGAGGGCGAGCCGGTCACCGCGCGGTTCCGGGTGGCCTTCGCCGGTTCGGCGGAGTGGCTCGACCCGGGCGTGGTGGTCGGCGCGGGCTGCGAGCTGGTCCGGGTCGAGTCGGAGGGCGCCCAGCTCACCCTCGGCTTCGTGGCCCGGCGTTGGGGCCGCTGGTCGCTCGGCACCGTGGACGTGGACGTGCACGACCGCGGCGGCCTGCTGCGCCGCACCCTGCGGGTGGAGCTGGGCCAGGTCGAGGTGTTCCCGAACCCCGCCGACGGTGGGCTGACCCCCGTGCCGGTGCGGCTGCCGAGCAACCTCGGCGAGCACACCTCGCGCCAGCAGGGCGAGGGCGTCGAGGTCATCGGCACCCGCCCGTTCGTCTGGGGCGAGCGGCAGCGCCGCATCAACTGGTCCGCCACCACCCGCCGCGACGCCATCCAACTGCAGCAGTTCGCCGCCGAGCGGGCCGCCGACGTGGTGGTGCTGCTCGACGCCTTCGCCGACCTGCGCGACCCGGCCACCGGCACCTCCAGCCTGGACGAGTCGCTGCGCGTCGCGGCCGGCATCGTCCGCGCCTACCTGCGCAGTCACGACCGGATCGGCATCGTCTCCGTCGGCGGACGGTTGAACTGGCTCCAACCCGGCCAGGGCGACCAGTACTTCTACCGGCTGGTGCAGATGGTCCTCGACGTCCGGCGCGATCTGGCCTTCCAGACGCCCGACCTGAACCGGCTGCCCCCGCCTGCCCTGCCGCACGGCGCGCTCGTCCACGCGGTCACCCCGCTGGCCGACAACCGGATGATGGGTGTGCTCGGCGGTCTTGCCGAACGCGGCAACCCGGTGGTGGTCGTGGAGATCCCCATCGGCGACCCGCGCATCAGCAAGGCCGAGTACACCGAGGAGCTGGCGCTGCGGCTGTGGCGGCTCGATCGCGAGGCGCTGCGCTTCAGCCTGACCGACAAGGGCATCCCGGTCGTGCCGTGGGAGGGCGGCACGCTCGACCTGACCTTCGCGCCGCTGCTGCGCACCCGGATCCAAGGGAGGCTGCGATGAGCCGCGCCACCGCCGACGCCCGCCCGGACGGACTCGACGCGACCGCCGACGCGGGCGTCGATCCCGAGTTCGCGCTCGCCGACCCCGCGACCGCGCAGGCGGTCTCGACCGAGACGGTGCGCCGGGAGTCCGAGGTGTGGGCCGCGCGCGGCCTCGGCGCGGCGCTGGCGCTCGCCGCCGCCGACCCCGCGGGCCTGGCTCACGCCGGGTACCTGCTCGTCTCGTCGGTCGTGCGGCTGCTCTTCCTGGTGCTCATGGGGCTGGTGGCCTGGTTCGCCGCGCCGCCGGTCGCCGCCCGGCCCGTCTCCGGCGACCCGCGCTGGGCGTCCAAGCTCTCCCGGCACCGCAACACCGTGCTGGCGGTCGGCTTCGTGGCCGTGGTGGCCGTCGGCTCGCCGCCGACCTGGATGATGTGCTGCGACGCCGCGCTGCTGACGGCCTACCTGCTCTTCGTCGACGCGGCGGCGGGCGGACCGCCAGGCGCGGCCCAACTGCGCGACTGGCCCCTGCTGGTGGCCGCGGTGGCGGCGCAGGCGCTGGTGCTGGTCGGGGCCACGCTCTCGGTCACCACGGCCGACTCCTGGGCGCGCGCGACCGCGGCGGTGCTGGTCCTGGTCGTGGGTGTGGCCGTGACGCTGTCGGTGCGGCGCCGCCGGAGCTGAGCTCCGGCTCCGTCGGCGGTTCAGCCGAAGACGGTGCGGTCCCGGTGCAGCGCCATCCGCGTCGGGATCGCGGCGGGCGGCGTCGCCAGCCGGCCGTGGTAGCGCGAACACCGCAGCGACCAGGCGAGGTTGCCGACGAGCATCAGTTCCCAGGCCGTCAGATACCGTTCCATGGACGGGGCTTCGGTGCTGCGGCGCAGACTGGCCGCGGCGGCGAGGAAGTTCTCCTCGGCGGCGGCGATCCGGGCGCAGACCGTGTCCGCGGCCTGCTGCAGCGAGAGGCCCTCGGCGTCGCGCAGCACCGCGAGCGCGTTCATCGGCTCGCCCGCGAAGTACTCCTTGCGGAACGACAGCAGATCGTTGACCAGGATCGTGTGGACGAAGCAGGCCCGCTGTAGCTCCGCCCAGAGCGCGGTGGGGGCCCGGCGCTGAAGCTCCGTCACCTCCAGGGCCAGCCCGTGCTCGATCGCGACGCCGACGAGGTCGAAGGCGGAGTCCGCGTAGCGGGCCGCGAGGTAGGCGTCGTAGCCGCGCAGTGCCTCGCGCGCGGTCCGCTCCTTGCCCGCCCCGGCCGCGATCACCTCGGAGAACCCGGCGACGAACCGTGCCCAGAGGCGGTCCGGCACACCCTCGTGGGCTCGCGTCAGGGTCCGCGCCAGCAGTCCGAGCGGTGCGGAGCCGCCACCCGCCGCCCCCTCGCCGCGCAGCACGGCCAGATAGTCGGCGGCCCGCGCCCGCTCGCCGGCCTCGTCGTCGGCGACGTCGTCGAGCAGGAACAGCGCCGAGGCGGCCACGCTGATCCCGACCAGCCGCTCCCCTTCCGCCTGCGGCAGCACCCCGCACATCAGGCTGACGCCCTCGCACTCGCCGAACAGCCGCTCCGCGCCGGGCAGCCGCAGCCCCTCCAGCGCGGTCCGGAACCACGCGTCGTGCGCGGCCCGGACCCCGCCGATCTCCGCGTGCGTGCGGGCGCGGCGCAGTCGCCCCTGCGGGATGGCCAGCTCCAGGACCACCACGTCCTGGTCCCGCTGCGGGCTCGTGGCGGCCTGACTCATCCGGTTCCTCCCGCGCGTCCTTCGGCTACGCCCAGCCAACGACGGGCCCTGACCGACGGCACGCCGGGTTCCGCCACCCGTGTGGCCGCAGGCCGCCGTCGCGGACGTCGATCGCCCGGTCAGTGCGACGGGGCGTCAGCGAAGGGCCCTTCCTCGACGAAACGCCGGAGCAGGCGGGAGAAGTCCCGGGCGTCGGCCTCGGGCCAGGCGGAGAGCGAGGTCTCGATGCGGGCCGCCAGGCGGCGCCGGGTGGCCCGGACGGTCTCCTCGCCGGCGGCGGTGAGCGCGAGGAGGGTCGCGCGGGCGTCGGCCGGGTCGGGCGTGCGGTGCAGCAGGCCGGCCTGCTGGAGGCGGTCGGCGCGCCGGGTGACGGTGGTGCGGTCGAGCCCGATCTCGCGCCCGAGGTCGGCGGCGCTGCAGGAGCCGGTGCGGGCCAGGCCGCTGAGCACGGGATAGGTGAGCTGGTCGACCGCCTCGCCCAGGCCCTCGGTCAGCTGCGCGTGCAGCTGTTCGCGGGTGCTGCGACGGAGCAGCAGACCCAGCGTCTCGGCGATCTCGTCTCCGGTTCCGTTCGTCATGACACCAGATTAGCGTGCGCGAGGCACGCTTTCGCGCTACCGTAGAAGCGTGCTTCGAGCACGCAATCTGGAAGTGGACGCAACCGAAGGGGAACACCCGTGCCTGCCACCCGTATCGACGCCGCCCTGACCGATCTGCTCTTCACGCCCGGCCTTGACCTGGACGAGGCCGCCGACCGGCACTTCGCCCCGGACTACCGCCAGCGCACCGACGGCCGCTGGGACGACCGGCGGCAGTTCCTCACCCACATCGCGCACCTGCGCGAGGTCGTGGCCGGCGGTTCCGTCGAGGTGCACGACGAGCTCGTGGCGGGCGACCGCTACGCCGACCGGCACACCGTGCGCGTCGTCAAGAAGGACGGGAGCGTCGTCCGCATGGAGGTCTATCTCTTCGCCGAGCTCGCGGCCGACGGGCGCTTCCGCCGCATCGAGGAGACCACGCTGTTGCTCGAGGGCGCGGAGGCCGACCGGGACCTCGGCAGCGCGCGCTGACGCCCTGAGGGCCGCTCGGGCCGCCGGCTCAGCGAGCGGTCCGCTGCGGCTGGTCCGGTGCCTGCTCCTCGGTGTCCAGGTGCACCCGGCCCGTCGCCATGACCGCCGCGCGGTTGCGGCGCCACAGCACGGCGAGCAGGACCAGCCCGGCCAGCGTCCAGACCCCGGCGACCGGGCCCGCGTAGGAGACCGGCGCGGTCAGCTTGCTGACGAAGGAGAAGGCCGGGATGCCCGCCGCGGTGAGCAGGGCGGGGACGAAGGCGGCAGTGCCGAGCAGCGGGAAGAGCAGGTGCCGCACCGGCCGCAGCCCGCTGCGCCCACGGCGCAGGAAGAACCCGGCGCAGGCGGCGTTGGTCACGATGTAGACGCACACGACGACGATCACGATCACCGTCGCGACCAGGTTGAAGGCAGTCGCCGGGTCGTAGGCGAAGCCGAGGCCGAGCGTCGCCCCGACGGCGACCACCGTCTGCGCGGCGACCGCGACCACCGGCGAGCGGTGGCGCGGGTGGACCCGCGCGAACGCGCGCGGCAGCACCCCGATGCGCCCGAGCGCGAAGGCGGTGCGGGTGGAGACCACCAGGCCCGCGTTGGCGTTGGCGATGGTGGAGTTGACGACGGCGAAGAAGACCAGTACCCAGAAGAGCCCGAAGGAGGCGCGGGCCACACCCTCCCAGGAGGCCGCACCGGTCACGCCGAAACCGGCCAGCCTGCCCGGACCGAAGTAGACGGACATGGCGTAGGTGGTGAGCACGTAGACCAGGCCCACGCCGACGGTCGCGCCCAGCACCGCGCGCCGCACCGTGCGGCGCGGGTCGCGCGCCTCCTCGGCCAGTGGCGCGGCCGCCTCGAAGCCGGCGAAGGCGAGCACGGTGTAGACGGATCCGGCGACCACCCCGCCGAGCGCGCCCTGTCCTGGGGCGACGTTGCCGGTCCCGAAGACGGACAGGGTGTTGTGGCCGCCCGCCCGGCCGATCAGCAGGACGGCGAAGAAGACGAAGACGGCGATCTCGAAGAGCCCGAGGACGGTGCCGAGCCGCGCGGAGGCGCGGACCCCGTAGAGCCCGGCCAGGCAGATGATCAGCGCCCCGAGCAGCGCCCACGGCCACCACAGGTCCACCGGGTAGCCGGGCCACTCCTGGTGCAGGGTGCCGGCGGTGGTGAAGCCGAGCTGGAGCAGGAGCAGGGTGGGGATGAGTGCTTCGACGAAGACGTAGCCCCAGGCCACGACGAAGCCGACGGCCGGATGGAGCCCCTGCGCCGCGTAGACGGAGACGGAGCCCGCCGCCGGGAGGTGCCGGGCCAGCTCGGCGACGGACGAGGCCGTGAAGAGGCAGGCGACCAGGGCGATCAGGACCGACAGCGGCAGGCTGCCGCCCGCGAAGGCCGCGCCGGCGGGGATGGACGCGGCGATCGCCGCGCCGGGCGCCATGGAGGTGACGCTCTGGAACAGCACCTCCCGCAGCCCGACCGCCTCGCGGCGGAGTCCCGGTGCGGTCGGTCGCTGTGACGGGGACGGCGGTGTCGTGGGCAAGATCTGACTCCTCGCTGGGCCGGGTGGAGCGAGAGTCGTGCGGGTGATCGTGCGCGTGCTGAACGGGACACACGGGAGCTCTGGATCGCGCGGGGTCGAGCGGATCACGCTCGGCGCGCGGTCAAGGGTAGGGCGCGGCCGAAGGGCGGCGGAAGGGTCGTGCACGGCCCGCCGGACAGGGAGGGTTCGGCACGGGTCCGGTCACCAACCCAGCGGCGGGGGAGGGGCGGTGAGGTGGTCGAGGAGGCGGGAGAGGCGGCCGCGCAGGCCGGGTGCGGGGCGGCGCGGGGTGGTGGTCGGGTCGCCGGCGGCCGCGCTGACGAGGTGTTGGACCAGCTCGAACGAGGGCGCGTCGGGAGCCGGGGCGACGGTCAGTGCCTCGTGGGCGAGGCCGCGCAGTTCGGGGTCGGCCGCCTCCAGGGCCAGCACCGTCGCGCCCACCCGGCGCGCGTCGTGGACGCGTTCCAGCAGACCCTCGCCCGCCGCCTCCGGGGCGACGACGAAGACCGTCTCGCCGCGCCGCGCCTCCTCCAGGCGCGCCAGCGGGACGGCGAGGTGCGGCGGCGCGCCCGCCGGGACGTGGTGGCGGACCAGCACCGGGGAGAGCTCCGGGAGGTCCGCGTAGGCGGCCTCGTCGGAGAGATGCGCCGCGAGGTGCCACGGCTCCTCGGCCTCCGTGCCGACGAGCAGCAGGCCGCCGGGCCGCGCCGTCTCCCGCAGCGTCCCGGCGAAGCCGCACGTGCGGTCGATCCACGGAGTCTCGGCCAGCAGCTCCCGCAGCATTGTGACCCTCACCGCATCCATGCACGCCATGGTCCCGCACAACGACGGCCAAGTGGGAGGATCGGGCCATGAGTACCCCTGATGCAGCGTCGGCCGGCGCCGCCGCCACGCCCGCCCGGACGCCCTTCGACCTGCCCGACGTCTCCGGCCTGGTGGTGGGCGTGCTCGGCGGCACCGGTCCGCAGGGCCGCGGGCTGGCCTACCGGCTGGCCAAGGCCGGCCAGCAGGTGATCATCGGTTCGCGCAGCGCGGAGCGCGCCGCCGCGACCGCCGCCGAGCTGGGCCACGGCGTCGAGGGCGCGGACAACGCGACCACCGCAGCGCGCGCGGATGTCGTCATCGTCGCCGTGCCGTGGGAGGGCCACGGCGAGCTGCTGGCCGCGCTGCGCGCGGAGCTCGTGGGAAAGATCGTCGTCGACTGCGTCAACCCGCTCGGCTTCGACAAGCAGGGCGCCTACGCGCTCAAGCCGGAGGAGGGCAGCGCGGCCCAGCAGGCCGCGGCGCTGCTGCCGGAGTCGCGGGTCACCGCCGCGTTCCACCACCTCTCGGCGGTGCTGCTGGAGGACCGGGAGGTCGAGGAGATCGACATCGACGTGCTGGTCCTGGGCGAGGAGCGGGCCGCGACGGACGCCGTCCAGGCGCTGGCCAACCGCATCCCCGGCATGCGCGGCGTCTTCGCCGGGCGGCTGCGCAACGCGCACCAGGTCGAGTCGCTGGTGGCCAACCTGATCTCGGTCAACCGCCGCTACAAGGCGCACGCGGGTCTGCGCATCACCGACGTCTGACACCCCCGGTCGGGAGCAGTCGGGCCGGGGAGGGAGAATGGATCCCTGTCCGGCCCGTCGTTGTTCGCCCCTCGGAGACTCCCGATGCCCCGCTTCGCCCTGTTCGCCTTCGCCCTCGCCGTCCTGGCCCTCGCCGCCGCGGTGGTCTCGGTGCTCGCGCAGTTCTGGGTGGGCCTGGCCTTCGTGCTGCTCGCGGGCGTCGCCAGCAACGTCGGCTGGGTCCAGTGGCGGCGTTCACGCGTCTGAGGGGTCGCCCGGCTCAGCTGCCGAAGCCGGAGAAGCCGATGTTGAAGAAGTGGAACAGGGTGCTGCCGTAGAGGGCGTACCAGTCGGCGCCGAACCAGCTCAGGATCGGGTTGACGATGTTGCCGAAGAACCAGCCGTTGACGGTGCGGTTCCAGAGCAGGAAGAAGACGATCATCATCCCGTAGGGGGCGATGTTCGCCAGCGAGCGGCGGGTCTCGTAGGAGAGCCAGGGCTCGATGATGCCGTAGCCGTCCAGGCCGGGCACCGGGACCAGGTTCAGGATCGTCGCCATCACCTGCAGCATCGCCAGGTAGCCCAGCGCCGAGTAGAACTCCAGGTGCGGCACCCGGTAGACCCCGTCGAACTGCGGGGCGGCCACCGCCAGGACGATCAGCAGGACCAGCGCGAAGCCCGCGTTGATCGCCGGGCCCGCGGCCGAGATCAGGGCGTTCTTCGCCTTGCTGCGGATCCGGCCGCGCTCGATGTAGACCGCGCCGCCGGGGAGTGCGATGCCGCCGAGGATGATGAAGATCAGCGGCAGCACGAAGCTGTAGACCGGGTGCGTGTACTTCAGCGGGTTCAGCGTCAGGTAGCCCTTGGAGCCGACGCTGATGTCCCCGCCGTGCAGGGCCGCGCGCGCGTGGCCGTACTCGTGCAGGCACAGCGAGATCAGCCAGCCCGCGCAGACGAAGAGGAACACCCCGAGCTTGGCGTTGCCGGTGCCGGTCCACAGCATGGCCCCGGTCGTCACGAAGATCGCGAGCAGGACCCAGAAGACGGTGCTGATCCGGCGGTCCGAATGCGATGGCGAGTGGTTGGCGAACGCGCTCATGGGTGACGGGGCTCCGGTCGAGAACAGCAGAACAGCGGCGGACGGGCGGAAGTGCCGATGATGCCGTGTCGCCGTGCCGCACGCCAAGCCCGGCACGCGGCCCTCCGCCCCTGCGGGATGAACGCGCGGCGGGGCGGACCGGTTCCGCTTGTCCGTCGATCACCAGCGGTGGGGGAACGTGGGCCAGAATGTGGGGATGCGCTTCGGGATCCTCGGCAGCACGCTCGTCGTCCGCGAGGACGCCGCCGCCCACGGGCCCGCCGCCCGGCCCGTCGCCCTGCCCGGTGCGCGACTGCGCGCGCTCACCGCGGCGCTCGCGCTGCGGGACGGACGGGCCGCGCAGCCGTGGGCGCTGATCGAGGAGATCTGGGGCGAGGACGGCCCAGCCGATCCGCAGGACGCCCTGCAGACGCTGGTGGCCCGGCTGCGGCGCGCGCTCGGCGCGGCGCACGTCGGCTCCGGCCCGGAGGGCTACCGGCTGCTGGGCGGCGACACCGACGCCGCCGCGTTCCGCGCCCTCGTCGCTCAGGCTGCGAGCGCGGAGCCCGCGCGGGCCGCGGCGCTGCTGCGCGACGCGCTGGCGCTGTGGCGCGGCCCCGCGCTCGCCGATCTTCCCTCCCGGGAGGACGCCGCGCGTCGCCTGGAGGCCGAGCGCGGTTCCGCGCGCCGCGCGCGCCCCCCGCCGGCCCCCCCCCGGCCGCCCGCCCCCCCCCCCCCC
>NZ_QKYN01000104.1:24200-24407 GCF_003258295.1 Streptacidiphilus pinicola | reverse complement strand
AGTGTGTATAAGAGACAGCACGTCCTCCGCGACGCCCTTGGCGACGAGCTTGCCCAACTTCATGACGACCCCCTCCTGTCGGTGACGGTTCGCGTTCCCATGGTGACTCAGTGACGGCGTCGACGGAAGAGGCCCCGGCGGGATCGCGTACGGGAGAATGTGCGGGTGCCGAGTCCACAGAAGAGCAGCCAGTCCGCGTCTCCCGCC
>NZ_QKYN01000104.1:0-24191 GCF_003258295.1 Streptacidiphilus pinicola | reverse complement strand
GTCTTCGCCGAGCAGGGCTACAACGCCACGACGGTGCGGAAGATCGCGGACGAGGCGGGGCTGCTGGCCGGGAGCCTCTATTACCACTTCGACTCCAAGGAGTCGATGCTGGAGGAGATCCTCTCCGGCTTCCTGGACGAGCTGTGGGCCGGCTACGACGAGGTCCTGGCCGCGCGGCTGAGTCCGAAGGAGACCCTGGCCGCGCTGGTCACGGAGTCGTTCCGGGAGATCGACCGGCACCGTGACGCGGTGGCGATCTACCAGAAGGAGGCCCGGCAGCTCTCCGCGCAGCCGCGGTTCGCGTTCCTGGTCGCGTCGCAGACGCGGTTCGAGCAGGTGTGGCTGGAGACCCTGGAGCGCGGGGTCTCCACCCAGGCCTTCCGCGCGGATCTGGATCTGCGGCTGGCCTACCGGTTCCTGCGCGACACCGTGTGGGTGGCCGCGTCCTGGTACCGGCCGGGGGGCGGGCACAGCCCGGAGCAGATCGCCCGTCAGTACCTGTCGATGGTCCTGGACGGGATCGCCGTTCCGGGCTGAGCCGCCGTCGCCCTACGCCTCGATGAGCGGCGTCTCCGGCTCGCGCGGCTTGCGCCGGCTGAACCGCAGGTAGAGCGAGGGCACCACGAAGAGCGTGAGCAGGGTGGAGCTCACCAGGCCGCCGAGGATGACGACGGCCAGCGGGTACTCGATCTCGCGGCCCGGCTGGTCCCCCGCGATGACGAGCGGCACCAGGGCGAGCCCGGTCGCCAGCGAGGTCATCAGGATCGGGGCCAGACGTTCGCTCGCGCCGCGGACGACGAGGTCCGGGCCGAACTCCATGCCCTCCTCGGTTTCCAGATGCTGGCAGTGATTGATCATCAGGATCCCGTTTCTCGCGGCGATCCCGAAGACCGTGAAGAACCCCACCAGCGCCCCGATGGTGACCTCCGCCCCGCCGAACCAGACCGCGATCAGGCCGCCGACCAGCGCCATCGGCAGGGTGACGAAGAGCAGCGTGGCCAGCCGCCAGGAGCCGAAGGCAAGCTGCAGCAGCAGGAAGATCGCTACGGCCGCCAGCGCGGCGGTGGTCAGCAGGCTCTGCTGCGCCTGCTGCCGCTCCTGGTACTCGCCCAGCAGCGCGTAGTGCGAGCCCTGCGGGACCGTGACGTTGGCGGCGAGCTTGGCGCGGATCTGACTGACCACCGCGGACAGGTCCCGTCCCTCGGCGACGTTCGCGCCGACGTCGATGTAGCGGGAGTTGTCCTCACGGGTGATCAGATAGGGGTCCGGGCCCAGCTTCACGCTGGCCACGTCGCTCAGCTTGATGTGGCCGCCGCTCGGGGTGTCCAGCGGCAGCGCGGCGATCGCGCCCGCGTTCTCCCGCACGGACGGGATGCTCCACACGTAGACGCCGTAGACCTGGTTGTTCTCGAAGACGTTGCCCATCTCCTGGCCGGCCACCAGCGTCGCCGCCTGACGGCGCACGTCACCCGGCTTGAGGCCGTACTTGGCGGCCTTGGCCAGGTCGACCTCGACGTTGATCTGCGGGGTGTCGACCGAGAGGTCCATGTGCGGGTCGACCACCCCGGGCACGCTGGAGACCTGGCCGAGCACGGACTGCGCGGTGCTGCGCATCTGGGCCAGGTCCTGGCCGTAGACGCGGACGGTGACGGCCTGCTTGGAGCCGTTCAGCACCTCCTCGATGCGCTCGTTGAGGTAGGTCTCCACGTCCCGGTACAGGCCCGGGTAGCTGTTGACGACCTGGCGCACCGCGTGGACCGTCTTGTTGTAGTCGACGTTCGGCGAGATGTGCAGCCAGACCTCGGCCGCGTTGATGCCGACGATCTCCTCGCCCTGCGGGGCGCGGCCGATGTGCGCGCCGAAGTCCTCGACGCCGGGGATCGCCCGCAGTTCGGCGTCGAGCTGGGTGGTGGTGCGCAGCACCTCCTGGTCGGAGGTGCCCGGAATGGCGTCCCAGTGGATCAGCAGGTCGCGCTGCTGGAACGTGGGGAAGAGCGACTGCCCCAGCTGCGGCGCGATCAGCGCGCCGCACAGCACGACGGCCGCGAAGACGCCGTACGCGGCGGTCGGCCGGGCCACGATCCGGTTCAGGAACCGCTCGTACCAGCGGCGCAGCACCCGCACCAGCGGCGACTGGAACCGCTTGAGCGGCGCGCGACGCAGCAGGATCAGCGTCAGCGCCGGGGTGACGGTGAGGGCCACCGCCATCGAGGCCAGGATCGCGAGCGTGTAGGCGAAGGCCAGCGGCCGGAAGAAGGCGGCGGTCAGGCCGTGCAGCAGGAAGATCGGCACCGCGGCCGCGACGATGATCAGCGTCGCGTAGACGATCGGGCTGCGGACCTCCAGCGAGGCGCCGAGGATGATCCGGGCCGTGGATCTGCTGGCCTTGTCCCCGTCCTTGCCGGTGCGGCGGGCGATGCGCAGGCGTCTCAGGATGTTCTCGACGTCGATGATCGCGTCGTCGACGACCGCGCCGAGCGCGATGATCAGGCCGGCCAGCACCATCGTGTTGACGGTCGCCCCGACCGCGCGCAGCACCAGTACCGCCGCGGTCAGCGAGAGCGGGATGGTGATCAGGCTGATCAGCGCCACCCGCCACTCGAACAGGAACAGCACCAGGATCACCACGACCAGCAGGAACCCGAGCAGCAGCGAGCTCAGCAGGTTGTGGATGGAGTCGTCGATGAAGTCGGCCGGCCGGAAGATGTGCGAGTCGAAGGAGACGCCCTGCAGGCCGGGCTGGAGCGACTTGATCGCGTCGTCCACCGCCGAGGTGACCTTGAGCGTGTTGCCCCAGGGCAGCTTCTCGACCACCAGCAGGATGCCCGGTTTGCCGTTGATGATCGCGTCGCCGATGAGCGGCTGGTAGCCCTGGGTGACCTGGCCGATCTGGCCCAGCGTCACCTTCTTGCCCTGGGCGGCCTGGTCCTCGAGCGGGATCTTGGCCAGGTCGGCGGGGCTCTGCACGGCCAGCTGGTGGGCGACCGGAAGCCGCTGGCCGCCGAGGCCGGGCGCGGCGCCGCCGTCGAGGAACCCGCCCGCGCCGACGACGGCGCCGGTGGAGAACTGCAGCGCGCCCGAGTCCAGCGCGTCGGCGGTGGACCGCTCCACGTTGTCCAGAGTGACCTGCTGCGAGGCCATCTTCTTCGGGTCCACCTGGACCTGGAACGCCTCGGGGCGCTGGTCCCAGATCGACACGTCCGCCACGCCGTCGACGTGCAGCAGGCGCGGCTTGACGTTCCAGTAGGCGAGCTGGGACAGCTCCATCGGTGTCAGCGGCTTGCCGTGCGGGCCGTTGCCGCTGGCCGTCATGCCGATCTGCAGCACGCGCGCGGTCGCGGAGACCGGCGCCAGCATCACCGGCGGGCTGGCCCAGCGCGGCAGCGTCGGCCGGACGGTGGTCAACCGTTCCTGCACCAGCTGACGGGCGTGCAGCAGGTCAGTGGTGGGCGAGAAGACCATGACGATGGAGGAGAGCTGCGGCACCGAGGTCGACCGCATCTGGCTCAGTCCGGGCATGCCGTTCATCGCCAGTTCCAGCGGCACGGTGACCAGCTGCTCCACGTCCGAGGTGGACAGGCCCAGGCTCTCGGTCTGGATCTCCACCTGAGGGGGAGCGAACTCGGGAAAGACGTCGACGGGCGTGCTGCGGACGCTGGCGATCCCGATCGTCATCATCGCGACGGCGGCGGCGACCACCAGGAACCGGAAGTTGAGGCTCCAGGCGACGATGGCACGCATCACGCCGCCGCGCCCCTTGGCCTGCGCGCGCATCATTCCTCCCCCACTCCGTACTCGGTGCCGAGGAGCTCGGCCGCGCCGACGACGACCACCTGCGTGCCGGGGCCGGGCCCCGCGCTGAGGTCGACGGTCTCGCCGACGTACTGCGCGACGGTGATCGCGTGCCGGGTGTAGGCGTGTCCGCCGTCCGGGACGTAGACCCAGGGGACGCCCTCCGGGTCGTAGATCACGGCCGTGATCGGCACCTGCGTCTGGCCGCCTCCCCCCGGAGCGACCGTCACCGTGCGCACCCGCACCCGCTGTTCCGCGAGGGGGGTCAGCACCACCTTCCGCACGTGCCCGTACCCGGGCAGGGTCGCCGTCGCGCTGGGCAGCGGCGCGAGGGACGCGGGGGTGTAGGCGTTCGGCGTGTCGTCCTTCGGCCCGCACCCGGCGAGCACGGCCACCCCCACCACCCCGGCCACCACGACGACGAGTCCGCGCGCCCCGCGCATCAGGCTGCGCCTCGCTTGGGGGCGGGAGGCTCTGACATCTGCGGCTCCTCCCCCAGCCTTCGGCCGGGGGATTTTCGCGCCCCGCGGCGGAGCCGCATATCGGCAGTGCCCCGCGCCCCCGGGGGTGCAACTGCCGTCGCGCTCGGACCGTTCTCCTCCACCCCGGCGTCAGCCGGCTCGCCGCCGTCGTCGGGGAAGAGGTCTGCCTCGTCCTCCGAAGGGCCGGGGCCCCGGCCGGCGAAGGCAGGGAGGAGGAAGAGGGTCACGGCCGTGGCCGTCACCGCGCCGCCGATGAGGACGAAGGAGAGCGGGCGGACCAGCTCCAGCCCGGCCACGTCACCGCGGACGGTGAACGGGACGACGAGGAGGATGAGCCCCACCGCGGAGGCGACGAGCGGGAAGGACGCCTCCCGCGCGGCCGCCCCGGCGGCGGCCGTCGTGCCGCCGAGCTCCAGCTCGCGCGTGCGCCGCAGCACGCGGAGGCCGCCGCGGACGGCGAGGGCGAGGACGCCGAGGAAGCCGATCAGGGTGCCGGCCGACAGCTCGCGGCCCGCGGCGAACGCGGTGAGCGCGCCGCCGGCCAGGGACAGCGGCAGCGTCAGCAGCAGCAGTCCCGCCCGTGACCAGCTCTTCAGCGCCGCCTGGAAGAGCAGCAGCGTGCCGAGCGCGCAGCCGATGGCGACCAGGATGATCTGCAGCGACGCGTCCTGCTGCTGGGCCAGGCCGCTGGAGACCTCGGCGTGGTAACCGAGCGGCAGGGCGACGCCGCGCACCGCCGCCTGGACCCGGGAGACCGCCGTGTTCGCGTCGATGCCGTGCAGCTGCGCGGTGATGTCGAGGTAGCGGGAGGCCTGCTCGTGGTCGACCTCCGTCGGCGCGGGCGCGATGCTGACCGTGGCGACGTCCTTGAGCGGCACCTGGCCGCCGTTCGGGGTGTCCAGCAGCAGGTTCTGGATGTCGCCGAGGTTGTCGCGGACCGCGGGGACGCTCCACACCGCGACGTCGAAGATCTGCTGCTGCTGGTAGTAGCTGCCGACCGGGATGCCGGAGATCAGCACGGCGGTCGCGCGGCGCACGTCGCCGGGCTTGAGGCCGTACTGGGCCGCCTTGTCGACGTCGGTGTCGATCAGGATGGAGGGTTCCTGCGTGGGCTGGTGGACCGTCGCGCCGCTGACCCCGCCGATGCCGTCGACGAGGGAGCGCAGCTGGTCGGCGCGGGCCGTCAGGGTCGCCCAGTCGGTGCCGTAGAGACGGACCGTCAGGGGCGCGCTGCCGCCCGGGTCGGTGTCCGAGCGCGGGGCCTGGGCCAGCGCGGACTGCGCGTACGTCAGCAGCCGGCTGTGCAGCGCCGGGTAGCGGGCGAGGACCTTGTCGATCGCGGTCTTGGTGCGGGCCAGGTCCGCACCGCCGGAGACGGTGAGCCAGGTCTGCGCGGAGTCCACGTTGACGATCTGGTCGCCCAGCAGCGACTGGCCGATGTCGCTGGCCACGTTGGTGACGCCGGGCACGGCGCGCAGATCGGAGCCGGCCGCCTCGGTGGTCTGCCGCATGGCGGGCAGCGAGGTGCCTGGAGCGGCGCTCCACTGCACGACCAGGTTGCGGTCCTGCGGGGTGGGGATCAGGCCGCCGTCGCCGAACTGCGGCACGATCGCGAGCGCGGCCAGGGTCAGCACGCCGGCCAGGACCAGCGCGGGCGCGCGGCGCCGCGCGAAGACGGCGGCGAGCCGGTCGTAGCCGGCCTCGATCCCACGCGCGACGGGCGGGACGGTGCGGCCCTCGGGCGAGCGGCGCAGCAGCAGGAGTGCGAGCGCCGGGGTGACGGTCAGGGCGACGGCGGTCGCGGCGACCATGGTGAGCGCGTAGGAGAAGAGCATCGGCCGGGTCAGCGCGCCGTTGCTGCCCGGGACGAGCAGCAGGGGGACGCCGGCGAGCAACAGTACGGCCAGCGCCCAGCCGAGCGGGCGGCGCACGCCGAGCAGCGCCTCGGTGAGCGCGGCGGCGCGGCCCTCCCGGCCGCTCCCGTCCCCGGCCGCGTCGCCGGTCCCGTCCCCGCTCCCGCCAGGGGGCCGGTCGAGGCCGCGCTGGACCGCCGCGACCGCCGAGACGGCGTCGTCCACGACGACGGCCAGGGCGACGGCGAGGCCGGCCAGGGTGAACCAGTCGAAGGTGGCGCCGCGCAGTTCCAGCACCCAGGCGGCGGTGATCATCGGCAGCGCGACGGCCACCAGCCCGACCAGGGCCACCCGCCAGGAGCGCCAGGCCACCCCGAGCCAGACGACCAGCAGCACCAGCCCGGCCAGGGACGCCCAGCCGAGGTTGGCGAGCGCCGCGTCCAGGTAGTTCGCGGGCCGGTAGACGTTCATGTCGACCTTGACACCCGACAGGCCGGGCGCGAGCTCGGCCATGGCCTGCCGGACGCCGCGGTCCACGGCGAGCGAGTCGGCGCCGGGGAACTTCTGGACCACCATCAGGAAGCCGGTGCCGTCCCCGGCCTGGGAGGTCAGCACGGCGTCGCCGCGCAGCGCCGGATGGTCCTCGACAACCTGGGCCACGTCGCCGAGCTTCAGCTTGCTGGCGCCGGTGTCGACCTCGACCGGGACCCTGGCCAGGTCCTGCGGGGTGGAGATCGGCAGCAGGTGCTGCACCGAGAGGCGCTGGTTGGGGGTGTCGATGAAGCCGTCCGCGCCGGGGGAGGAGGCCTCGACGAAGGAGAGCGGTGAGGTCCACATCGCGTCACCGGCGGTGTTGATCACCTGAGTCAGCGTCACGCCCTTGGCGTGCATCTGGGCCGGGTCGACCAGGACCTGGAGCTGCTGGTCCCGCTGGCCCCAGATGGTGACGTTGGCGACGCCCGGCACCGCGAGCAGCCGCGGGCGGATCCGCCAGCGGGCCAGGGTGGACAGGTTGATGGGGTTGACGCTGGTGGAGGAGATCCCCACCATCAGCGCCCGCGACTCGGCGGACAGGGGCTGCACCATCACCGGCGGCGTGCCGACGTTGACGACGGCCGGGCCCTGGGTGACCCGCTCCTGGACCAGCTGCCGGGCCTGGTAGATGTCGGTGCCGGGCTTGAAGGTCAGCTCGATGTCGGAGAGCCCGGGCAGCGAGCGGGAGCGGAGGTGGTCCAGGAAGGCGATGCCGTTGAGCTCGTCCTCCATCGGGACGGTGATCAGCTGTTCCACCTCGTTGGTGGACAACCCGATCGCCTCGGTCTGGATCTCCACCTGCGTCGGAAGGAACTCCGGCAGGGTGTTCACGGCGGCGTTTCTCAGTGACCCGATGCCCAGCCCCATCACCACGAGTGCGGCGACGACGACGGCGGCGGCCAGGCGCAGGCAGGACGTGATCAGCCAACGCACGAGTGCTTCCCCCCGATCTCGGTTCCCCCCACGGCGGCTCCAGCTGACGTCAAGTCGGAACGCACGTCATTCGTGCGCGACGTAGGCGTTCTTGGCGATGGATGCCGTTTTCTCTCCCCCAGTACGAAAGTCGTCTAACACAACTACCCACGATCGGCTGAATGCGGACGGTCGTCGCAAGAATGCGGAGCGTGGTCCCCAGGTTGCGTGTAGGTGACGTGAAGTGAGTGTGTCACTACGGTCAGTGCTCTGCCAAGACGCCAAGGCATATCGGGACGGACACAATCGTTGGAGTCGTTCATGAGCCTCGAACCCCAGCCCGCACGTCCCTCCGTGCTGATCAGCGCCGCGATGTCCGTCGACGGGCACATCGACGACGCCACGCCGGAGCGCCTGCTGCTCTCCTCGCCGGAGGACTTCGACCGGGTCGACGCGCTGCGCGCCGAGAGCGACGCGATCCTGGTCGGCGCGGGAACGCTGCGGGCGGACGACCCCCGGCTCGAGGTCCGCGACGCTGGTCGGCGCGCGGCGCGCGTGGCCCGCGGCCTGCCCGCGCACCCGCTGAAGGTCGCCCTCGTCGGACGCGGCGGCCTCTCCGCCGAGCTGCGCCTGTGGGGGAGCGGCGGGGCGAAGCTGGTCCTCGCTCCGGACGCCGCGGTGCCCGCCCTGCGGGAGTCACTGGGCGGGGTGGCGGAGGTCGTCGGGACGGGCGCGGAGCTGGATCCCGCGCGCGTGCTCGACGAGCTGGGCGCGCGGGGCGTGCGCCGGCTCATGGTGGAGGGCGGCGGCGCTATCCACTCGCTCTTTCTGACGGCGGGTCTGGTCGACGAGATCCAGCTGGCCGTCGCCCCGTTCTTCGTCGGCGACGCCGCAGCCCCGCGCTTCGCCCCGCCGGTCGGCCTGCCGTTCCCGCAGGACGCCGCGCACCGGATGACCCTCCTCGGCGCCGACCCGCTCGGCGACCTCGTCGTCCTGCGCTACGCCGCGCGGCGGTCCGACGCGTCACGCCTGACGGACGCGGACCTGCGCTGGATGCGTGTCGCGATCGACCTCTCCCGGCAGTGCCCGCCGTCGGAGACCGCGTACTCCGTCGGCGCGGTCATCGTCGCCGCCGACGGCACGGAGCTGGCCCGCGGCTTCTCCCGCGAGGGCGGCGACGACAAGGTCCACGCCGAGGAGTCCGCGCTCGCCAAGCTCGCGGCGGGGGATCCCCGCCTGCGCACGGCGACCATCTACTCCACGCTGGAACCCTGCTCGGTCCGCGCCTCCCGCCCCTCCCCGTGCGCCGAGCTCATCCGCTCCGCGGGGATCGGCCGCGTGGTCCTGGCGTGGCGCGAACCGGCGCTGTTCGTCGCGGACTGCCAGGGCGTCGAGCTGCTGGAGGCAGCGGGCGCGACGGTCCTGGAAACCCCGACCCTGGCGGAAGAGGCCCGGGCTGTGAATGCCCACTTGGTTTGAGTTCCCCGCGCCCCTGAACAGTGCAACTGACTCAGTCAGAATTGATCATGTGGCGCGCGGCGTAGACGAGGTACTCCCAGAGCTCGGTCTCGTCCTCCGCGTCCAGCTCCAGCACGTCCACCGCGTCGCGCATGTGGCGCAGCCACGCGTCGTGCGCGGCCTGGTCGACCTTGAACGGCGCATGCCGCATGCGCAGGCGGGGGTGGCCCCGCTCGTCGCTGTAGGTGCGCGGGCCGCCCCAGTACTGGATCATGAAGAGGGTGAGCCGCTCCTCGGCCGGGCCGAGGTCCTCCTCCGGGTACATGGCGCGGAGCTCGGGGTCCGTGGCCACGCCCTCGTAGAAGCGGTGGACCAGGCGGCGGAAGGTCGGCTCGCCGCCGACCCGCTCGTAGAAGGTCTGGGTCTGCAGGGTTCCTCGCTTGATCTGGTCCACGCGTCCATCCTCTCAGACCGGGGAAGCCGCCCACCCCGGATATCAGGCGTCGTCCCACCGGAAGAGCCGGAGCGAGACCGCGCACAGCACCACCGCGACCGCCAGCAGCCCGCCGATCGTCGGCAGCGCCGCGTCCACGCCCTTGCCCCGGCTCAGCACGTCCTGCATCGCCGTCGCGAGATGGTGCAGCGGCATCACCTGGGCGATGCCGCGGACCCAGCCGGGGGCGAAGTCGAGCGGGAAGAAGGCCCCGGAGAGGAAGGCCATCGGCAGCACGATCAACTGCGCCGCGCTCTGGGCGGCGTTCTCCGTCTTGGCGAAGGAGCCGGCGAGCAGGCCGATGGACATGAAGCAGAGCGAACCGCTCAGGACCAGCGGCACCGCCAGCCACCAGTCCCCGGTCAGTCTGAGGCCGTAGTACGGCAGCGTCGCCACCGCGAGGAAGACGGCGGTCTGCACCAGCGCCACCAGCAGTGTCACCGCCGTGGGCGCGGCGATCACCCCGGCCAGGCCGACGGGGGCCAGCCGCAGCCGCCGCAGGATTCGCTTGCGGCGCCAGGCCACCAGCGTCAGCGCCGCGGAGAAGGTGCCCGAGGTGGCGATCGCCCAGCCCAGCAGGCCGGGGGTGAGGTACTGGATCGGCTTGGTCGACCGGTCCTCGACCTGAGCGGTCGTCAGCGACCAGGCCGGCGGGCGTCCGGTCGCGTTCTGGTTCGCCTGCTGGACCACCGCGTTGACCAGCGCCTGGACCGTCGCGGCGCGCGTCTGGTCGCCCGCCGAGAAGTGCAGCAGCAGCTGCCCGGACCCGGACTGCTGCAGCGCGCCGTCGTCCGTGCCGTCACGGACCCTGCGCAGCGCGTCGGCCAGGTCGTCGTCCCGTTTGACCGTCAGGCTCCGGCCGAGCTGCGCACGCTCGGCCGGGGTCATCGAGTCGAGCACCCGGACCGGGCCCACCTGAAGCACCGTCGAGTGCGCCGCCGTGCCGCCCTTGAACAGGACGCCGAAGAGCAGCAGGAACATCAGCGGGAACAGCACCGTGAAGAAGAGCCAGGTGCGGTCGCGGAAGTTGCTGACCATCAGCGCGCGGGAGAGCGAGAGGAAGGCCTTCATTCCCGGACTCCGATCATTCCCGAAACGCCCGTCCGGTGAGGTGGAGGAAGACGTCCTCGAGCGTGCCGCCGCGCACCTCGAGACCGTGCAGCGCGCCGCGCTCGCCGAGCAGGGCGAGGACGGGCGCGGGGGAGCGGGTGGCGAGAACCAGTGAGACGCCGTCGTCGGCGACCTCCACGGCCTTGCCCAGCCGGGTGCGCGCCTCGTCCGCGCTCAGCGCGCCCGACGGGACGCTGATCCGGGTCGGCGCGTCCAGCTCGCGGATCAGCGCGGCGGGCGCGCCGGTGCGCAGCAGCCTGCCGTGGTCCATGACGGCGACGCGGTCGCAGAGGATCTCGGCCTCGTCCAGGTAGTGCGTCGTCAGCACCACGGTCCGGCCGTCGGCGTTGATCTCGCGCAGCAGGTCCCAGAGGTTGCGCCGGGCCTGGGGGTCCAGACCCGTGGTCGGCTCGTCGAGGAAGACCAGCTCGGGTTCGTGGACCAGCGCGCAGGCGATGGAGAGTCGCTGGGCCTGGCCACCCGACAGCTTCTCGGCCTGGGTGCCCGCGAACTCGGTCAGGCCCACCCGGGCCAGCATCTCCTCGGCCCGGCGCAGGCCGACGCCGTAGAGCGAGGCGAAGGTCGCCAGCTGCTCCCGGGCCGTCAGCCGCTCGAAGAAGGCGGAGGCCTGGAGTTGCACGCCGATCCGCGGCAGCAGCCGCGGGTTGCGTGGCCACGGGCGCTCGCCCAGCAGCGTCGCGGTGCCCTCGTCGGGCTCGCGCAGACCCTCCAGGATCTCCAGTGTGGTGGTCTTGCCGGCCCCGTTCGGGCCGAGCAGACCGAAGAACTCGCCGCGTCGGACGGAGAGCGAGACACCGTCGACGGCCTGTACCGCGCCGTAGCGCTTGCGCAGGCCGTCGGCGGTGATCGCCGCGTTGTCGTCCCCTGTCACCGTTCCCCCCGTTCGGTGTCGGGTCCTGCGTGGTCGGTCAGGCGCAGTGCACCGTGATGGTGGTCCACGCGCCGACGTGGATCCGGTCGCCGTTCTTGAGCTCCACCGGCGTGAACGCGGGCAGCGGGTCCGGGCTCCCGTTCAGCGAGGTGCCGTTGGTGGAGTCCTGGTCGATCACCACCCAGCTGCCGCCCGGCTGCTCCTGGAGCAGCGCGTGGTTGTGCGAGGCGCCCGGGTCCTCCGGGGCGATCGACAGGTCGATCTCCGGCACGGTGCCGCGCTGGTGGCTGCGGCGGCCGATGCGGAGCTGCCCCTGACCGGTCATCGGGACCCGGCGCTCCGGGGAGTAGGGCGGGAAGTAGAGTCCGGACGCCTCCGGGCCGCTTCTGGCCATCATGTCCTGGAAGTAGTCGCGGTCGGCGGTGACCACGGCGATCCAGGTGCCCCGGTAGCCGGGTGCGCCCTGCTGCGGCTGCCCCACGGAGGACGACGGGGGACCGAAGGGGTCCTGGGCGGGCGCCGCGCCGGCCGGGCCGCCCTGCGAGGGCGGGGCCAGCATGTACTCGGTGTTGCCGCCGTTGGTGTCCCCGGTGATGTACGAGGCGTACCCGCCGCCGTTGACGACCGGCCCGGAGACCGGCTCCGCCGGCGCCGGCTGCGGCTGCCCCAGGCCCTGCGGGGCCTGGCCCGGCTGCCCGTACTGCGGCTGCGGCGCGGGCGCCGGCATCGGCTGCTGGCCCATGCCGGGCTGACCCATGCCGGGCTGGCCCATCGGCTGCTGACCCGGGACCGAAGACGGAGCCGGCACGGGCGCCGCGCCCTGCCCGGCCGCCGCCGGGGCCAGGTCCCAGTCGTAGCCGCACTCCTCGCAGTACCGGCCCGTGCGCGGCGTCGCGCAGATCGGGCAGACCGGCAGCCCGGCCGTCGGCGTGGCGGGCGCGGGCGCGGACGGCGCGTGCTGCTGCCACGGCTGACCCGCGGCCGGCTGCTGCGGCTGCGCGGTCATGGGCGCACCGCAGTAGTCGCAGTAGTCGGTGGTCTGCGAGGTGTGGCCGTTCGGGCAGATCGGCATCGTGCAAGCCCCCCTCGGGCTGGCTGGGCGTCGGTCGGCAGCGCGTTCGAATGCAGCGGGGCGGACCCGCTACTTCTTCACCCTGACGGTCTTCGTGGAGCGTGTCTCGAGGGTCATCGAGTCCTCCTCGCTCACGTTCTTACGGAAGCGAACGGTACCTTCCTTCGCGTCGACCACGTCCACCACCTTGGACAACAGCTTGAACGTGTCCTCGTTGCCGGACTCGGCGGCCAGCTGAACGGCCTTGCCCAGCTTCGACGTTGCCGTGTCGAGGTCGCCGCGGCGGTGGGCGTCGAGACCTTCTTGGATGGCGCCGGCGAGCTCGGCCTGCCCGGTGTAGTGCGCGACCTGCGGGTTGATCTTGGTGGAGGCGTTGAGGTCGTCCGTCCACACGGCCTTGACCAGACCCTGGGAGAGCACCTCGGTGGTCCCGTCCGGCTGCGGCACGACCAGGCTGATCCGGCCGGCCAGCATCTCGTCGCCGACGCCCGCCGGCGGCACCTCGATGCAGACGTGGTAGTCGCGGCTCTCGCCCCCCCAGGAGCCGGTCGGGTAGTCGCCCGCGCGCGGGCCCGCGTCGACCCGACGGCCGCTCAGGTCCTCGACGACGGGGGCGACCTGCTTGACGAACTTCACCTGCGCGTTGGCCGGCGTCCAGACGCGCAGCGCGACGTCGGCGACGGCCTTGCCCATGGCCTTCTCCATCATCGCCCGGAAGTCCTCGGCCAGGCCGGAGGGGTCGGCGACGATGTCGACCGAGCCGAGCAGCGCGGAGGAGATCCGGCGCAGCTCGGCGACCTCCCAGTCGGTCCCGACACCGCGGCAGTCCGCGGTGAACCGGCCCTGGACCCGGTCCAAGGTGTGCTGGAGCTGGTCCGGGCGCTCGTGCTCGTTGCGGCCGTCGGTGAGCAGGATCGCGTGACGGATGGAGATGTCGGGCCGGGTGGTGAAGATCTGGTCGGCCTTGGTCAGCCAGGTGCCGATCGCGGTGCCGCCGCCGGGGGTGAGCCGGCGCAGCGACTGCTTGGCCTCCTCGCGGGTGCCCGGCGAGGAGATCGCCAGCTGCCCGGCGCCCGGGTAGACCTCCTTGGCCTCGTGCGTGCCCGCCACCACGGCGAAGGCGACGCCGTCGCGGACGGAGTCGATCGCGACGGCCGTCGCCTCCCGCGCGTTGCGGATCTTGGTCGGCGGGTAGTCCATCGAGCCCGAGCAGTCCACGGCGATGACGACGGCCGCGTCCGGCCCGTCCAGCGGGCTGCCGTAGCCCGCGGCGGGCAGCGCCGCGCTGGTGCCGCCGCCGGTCGCGGTGACCGTGACGATCGCGTTGACCTCGTTCGCCCCCTGCGCGAGGTACGCGTTCTGGAAGATGTCGACGGAGAACTGCGGGAAGTTGGACTTGGTGAGCTTGGCCATGGTCAGCTCTCCCCCTCGCGAAGCTGAATGGTGGGTGAATCGAGGCTCTCGCCTACGAGAGTCGGCGGGTGGTCCGGCATGGTGGGCTCGGGCGGATCGACGCGGTCGACCGGCAGCAGCGCGACCGTGACGTTGTCGTGCCCGCCCCGATCGCAGGCGTAACGCGCCAGCGTCTGCGCGGCCTGCAGCGGCTTGGTCCGCGCGTCCGCCGGGACGACGGCCGCGAGGTCGGCGGCGGCCTCGGCGTAGTTCCACAGACCGTCCGAACAGATGAGCACCGTGCCCGGGGCGTCCGGGACGAAGGTCGTGATGTGCGGCTCGACCTCGATCGCGTCCGCGCCCAGCCAGCCGGTGATCGCGTGCGCGCGGGGATCGGCGAAGGCCTCCGCCTCCGTCATCAGCCCCGCCTCGACCATCCGGGTGGCCCAGGAGTCGTCGACGGTCAGCCGGCGCGAGCCGGAGCGGTCGTCCGGGAACCAGTAGGCGCGGCTGTCGCCGACCCACCCGATGGTCACCCGACCCTCCGTCACCACCGCGCTGACGATGGTGCAGGCGGGCGCGTTGCGGCTGGGCTCGCGCTCGTACTCGGTCGCCAGCGCGTCCACGCGGGCGGCCGCGGACATGATCGCCTGCGTCATCGCGGTCTCCGGCACCTCGCCGGACTCCAGCGCCTCCAGCAGCGTCTCGCTGGCGGTGTCGGCGGCGGCCTGCGACGCGTCATCGGGCCGGGTCGCCGAGGAGACGCCGTCGCAGACCACGGCGACGGCGGCGGAGTTGCCGTCCGGCCGGGACGTCGCCGCGACGGCGAAGGCGTCCTCGTTCCGGTGGTGCCGGTGCCCGCGGTCGCTCACCCCGCAGACGCCGTTCAGTGACCGCTCCTGATGATCCCTCGGCCGCGGCTGCGCGAGGCCGCAGGCCTCGCAGTAGCCGTCGGTGTCGATCCGCTGCGCGCCGCACCCGACGCACAGCCGGCTGTCCCCGACCGCCACACTGCTCCACGGATCCGGCACGCTGACGGCTGCCGCCTCGGGCCCCTCCACCTCCGTGGCAAGCAACGGCGCCGCCAACACGAAGTCCCCTGTCGCCCCCGACCCAGCCCCAGCCGCGCCCTGCGCGCCTGCGGCGCCGGCAGCAGCCTGGCCGACGCCGGGAGCTGAGCCGTGCGTGCTGCCCGCAGGGCCCGCCCCGGCCATCCCGGCTCCGCCGGCGGCACCGGCCGGGCCGGTCCCAAAGTCCGCGCCGATCACGCCGCCCGCAGGGCTCGCACCGGCCGGGCCGCCCGCAGGGGACGAGCTGGGGCCGGCCGGGGTGCCGAAGGCGTCGAGGGCGAAGTGGTAGTCGTCGGCGAGGTCGTCGTCCTCGTCCGGCGTGGCCGGGGTGGGGCTCGGCGCGGCCGAGCGGGGGTCGGCGGAGGCGGCGCGGGCGGCGGAGAGGTCGATGCCGCACACCTCGCAGTAGCGGTCGGACTCGCCGACCGGCTGCGTGCAGTTCGGGCAGGAGAGGGTCAGTTGATCCATGCTTTCGCTCACACCCAGGTCCTCGGGCGCGTGCGGTTGGCCCGCTCGACCCATGCGATCCGTTGTTCGGGACTTTCGGCCAGTCGGGCCAGCTTGCGGTAGGAGTCCTCCAGCGCGAAGCGCAGCGCGCGCTCCTCCGCGGGGCTGCCGAGCAGCGTGATCGGCGCGGCCGCGCCGGTGACGTCGGGGCGGCCCGCGAGGACCCACCCGAGCGCCTTGCCGAGCACCTCGACCGACAGCTCCTCGCGCCGCCGCGCGTCCAGACCCAGCCCGCCCAACTGGGCCGAGGCCGCGTCCAGGTCGAGCCGCAAGGCTTCCTGCGGGGCGCGCTCGCGCAGCCGCGCCCGCACCGACGCGACGCGCGCCGCGACGTAGTGCGTGGACGCCTCGGGCACCGACTCCAGCGCGCCCACCGCGCCCGGCCGGTCGCCGGTCGCGAGCAGCACCCGCGCCAGGCCGAACGCCGCGCTCACGTACGACCGGTCCGTCGTCCACACCAGGCGGTAGAACTCCGCGGCGTCCTCGCGCTCGCCGAGCGCCTCCGCGCAGACGCCGAGCGCCAGCTTGGGCGCGGCCTCGCCGGGGAACGCGTCGTAGATCGCGTCGAAGGACTCGGCCGCCGCGCGCAGCGCCGCCCCGGACTCGGGGCCGCCGGGGACCGCGGACGCGGCGAGCGCCGCCAGGCCCCGGTACCAGACGACCCGCCAGTCGTCGGCGGCGTCCGTGCCCAGCTGGGTCAGCGCCTCCTGGACGGCGACCAGGTCGCCCTTCTCGATCAGCGCGCGCAGGCCGCGCAGCCGCAGCTCGACGGAGTTGACCGGCGCGGTGCCGAGGGCGGTGAGCACCTCGTCGGGTGAGGTGGCCATCAGCGAGGCGAGGAAGCCGGCGTTCGGGTCGCCCGGGTCGATCCGCGGGACCGGCAGGGCCAGCGCGGCCGCCCGGGTGTCCAGCGGCAGCACCCGCGGGACGGTGACGGTGCCGTTCGGCAGGGTGATGACGGGGTTGCCGGGCGAGGGCGCCACGGACTGCCGGCGGCGGCCGCCGCGCGTGGACGCGGGCGGCTCCTCCAGGTCGGCGTGGAGCAACTCGGTGTCGACGACCCGCAGTTCCGGACCGAACAGCGTCGACAGCGCGGGGCGCGCCCGGCCGTCCTGCAGCGCCAGGATCTCGCGCAGCACGCCGGTCAGCTGCTCGGCCATCTCCTGGGCGGAGGAGAAGCGCCGGCCCGCGTCCGGGTCGGTCGCGCGGACCAGCAGGCGGTAGTAGGACTCGTACTGGTTGAAGACCTCGACCTCCTCCGGGCCGGGCAGCGAGTCCCGGTAGACCGTGGAGTAGCCCTGGAAGTCGAAGGTCATCACCGCGAGCGCGCGGGCCACGGTGTAGAGGTCGGAGGCGGGGGAGACGCCCTCGGTGGCGATCTCGGGAGCCTGGTAGCCGATGGTGCCGAAGATGGCGCCGTCGTCGTCCTGGCGGCGCACCGCGCCCATGTCGATGATCTTCAGCTGGTCCTCGGACTGGATCACGTTGTCCAGCTTGAAGTCGCAGTAGATCAGCCCGCGTTGGTGCAGGTAGCCGAGAGCCGGCAGGGCTTCGAGGGCGTAGGCGATGGCCTGCTCGACGGGCAGCGGCTCGCGCCGCCCGTCCGCCTGGCGGCGCGCGTCGGCGATGTCCTTGAGGGACTTGCCGCCGACGTACTCCATGACGATGTAGCCGTCCCGGGTGCCCTTGCGCGGGTCCGGGTGCTCGACGAAGTTGATGATGCGGACCAGGTTCGGGTGGTCCACCTCGGCCAGGTAGCGGCGCTCGGCGATGGCGACCGCCAGGGCCTCCTCGTCGCCGGTGTCCAGCAGGCCCTTCAGCACGATCCAGCGGTCGTTGACGCGCCGGTCGATGCCGAGGTAGATCCAGCCCAGACCGCCGTGGGCCAGGCAGCCGACCACCTCGTACTGGCCGCCGACCAGGTCGCCGGCGAACAGCTTGGGCGTGAACGAGTACGCCGTACCGCAGTTGGTGCAGAAGCCCTCGGTGCGGCCCGCCACGCCGTTCTTGGTGCGGCCGACCGGCGCCTCGCACTTGCTGCAGTAGCGCTTGCGCTCGGCCACCTCGGGGTCGGCCAGCACCTTGGAGCGCGGGTCCTCCTTCGGCACCGGCGGCACCGCGACCAGGCCCGCGCCCAGCGCGCCGCGCTGGCTGCGGCTGCCCCGGCTGGTGGTGCGCACCGAGACCGAGCCGCTGCGGCCCGTCCGCAGCGAGCGCGAACGCCCCGACATGGTGCGGGAGCTGCGCGAACTGCGCGAGGTGGAGGTGGAGCGGGAGGTCGAGCCGCTGCCGCCGGGGCCCTGCTGCGCCGGTACGGACGCGACCGGGAGCGGGGCGAGCCCGCACTCGGTGCAGTAGCCGTCGGCGTCGATGACGCCGGTGCCGGTGCAGTCGGGGCGCACGCAGGGCGCGCCCGGCCCGCTCGGCGCCGCCGCGACGGCCTGACCGGTGCGGGCACCGGCTGTCCCGCCGCCCGCCTGCCCGCTGCCCGCCTGCCCGGTTCCGGCGCGCGACGCCGCCGGGAGCGGGGCGAGCCCGCACTCGGTGCAGTAGCCGTCCGCGTCGATGACTCCCGTGCCGGTGCAGTCCGGCCGTGTGCACGGTACCGCGTTCATCCCCGCCATCCCCCTGCGGCCCGTGCCGCAATGGTCGTCAGTTGCTGAGCCTGTTCCAGTTGCCCTGTCATGATGCTTCCCCCCGACGGCGCTCAGGCACCGTAGGGGCGTCCGTCGACCGGTCCCGCCGTCTGCTGCTGGACCGCGCGCAGGCCCTGCTGGTAGCGCACCACCGCGTACTCCGCGGCGCGCAGGTCGCAGGGGGCGCTCCAGAGCATCCGCCGGGCCTGGTCGTAACGTTCGATCAGTTCCGGGTCCTCGGCGGCACCGAGCCGGGCCGCCATGGCCTTGTACGCGTCCAGGCGCCCGCGCAGTTCCGCGCGGACCGCGAGCGGCGCGGTGACCGAGGTAAGCGACTCCCGGGCCCGCTCCAACTCCCGCTCGGAGGCCGCCTCCAGGGTGTCCAGCAGCGGGCCGAGTTGGGACCAGCGGCCGTGCCGGCGCAACTGCTCGGCCTGGGCCAGCCGCTCGCGCATCGCGCTGGCCGGCCCGGGCACCGTCGGCACCTCGGTGGCGGCGATCTTCGCCAGCACCTCGCCGCGGGCGCGGCGCGCCTCGGCCAGCGTGGCGTCGGCGCGGGCCAGCGTCTCGCCGACGCGCTCCAGCCGCTCGTCCGCGTCGTCCCGCAGCCGCACCAGATCGGTCAGTTCGAGCCGGATGTCCTCCACCGCGCGCTCGGCGCGGTCGTAGCGGCCGGTCTCCACACTGCCGCCGACGGGTGCGCGCCCGGGCGCGGGGGCGCCGACGGGGCGCGGTATCCAGAAGGCGAGCGGGTCGGAGACCACCTCGCCGCGCAGCGCGCCGAGCTCCTGACCGAGCTCCTCCAGCGCGTCGCCCGCCGGATGTTCGCCCGGCAGCACGCCGACGGAGCGGGCCAGCGCCTGCACCCGGCCGAGCTCGGCCAGCAGCAGGTCGATCCGGGCCGGCAGCGCCGACCAGACCGCGTCGGCCGCGGAGGCGACCTCCATGATCCGGGCGTACCACTCGTTCATCCGGTCGACCAGCTCGCGCAGGCTGACCTGCTCGCTCAGCCGCGCACCACCGGTCAGCGAGGGCCCGCCGCCGGGCAGTTGGCTGCCGGCCACGGTGACGCCCTTGCCGCGCAGCAGCTCGGTCAGCTCGATCAGCTCGGACTGGGTGGGCCGGCTGCGCCGCGAACGCACCGCGCGGGCGGCGGCCAGCGCCTCGGAGTAGGTGTCGAAGAGGGTCCACATCAGCTGCAGACCGGGCTCGGCCGCGGCCCAGAGCTCGTTGGTGCGGCCGGTCAGCTGGGCGCCCTCCAGCAGGCGTCGGCCCGGGTGGTCCTGCAAGGCCAGCAGGGAGGATTCGACGGCCTCGCGCTCGTCGCCGAGCCCCTTGAGGGTACGGTCCACCTCCTCGCGGCTCATCACGGGACCGTACGGTCCGGTCAACGCCATGCTTGCTTGTCTCCCTGGTGGTCGTGCCGACGGTCGCGCCGTCGAGTGGCAGACTCTCAGATCCGGCTCCGGGCGGAATGCCCGGGGGCGGACCTTGTTGCAACCTTGACGCGGTCAGCGCGTGTAGTGGGCGGTGGGCGGGGCTCCGTCCTGTCCGGTGGTGGGACGGATCCACTTCTGGTAGCTGCGCTGCCAGTCCCCACCGGAGATGTAGGACTGCAGCACCGCGTTGATCCGGGCCGCCAGGTCGGTGGCGCCTAGCTTGACCGCAACCGCGTAGAACTCGGTGTCCAACGTGCCCGGCACGATCTTCAGCGACTTGTCCTGCGCGTTCAGGCCGGCCGCCAGCGCGCCGTCGGTGATGGTCGCGTCGACCTGGCCGAGCTGCATCAGCACCAGGCAGTCCAGCTGGTTCTCGACCGGGACCTCCTGGGACTTGTACTGGCTGGTCTGCAGCAGCGCCTCGGCGGTGGAGCCCTTGGCGGTGCAGATCCGCCGGCCCTGGATGCTCGAGTTCAGCCCGGTGACCTGGGAGTTCTTCGGGACCAGGATCTGCTGCCCGGTCTGGAAGTAGTCGGCGGAGAAGGAGACCTGCTTCTCCCGGTCGCAGTTGTGGGTGAAGGTGCGCACCACGACGTCGACCAGGCCGCTCTGCAGCGCCGGGATGCGCTGGTCGGTCGGCACGGCGAGCAGGGTCACCTTGCTCGGGTCGCCCAGGATCGCCGTGGCGAGCGCCCTCACCAGGTCGATGTCGAAGCCCTGGATGTCACCGGAGTTGGGGTCGCGGAACCCCCACAGGTAGCTGTTGGTGTCGATGCCGGCGACGAGCTTGCCGCGCGCGATGATGCGCTGGACGTCCAGCCCGGACTCGGAGGTGCTCGGCGCGACCGTGGCCTGCAGGTCGCAGCCGCCGCTGTCGCCCGGCGCGCGCACGATCTGCACGCCCGCCTGCCGCGTCGGCGCGGTGTTCGTCTCGGCCGCGGAGCTGCCGGCGAAGGCGAACCCGCCGAGCAGCAGCGCGGACGTCACCGCCCAGACGCCCGGTCGCCGCAACCAGCCAAAGGTCTTCATCTCTGCTCTCCCCCTACCGGTACTCGGCCACACGCCGGTTGACGCCGACCACCACGCCGGCCGCGGCGAGGACCGTCAGCACGCCCGCGCCCGGCGCGAGCAGCGAGGTGGCGCTGCGGGCGCTGTCGGCGAGGCTGGTGAACTGCGCCTGCTCGTTGGCCGCCGCCGCGGACAGGCTGCTGTTGAGCGAGGTGAAGGCCGCGTCGATGGTGCCGGAGCCGCTGCCGATGGTGTCGGACACCGCGGTGCCGTAGTCGCCGCCCTGGTTCGCGGTGTGGGCGACGTCGTGCCGGGACTGCCAGGTGTGGAAGGACGCCACCGCGGCGTTCACCTCGCCCTGGGCCGCGGCGTCGCCCGAGGTCATCTGCTGGGCCTGGGCGAGGTAGCCACCCGCGCCGGCCAGCTTCTTGCTCTCGGCGTCCCACGCTGTCTCGTACGCGGTGGTCGAGCCGCGGGCCACCAGGTTGAGGTTCTCCGCGGCGCGGCACTTCAGCGCCTCGATCTCGGCCTGGTTCAGCATCTGGAGCGGTGCGGCGCCCTTGCTGTCACTGTCGGACAGGTAGGAGGCGGAGATGCTCTGACCGACCCCCAGCCACAGCAGCGCGACCGTCGCGCAGGCGGTGGCGAAGACCAGACCGAGGTTGAACACCCGGTTGGTGCGGTGGAACAGCCGGATCTGCGCGCGCACCAGCAGCGCCAGCAGCACGACGCCGAGGCCGAGTGCGGCCCAGGGCAGCGAGCGGGCGTCGGCGTAGTCGTTGTCCAGCCGGCTGCTCTCGGCCTGGTAGAGGCTCTGCGCCTCGTCCAGCATCTGGTTCTGCATCTGCGCGGAGGCGAAGCGCAGGTAGGCGCCGCCGAGCGGGATGCCCTGCCGGTCGTCGGCCTTGGCCGTCTCGACCAGGCCCGCGTAGGTGGGCAGCTGGGCGTTGAGCTTGGTGATCCACTGCTGGCCCGGGTCGTCCGAGCCGCTCTGGGCGGCGGCCTGGGTGAGCAGTTGGGAGGCGGTAGCGATGTCGTCGCTGTACTGCGTGCGGACCGCCGCCGTCTCCTGACCGGCCTGGAGGAAGCCGGTGGCGGCGGTGGTGTCGGCGTCGGCGAGCGAGCGGAAGATCTTCGCCGCGTCGTTGCTCAGCGGCTGGCTGTGGTTGATGACGTTGTCGGCCGCGGTGGAGCGCGAGCTCACCTGCCAGACGGTCAGCACGCCGAAGAGCAGGGCCAGCAGGGCGAGCAGCACGGACGTGGTCTGCAGCCGGCGCGGCGGCGTGCCGGTCAGCCGGGAGCTCAGCCCCCCGGTGCCCCCGGCCCCCGCCCGCGGCGCGGCCTGTCGTGGCACGTCCCCGCGTGGCCCGGCCGGTTGCCTGGTGACCGGTCCTGTCGTGGCCGGTGAAGCCATGCTGCGCGCTCCTTCCCCCGTGCTGCGCACTCCCGGAGCGGTGTCGCTCGGAGCAGTCTTGTCGGAAGAAGTATGGCCGCCCGGTACGACATGGCACACCAGGGATGCCGCGATCTTGGGGAATCGCGGCAGAGCTGTGACACGGGCGGTGACAAAGCTGTCGATCCGATGTCACCAAGCAGGACGGATGGGACCTTTCGGGTCCAAGGCCCCCAGATCGCGCACCAGCGCGGCGAACCGCTCCGCCCCGAGCGCCTCCTGGTACGGCGCGACCGCCGCGACCGCGGCGGCGTCGGCGGCGCGGGTGCAGGCCCAGCCCCGCTCGCTCAGCCGCAGCAGCCGGGCCCGGGCGTCGCCAGGATGCGGCGTGCGCTCCACATATCCCTTCCGCACCAGCTCGTCCACGAGCTGTGCGGATGCCTGCTTGGTCACCCCGAGGTGCTCGGCGAGCTCCGCGGTGGTGGCGCCGCCGTGCGAGATCCGCGCGAAGGCGAAGCCGTGCGCGGGCCGCAGGTCGTCGAACCCGGCCGCGACGACGCGCTCGTGGACGCCCTGCACGAGCTCTCCGGCGAGCGCGAGCACGAGCGCGGCGAAGGCGAGGGGCTGCTGGGCTGCTGGTTCCGACATGGGTTGACCTTACCGCGATGGACAAGTAGCTTGTCGATATAGACAAGCTGCTTGTCCATCTGTGTAAAGCTCAAGAAAGGTCGTCCCTGCCATGCCAGTGATCCGCCACGACGAGGCCACCGTCCACGAGCTCCACGGCGTCCGTTTCGTCTCCTACGCCAACCCCACCACCGGCACCAAGGAACTCGCCGCCTGGCGCGGGGAGATCCCGCCGCACACCCCGGGCCAGGCCCACACCGTCACCCGCGAGGAGATCCTCCACCTCCTCTCGGGCACCCTCCGTTTCACCCTCGACTCCGAGGTCCACGACCTCACGGCCGGCGACGTCCTGATCGTGAACGCGGGCAGCACCCTCCGCGTCGACAACGTCTCCGACGCCCAGGCCCACATCTGGACCACCACCTCCCTCGGCCTGGAGGCGGTCATGTCCGACGGCACGCGCATCCGCCCGCCGTGGGCGAACGGCCTCTGACGGTCGGCTACCAGCCGGCCGGGGGAGTGAGCGCGGGAGAGGTCTGCCGCACCTCGACGCACACACCGAGCTCCGGCGTGGGCTCCGCGACGGCGACCCGGAACCTCCTGTCGGGCGCCGCCTGTGCCAGGCGCGCTCGCCAGGGTTCCAGGAGCAGTTCGGCCAGCGCGAGTTGGCTGTCCTCCAGGGACGCCTGCGGCCCTCCCCAGCGCCGGAAGATCTCCGAGACCTCGAAGTAGTTGAAGCTGTCGACCAGAGCGGTCCACGCTTCCCCGCCCCGGTCCGGGTGCCCGGACTCCACGGCCGACGCGAGCCGTGCGTCGTAGGTGTCCCGTCCCGCTCCGTGCAGGTCGACGAAGACGGCGCCGCGCACCTGGACGATCTCCGGCCAGTACAACCACCGGTACGGGATCGCCTCGATCACCCCGCCGACCTCGGCGAGCCACTCCGGCCCGCTCTCGGCGGACACCTCCGGGTGGGCCGACTGCAGCACCGCGACGGGATCCTGACGTTCGGGCATTCCGGTTCCTCTTCAGTAGCCTCGGGGCAGGTTCTCGCCTGTCGCCGATATTCCCAGTCCGCCGCCCTTCGGATAGTACAGCGGAGGCTCGATTCCGGAATGGGCCTTCCCGGTTCCGCGGAATCGAGGCCCCTTGATCCAACCGTTCGGGCTCCTGGGCTCGTGGATCCAGGTCTGATAGCGCGTGACACGCCCGTTTTCGTCATGCTCGAACACCGTGTGACTGCCCTGGGCGTTCTCGTCCGGCTGCAGATCCTGAGCGCGACTTCTCTTGGCCTGACCGTCGGCCGGGTGCGGGGAGAGGCCGAGCGGATCGGACCACGTGTGCGGGTTGTCGACGTAGGCGTCCGGGTTGGGGGCCGGGGTGAGGCCGAGTGGGTCGGGGGAGGTGTAGCGGGCGGTTTCGGGGTCGTAGTGGCGGTGGAGGTTGTAGTGGAGGCGGGTTTCGGGGTCGAAGTACTGGCCGGGGAAGCGCAGCGGGGTGTAGGCGGCACTGCTGGTGGGCCAG
>NZ_QKYN01000103.1 GCF_003258295.1 Streptacidiphilus pinicola | reverse complement strand
TGCTGGGCGCCTGCACCGGTGCTGCGACGCCGCACCGGTGCAGGCGCCCAGCAGACCGAAGGCCTCATCCGTGGCGGCTCACTTCGAACGGGGCAGGCGCTGGCAGCGGGGGCAGAAGTAGCTGGAGCGGTTCATCCAGGAGGCGCGGCGCATGGGGGTGGCACAGCGGTTGCAGGGTTCGCCCTCGCGGCCGTAGGCGTCGAGGGAGCGGGAGAAGTAGCCGGACTCGCCGTTGACGTTGACGTAGAGGCTGTCGAAGCTGGTGCCGCCCTGGGCCAGGGCCTCGGTCATGACCGCGCGGGCGGAGCCGAGGAGCAGTTCGGAGGCCGGGCGGGTGAGGGTGTCGGCGGGGCGGTCGTAGTGCAGCTTGCTGCGCCACAGCGCCTCGTCGGCGTAGATGTTGCCGACGCCGCTGATCAGGGACTGGTCCAGCAGCGCGCGCTTGACGCCGCTGGCGCGGCGGCGCAGCGCGGCGAGGAAGGCGGTGTCGTCGAAGCGCGGGTCGAGCGGGTCGCGGGCGATGTGCGCCAGGGACATCGGGGCGGCGTCCGGGTCGCTGGGGTCCGCGTCCTCGACGGCGAGGCCGCCGAAGGTGCGCTGGTCGACGAAGCGCAGCTCGGTGCCGGTCGGGTCGTCGAAGCGGACGCGTACGCGCAGGTGCTTCTCGTCGGGGGCGCCCTCGGGCTGCACCAGCAGCTGGCCGCTCATGCCGAGATGGCCCAGCAGCGAGACGCCGCTGCCGGGCATCGGCAGCCACAGGTACTTGCCGCGGCGCTGGGCGGCCCCGAGCTTCCGGCCGCGCAGCTGCGCGGCGAAGTCCTCCGGGCCCGCCGCATGGCGGCGCACGGCACGCGGGTGCAGCACCTCGACCGCACGGACGGTGCGGCCGCTGACCCAGCGGTCCAGACCGCGCCGGACGACCTCTACTTCGGGAAGTTCAGGCATCCGGGCAGCCTAGCCGTGCTACGCGTCGGCGGCTGGCGTGGCGGGCGCGGAGCCCGCGGAGCCGCCGGCCGGCGTGGTGCCGTCGCCGTGCTTCTCACGGATCGCGTGCCAGGCGCTCTCGGCGGCCTTCTGCTCGGCCTCCTTCTTGGAGCGACCGGAACCCGTGCCGTAGTCCTCGCCGGCCACGCGGGCGGCTGCGATGAACGTCTTCTCGTGGTCCGGACCGGACTCGGTGACGACGTACTCGGGCACGCCGATGCCGACGGTCGCGGTGAGCTCCTGGAGACTGGTCTTCCAGTCCAGGCCCGCACCGAGGTTCGACGACTTCTCGATCAGTGGGTCGAAGAGCCGGTGGACCAGCTCGGACGCGGAGTCCAGCCCCTGGTCGAGGTAGACCGCGCCGATGACGGCCTCGAGGGTGTCCGCGAGGATCGACGATTTGTCCCGCCCACCGGTGCCCTCCTCACCACGCCCGAGGCTGATGAAGGTACCGAGCTCCAGACCCCGCGCGACGTCCGCGAGGGCGCGCGAGTTGACCACCGCGGCGCGCAGCTTCGCGAGCTGCCCCTCCGGGAGGTCGGGGTGGACGCGGTACAGGGTGTCCGTCACCACCAGGCCCAGCACCGAATCGCCCAGGAACTCCAGGCGTTCGTTCGTGGGGAGACCACCGTTCTCGTACGCGTACGAGCGGTGGGTCAGTGCACGCGTCAGGAGGGACGGCTCAAGCGTGTAGCCGAGCCGTCCCTCCAGAACGCTGTACCCGGTGTCGGCGTGCGAAGCGGATGCTGACGCTGACATCTGGTGTTCTCCTGCCGTCAGACCGACAGGACCTGACGGCGGTTGTAGGTGCCGCAGCTCGGGCACGCGATGTGCCCCAGCTTCGGCTGGTGGCAGCGGTCGCACGCCACGAGCGCGGGGGCAGTGGCCTTCCACTGCGAACGGCGGTGACGCGTGTTGCTGCGCGACATCTTCCGCTTGGGAACAGCCACAGCTACTTCTCCTGGTTCTCGGCGGCACCCTCCCGGGTGACGCTGTCCTCTTCACTACCGGTCGCGCTCGATGCGGCCGAGAGTCCCTGCAGTGCCGCCCACCGGGGGTCGACGGCGTCATGGTGGTGGTCCGGGTCGTCCGTGAGTCGTGCTCCGCACTCGGAGCACAGGCCCAGGCAGTCGTCCTGGCACACCGGCTGCAACGGCAGTGCGAGCACCACCGCGTCACGCAGCACCGGCTCGAGGTCGAACAAGTCGGCCTCGAGACGGTAAGTCTCGTCGTCCTCCTCCTCGTCGGAGTCGGACCCTCCCCCGAAGCGGTCGGCCGCCTCGGGGTAGTAGTACAGCTCCTGGAAGTCCGCGTCGAGCTCACGCTCGATCGGCTCCAGGCAGCGCACGCACTCGCCCTTGAGCTCGGCCTCGGCGGTGCCCGTGACGAGCACTCCCTCGATGACCGACTCCAGTCGGAGCTCCAGCTCGATGGCCGCGCCCTCGGGGACGCTGATCACCTCGTTGCCGAGGCTGGCGGGCGCCGGGGCCGAGCGGGACACCTTCCGCATCGCCCCAGGCCGACGTCCCAGCTCGTGCGTGTCGAACACGAGCGGGTTGCGGTGGTCGAGGCGGTTCAGGGGTCTGTCCTTCACTCAGGTCTTCGGCGGCTGCTCACCTGGGTTTCGGGCAGCAGCCAACGCCAGCACATCAAGCCGGAGAGGTCAGAATACCCGACGCCGGAACCCCGACCCAACTCAGGGTCGGACGATCACGCGGCGGTCAGTGTCCCTGGCCGTACTCCCGCAGCTTCGACACGTCGATGAAGCCGGTGTCGAAGAAGCTCGTCACTTCCTGCTGCTGGGCGTAGTGCGGCGGCTGCTGCTGCGGGATCTGCGCCTGCTGCGCGTGCTGCACCGGCTGGCCGTATGCGTCGTAGACCGGCTGCTGCTCGACGTAGCCGCCCGTGTAAGGGTCGTACGCCGGCTGCTGCTGCGGGTAGGCGCCGCCCTGGTAGGGGTCGTAGACGGGCTGCTGCGGCTGGCCGTAGGGGTCCTGCTGCGGCCAGTACTCCACCTGCGGCTGCGGCTCGTAGTGCTGCGGCTCGTGGTGCTGCGGCTCGTAGTGCTGCTCCTGCTGTTCCGCCGAGGGCATCAGCCCCTGCCGGCTCAGCTCGGCGGCGACCGCCGCCTGGCGGGTGTCGCCCTGCTCGACGGCGGCGGCCTCGTCCGCGGCGGCCAGGTAGGCGCCCAGCTCGTCGATGGGCCGCTTGCCCAGCAGCTTGTCCCGGCCCCGGCCGACCGCCTCCAGGGTCTTGCTGAGCGCGGTCTCCAGCGCGGCGAGCTTCACGTCGACGTACTCGTCCACCTCGGGGTTGGGCGAGCGGAACTGGTCCTGGGTGAACTCCTCGCCGTCCTCGCCCTCGACGAAGCCGCCCGCCACGCGCAGCTTCTCGCGGCCGCGGCCGATGGCGCCGAGGGTCTTGGTCAGCACGACCTCGAAGTTGGCCAGCTTGCTGTCGACGTAGTCGTCGGCCTCGCGCCGCTGCTCGGCGGCCTCGGCGCGGGCCTCGCCCAGCACCCGGTCCGCCTCGGCCTGGGCCACGGTGACGTAGTCGGTGCCGTTGATCAGCTGCTGCCGCTCCTCGTGCGCGGCGGCCACCACCCGCTCGGCCTCGCGACGCGCGTCCTCGACGACCTGGTCGCCGTACTGGACGGTCTCCTGCGCCTTGGCGATCTCGCCGGGGAGGTCCTCCCGCAGCTCGGTGAGCAGACCGACCAGCTCAGTCCTGTTGACCACGATCGAGGCCGACATCGGCATCGAACGGGCGCCTTCCACGAGCTTCGTGATCTCGTCGAGCTTCTGCTGCACGTCCACCGGGGTCACGCTTTCCACGAGGCTGCCCGGACCAGTACGACCGGCCGGAACTGGAGCTACGAACTGTACTCAGTCCTAGGGCTTCGTGGGCTGCGAGCTCCGCTCGGCGATGCGCTCGGTCAGCCTGCGAAGCACCAAGTCCGGGACAAGGTGGGACACATCGCCACCGAGGATGGCCACCTCCTTGATCAACGAGGAGGACTGGAAGCTGTAGGTGGGGTTGGTCGGCACGAAGAGCGTCTCCACGCCGGTCAGCCCGAAGTTCATCTGCGCCATCTGCAGCTCGTAGTCGAAGTCGCTGACGGCGCGCAGGCCCTTCACGATCGCGGGGATGTCGCGGTCGCGGCAGTAGTCGACGAGCAGGCCCTGGTGCGACTCGACCTTGACGTTGCCGTAGCCCGCGGTGATCTCCTCGATCATGGCGACCCGCTCGTCGACGCTGAACATCCCCTTCTTCGAGGGATTGACCAGCACGGCGACGTGGACCACGTCGTAGAGCCGCGAGGCGCGCTCGATTATGTCGAGGTGGCCGTTGTGGATGGGGTCGAAGGACCCCGGGCAGACGGCACGGCGGAACATCGTCATCTCCTCGCTCACAGGCCGGCTCCCTTGCCGGCTCCGTCGGCGGCGCGACCGTACCAAAGGGTCGCCTCGCCGTAGCGACGCTCGCGCAGGCCCTCGAAGCCCTCCGGCCAGGTGAAAGCGCCGCCTCTGGTGCTGCGCTCCACGGTGACGATCACGTCGGCGTCGAGCCACCCCTCAGAGCCGAGTGTGACCAGAATCTCCCGCAGTTCGCCATCGGTGACGGCGTAGGGCGGGTCGAGAAAGACCAGGTCGTAGGGGGTGGACGGGGGCGCCCCCGCGATCACCCGCTCGGCCTTCCCGGAGCGGACCTCGGCGCCCGGCAGCGACAGCGTCCGCACGTTCGCGAGGATCACCTTGACCGCGGCGGCGTCCTCCTCGACGAGGAGCGCGTGCGCGGCCCCCCGGGACAGGGCCTCCAGCCCGACCGCGCCCGACCCGGCGTACAGATCCATCACGCGCGCGCCCGCGAGGGAGCCGCGCAGCGCCTCCCAGCTGGAGAAGAGCGCTTCCCGCGCCCGGTCCGAGGTGGGACGGGTACCGTTCCCCGGCGGCGTTGCGAGGCGTCGGCCCCGAGCGGCTCCGGCGATCACGCGGGTCATGTGGTCAGCGTCCTTGCTGGTGGGGAATGGTGTGCACTTTCACGCTAGTGCAACACCCGGGGGCGCGGGGAACTGCGCGACGTTGCTCGCGCAGTTCGCCGCGCCCCTGGCGGGTCACCCCTCCGTGCTCACGGTTCCCAGAAGGGCCGGGCTGGCGTAGCGGCTCCAGGAGAGGCAGCCGTCGGGCGGGCAGTACTCGGGGCGGCGGGGGTCGTGGCCCAGCTCGCGCAGCTTGGTGCGGACGGAGTCGGGCGTGCGGCCGAAGCGGGCCGCCACGCGGGCTATGGTCTCGCCGTCGTGGAAACGACGGACCAGCTCCTCCTCGTGCTGCGGGACCCACGGCGCGCCGTGGCCCGGGTACAGCTCGCGGAGGACGTCCCGGTCCGGGATCGGCTCGGAGACGTCGGCGACGATGGCGAGGGCGCGCAGCGCGCGGTTGAGCGCGATGCGGAGGGACGCGGTGTCCTCCACCGGCAGCCGGAGCTTGCCGGAGGCGATCGGCTCGGACGCGTGACCCTCGCGCCAGCCGGTGAGGGTGAGGGTGACCTCGCGGTCGTCCTCACTGCTGAGTTCGATGCGGAAGACCTTGTCACCGAGCGGCAGCTCGTTCAGGTGACGGAACGCCATGGAAGTGCCCCCTGAGAATGTTGAAAACGAGGCCTGACCTGCACAGTCAGTGCCCTTCACAACACCTCTATTCTCGCAGGGGGGACTGACAATCCAGCCCTCGTCAGCCCTTCTCCAGGTACTCCGCGCGCTCCGCTCCGAGCAAGGAGTCCAGCGCGCTGCGCAGCGCCGGATGGTCCGTCAGTTCGGGGTCGGCAGCGACCAGCGCGGTCGCCTCGTCCCGCGCGGCGGCGATGACGTCCTCGTCCTCCAGGACCGACAGGACCCGCAGTGACGACCTCACGCCCGACTGGGCCTGGCCCAGCACATCGCCCTCGCGGCGCTGTTCCAGGTCGATGCGGGAGAGCTCGAAGCCGTCGAGGGTGTCCGCGACCGCGTCGAGGCGCTGGCGGGCGGCGGACGCGGCGGGCATGTCGGTGACCAGCAGGCAGAGGCCCGGCGCCGAGCCGCGGCCGACTCGGCCGCGCAGCTGGTGCAACTGGGAGACGCCGAAGCGGTCCGCGTCCATGATGACCATGACCGTCGCGTTGGGGACGTTGACGCCGACCTCGATGACGGTGGTGGCGACCAGCACGTCCACCTCGCCCGCCGAGTAGGCGCGCATGACCTCGTCCTTGGCGTCGGGCGCCATCCGGCCGTGCAGGACCTCCACGCGCAGGCCGGCGAGCGGGCCGCCGCGCAGCTCCTGCGCCACGTCGAGGACGGCCAGCGGCGGGCGGCGGTCGTCGCCCTCCTTGGGCTCCTTCGCGGCCTTCTTCAGCGCCTTCTCGTCCTCCTCGTCGCCGATCCGCGGGGTGACCACGTAGGCCTGGTGGCCCTTGCCGGCCTCCTCGCGGATCCGCTCCCAGGCGCGGGCCAGGAAGTTGGGGCGTTCCAGCGCGGGGACGACGTGGGAGGAGATGGGCGAGCGGCCGGCCGGGAGCTGGTCCAGGACGGAGGTCTCCAGGTCGCCGAAGACCGTCATGGCGACGGTGCGCGGAATCGGGGTGGCCGTCATCACCAACAGGTGGGGCGGGCGTTCGGCCTTGGCACGCAGCGCGTCGCGCTGCTCGACGCCGAAGCGGTGCTGTTCGTCGACGACGACCAGGCCGAGGTCGAGGAACTGCACCTTGTCCTCGATCAGCGCGTGGGTGCCGATGACGATCCCGGCCTCGCCGCTGACCAGGTCGAGCAGCGCCTGACGGCGGGCCGGGACACCCATGGATCCGGTCAGCAGCGTGACCTTGGTGCCGTGCTCGGCCCCGCCCAGCATGCCCCCCTGGGCCAACTCCCCCATCATCTCCACGATGGAGCGGTGGTGCTGCTGGGCGAGGACCTCCGTCGGGGCGAGCAGCGCGGCCTGGCCGCCCGCGTCGACGACGGCGAGCATGGCGCGCAGGGCGACCAGGGTCTTGCCGGAGCCGACCTCGCCCTGGAGCAGGCGGTGCATCGGGTGTTCGGTGGCGAGGTCGGCGAAGATCTCGGCACAGACCCGCTGCTGACCGTCGGTCAGGGTGAACGGCAGCTTGGCGTCGAAGGCGTCCAGCAACGCGCCGACGCGCGGCCTGCGGGCCACCGCCGGGCGGGCGGAGTCGTCGGCCCGGCGCCGCGCGAGCGCGACCTGCAGCACGAAGGCCTCGTCCCACTTGAGCCGGTCCTGCGCGGCGAGGCGTTCGGCCTGGTTGCGCGGGCGGTGGATCTGCTCCAGTGCCTGGTGCAGCGGGATCAGGCCGCGCTCGGCGAGCAGCGAGGCGGGAACCGGGTCGGGGACCTGGGTCCAGTCCATGCCGTCGAGGATGGTGTCGACCGCCAGGGCCAGCCGCCAGGAGGGGGTCTTGGCCGAGGCCGGGTAGACGGGGATGAGCCGCCCGGCGAAGCGGTCGGCGGCCTTCGGGGCGTCCGGGTCGTCGCCGTCGCCGAAGAGCTCGTAGTCCGGGTTGGTCAGCTGCCGGGTGCGGTTGAAGACGCCGACCTTGCCCGCGAACATGCCGCTGCGGCCGGGCCGCAGCTCCTTCTCCCGCCAGCGCTGGTTGAAGAAGGTCAGCGAGAGGCGGCCGCGGCCGTCAGTGACCACGACCTCCAGCCGGTCGCCCTTGCGCCCCCGGAACGGGATCAGGGTGCACTTCTCGATCCGGGCGACGACGGTGACGTGCTCGTCGACCTCCAGCGAGTCGAGGCTGGTCAGCTCGCCGCGCTCGTTGTAGCGGCGCGGGAAGTGGTGCAGCAGATCGCCGACGGTGTGCAGCTCGAGGCCCTCGGCCAGCTGCTTGGCGGGGGTGCCGAGGTGCTTCTTCAGGGGGTCGTCGAGAGCGGACACAGGATCAACGATGCACCATCGGTCGGACAGCCCGCGTCACGCGACCCGGCTCACTCGACGCCGACGACCAGCGGCGCGGCGCCCTGACCGCCCTCGTAGACGACCGCGTCCACGACCGGGTTGGTGCGGCGGAGGTGGGCGACGAGCGCGTCGGCGAGGCCCGGCGCGGCGTCCTCGCCGACGATCAGCGTCACCATCTCGCCGCCCGCCGCGAGCATCCGGTCCAGCACGGTCGAGGCGGTGGTGACCATCTCGGCGGCAGGGCCGATCACGGCGACGTCGCCGTCGATCAGCCCGAGCACATCGCCGGCCTGGCAGACCCCGGCCATGGTCCACGACTCCCCCTCGGCCACGGCCAGTTCGGCGTAGCGGGTGGCGCCGGCGGCGGTGGTCATGGCGACCACGTCCTCGTCGAAGCGCCGGGCCGGCTCGTGCACGGCGAGCGCGGCCAGGCCCTGCACGGGCGAGCGGGTGGGGATGACCGCGACCCGGACGCCCTCGTCGCGCAGTTGGTCGGCGGCGACCCCGGCGGCGGCGCGCAGTTCGGCGTCGTTGAGCAGCAGCACGACCTCGCGGGCGTGGGCGACGCGGATCACGGCGGCGATCTCGGCGCTGCTGGGGGCGCGGTCCGGGTCGGCGGACAGGACGGTGGCGCCGCACTCCTGGCACAGGCCCGCCAGTCCCTCGCCCTGGACGATACTGACGACCGCGCGCGTCGGGCTGAGCTCCCCGGTGTGGGTGGGGTGGCCGGCCGACTGGTCGGCGGCCGCGCCGGCGAAGTGCGTGATCCGGATCCGGTAGGGGCGCCCCGCCTCGATGCCCGCCTCGACGGCCGCGCCCGCGTCGTCGACGTGCACGTGGACGTTCCACAGTCCGTCGCCGCCGCTGACGACGAGTGAGTCGCCGAGCCCGCCGAGCCGGGCGCGCAGCTGCGGCACGGCCTCGTCCTCCGCGTCGAGGAGGTAGATCACCTCGTAGGCGGGGCCCTCCGGCTCCTCCCCGACGTGGGGCCGCTGGGCGGCAGCCGGCAGGACGACGACCCGGGGCGTGGTCACCGGCGTGGCGAGGGCGAGCGGTCCCATCGGGGACTGTCCGCTGACGGCGTCGGCCAGCGCGCCGAGGACCGCGACCAGGCCGCGTCCGCCGGCGTCCACGACGCCGGCGCGGCCGAGCACGTCGAGCTGCTGTGGCGTCAGCGCGAGGGCGGCACCCGCCGCCTCGAACGCGGCCTCGGCGACGACGGACAGGCCGGCGGCCTGCGGCAGCCCCTCCACGGCGTCGGCCGCCGCGGCGGCGACTGTCAGCACGGTCCCCTCGACGGGCACGGCCACCGCCTCGTAACCGGCGTCGGCGGCCCGGCGCAGCGCCCGGCGCAGCGCGGGCGCGTCGCAGGGCCCCGCCCCGACGGACGCGGCGATGCCGCGCAGCAGCTGGGAGAGGATCACCCCGGAGTTGCCGCGGGCGCCCAGCAGCGCGCCGTGCGCCATCGCCCGCAGGACGGATTCCAGGGAGGGGTCGTCCCCGTGCGCGGCGCCGACGCTGAACTGCGCCTCGACCTGCTGGGCGGCGGACTCGACGGTCAGGAAGAGGTTGGTCCCGGTGTCGCCGTCGGGCACCGGGTAGACGTTCAGCGCGTCGATCTCCTCACGCGCCTGACCGAGAGCGGCCAGGGAGAGCCGGCACCAGTCGCGCACGGCCGCTGCGTCGAGGGTGTGCGGCACCGGGTCTCTCCTCATGCTCTCTGCTTTACCCGCAGGCTATCGCCCGACCCGGGCGCTCGTTCAGTCCAGGCCGGTCACGAGCGGACGGGTGGACCGCGATGCGGGGTTCACCGCCGGGTCATGGTAGTTTCGTTCTACGGAGCCAGCGGATGTATGCTGCTCCGGTTGCCTGGAATCCTTCCAGGCCACCCCCAAGGACAGCTGTGCGAGCCGCTGTCGCGGCGTTCGCGCCCTCGGGGTTGGATCCGTTTAGTGCATCTGAAGTCTTTGGAGTGACTCCCGTGGCTGCCAACTGCGACGTCTGCGGCAAGGGGCCGGGCTTCGGCAACAACATCTCCCACTCGCACCGCCGGACCCGTCGTCGTTGGAACCCCAACATCCAGACGGTCCGCGCTGTGATCGGGCGTACGCCGAAGCGGCTCAACGTGTGCACCTCGTGCATCAAGGCCGGCAAGGTTTCCCGCTGACGCGGCGGCTGCCCCTCCGGCTTCGCAAGGGCCGGTCCACCTCCGGGTGGGCCGGCCCTTCGCTTTGCCCTCTTGCTGCTTCCCGGGCTACCGCGTCCTGATCCGCTACCTCCGGATCTGCCAGGCGTGGTCGACCGGGCCGATGCCCGCGCCGAGCGCGAAGCCGCCCTCGATCGCGCCGGTGATGTACTCCTTCGCTGCGGCGACGGCCGCCGGAACGTCCAGACCGAGCGCCAGGTAGGACGCGACGGCGCTGGCCAGCGTGCAGCCCGTGCCGTGGGTGTGCCGGTTGTCGTACCGCGGCGCACGGAACAGCGACTCGGTGCCGTCGGGCCCGCGCAGCAGGTCGACCGCGTCGCCCTCCAGGTGACCGCCCTTCACCAGCGCCCACTGCGGCCCGAGGTCCTGCACGGCCTTCGCCGCGTCCGAGAGCTCGCTCTCCCGGGTGACCTCGATCCCGGTGAGCTGCGCGACCTCGTGCAGGTTCGGCGTGGCGACGGTGGCCTGCGGCAGCAGCCGGTCCCGCAGGACGCTCACCGCCGACGCGGCGAGCAGCGCGTCCCCGTGCTTGCTGACCCCGACCGGGTCCACCACGACGGGCGCCGGCTTCTCCGCGAGCAGCCCCGCCACGGCCTCGACCAGCTCCGCGCTGGCCAGCATGCCCGTCTTCACGGCCTGCACGCCGATGTCGTCCACGACGCTCCGGTACTGCGCGACGACCGCCTCGACGGGCAGCTCCCAGTACCCCTGCACCCCGACGGAGTTCTGCGCGGTGACGGCGGCGATCACGCTCATCCCGTGCACCCCGAGGGCCAGCATGGTCTTGAGGTCGGCCTGGATCCCGGCGCCACCGCCGGAGTCGGAACCCGCGATGGTCAGCACGCGGGGCGGGGCGGAACGGGCGGTCGGGTGGGTGGAGACAGAAGCCATACCCTCACCCTAGAGCCCTCAGAGCACGGCTTCCGCTTCCGTCCACCTGTCCTCGGGGACCGTCTTGAGCTGGGCGACCGCGTCCGCGATCGGGACGAGGTGGATCTCCGTCCCGCGCAGGGCGGTCATGTGGCCGTAGCCGCCCTTGTGGACCGCCTCGACCGCGTGCCAGCCGAAGCGGGTGGCCAGAACCCGGTCCTGGGCCGTGGGAGTGCCGCCGCGCTGGATGTGGCCGAGGATGACCGGCTTGGACTCCTTCTCGATCCACTGGGCGATCTCGCCCGCCAGACGGGAGCCGATGCCGCCGAAGGTCTGGTGCCCGAACGCGTCCGTGCCACCGTGCTGGAAGCGCATCGTGCCCGGGGCCGGCTGCGCGCCCTCGGCGACGGCGACGATGGCGAACTTCTTGCCGCGGGAGAACCGCTCCTCGACCATGCAGCAGACCGCCTCGACGTCGAAGGGCCGCTCCGGGATCAGGATCCCGTGCGCGCCGCCGGCCATGCCGGCGTGCAGGGTGATCCACCCGGTGTGGCGACCCATCAGCTCCACCACCATCACCCGCTGGTGGGACTCGGCGGTGGTCTTCAGCCGGTCGATCGCCTCGGTGGCCACCGACACCGCGGTGTCGTGGCCGAAGGTCACGTCGGTGGCGTCGATGTCGTTGTCGATGGTCTTCGGCACCGCGACGACCGGCAGGCCCGCCTCGCTGAACATGCGGGCAGCGGTCAGGGTGCCCTCGCCGCCGATGGCGATCAGGGCGTCGATGCCGATCCGGTCGGCCAGCGCCTCGGCGTTGCCGACCGCCTCCCGCATCCGGTCACGGGCCACCCGGGCGCTGCCGAGGATAGTGCCGCCGCGGGTCAGAATGCCGGTGACGGCGTCCAGCGCGAGCGGGCGGGTACGGCCCTCGATCAGACCGAGGAAGCCGTCCTCCACACCGACGACGGTGTCCTCATGCTCGGTGACCGCCCGGTGCACCACCGAGCGGATCACCGCGTTCAGGCCGGGACAGTCGCCGCCGCTCGTCAGCACGCCGATTCGCATAAGGGAAGACTATGCAGAAAGGGGGCGCTTCGCCCCGCAGCGAAAGGCCCGGCGGGCGTGGCTCAGGCCTGCGCGCCGAAGTGGTCCCAGCCGCCGGTGCGGTCCCAGGGCGCGCCGTCGACCGTCACCCTGCCGGTGCCGGTCAGGCTCGCCGGACGGGTCACCTCGCCGACGACGCGCCAGCGCGACGGCAGCTGGGTGTCGGCCGGGAAGGTCGCGACCAGCGCGTGGTCCTCGCCGCCGGAAAGCACCCACAGCAGCGGGTCGACGCCGACCGCCTGGCCGATGTCGGCCATCTGCGCGGGGATGTCGAAGTCCGCGGCATGCAGGTCGATGTGCACGCCGCTAGCCTCCGCGACGTGGCCGAGGTCGGCGACCAGGCCGTCGCTGACGTCGATCATCGACGTCGCGCCGAGCACGGACGCGGACGGACCGGCGTGGTACGGCGGCTCGGGCCGCCGGTGCGCCTCGACGAAGGCGCGCGGGGAGCGGAAGCCGCGGGACAGCACGGTGAAGCCGGCCGCGGACCAGCCCAGCCAGCCGGTGACGGCGACCTTGTCACCCGGACGGGCTCCCGAGCGGGTGACCGCGCGGCGTCCCTGCAGATCGCCCAGCGCGGTGATGGAGACGGTGATCGCGTCCCCGCGCACCACGTCGCCGCCGACCACGGCCGCGCCCGCCACCTGACACTCGTCGCGCAGGCCGTCCATCAGCTCCAGCGCCCAGGTGACCGGCAGCTCGGTCGGCACGACCAGGCCCAGCAGCAGGGCGGTCGGGACCGCGCCCATCGCCGCGACGTCGGCGAGGTTCTGCGCGGCGGCCTTGCGGCCCACGTCGTAGGCGGTGGACCAGTCCCGGCGGAAGTGTCGGCCCTCCAGCAGCACGTCGGTGGTGGCCACCACCCGCCCGTCGGGCGCGGCGACGACGGCCGCGTCGTCGCCCGGACCGAGCTCCACGGCCGAGGTCTGCGGCAGCCGGGAGGTCAGCTCCCGGATCAGTCCGAACTCACCGAGCTCGCCGACCTGCATGGGTTTCCTTCCGAATCTGGTCCGACTCTGATCACGCGCGCACGCACGCGCCTCACGCGCGCAGCGTACGCCCTGCGGGCGCGCGTGAGGTCTCCCGACGGACGACGGGGAACGATAGCGTGGCGGTTTCCTCGATTCCCCCGTTTCCTTCGTCACAGTCGGGGAACCACAACCTGCGCAAGATCCCCCGATCCGAGCCGCCGGAGGTCCACCGTGGTACAGGCGTACATCCTCATCCAGACAGAAGTCGGCAAGTCGTCCAACGTCGCCGAGGTCATCTCGCAGATCACCGGCGTGGTCCAGGCGGAGGACGTCACCGGCCCCTATGACGTGATCGTCCGCGCCGAGGCGGAGACCGTCGACGACCTGGGCAAGCTGGTCGTCGCCCAGATCCAGAAGGTCGAGGGCATCACCCGCACCCTGACCTGCCCGGTGGTGCACTTGTAGAGCCCCGTAGCATCGCGGGGTGAGCAGATTCGCCGCGCCGTTCGCGCTGACCGCAGCAACCGCCCTCCTGCTGACCGCCTGCGGCGGGGGCGGCAACAGCGTGTCCGTCTCCGCCCCGCACACCACCGGTGCGGTGGCGCGGCAGTGCGCGGCCCTGCAGAAGGCGCTGCCGGAGACCCTGATGGGCCTCTCCCGCCGCGACACCTCCCCCAGCAGCCAGAACACCGCCGCCTGGGGCGACCCGGCGGTGACGTGGCGCTGCGGCACAGGTCTGCCGGGCGTCATGGACCCGCACTCGAAGGACTACACGCCCTTCAGCGACAACGTGACCGGTCAGGCGGCCGGCGGGGTCTGCTGGGCGTCGATCTACAACCAGAGCGACAAGAGCTTCACCTTCGCCTCCGTCGACCAGCAGGCGATCGTCCAGCTGTCCATCCCCGCCGACTACACCGGGAAGCAGTCCCCGCTGAGCGTGCTCGCCCCGGCCGTGGCCAAGACGAGCCCGCTCGATCCGGACCGCAAGTTCCAGTGCACTGACGGCTAGCGCAGGCCCGTGGACCGGCGCAGCGCCGCCTGCAGCAGGTGGTCGATCAGCTGCGGGTAGGCCAGACCGGAGGCCTCCCACATCTTGGGGAAGGCCGAGATCGGGGTGAAGCCCGGCATCGTGTTGATCTCGTTGACGACGTACTCGCCGTTCTCCTGCAGGAACACGTCCACGCGGGCCAGGCCCTCGCAGGACAGCGCCTCGAAGACCTGCACGGCGAGCTCCTGGATGCCGGCGAGCTCGTCGGCGTTCAGGTTCGCCGGGATCTGCACGTCGTTGGAGTCGATGTACTTGGCCTCGAAGTCGTAGAAGTCGAAGCCGTCCGCGACGAGCACCTCGGCCGGCAGGCTGGCCCGCGGACCGTCCTCGAACTCCAGGACGCCGCACTCCAGTTCACGGCCGACGACGCCCTGCTCGACGATCACCTTGGGGTCGTGCCCGCGGGCGAACTCGATCGCGCGGACCAGCTCGGCCGGGTCGCTGACCTTGGTGATGCCGATGGACGAACCGGCCCGGCTCGGCTTCACGAACAGCGGGTAGGCCAGGGTGTTGACGCGGGCGAGCGCCTTCTCGCGCCCGGCCTCGGTGGCCCACTCGCGCGGCCGGATCACCTCGTACGGGCCGACCGGCAGGCCGAAGGCCTGCAGCACCCGCTTGGTGTACTCCTTGTCCATGCCGACCGAGCTGGACAGCACGCCGGAACCGACGTAGGGCACCCCGGACAGCTCCAGCAGGCCCTGCAGCGTGCCGTCCTCGCCCCACGGGCCGTGCAGCAGCGGCAGGACGACGTCGACCTCGCCCAGCGCCTTCGGGACTGCGCCCGGCTCGGCGTAGACCACCTCGCGCGCGACCGGGCTGGCGGGCAGGTTCACCTGCCCCTCGGTGGACTCGGCCAGCTGGTCCACGTCGGGCAGCTTGCCGTCGGTGATGGCCATCCGCTCGGGCTCGTCGGTCGTGAGCGCGAACCGGCCGTCATGGGTGATGCCGATCGGCAGCACCTCGTACGCGTCCCGGTCCAGCGCGCGCAGAACGCTGCCGGCGGTGACGACGGAAATGGCGTGCTCGGAGCTGCGGCCGCCGAAGACGACCGCGACGCGGGGCTTGCGCCCTCCGGCGGGACTGGGGGAGGAAGGCTGAGTGCTCATATCCCGTAGGACACTACCCGCACTGTCCAGCGCCGGCCCTTCAGGGGCGCGGGAAGTTGCACGATCCAGGGGCGCGGGGAACTCGCGCAGTTCCCCGCGCCCCTGAGCGGCTAGCGCCGTTCGGGCTTCGCGCTGCGGCCCATGAGTTCCTTGACCGCCGTCTGGGGGGACTTGCCGTCGTGGACGATGTCGACGACGGTCTGCGTGATGGGCATGTCGACGCCGTGGCGGTGGGCCAGGTCCAGTACGGAGACGCAGGACTTGACGCCCTCGGCCGTCTGCCGCATGGCAGCCGTCGCCTCCTCGAGAGACATCCCGCGGCCGAGGTTGATGCCGAAGGTGTGGTTGCGCGAGAGCGGCGAGGAGCAGGTGGCGACCAGGTCGCCGAGGCCCGCGAGGCCCGCGAAGGTGTGGGCGTCCGCGCCCATCGCCAGGCCCAGGCGGGTGGTCTCGGCCAGGCCGCGGGTGATCAGGGAGGCCTTGGTGTTGTCGCCGAACCCCAACCCGTCGACGATGCCGACGGCCAGCCCGATGACGTTCTTCACCGCGCCGCCCAGCTCCGCGCCCACCACGTCGGTGATGGTGTAGGGCCGGAAATAGCCCGTCAGGCACGCCGCCTGAAGGCGCTTGCCCACGGACTCGTCCGCGCAGGCGACGACGCTCGCCGCCGGCTGTCGGCGCATGATCTCGCCGGCGAGGTTCGGGCCGGAGACGACCGCGACGCGCTCCGCGGGGACCTCGGCGACCTCCTGGATGACCTCGCTCATCAGCTTGGCCGTGCCGAGCTCGACGCCCTTCATCAGGCTGACCAGCACGGTGTCGCGGGCGAGCAGCGGCGCCCAGCCGGCCAACAGGGGGCGCAGCGTCTGCGAGGGGACGGTGAGGACGGTGAAGTCCGCGTCGGCCGCGGCCTTGGCCGGGTCCGTCGTGGCGGTGATGTTCGGCGGGAGTTCGACGCCGGGGTGGTAGTCCGGGTTGGTCCGGGTGCCGTTGATGGCGTCGACCAAGTCCTGACGACGGCCCCACAGCGTCACGTCGCACCCCGCATCGGCGAGGATCATGGCGAAGGCGGTGCCCCAGGAGCCGTAGCCGAAGACGGCGCAGCGGGTGGTCACTCGGCGGGCTCCTTCTCGGCCGGGGCCGCGTCCTTCGCGGTACGCGACTTGGCCATGTCGAAGCGCTCGGCCGGGGCCTTCTCGCCGCGCAACTGCTCCAGCAGGGCGGTGATGTCGTCCATGATGGCGTCGGTCGCCTCGCGCAGCACCGTCCCGGTGAGCTCCTGGCCGCGCCAGCGGTCGAGGTCCACGGCAGGGCCCGCAAGGACCCTGACGGTCTTTCGCGGGAACGGCTTGAAGCGCCGGTTGCCCTTGCCGCCCTTCGCGTAGCGCGGCATGATCTCGTGCGCGCCCCACTGGGCCACCGGGATGACGGGCGCTCCGGTGGTCAGCGCGACGCGCGCCGCACCGGTCTTTCCGGTCATCGGCCACAGATCCGGGTCGCGGGTGAGCGTCCCCTCGATGTAGAACGCGACGCATTCGCCGCTGTCGACGGCGTCGATCGCGGCGCGGAAAGCCTGCGTGGCGTCGGTGGATCCGCGGTACACGGGGATCATTCGGGCCCCGGTCAGAATCTGCTTGATCACCGGCAGCTTGAAGACGCCGGCCTTCGCCAGAAATCGCGCCGGACGGCCGGAGTCGTACTGGAAGTGACCGTAGACCAGAGGGTCCAAATACGAGTTGTGGTTGATCGCGGTGAGGAATCCGCCCTCGACCGGAATGTTCTCGTAACCGCTCCAGTCCCGCTTGGTCAGGACGAACAGCGGCGGCTTCGCGATCACAGCGGCCAGGCGGTACCAGAAGCCGTATCTGCGGCGCGCCGCCCTGGTGCTGGAGCCGGGCACGAGCACTCCTCCTTTGCGCGCCGTCCCACCCGGGGGCGACGGTGATTCTTAACGTTCAACCGCACAAGTGTCGCCCCTGCCTCCTGGCACTGTCGAGGCGCCCCCGCCGGTAGCGGCTCCTTCCGTGCAGAATGGGCGCCGATGACGACGCCGACAACCACCGTGGTGGTACCGCTGAAGCCGCCGGCCGCCGGCAAGTCGCGGCTCGCGTCCGCGGTCGGGGCACTGCGGCCGCAGCTGGCGCTCGCGTTCGCGCTCGACACGGTCGCCGCGGCGCGGCGGTGCCCGGCGGTGACGCGGGTGGTGGCGGTCTGCGACGACGAGCAGGCGGCCGCGCAGCTGGCGCTCGCGGGTGCGGTGGTCGTTCCCGACGCCCCGGCCGCGGGCCTCAACGCGGCCTTGGAGCACGGGGTGCGGTACGCGCGCGCGGTGCTCGGCGCGGGCGCGGTGGCGGCGATGTCCGCGGACCTGCCGGCCCTGCGGCCGGCCGAGCTGGCCCGGGTGCTCGGTGCCGCGAGCGCGCATCCGCGGGCGTTCCTGGCGGACACCCAGGGGGTCGGCACCACGCTGCTGAGCGCCGCGGCGGGCGTTCCGCTGCTGCCCGTCTTCGGCGGCCAGTCTCGTGCCGCGCACGCCGCCTCGGGTGCGGTGGAGCTCCGTCTCGACGACGTCGCCAGCGTCCGACGGGACGTCGACACGGGTGCGGACCTCCAGGTGGCACTGGCGTTGGGCGCGGGCCGGCACACGCTGACTACGCTTGGTCTCATGCAGGCGACCGCGTACACCTACTCCCCCGACAGCCGCAGCGGCCAGGTGCTGCTCGACGACGGCACCCCGCTCCCGTTCGACTCCGCGGCGTTCGACGCGGGCGGGCTGCGCCTCCTGCGCCCCGGCCAACGGGTCCGCATCGAGACCGAGGGCGCCGGAACGGACCGCCGGATCACGCTGATCACCCTGCAGACCTTCTGACGCACCGAACACGCCGAACGCACCGAGGGGCGCGGTGGACCGGATGAGCGGTTCACCGCGCCCCTGCTGGGGCTGTGCTCGACAGGCCGCGGGAAGGGTTACTTCGCCGCGGCCTTCTTGGCGGGCGCCTTCTTCGCGGTGGTCTTCTTCGCCGCGGAGGTGGCCTTCTTCGCCGTCGTGGCCTTCTTGACCGCGGGGCGGGAGGTGCTCGCCGTGACCGTCTTCTTGGCCGGGGCCTTGACCGCCGCCGTGGTCTTCTTGGCGGTGGTCTTCTTCGCCGCGGTGGTCTTGGCCGCCGTGGTCTTCTTGACGGCCGTCGTCTTCTTGGCCGCGGCCGCAGCCGTGGTCTTCTTGGCGGCGGCCTTCTTGACCGTGGCGGTCGTCTTCTTCGCCGTGGCCTTCTTGGCCGCGGCAGCGGCCTTCTTGGCGGCCGGGGAACCGGCCGGAGCCGCCATCCCGGACTTGCCCGGGGTCAGCGAGCCCTTGGGGGCCTTGCGGACCGAGACACCCGACTTCGGGAGCTTCTTCGAGCCGCTGACCAGGTCCTTGAAGCCCTGACCGGGGCGGAAGCGCGGCACCGCGGTCTTCTTGACCTTGACCCGGTCGCCGGTCTGCGGGTTACGGGCGAACCGCGCGGCGCGGTCCACCTTCTCGAAAGTGCCGAAACCGGTCACGGACACGCGGTCGCCCGCGGTCACCGCACGCACGATGGTGTCGAGCACAGCATCAACTGCCTCTGCGGCGGCACGACGGCCACCAAGCTGCTCGGCCACCGCTTCAACAAGCTGCGCCTTGTTCACGTCTTCCCCTTCGGAAACGGATGCCCGGAAGATTCTTTCTGGGCAATTCGCACGTTAGGCATGTATATACGCCATTTCAATAACCAAACGGGCGCATCACCCTTGTGTCGCAATGGATTCGGGTTTCAGCCCGTCGTCCGACCGGTCGGCCCCAGGCCGTCCAGGTCCGCTACGAAACGCGCCAACCTCCGTGCGGCTTCCGGGAGATCGCGTTTCGCCGCCTCCGTCACCATGAGCAACGAACGGGTCAACGCGGCCCTCTCCGCGTCCGACACGTCCAGAGCACGCACACGGGCGTGTGCATCCTTGAGTCGTTGTGCGACCAGCCCGTAGAGCTCGACGTCCGCGGCCTCCTCGATCTGCTCCGCGTCGTCGCCACCCGAAGGCGGGTCACTGGGACTCATGCGGAGATTGTGCCACTCGTGGCCGGTTCTCTCCTGCCTGCGCCCGGCGTTGACCTTACACACAGTCACGGGGAAGAAAGCAGGCAGCCCCCCGGAGTACACCGGGGGGCTGCCTGGGTGTGGCGAAAAACCGCTGCTGCGGGGCCGTCTGCGCCGCTGGCGGGGTCTCAGCCGACGGGCGTCGTGGTCGGCTTGAAGGCGGGTCGGGAGGCCTCGTAGGCGGCGATGTCCGACTCCTGCTGGAGGGTGATGGAGATGTCGTCCAGGCCGTTCAGCAGACGCCAACGCACGTTCTCGTCCAGCTCGAACGGCGCGTTGACACCCTCGGCACGGACCTCACGGGCCTCCAGGTCGACGGTCACCTCGGCCTGCGGGTCGGCCTCGACCAACGCCCACAGCCGCTCGACGGTCTCCTGCGGCAGGATCACCGTCAGCAGGCCGTTCTTCAGGGAGTTGCCGCGGAAGATGTCGGCGAAGCGGGAGGAGATGACCGCCCGGAAGCCGTAGTTCTGCAGGGCCCAGACCGCGTGCTCACGGGAGGAGCCGGTGCCGAACTCGGGGCCGGCGATCAGGACCGTCGCGCCCTGACGCTCCGGACGGTTGAGGACGAACGCGTCGTCCTTGCGCCAGGCCTCGAACAGACCGCCCTCGAAGCCGTTCCGGGTCACCTTCTTGAGCCAGTGCGCCGGGATGATCTGGTCGGTGTCGACGTTGCTGCGGCGCAGCGGGACGGCCCGGCCGGTGTGCGAAGTGAACTTCTCCATGGCGGTTCAGGCCTCCACGAGCTGCTGGGCGTCGGACAGGTCGGCGGGCGAGGCCAGATGGCCCAGCACCGCGGTGGCGGCGGCCACCTGCGGGGAGACCAGGTGGGTGCGGCCGCCCTTGCCCTGGCGGCCCTCGAAGTTGCGGTTGGAGGTGGACGCGCAGCGCTCGCCCGGGGCCAGCTGGTCCGGGTTCATGCCGAGGCACATCGAACAACCGGCGTGGCGCCACTCGGCACCGGCCGCGGTGAAGACCTTGTCCAGGCCCTCCTCGATGGCCTGCAGCGCGACGCGGACGGAGCCGGGGACGACCAGCATCCGCACGCCGTCGGCGATCCGGCGGCCCTCGACCACCGCGGCGGCCGCGCGCAGGTCCTCGATCCGGCCGTTGGTGCAGGAGCCGACGAAGACCGCGTCGACCTTCACCTCGCGCAGCGGGGTGCCGGCCGTCAGGCCCATGTACGTCAGCGCATTCTCGGCGGCGATGCGCTCCTGCGCGTCCTCGAACGACGCCGGGTCCGGCACGTTCGCGCCCAGCGGCGCGCCCTGGCCGGGGTTGGTGCCCCAGGTGACGAACGGGCTCAGCTGGGCGGCGTCGATGAAGACCTCGGCGTCGAAGACCGCGTCCTCGTCGGTGGCCAGGGTCTTCCAGTACGCCACCGCGGCGTCCCAGTCGGCGCCCTCGGGGGCGTGGTCGCGGCCCTCGAGGTAGGCGAAGGTGGTCTCGTCCGGGGCGATCATGCCGGCGCGGGCGCCGGCCTCGATCGACATGTTGCAGACGGTCATCCGCGCCTCCATCGACAGCGCGCGGATCGCCGAGCCGCGGTACTCCAGGACGTAGCCCTGGCCGCCGCCGGTGCCGATCTTGGCGATGACGGCCAGGATCAGGTCCTTGGCGGTCACGCCCTCGGGCAGCTCGCCCTCGACGGTGATGGCCATCGTCCTCGGGCGGTCCATCGGCAGCGTCTGGGTGGCCAGCACGTGCTCGACCTGGCTGGTGCCGATGCCGAAGGCCAGTGCGCCGAAGGCGCCGTGGGTGGAGGTGTGCGAGTCGCCGCAGACCACGGTGGTGCCCGGCTGGGTCAGTCCCAGCTGCGGTCCCACCACGTGGACGACACCCTGCTCGACGTCGCCCAGCGAGTGCAGCCGGACGCCGAACTCCGCGCAGTTGGCGCGCAGCGTCTCCAACTGCACCCTCGAGACCGGGTCCGCGATGGGCTTGTCGATGTCCAGCGTCGGGGTGTTGTGGTCCTCGGTGGCGATGGTGAGGTCCGTGCGACGCACCTTGCGGCCGGCGAGGCGCAGACCGTCGAAGGCCTGCGGGCTGGTCACCTCGTGCAGCAGGTGGAGATCGATGAAGAGGAGGTCGGGCTCGCCCTCGGCGCGCCGAACGACGTGGTCGTCCCAGACCTTCTCCGCGAGTGTGCGTCCCATCGCTGTCCCTCCGACCGGCGGCGTCGCCGGTCAAACCGTCGATTGCTTTGGTGAAAGCTCCTGTCGGGACCCCGAGGAGGTCCCTCAGTAACCCCTGTTCATCCAGAGTGACGCAGTTCCCAGAAGATTGAACTTGCGTCTCGCGATCCGAGACTGCAATATCAGGGCATGGACAACTCTAGTGGCGTCGGCGTTCTCGACAAGGCTGCTCTGGTGCTGAGCGCGCTAGAGGCAGGCCCCGCGACCCTGGCCGGGCTCGTCTCGGCCACCGGATTGGCGCGTCCCACCGCGCACCGGCTGGCGGTCGCCTTGGAGCACCACCGCTTGGTCACACGTGACATGCAGGGCCGCTTCATCCTCGGGCCCCGCCTCTCCGAGCTCGCCGCCGCGGCGGGCGAGGACCGGCTGCTGGCCACGGCCGGCCCGGTGCTCACCCATCTCCGCGACGTGACGGGCGAGAGCGCGCAGCTGTACCGGCGGCAGGGCGACCTCCGTATCTGCGTGGCCGCGGCCGAGCGGCTCTCCGGCCTGCGGGACACCGTCCCGGTGGGCTCCACGCTTCCGATGAAGGCCGGATCGGCAGCACAGGTGCTGCTGGCCTGGGAGGAGCCGGAGCGGCTGCACCGCGGCTTGCAGGGCGCGCGTTTCACCGCGACCGCGCTGTCCGGCGTGAGACGCCGTGGCTGGGCGCAGTCGATCGGCGAGCGCGAGCCCGGTGTGGCCTCCGTCTCGGCGCCGGTGCGCGGCCCGTCCAACCGGGTCGTGGCGGCGGTCTCCGTCTCGGGCCCGATCGAGCGGCTCACCCGGCACCCGGGCCGGCTGCACGCCCAGGCCATCGTCGAGGCGGCCGGCCGTCTCACCGAGGCGCTGCGTCGCGCCTGACCCCTCGTCAGCAGGGCGGGCCGCCATGGCGGTCCGCCCTCTTCCATATGTCCGGGAAAACAAAAAAAGACCCTTGCGGGTCTTCGCATTTCAGAGCTGGGGTACCAGGACTCGAACCTAGACTAAATGAACCAGAATCACTCGTGCTGCCAATTACACCATACCCCAAAAGTACCCCCGACCGGATTCGAACCGGCGCTACTGCCGTGAGAGGGCAGCGTGCTAGGCCGCTACACAACGGGGGCGTTGGTCCTTGCGGACCGAGTACCCCCGACCGGATTCGAACCGGCGCTACTGCCGTGAGAGGGCAGCGTGCTAGGCCGCTACCCACCGGCGCGG
>NZ_QKYN01000102.1 GCF_003258295.1 Streptacidiphilus pinicola | reverse complement strand
GTGCAGACCAGCACCGAGGCCGCCGCGCCGGCCGCCACGGAGCGTCCCGCGCGCCGCAGCCGCCGCGCCACCGCCCCGGCCGGTTCGCCCGAGGGCGGCGCCGCGACCGCGACGGTCACCGCCGAGGCCGCGCAGGCGTCCGCCACCGCCGCTCCGGCGCAGGCCGAGAAGCCGGTCGTGGAGAAGGCCGACAAGGCCGAGAAGCCCGCCGCGGACGCGCAGGCCGGCACCGAGACCCGCGAGCGCGGCGAGCGTGCCGAGCGCGGGGAGCGTGGCGACGGCCGTGAGAGCCGTCGTGAACGCCGCAACCGCCGTGACCGCCGCGAGGGCGGCCAGGACGGCGGCCAGGGCCAGCAGAGCCAGGGCGGCCGCCAGCAGGACGGCCAGGGCGGCCGTCAGGGCCGTCAGCAGCAGGGCCAGAGCCAGGGCCAGCAGGGCGGCGGGGACTTCGAGGACGACGAGTTCGGCGGTCGTCGTCGCGGCCGTTACCGCGACCGCAACCGTCGTCGTGGCGACCGTTTCGACGGTGTGCCGGAGCCGCAGGTCGGCGAGGACGACGTGCTGATCCCGGTCGCGGGCATCCTCGACATCCTCGACAACTACGCCTTCGTGCGCACCTCCGGCTACCTGGCCGGCCCGAACGACGTCTACGTCTCGCTCGCCCAGGTCCGCAAGAACGGCCTGCGCAAGGGTGACGCGATCACCGGTGCCGTCAAGCAGCCGAAGGAGGGCGAGCGCCGCGAGAAGTTCAACGCGCTGGTCCGCCTCGACTCGGTCAACGGCACGGACGCCGAGAGCGCCCGCAACCGGCCCGAGTTCACCAAGCTCACGCCGCTGTACCCGCAGGACCGGCTCCGTCTGGAGACCGACCCGGGCGTGCTGACCACCCGCATCATCGACCTGGTCGCCCCGATCGGTAAGGGCCAGCGTGGTCTGATCGTCGCCCCGCCGAAGACCGGCAAGACGATGATCATGCAGGCGATCGCCAACGCGATCACCCACAACAACCCCGAGACCCACCTGATGGTCGTCCTCGTCGACGAGCGTCCGGAGGAGGTCACGGACATGCAGCGCTCGGTCAAGGGCGAGGTCATCTCCTCGACCTTCGACCGCCCCGCCGAGGACCACACCACTGTCGCCGAGCTCGCCATCGAGCGCGCCAAGCGGCTGGTGGAGCTGGGTCACGACGTGGTCGTGCTGCTGGACTCGATCACGCGTCTGGGCCGCGCCTACAACCTGGCGGCGCCGGCCTCCGGCCGCATCCTGTCCGGTGGTGTCGACTCGACCGCGCTCTACCCGCCGAAGAAGTTCTTCGGCGCCGCGCGCAACATCGAGAACGGCGGCTCCCTGACGATCCTCGCCACCGCGCTGGTCGAGACCGGCTCGCGCATGGACGAGGTGATCTTCGAGGAGTTCAAGGGCACCGGCAACATGGAGCTCAAGCTCGACCGGAAGCTCGCGGACAAGCGCATCTTCCCCGCGGTGGACGTCGACCCGTCCGGCACCCGCAAGGAAGAGATCCTCATGTCCCCGGAGGAGCTCAAGATCGTCTGGAAGCTGCGCCGGGTGCTGCACGCGCTCGACTCGCAGCAGGCGATCGAGCTGCTGCTTGACAAGATGAAGCAGACCAAGAGCAACGCCGAGTTCCTGATGCAGATCGCCAAGACCACTCCCGGTCAGGACGACTGACATCACACGCTGAGCGGCCCCGGGCTTTTCGCCCGGGGTCGTTCTGTTTTCTGAGAAGGCTTTTAAGGCGCATCACGTACGTTCGACGACATGTCGTCCCACAAGAAGCCGAAACACCGCAGAGCGGTCCGAATACTCGCGCCTCCTGGTGCTGGGCTCCGACTCCCGCTCCGGCGCCAACGGCGGCCGGTCTCCGTGCCGCGTGACACCCTGGTCGACCGGCCCGCGTGCGGCAGCAACCCCGCCGTGTCCGGCGTCATGTTCACCAGCGCTTCGCCCGGCTGATCGACGCCCTCGGCGGGGTCGAGGTCACCACCACGGTGCCGATCAACGACTCCCAGAGCGGCCTGCACCTACCGGTCGGCACGCACCACCTCGGCGGCGACCAGGCCCTGGCGTTCGTCCGCACCCGGCACGGCGTCGGCGACGGCAGCGACCTCGGGCGCATCCAGCTCCAGCAGGAGATGGTCAAGTCGGTGCTGAGCAGAGGGCCTGAAGCACGTGAAGTCCACGGACATCACCGGCGTGAGGCGAACGAGCTGTGGGCCGCACTGAAGGCCGACCGGCCGGTCCCGCAGTCCGTCCTCGCGCTGCGGCAGAAGAACCCGGCGGACAGCTGACCGCGGCCGCCGCTGCCCGGAATATCGGAGCCCCAACCCTCGTTTTGGTGCACGGCGCCAGTCCTGGCAGACTGGTACGTCGGTCCCGGTTCACGGTCAGCGTCCGCTCATCCGACCCGGAACCCTCCCGCAAACCTAGGAGCATCCCTTGAAGCGCGACATCCACCCGACCTACGTGGTCACCCAGGTCACCTGCACCTGCGGCAACGAGTTCACCACCCGCAGCACCGAGGCGTCCGGCGTCATCCGCGCCGAGGTCTGCTCGGCCTGCCACCCCTTCTACACCGGTAAGCAGAAGATCATGGACACCGGTGGCCGCGTGGCGCGCTTCGAGGCCCGCTTCGGCAAGAAGCACGCCAAGGCCGAGGCCTAGCAGCCTTCCGGCGCCGGCCGGGCGCACCCGTGGGTTCCCCGGGTGCTGCCTGGTCGGCGCCGTTCGCGTTGGCCCCCTTGCCCATCCCGGTTCGAAAGAAGGCTCAGCTCCCATGTTCGAGGCAGTCGAGGAGCTCCTGAACGAGCACGCGACGCTGGAGGAGCGTCTCGCCGACCCGGCGGTGCACGCCGAGCCGGCGACGGCGCGGCAGCTCTCCAAGCGCTACGCCGAGCTGACGCCGATCACCAAGGCCTACCGCGAGTGGCGCCAGGCGGGCGAGGACATCGAGACGGCACGTGAGCTCGCCGCCGACGACCCGGACTTCTACGCCGAGATCAAGTCGCTGGAGGCCCAGCGCGAGGAGCTGACCGAGCGGCTGCGGCTGCTGCTGGTCCCGCGCGACCCGAGCGACGACAAGGACGTGCTGCTGGAGGTCAAGGCGGGCGAGGGCGGCGAGGAGTCCGCGCTCTTCGCCGGCGACCTGCTGCGGATGTACCTGCGCTACGCCGAGAAGATGGGCTGGAAGGCCGAGATCATCGACTCCAACGAGTCCGACCTCGGCGGCTACAAGGACGTCCAGGTCGCCGTGAAGTACCGCGGCGGCCACCCCGAGCCCGGCCAGGGCGTCTGGGCGCGGCTCAAGTACGAGGGCGGCGTGCACCGCGTGCAGCGCGTGCCGGCCACCGAGTCGCAGGGCCGCATCCACACCTCCGCGGCGGGCGTGCTGGTCACGCCGGAGGCCGAGGAGGTCGAGGTCGAGATCCACGCGAACGACCTGCGTATCGACGTCTACCGCTCCTCCGGCCCGGGCGGGCAGTCGGTCAACACCACCGACTCCGCCGTCCGCATCACGCACCTGCCGACCGGTATCGTCGCGTCCTGCCAGAACGAGAAGAGCCAGCTCCAGAACAAGGAGCAGGCCATGCGCATCCTCCGCTCCCGCATCCTCGCGGCGGCGCAGGAGGAGGCCGACCGTGAGGCCAGCGACGCGCGCCGCAGCCAGGTGCGCAGCGTGGACCGCTCCGAGCGGATCCGCACCTACAACTTCCCGGAGAACCGGATCTCCGACCACCGCACCGGCTACAAGTCCTACAACCTGGACCAGGTGCTCGGCGGCGAGCTCGACCCGGTCATCCAGTCCGCCGTCGACCAGGACGCGGCGGCGCGGCTCGCCGAGGCGACCTGACCGAGCCGTCCCACGCAGGCCTGCTAGTCCGCTCAGAGAGGCGCGACGTGAACCTCCTCCTCGCCGAGGTGGCCCGAGCCACCCAGCGGTTGGCCGATGCCGGTGTGCCCTCGCCGCGGTTCGACGCGGAGGAGCTCGCGGCCTACGTCCACGACGTCAAGCGCGGCGAGCTGCACGGCGTCAAGGACGCCGACTTCGACGCCCGCTACTGGGAGGTCATCTCCAGGCGGGAGGCGCGCGAGCCGCTGCAGCACATCACCGGGCGGGCCTTCTTCCGCTACCTGGAGCTGCAGGTCGGCCCGGGCGTCTTCGTGCCGCGCCCGGAGACCGAGTCGGTGGTGGGCTGGGCCATAGACGCGCTGCGTGACATGGACGTCGCCGAGCCGATGGTCGTCGACCTGTGCACGGGCTCTGGCGCGATCGCGCTCGCGCTCGCCCAGGAGGTGCCGCGCAGCCGCGTGCACGCCGTGGAGCTCTCCGACGACGCGTACGCCTGGGCCCGCCGCAACGTCGACGCCAGCCCGGACGCCGCCCGGATCGAGCTGATCCAGGGCGACGCCACCCGCGCCTTCGAGGACCGGCCGGAGCTGAGCGGCCAGTTCGACCTGGTCATCAGCAACCCGCCGTACATCCCGCTGACCGAGTGGGAGTACGTCGCTCCGGAGGCTCGCGACCACGACCCGGAGATGGCACTCTTCTCCGGCGAGGACGGCCTGCACACCATCCGCGGCATCGAGCGCGTCGCAGCGCGCCTGCTGCGCCCCGGGGGAGTGGTCGTCGTCGAGCACGCGGACACCCAGGGCGGAGTCGTCCCGTGGATCTTCCGCGAGGAGGCCGGCTGGACCGACGCCGCCGACCACCGCGACCTGAACAACCGCCCCCGCTTCGCCACCGCGCGCCGCGCCGTCCTGTAGGGAAGGGATCCACCGATGAGTCGTCGTTACGACTGCTCCGACGCTACCGAGCGTGCCGCCGGTCTGCGTGAGGCCGCCTCCGCGATCCGCCGGGGCGAGCTGGTGGTCATCCCCACCGACACCGTCTACGGTCTGGCCGCCGACGCCTTCTCCGCCGAGGCCGTCGCCGAGCTGCTCGCGGCCAAGGGCCGGGGCCGCAACATGCCCACCCCCGTGCTGGTCGGCTCCCCGACCACGCTGCACGGCCTGGTGACGGACTTCTCCGAGTCCGCGTGGGAGCTCGTCGACGCCTTCTGGCCCGGTGGCCTGACCCTGGTCACCCGCCACCAGCCGTCGCTGCGCTGGGACCTGGGCGACACCCGTGGCACCGTCGCGGTCCGGATGCCGCTGCACCCGGTCGCCATCGAGCTGCTGAACACCACCGGCCCACTGGCCGTCTCCAGCGCCAACCTGACCGGCGGCCCGTCCCCGGCGACCTGTGACGAGGCCGAGGAGCAGCTGGGCCAGTCCGTCTCCGTCTACCTCGACGGCGGCCGGGCGGACCACGCGGTGCCGTCCTCCATCGTCGACGTCACCGGCAAGGTCCCCGTCCTGCGTCGTGCCGGCGCGGTCTCGCTGGAGCAGCTCCGGGAGGTCGTACCAGACGTGGAGGCCGGCAGTTGACCGGCCGCCTCCGGCCGCCGATACGCCCCGTCCCGCGCCTCCATCCGGAGTTCGCGGGCCATCGTTTCGGCGCGTTCCGCATCCTCTACGTCTGCACCGGCGGTGTGTGCCGCTCGCCCATGGCCGAGCGGCTGACCCGGCATGAGCTGACGCTGCGTCTGGGCGAGGGCGCGGAGACCGAGATATCGGTCGAGAGCGCGGGCACCTGGGGCCACGAGGGCGCCCCCATGGAGTCCCACGCCGCGGAGATCCTCGCCGAGTTCGGGGCGGACGCCAGCGGCTTCGTCGGCCGGGAGCTGCTCGACGACCACGTCATCGAGGCGGACCTGGTCCTGACGGCGACCCGGGACCACCGGGCCCAGGTGATCTCCATGGGCCACGACGCGGGCCTGCGGACCTTCACGCTGAAGGAGTTCACCCGCCTCGTCCGCGCGATCGACCCGGCCACCCTGCCGGACTCCATCGGCCCGGGCGCGCTCGCCGAGCGCGCCCGCGTCCTCGTGCGCGCCGCCGCCGCGCTGCGCGGCTGGCTCCTCGCCGCCTCCCCGGAGGCCGACGAGGTCGACGACCCCTACGGCGCCCCCCTCGGGATGTTCCGCAACTGCGGCGAGGAGATCTTCGACGCCCTCGACCCGATCGTCACCGCGCTGACCGGAGTCACCCGGGTACGGGTCTAGCGTGCTGTGAGCGCACCTCCGGCGTAGCGTGAGACCACCGGAGGTGCATGCGGCGATGGCGACCCTTGTGACCAGTGACCGATCCACTCAGGCGACGCTCGCCGATGTGCCGGATCCCGAGCTCGACGGGCTTGTCGCCGCCGAGGAGGAGCGGCGCGGGCGGCAGGTGAACCTGCTGGCCGGGGAGAACGTGGCCTCGCCCCGCGTGCGGGCCCTGCTGGGGAGCGCGTTCGCGGACAAATACGCCGAGGGATACCCCGAACGGCGGCATCACACCGGGTGCGGCCCGGCCGACTCCGTGGAGTCCCTCGCCGTCGCCCGCGCGAAGGCGCTCTTCGGCGCCGAGCACGCGAACGTGCAGCCGTACTCCGGCTCCGTCGCGGTGCTGGCCACGGCCGCGGCCCTGCTCCGGCCGGGCGACGCGGTGCTGGCGATGTCCCTCGCGCACGGCGGCCATCTGACGCACGGTTCCTCGGCGAACTTCTCCGGCAAGTGGTTCTCCGTCTCCCCGTACGGGGTCCGCGAGAGTGACGGGCTGATCGACCTCGACCAGGTGCGGGACCAGGCCAGGGCGGTCCGGCCGAAGGTGATCGTCGCCGGGGCCATCTCCTACCCGCGCGCGATCGACTGGGAGGGCTTCCGGGCGGTCGCGGACGAGGTGGGCGCGTACTTCGTCGCGGACGCCGCCCAGACGCTCGGGCTGTCGGCCGCGGGGGTGGTCCCCTCACCCGTCCCCTATGCGGACGTGGTGTGCGGCGTCACCCACAAGGTGCTGGGCGGGCCGCGCGGAGGGCTGATCCTGTGTACCCGGGAGCTGGCCGAACGGGTGGACCGGGCGGTGTTCCCCTTCATCCAGGGCGGGCCGATGGTCAATCAGCTCGCCGCCAAGGCGTACGCGCTCGGCCGGGCGGCGACGCCCGCGTTCGCGGCCTACGCGGGCCGGACCGTCGCCAACGCCCGGAGCCTGGCCGTCGCGCTGGACGCGCGCGGTCTGCGCCCGCTGACCGGCGGCACGGACACCCACCTGGTCACCGTGGACGCCCGCGCCCTCGGGCTGACCGGCCGCGAGGTGGAGCAGCGCTGCGAGAGCGCCGGGCTGCTGCTGGGCCACTGCGCGGTGCCGTACGAGGACGCGCCGCCGGCGCGCGGCTCGGGGCTGCGGATGGGGACGCTCAGCGTCACCACCCTGGGCATGGGCGAGCCGGAGACGGTCGAGATCGCGAGCCTGATCCACGCGGCGGCCACCTCGCCGGCCGACCGGTCCGCCACCGAGGGCGTTCGCGCACTCGCGATGCGTTTCCCTGGTCTGTCGACAAAACCGCAATGCGGGTCGTAGGCGTCTGGATGAATAGGGTGTGCACGTGACGCACCTCCATTCCCGACAGCATTGGCGGCTCGCCCCGAAGACAAGGCGGCTATGCTCGTCCGTTATTACGGGGGTGTCCAGCGCAGCACAGGAGGACTCTGGTGCGTGAGTTCCTGCTGACGCTCTGTGTGACCGCCGCGGTGACCTATCTGCTGACCGGTCCGGCACGGAAGTTCGCCATCATCGCGGGCGCCATGCCGGCCGTCCGCGACCGCGACGTGCACAAGGAGCCGACGCCACGACTCGGCGGGATCGCCATGTTCGGCGGTCTCTGCGCCGGTCTGCTCACCGCTGACCACCTGTCGGCGCTGCACTCCGTCTTCCAGAACTCCAGCGACGTCCCGGCCCTGCTGTCCGGCGCCACCATCATGTGGGTGCTGGGCGTGCTCGACGACAAGTGGGGCGTCGACGCCCTGGTGAAGCTCGGCGGGCAGATGGTCGCCGCGGGTGTCATGGTCTACCAGGGCCTGACCGTGCTGTGGCTGCCGATCCCCGGTGTCGGCACGGTCGCGGTGACGGACACCTGGGGTTCCTTCATCACCGTCGCGCTGGTGGTCATAAGCGTGAACGCGGTGAACTTCATCGACGGGCTGGACGGCTTGGCCGCCGGCATGGTCTGCATCGCGGCCATCGCGTTCTTCGTCTACGCCTACCGGCTCTGGTACGGCTTCTCGGTGCCCGACGCGGCGCCGGCCGCGCTGTTCAGCGTGATCCTGGTCGGCATGGTGCTGGGCTTCCTGCCGCACAACTTCCATCCCGCGCGGATCTTCATGGGGGACTCCGGCGCGCTGCTGCTCGGCCTGGTGCTCTCGGTCTGCATGATCTCGGTGACCGGCCGGGTGGACCCGGACGTGATCACGGCCCAGAGCGGCGGCAGCCAGACCTCCGCGGTCCACGCGATGGTGCCGATCTACATCGTGCTGTTGCTGCCGCTCACCGTGATCGCGATTCCGCTCGCGGATCTCATTCTCGCGGTGGTGCGCCGCACTTGGGCCGGAAAGTCCCCCTTTGCCGCGGACAAGCAGCATCTGCACCACCGACTGCTGCAGCTCGGCCATTCCCACAGCCGCGCGGTACTGATCATGTATTTCTGGGCCGCACTGCTCGCTTTCGGCACCGTCGCCTTCTCGGTCAACCGCACCGAACGCCTTGCCCTCAACTTCCTGCTGGGCCTGTGCGCGCTGGGCATCCTGATGCTGCTCTTCCCGCGCTTCCGGCCGCACGCGCCGCGCATGGTGGAGCGCTTCGTTCCGCCCCGCTACCGGCGGAGCGTAAAGGTAAGGGATGTTCTTACCGATGGGCCGGTAAAGGAGATCGCGGACGACTCCGTTTCCGCTGCTCCGGCCCTCTCTGTCGCAGATGAGGACCTGCTCGACACGATCGGTACGGGGTCGCACGCGGTGCGTCGCCATTCGGGCACATCGGGACGTTCCGGAAGTGGGGCCGCCCGTGTGTCAAGGAGCACACCAAGAAAGTAAAGACTGCACCAAATAGCTTGTGATATCGTTCACGACATCGGGAGAGCTGCCGAAGGACCTTATGGGAGAAGGTCGTTCGACCATCCGCCTCCTCCCGAGCTTCCGTTCGACCCCCCACCACCCCGGAGCCTTGACGATGCTGTCCAGCGACGCCCGGATCCTGCGCGGCTGCGCCCTCGTGGCGACGCCGGTGGGCATCCTCGCCGTGGTGCTCAGCACCGTTCTGGCGGGCTCCAAGGGATTGGTCGGTGCCCTGGTGGCGCTGGCTGTGGTCGTGGTGGTGTTCGCCGGCGGGTTCGCGGCGCTGATGCGCCTCACCAAGGACAAGCCGCAGCTGGTCATGACCGCCGGTCTCCTGGTCTACGCGGTGCAGATGCTGATCGCGGGTGTCTTCATCGTGGTCTTCAAGCACGCGTCGTTCTTCAACGGCAAAGCCTTCGGCTTCTCCCTGCTGGCGACCCTGCTGGCCTGGGTCGGCGGTCAGGTCTGGTTCACCTTGAAGAGCAAAACCCTCTACGTGGACCCGTCGCTCGGTGACAAGCCGAACGACAAGGACAATTAAGGCCCACGTAAAGGTAGTACCAAGACATCTGCTATCGTCCGGATTCCGGAGCCCCCTGCGCGGCCACCTGAGCGTCACGCCCAGTGATCGAGCACAGCGTGCGGCTTCGGTCAAGCCGATCACGGTGCCAACGCGGCGGCCTCCGTCGCGCCGACACACAAGGTTGCAGTTCTGATGCTTCACGACGAAGGAGTCAAGGGTGAGTAAGCCCTCCACGCTGCTCGCGAGCGGGTGTCACATCACACCCTCTGGTTGTGGTTTCCCGGCACCCGGGCTCAACTCCTTCAACTTCAAGCCGATCTTCAGTATCGGGAGCTTCGACTTCACGAAGCCGATGCTGCTGGCGATCATCTGCATGCTGCTGGTGGTCGGCTTCTTCTGGGCGGCGTTCCGCAAGCCGAAGCTGGTCCCCGGCAAGCTGCAGCTGGTCGGCGAGATCGGCTACAACTTCATCGCCCGGAGCATCGCGCGTGAGGTCATCGGAAAGAAGGGCGACAAGTACGTCCCCTTCCTGACCTCGATCTTCTTCTTCGTGTGGCTGATGAACATCATGTCCATCATCCCGCTGGCGCAGTTCCCGGTGGCCGCGCGCTTCGCCTACCCGGTGGGCCTGGCCGTGCTGGTGTGGATCACGTACATGTACCTCACCTTCAAGACGCACGGTTTCGCGGGCGGTTGGAAGCACCTGACCTACCTGTCGGGTCTGCCCAAGCCGCTGGTCCCGCTGATCATCCTGCTGGAGTTCATCCAGAACGTGATCACCCGGCCGTTCACGCTCGCGGTGCGACTGTGGGCCAACATGTTCGCCGGCCACATGCTCATCGTCATGTTCAGCGTGGCGACCTGGTACCTGCTGACCCCGTCGTTCTTCGCGGTCTTCTCCGGTGCGTCGTTCGGTCTCGCCGTCGGCATGACCGCCTTCGAGGTCCTGATCCAGTTCCTGCAGGCGTACATCTTCACCCTGCTGGCTTCGCTCTACATCAGCGGAGCGCTCGAAGAGGGTCACTGACACTCTGACCGCCTGACCGCAACACGTCCCATCCAGAACTTCCGCCGGGAAGCCCCCCTGCGGATCGCATCACAAGAAGGAAGACAACATGTCGACCCTCCACACCGTCGCTGAGCTGGCCGCCGGTTCGTCCACCACCGTCGCGGGCCGCATGGGTGCCATCGCCTACGGTCTCGCGGCCATCGGCCCGGGTGTCGGTATCGGTCTGGTCTTCGGCCACTCCATCGAGGCCATGGCCCGTCAGCCCGAGGCCATGCCGATCATCCGCCAGAACATGTTCCTCGGCTTCGCCCTCTGTGAGGTTCTGGCCCTGCTCGGCCTGGTCGTCCCCTTCATCTTCACCTCCTGAAGTCGACCACCAGTAGCCACGCTCGACGAAAGGTTCAGTCATGCTGCTGACCCAGATGCTGGCGGAGGAGGGCCCTCAGAACCCTCTGATCCCCTCCACGCCGGAACTCATCATCGGCCTGATCGCCTTCTTCATCGTCTTCGGCGTCCTCGGCAAGAAGCTCCTGCCCAACATCCAGAAGACTCTGGAGGAGCGGCGCGACGCGATCGAGGGTGGCCTGGAGCGGGCGGCTGAGGCGCAGGCCGAGGCCACCCGGACGCTGGAGGAGTACAAGGCCCAGCTCGCGGAGGCCCGTCACGAGGCCGCTCGGATCACCGAGCACGCCCGTGAGCAGGGTTCCACGATCATCGCCGAGGCCCGCGAGGAGGCGCAGCGTCAGGCTGCGATCACCGTCGCGCACGCCCAGGCCGAGATCGAGCGCACCCGTGGTCAGGTGACCACCGCGCTGCGGCACGACATCGGCCGCATCTCGCTGGAGCTGGCCGGCAAGGTCGTCGGCGAGTCCCTCGAGGACTCCGCCCGCCAGAGCCGCACCATCGACCGCTTCCTTGACGAGCTCGAAGCCAAGGCAGCGGAGTCGGCGGGTGCCAAGTGAGCGGCTCCACCCGGCAGTCCACCGCGGCCGCCCGCGAGCGTCTTGAGGCCCTGACGGACAACGCGTCCGTCGACCTCGGCGCGCTCAGCGGCGACCTGATGGACGTGACCCGGGTGCTGGACCGCGAGGTGTCGCTGCGGCGCATCCTGACGGACCCGGCCACCCCCGGCGAGGCCAAGGCCGGCCTGGTCGCCAACCTGCTCACGGGCAAGGTCGGCGCCGAGACGGTCGACCTGATCTCGGGCATGGTCCGCTCCCGCTGGAGCTCCGGCCGCGACCTGGCGGACGCGACCGAGCAGCTCGCCGCGCTGGCGCTGATCATCGGCGCCGACAAGGCGAACGAGCTCGACGAGGTCGAGGACGAGCTGTTCCGCTTCGGCCGCGTGGTCGCTGGCAACGTCGAGCTGCGCTCCGCGCTGACCGACAACGCCGCCGCCACCTCGGCCAAGACGGAGCTGGTCCGCAGCCTGCTGGGCGGCAAGGCCAAGGCCGCGACGATCGCGCTGATCACCGCACTGGTGAGCCAGCCGCGTGGTCGTAGCCTGGAGAGTGGTCTGGAGGAGTACTCCCGCCTGGCCGCCGGCCGTCGCGGTCGCGTGGTCGCCCTGGTGACCACCGCGGTGCCGATGTCCGACACCCAGAAGGAGCGCCTCGCCGCCTCCCTGGCGACCCTGACGGGTCACCCGGTGCACCTGAACCTCGACGTGGACCCCGCGGTCCTCGGCGGAGTCCGGGTCCAGATCGGCGACGAGATCATCGAGGGCACCATCGCGGGTCGTCTCGACACCGCGGACCGGAGCCTGGCCGGCTGAGAAGCCGCATCCCGACCCTCGGTCGGTACACAACAGAGGACGGTCAGAGCCTCGTTCGCGGGACCTGACCGAGAGTCGAATACTTGCGGCCCTCCATGGGCGGGCCGAGGACGCAACTAGGAGAGCAGGGAACCCAGATGGCGGAGCTCACGATCCGGCCGGAGGAGATCCGGAACGCGCTGGACAACTTCGTCCAGTCGTACCAGCCGGACGCCGCCTCGCGTGAAGAGGTCGGCACCGTCACCTTCACGGCTGACGGCATCGCCAAGGTCGAGGGTCTTCCCTCGGTCATGGCCAACGAGCTGCTGAAGTTCGAGGACGGGACCCTCGGCCTCGCGCTGAACCTCGAGACCCGCGAGATCGGTGTCGTCGTCCTCGGCGAGTTCAGCGGCATCGAGGAGGGCCAGACGGTCCGCCGCACCGGCGAGGTGCTGTCCGTCCCGGTCGGCGAGGGCTACCTCGGCCGCGTGGTGGACCCGCTCGGCAACCCGATCGACGGCCTCGGCGAGATCGAGACCCACGGCCGCCGCGCGCTGGAGCTGCAGGCTCCGGGCGTCATGGTCCGTAAGTCGGTGCACGAGCCGATGCAGACCGGCATCAAGGCCATCGACGCGATGACCCCGATCGGCCGTGGCCAGCGTCAGCTGATCATCGGCGACCGCCAGACCGGCAAGACCGCGGTGGCGATCGACACGATCATCAACCAGCGCGACAACTGGCGCTCGGGCGACCCGAAGAAGCAGGTCCGCTGCATCTACGTCGCCATCGGCCAGAAGGGCTCCACCATCGCCTCCGTTCGCGGAGCGCTGGAGGAGGCCGGTGCGCTCGAGTACACCACCATCGTCGCCGCCCCGGCGTCGGACCCGGCGGGCTTCAAGTACCTGGCCCCCTACACCGGTTCCGCCATCGGCCAGGAGTGGATGTACGACGGCAAGCACGTCCTGATCATCTTCGACGACCTGTCGAAGCAGGCCGAGGCCTACCGCGCCGTGTCGCTGCTGCTCCGTCGTCCGCCGGGCCGCGAGGCCTACCCGGGTGACGTCTTCTACCTGCACTCCCGCCTGCTGGAGCGCTGCGCGAAGCTCTCCGACGAGCTGGGCGCCGGCTCGATGACCGGTCTGCCGATCATCGAGACCAAGGCCAACGACGTCTCGGCGTACATCCCGACCAACGTCATCTCCATCACCGACGGCCAGTGCTTCCTGGAGTCCGACCTGTTCAACGCCGGCATCCGCCCGGCCGTGAACGTCGGTATCTCGGTCTCCCGCGTCGGTGGCTCCGCCCAGATCAAGGCCATGAAGTCGGTGGCCGGCCGTCTGCGTCTGGACCTGGCCCAGTACCGCGAGCTGGAGGCGTTTGCCGCCTTCTCCTCCGACCTGGACTCGGCCTCCAAGGCCCAGCTGGAGCGTGGCGCCCGTCTGGTCGAGCTGCTGAAGCAGGGCCAGTACCAGCCGTTCCCGGTCGAGGAGCAGGTCGTCTCCATCTGGGCCGGCACCACCGGTCAGCTGGACGAGGTCCCGGTCGCGGACGTGCGCAAGTTCGAGCGTGAGTTCCTGGACTACCTGCGCCGCGAGCACAAGGGCGTCCTGACCACCATCGTCGAGACCCAGAAGCTCGAGGACGGCACCATCGAGTCGCTCGTCGAGGCCATCACGGCGTTCAAGCGCGAGTTCACCACGCACACCGGTGCGCTGCTCGGCGAAGACGCCTGACGAGACGGAAAGGACGTAACGACCCATGGGAGCACAGCTTCGGGTCTACAAGCGCCGGATCCGCTCTGTCACCGCGACGAAGAAGATCACCAAGGCGATGGAGATGATCTCCGCGTCGCGCATCATGAAGGCGCAGCGCGCGGTGGCCGCCTCCTCCCCGTACGCGAACGAGCTCACCCGTGCGGTGACCGCGGTCGCGACGCGGTCGAACGCCAAGCACCCGCTGACCGAGGAGCCCGTCGGCGCCACCCGCGCCGCCGTGCTCGTCGTGACCGCGGACCGCGGCCTGGCCGGTGGTTACTCCAGCAACGCCATCAAGGCGACGCTGGAGCTGACCCGCCGACTGGAGTCCGAGGGCAAGGCCGTCGACACCTACATCATCGGCCGCAAGGGCGTCAGCTACTTCGGGTTCCGCAACCTCCCGGTCGCGGGCTCGTGGGTCGGGTTCTCCGACAAGCCGACGTACCAGGACGCCAAGGAGGCGGCCGCGGCTCTGATCGATGCCTTCGTGACGGAGACGTCGGCCGGCGGCGTGGACGAGCTGCACATCGTCTCCACGGAGTTCGTCTCGATGCTCACCCAGAACCCGGTGGAGGCCCGCCTCCTGCCGCTGTCCCTGGCTGAGACCGAGGCCAACGCCGAGGAGCAGGGCCCGTTCCCGCTCTACGACTTCGAGCCGTCGGCCGAGGGCGTCCTCGACGCCCTGCTGCCGCGGTACGTGGAGAGCAGGATCTACAACGCGCTGCTGCAGTCGGCTGCTTCCGAGCACGCCGCCCGCCGCCGCGCCATGAAGAGCGCGACGGACAACGCCGGCGAGCTCATCAAGTCGCTCACGCGACTCGCCAACACGGCCCGCCAGGCCGAAATCACCCAGGAAATCAGCGAGATCGTCGGTGGCGCGAGCGCCCTGGCCGACGCGACCGCGGGGAGTGACTGACCATGACTGCCACTGTAGAGACGGCCACGGCGACGGGCCGCGTCGCGCGGGTCATCGGCCCGGTCGTCGACGTGGAGTTCCCCGTCGACGCCATGCCGGACATGTTCAACGCCATGCACGTCGAGATCGACGCGCCCGACGGCACCGGCAAGAAGACGCTGACCCTCGAGGTCGCGCAGCACCTGGGCGACGGGATGGTCAAGGCCATCTCGATGCAGCCCACCGACGGCCTGACCCGTGGTGCCGCGGTCACCGACACCGGCTCCGCGATCTCGGTGCCCGTCGGCGACATCACCAAGGGCAAGGTCTTCAACGCCCTGGGCGAGGTGCTCAACACCGACCGTGAGGCGTTCAACGCCGAGGTCACCGAGCGCTGGCCGATCCACCGCAAGGCGCCGAACTTCGACCAGCTCGAGTCCAAGACCGAGATGTTCGAGACCGGTATCAAGGTCATCGACCTGCTCACCCCGTACGTCCAGGGTGGCAAGATCGGTCTGTTCGGTGGTGCCGGTGTCGGCAAGACCGTTCTGATCCAGGAGATGATCTACCGCGTCGCCGAGAACTTCGGTGGTGTGTCGGTCTTCGCCGGTGTCGGTGAGCGCACCCGTGAGGGTAACGACCTCATCCACGAGATGGTCGACTCGGGCGTTCTGGACAAGACCGCGCTGGTCTTCGGCCAGATGGACGAGCCGCCGGGCACCCGTCTCCGCGTCGCCCTGTCCGCGCTGACCATGGCGGAGTACTTCCGCGATGTGCAGGGCCAGGACGTGCTGCTCTTCATCGACAACATCTTCCGGTTCACCCAGGCCGGTTCCGAGGTGTCGACCCTGCTCGGCCGTATGCCCTCCGCGGTGGGTTACCAGCCGAACCTGGCCGACGAGATGGGCCAGCTCCAGGAGCGCATCACCTCGACCCGCGGTCACTCGATCACCTCGATGCAGGCGATCTACGTCCCCGCGGACGACCTGACCGACCCGGCCCCGGCCACCACCTTCGCCCACCTCGACGCGACGACGGTTCTCTCCCGTCCGATCTCGGAGAAGGGCATCTACCCGGCCGTGGACCCGCTGGACTCCTCGTCCCGCATCCTCGACCCGCGGTACATCTCGGCCAACCACTACGACACCGCCGTGCGTGTCAAGGGGATCCTGCAGAAGTACAAGGACCTCCAGGACATCATCGCGATCCTCGGTATGGACGAGCTGTCCGAGGAGGACAAGGTCACCGTCAACCGGGCGCGCCGCATCGAGCGCTTCCTGTCGCAGAACACCTACGTCGCCAAGCAGTTCACCGGCGTCGACGGCTCCACCGTGCCGCTGTCCGAGACGATCGACGCGTTCAACGCGATCGCGGACGGCAAGTACGACTCGGTGCCGGAGCAGGCGTTCTTCATGTGCGGTGGCATCGAAGACCTCGAGCGCAACGCCGCCGAGCTCGCCAAGAAGTAAACCGCTGCGGAGAGGGGCGGTCCCGACCGCCGGTTGGGACCGCCCCTCTTCCACCCGTTATTCTTTCCCCACCCCCGTTTTGCGACGGGGGGTCGAGACCGAGGAGCCCACTGTGGCTGAGCTGCACGTCGAGCTGGTCGCGGCCGACCGAAAGGTCTGGTCGGGCGAGGCCACGATCGTCCTTGCCCGTACCAAGTCCGGTGACATCGGCATCCAGCCGAACCACACCCCGGTCCTGGGTGCCATGGACCCCCAGCCGGTGACCATCCGCCAGGCGGACGGCACCACGGTGGTCGCGGCGGTGCACGGTGGTCTGCTGTCCTTCGCGGACAACCGGCTGTCGATCCTGGCCGAGGTCGCTGAGCTGGCCGACGAGATCGACGTCGACCGCGCCGAGCGTGCCCTGGCCGCCGCCAAGGCCGATTCCGAGGCCGTGGCCCAGCGCCGCGCCGAGGTTCGGCTCCTCGCGGCGACCGGCCGCTGACGCGTTCCTCACGGAGCGCTCGGCGACACGAGCTTCACCGGCAGTCCCGGGGCACCTACGGGTGACCCCGGGACTGCTGTATCAGTTGGCAGTGCGGTTGAGTCCTTCAGGGCAGTGAGTGTGTGACGTCGGCTCGGGGGCCGACGAGGAGGGAGCCGGGCATGGTGCTCGCGGTGGTGACCGTCATCGCGGTGCTGCTGGTCGGCCTGCTCGGGCTGGGGGCCTTCGCGGTACGGCGGCGTCTGATCCAGAGACCCGGTGGCACCTTCGACTGCTCCGCACGCCTGGACGTGCCGGCCGCCCCTGCCGAGGACGAGGCGGGGGGCAAGGGCTGGATCTTCGGGATCGCCCGCTACAACAACGACGCCGTGGAGTGGTTCCGCGTCTTCAGCTGGGCACCGCGTCCGCGGCGGGTGCTGCAGCGCTCGCAGATCGAGGTGGTCGAGCGGCGCACCCCGGAGGGGCAGGAGGAGCTGGCGCTCCTCTCCGGCGCCGTCGTGCTGGTCTGCACGCACGCGGGCGACCCGCTGGAGCTGGCCATGAGCGAGGACGCGCTCACCGGCTTCCTGGCCTGGCTGGAGGCCGCGCCTCCCGGCCAGCGCGTGAACGTGGCCTAGGGGCGTGGACGCGGTGCCGATCGACGGGGGCGTCGAGCACGAGGGCGTGGTCCTCTGGGGCCTGATGGGCAACGTCTACCGGCTGATCAACGACCGGCTGCGGCACGACATCGCCGACGCCACCGGGCTGGACGGCTCCGAGTTCGAGTTCCTGCTGCGGCTGGCTCGCTTTCCGGACGCGCGGGGCATGGCCACCCGGGTCGGCGAGACCATGGGGTACTCCTCGGCCGGCACCACGAAGCTCGTCGCCCGGCTGGAGCGCAAGGGACTGATCGAGCGCACCCGTGACCCCGAGGACGGGCGCGCCTATCTGGTCGGACTGACCGAGGCCGGCTCGGAGGCGCTGCGGCTGGGCCTGGAGGCCCACGTCCCGCGCCTGGAGGAGGAGGTCCTCGCCCCCCTCACACCGGCGCAGCGCCGTGCGCTGCAGGGCATCCTGGTCTCTCTGGACCCCACGCTGCGCGACTAGGCTGCGGGCATGGTCAACCTCACCCGCATCTACACCCGGACCGGCGACGACGGCAGCACCGCGCTGGGCGACATGAGCCGCACCCGCAAGACGGACACCCGCCTGGCCGCCTACGCCGACAGCAACGAGGCCAACGCCGCCCTCGGCGTGGCCCTGGCCTGCGGCTCGCTCGACGACGAGATCGCGGCGGTGCTGACCCGCGTCCAGAACGACCTCTTCGACGTCGGCGCGGACCTGGCCACGCCCGTGGTGGAGGACCCCAAGTACCCGCCGCTGCGGGTCGTGCAGTCCTACATCGACCGCCTGGAGGCGGACTGCGACCGCTTCAACGCCGAGCTGGAGAAGCTGCGCAGCTTCATCCTGCCCGGCGGCACGCCCGGCGCGGCCCACCTCCACGTCGCCTGCACCGTGGTCCGCCGCGCGGAGCGCAGCACCTGGGCGGCGATCGAGGAGTACGGGGACGGCATCAACCCGCTCACCGCCAAGTACCTCAACCGGCTCTCGGACCTGCTCTTCATCCTGGCCCGCACGGCGAACAAGTCGGTCGGCGACGTGCTGTGGGTGCCGGGGGAGAACCGCTAGCGACTTCCTTCGGGACATCGACGCGGCCTGACCGGGCAGGCGCGGACGCGCCACGTACGATGCCTGACCATGGAACGGTTCCGGGTGGTCGGAGGGGCGCGGCTCGCAGGGCGGGTGCGGGTGCCCGGCGCGAAGAACAGCGCGCTGAAGCTGATGGCGGCGACGCTGCTGGCGGAGGGCGAGTTCAGGATCGGCAACCTGCCGCGGATCCTGGATGTCGAGATCATGGCGGAGCTGCTGCGCCGCATGGGCTGCGAGGTCCGGCTGGAGTGGACGGACGAGTCCGCCGGGACCGCTTTCGTCAGCGTGCCGGGTGAGATCGGGCACGAGGCCGACTACGACCTGGTGCGCAGGTTCCGTGCCTCGATCGCCGTGCTCGGTCCGCTGCTGGCCCGCTGCGGACGGGTCCGCGTCGCCCGGCCCGGTGGAGACGCGATCGGTTCGCGCGGGCTGGACATGCACATCGACGGCCTGACCCGGCTGGGTGCGCGGATCACCACCGAGCACGGCTTCCTGGTCGCCGAGGCCCGCTCCGGCGGGCTCGTCGGGGCGACCGTCGAGCTGGACTTCCCGAGCGTCGGCGCGACCGAGAACATCCTGATGGCCTCGGTGCTGGCCAAGGGCGAGACGGTGATCGACAACGCGGCCCGCGAGCCGGAGATCGTCGACCTGTGCGAGCTGCTGGACGCGATGGGCGCCAAGATCGACGGCGCGGGCTCCTCGACGCTGCGGATCCAGGGCGTGGACCGGCTCTGGCCGGTCTCCTACGACACGGTCCCGGACCGCATCGTGGCCGGCACCTTCGGGGTCGCGGCCGCGATGACCCAGGGCGACGTGCGGGTGGACCACGCGCGCCCCGAGCACCTGCGGATCGCGCTGGACAAGCTCGTCGCCGCGGGCGCGCAGGTCAGCGCGGACCCGGACGGCTTCCGGGTGGTGATGGAGCGTCGCCCGCGCGCCGTCGACGTGGTGACGCTGCCCTACCCGGGCTTCGCGACCGATCTGCAGCCGCAGTTCGCCGCGATGAACGCGGTCGCCGAGGGCACCGCGATGATCACGGAGAACATCTTCGAGGCCCGGTTCGTCTTCCTGCAGGAGCTGGCCCGGCTGGGTGCGGACGTGCGCACCGACGGCCACCACGCGGTGCTGCGCGGCGTGCCCCGGCTCTCCGGCGCGCCGGTGCTCTCCTCCGACGTCCGCGCCGGTGCCGGGCTGGTCCTGGCGGGCCTGGTCGCGGACGGCACCACCCACGTCTCCGGCATCCACCACATCGACCGCGGCTATGCCGGCTTCGAACAGCAACTCCGGGCGCTGGGCGCGGACATCACGCGCGAGGACGACCACTGACCGCCCGGCCCGGCCCGCTCAGCGCAGCAGGGCCCGGGCCCGTTCGGCGTCGTCCTCGAAGACCATGACGCGCGTGCCCGCCTTGGTCGCGGCCAGCGTGTAGCGGATGCCCGCCCGGTCCAGCCGGGCGCCGACCGCCTGCGTCTCGGCGTCGTCCGCGGGGGCCGCGACGGGGACGAGCAGGCCGTACTCGTTCGGTCTACCGGCGTGCGGGGTGCGCTGCACGACGGAGTGGCCCTTGCCCCAGGTCCAGCGCAGGAGCAGGACGAGGACCCCCACCACCAGGAACGGTGCCAGCACCCGCAGGGTGAGCGCGATCACGCTCTCATTCTGCTTCGGACGGCCGCGAAGTGTGTAGATTCCTGCCAGGCACGACGCCGTGCGCGGGTGATCCTCGTCGTCCGGCAGGCCGCCACATCACACGACACGACACGGAGGACACCACCGTGACCAGCAGCATCGCCGTCGTCGGAGCCGGGCTCATGGGTTCCGGAATCGCCCAGGTCTCGGCCGCAGCCGGCCACGACGTGGTGCTGCGCGACGTGACCGACGCCGCCCTGACCCGCGGTCTCGACGGCATCCGGGCCAGCTACGCCAAGTTCGTCTCCAAGGGCCGGATGACCCAGGACGAGATGGACGCCGCCCTCGCGCGGATCACCACCACCACCGACCTCGGTGCCGCCGGGTCCGCCGACATCGTCGTCGAGGCCGTCTTCGAGCAGCTGGAGATCAAGGAAGGCGTCTTCCGCGAGCTCGACAAGATCGCGAAGCCCGGCGCGGTGCTGGCCACCAACACCTCCGCCATCCCGATCACCCGGATCGCCGCCGTGACGGAGCGTCCGGAGGACGTCGTCGGCGTCCACTTCTTCTCGCCGGTGCCCATGATGCAGCTGGTCGAGCTGGTCCGCGGCTACAAGACCAGCGACGCCGCGCTCGCCACCGCCCGCGCCTTCGCCGAGAGCGTCGGCAAGACCTGTGTGGTCGTCAACCGGGACGTGGCCGGGTTCGTGACGACCCGCCTGATCACCGCGCTCGTCGTCGAGGCCGTCAAGCTCTACGAGTCGGGCGTGGCCACCGCCGAGGACATCGACACCGCCTGCCGTCTCGGCTTCGGCCACGCGATGGGCCCGCTGGCCACCGCGGACCTGACCGGCGTCGACATCCTGCTGCACGCCGCGCACAACATCTACTCCGAGACGCAGGACACCAAGTTCGCCGCGCCGGAGCTCATGGCCCGCATGGTGACCGCCGGGGACCTCGGCCGCAAGAGCGGCCAGGGCTTCTACGAGTACGGCGAGAAGTAGCGCACCGGTGTGACGTGGGCCCCAGGTGAGTTGGCTCACCTAGGGGCCCATGCGGGGTTCGCCGTCCCCGATAATCAAACGAACGTCCGCATGGCCACAGGCAAAACGATTTTCCCTTCACCTGCACGGGTGATTTTCTTTCAGATGTCGCCGTGGCCAGCAACGTACCCGCCTGTCGTTGCGTCAGATGAGAGAAGTAACGCGGGAGAAGCAACGCGAGCGAGGGGAGCCCGCATGTTCATTCGCGGTGACCACCGTCACCTCGCCGTGGAGGGCGAACTCGACGTCCGCTCCGCGGCGGACGCGCGCACCGCGCTGCACCGGGCCGTCGACGACGGCGTCGGTGATCTCGTGCTGGACCTCAGCGGGCTGTCCTCCTGGGACGCCACCGGCCTCGGCGTCATCATGGGCACCCACCGCCGGGCCGGCCGGGTCGGCCGCCGGCTGGTGCTGCGCGGCGTCCCGCTGCAGTTGCAGCGGCTGCTGGTCGCCACGCGGTTGCACCGGATCCTGGCCATCGAGAGCTACTACCCCGAGGCCGACCCGCTCCCGGTCTCCATCCCGTAGTCCGGCGCCCGCCGTCAAGTAACGGTCCGGTATCGCCGTAACGGTCTGGTCTCGACCACTCCCGTTTCTTCACTTCGGTACCGCAGAATGACCCCCGCATCGTGCCCTACCGAGGTGCGCGTGAATCGGGCCGGAAGAAGACATGGGCGAAGCCACAGGCGGCCACCAGTCCGCACACATACCCAGTGGCGGCGAGCTGGTGCTCAGGAACAAGAACGGGGCGGCCGTCGCCGTGCCCGAACAGCACCACGGGCAGACGCAGAGCGGTGACCGCCGCGCCGACGGCAGCGGCCGCACCGGCGAGCTGGTCGTCGGCGAGCTGCTGCTGACCGTCAACGCCGCCGACGGCTCCACGCTGGAACCGCTGCCCGAGGAGCGCCGCCCCGCGGCGCCCGTGCCGCCGGTCGCCGTCACCGGCCCCGCCCGCTACGCGCTCTCCGGCCTGCTGGAGCGCGAGGAGCAGTGCGCGCGGCTGCGCGAGCTGCTCGGCCAGGGCCGCTCGGTCCGGCTCAGCGGTCCGCACGGCTCCGGCCGCAGCGCCGTGCTGGAGGCCGTGGCGACCTCCTGCGCCACGCTGGTGCCCGGCGGCGTCGTCCGGCTCAGCGCCCACCGCAAGCCGCTCGGAGACGTGCTCCAGGCCCTCTACGAGGCACTCGGCGGCGTCGCCGGGCACCGCCCGTCCAAGCGCGAGCTCCCCGAGCTCCTGGACGGCGTGCGCGCCATCGTGCTCGTCGACGACGTCGACTTCGGCGGCGAGGCGCTGGACGAGCTGCTCGGCGCCGCGCCCGACTGCGCCTTCCTGATCGCCGCCACCCCGGAGACCCCCGCGCCGTCCGTCGGCGCGCCCATCGAGGAGTCCCGGCTCGGCGGACTGACCCGGGCCGGCAGCCTCGCGCTGCTGGCCAAGCTGGCCGGGCGCTCCCTCGACGAGAGCGAGCGCGCCTGGGCCGTCGACCTGTGGTTCGAGTCCGAGGGTCTGCCGCTGCGCTTCGTCCAGGCGGCCGCGCTGCTGCGCCACCGCGAGGTGGCCATCGACGCGCTCGCCGGCGGCCTCGTCGAGCCCGACGAGGACCCGGTGCCGCTGCCCAGCGTCGCCGAGAGCGCGGCCCCCGCCGTCCGCATCGCCCGCGGCCTCGGCGAGCCCGCGCGTCGCGTCGTGCAGCTCGCCTCGGCGTTCGGCGGGGAGATCCCCACCCCGCCGCACCTGCCCGCGCTCGTCGACGTCGGCCACGCCGAGGCCGCGCTGGAGGAGCTGGTCGAGGCGGGTCTCGCCGAGCCCACGCCCGAGGGCCCGCACCGGCTCGTCGACGGCGCCGCGCCGCTGCTCGCCGAGGAGTGGCCCGCGGTCGGCGCCCCGGACGCCGCCCAGCACTTCACCTGGTGGACCGGCCACGCCTCGGTGACGGAGGCTCAGATCGCGGCCGAGGCCGAGGTCCTGCTGGCCGTCCTGCGGACGGACCAGGAGTCCGACCGGCACGACCGTGTGGTCCAGCTCGCCCGCGCCTGCGCGCCCTCCTTCGCGCTCGCCCTGCGCTGGGGCGCGTGGGAGCGCGCGCTGCGTTTCGGCCTGGAGTCCGCGCGGGCGATCGAGTCCGTCGCGCTGGAGGCGTGGTTCCACCACGAGCTCGGCGTACTGACCTTCTGCGCCGGCGCGTTCGACCGCTCGCGCGCCGAACTCGAGGCATCGGTCGCGCTGCACGGCGCGCTGTCCGACTCCCATGGGACGGCCAACGGCCGGCACGTGCTGGAGCTGCTGGACCAGGCGCTCGTCATCTCCGGTGCCACGGCCGTCGGCGGGGGCGGCGCGCGCCGCGAGGACCGCCTCCGGCGCTTCGCGCCGTTCGCCTCCCGTCGCGCGGCGCGCGCGACGACGGTCACGCCGAGCGTCTCCGCCTCCCGCACCCGTACGACGGGGCGGCACGCCCTCGACGTGCGCGCCCAGTCCGCGACCCGCCGTCAACTCGCGCTGGCCGCAGGCGGCGTGGTCCTCATGGGCGTCCTCGGCGCGGGGGTCGCGGTCGCCGTCACCTCCTTCGGCGGCGACACCAACCCGTCCTCCGGCACCCCCGTCGTCCCGGCCTTCAGCCCCTCCACGGACCCGGGCCTCCCGAGCGCGCCGGACAGCCCCTCGGACTCCGGCTCCGCCTCGGCGTCGACC
>NZ_QKYN01000101.1 GCF_003258295.1 Streptacidiphilus pinicola | reverse complement strand
CGCCACCGCCCCCCGGGGACGGCGGTGGCGGGTGTTGGGTGGGGTGTCCGTCGGGCTGCTCGCGGTGGCGTTCGGTGGGGTGCTGTACGGGGTGGACCGGGCGCACCAGGGAGTCGCGAGCGCCGCGGGCGTGGCGCGTGGTGGCTCCGGTTCGGACGCGGTGCTGCCCGCGCGGGCGGCGGGGGCGCCGGCCCCCGCGGCGGGCATCGGGCCGGCGCCGCTGCCGAGGTCGACGCCGTTGACGCTCGCGATTCCCTCCGTGCAGCTCAACGCGCCCCTGCTGGGGCTCGGGATGGACGGGAAGGGGGCGGCTGAGCTGCCGCCGTTCTCGCTGCCGCGGACCGCGGGCTGGCTCCGTGACTCCGCGTCGCCCGGAGAGGCCGGAACGGCGGTCGTGGTCGGGCATGTGGACACCACGACCGGGCCGGCGGTGTTCTGGAACCTCGCGGCGGTGCGGACCGGCGCCGAGGTGGACGTGGCGCGGCTGGACGGCCGGACCGCCGTCTTCACCGTGGACCGGGTGCGCGAGTACCCGAAGGCCGCGTTCCCCACCGCGCAGGTCTACGGACCGAGCCCCGGCGCGCAGTTGCGCGTGGTCACCTGCGGGGGAGCCTTCGACCGGGCGCGGCGCGAGTACACCGGTAACGTGGTGCTCTTCGCCCACCTGAGCGGCGTCCACTGAGTGGAGTGCGTACAATGTACGCATCTGCTTCGAGGAGGCCGTCTTGGCGGAAGCCCGTACGCCCGTGTGGGCCCGGACCCGCAGTGCCGGACGGGGCCCCCAGCCGTCCCTGAGCGTGGAGTCCGTGGTCGAGGCCGCCGTCGCGCTCGCGGACGCGGACGGGCTGGAGTCGGTGTCGATGCGGCGCATCGCCTCCGAGCTGGGCGTGGGCACCATGTCGCTCTACCGCTACGTCGAGACCAAGGACGACCTGCTCGACCTGATGATCGACCACGTGATGGGCGAGGGCGAACGCCCGCCCCGCGGCGCCGACTGGCGCCCGGAGCTGCGCGGCATCGCGCTGCGCTACCGGGCCTTGGTGCTGCGGCACCCCTGGGTGCTCGGCGTCTCCGCGTCCCGTCCGCCGCTCGGGCCCAACGTGCTCGACAACACCGAGCGGATGCTCGGGGCGATGGACGGCCAGGGCATCGGCATCGACGCGATGGCCCGGCTCGGCTGGACGGTGATGGCGTACGTGCGCGGCTTCGTGATGAGCGAGATCGCCGAGGCGGAGACGATCCGCCGCACCGGCGTGACCGAGGACGAGTACCGCCGGGCCCTCGGCCCCTACCTCGCGGGCGTGGTGGCGGAGGGCCGGCACCCGCTGCTGGCGGCGTTCATCCACGACGCGGACGACTACCCGGACCCGGACCAGGTCTTCGCGTCGGGCCTGGACCGGGTGCTGGACGGCATCGCCGTGGATCTGGCGCGGATGCAGCGCGCCCGCGCCGGACGGCGAAGCGACGTGTCAGTGACGGGCGATAGCGTTTCCACGACGCGTTAGCCCGATGCGTCAACGTCAGCCAGCAGGGCTACGCCCGGAGGATCCCGCATGACCAACATCGCTCCCACCGACGAGTTCGTGCTGCCCGAGTCGTGGCGCGCGGCGCTCCAGAGCGAGGTGGAGCAGCCGTACTTCCACGAGCTCGCCGAGTACGTCGCCGCCGAGCGGGCCGCAGGCCAGGTCTTCCCGCCCACGGGCGAGGTCTTCGCCGCGCTGGAGCACACCCCGCTGGACCGGGTGAAGGTGCTGCTGCTCGGTCAGGACCCGTACCACGACGACAACCAGGCGCACGGCATGTGCTTCTCCGTCCGCCGGGGCGTCAAGGTGCCGCCGTCGCTGCGCAACATCTACAAGGAGCTGGGCACCGACCTCGGCCTCACCGCGCCCAAGCACGGCAACCTGGAGGAGTGGGCCGACCAGGGCGTGCTGCTGCTCAACGCGGTGCTGACGGTCCGTGCGCACGAGGCCGGCTCGCACGCGGGCAAGGGCTGGGAGAAGTTCACCGACGCCGTCATCAAGGCCGTCAGCGCCCGCCCGGAGCCGGTGGTCTTCGTGCTGTGGGGCGGCTACGCCAAGAAGAAGCTCCCGCTGATCGACACCTCCCGGCATGTGGTGGTCCAGAGCGGGCACCCGTCGCCGCTGTCGGCGCGCTACTTCCTCGGCTCCAAGCCCTTCTCGCAGATCGACAAGGCGCTGGCCGACTTCGGCCAGACGCCGGTCAACTGGCAGCTCAGCGACTGAACCGCAGGGCTGTCAGGGTGACGGTCGTCGCGGCACCGTCCTGAGGGGAGACCAGGGTGAGGTACAGGTTGTGCACCCCCTTGGTCGGCAGTTGCAGCGCGGCCGTCACCCGGTTCTCTCCGGCGGGCAGGTCGACGGCGCCGATGGTCGGGCTGTTCGGCGTGTCCGCCCGCAGCTCCAACCTGGCTGCGGCGGAAGCCTGGTAGCCGACGGTGACGGTCGTCGCGGGCGTCGGTCCGGAGCCGAGGTCGTAGCCGGGCAGCTCGGCGGTGTCCCCGTTGCCGGCCAGCATGGGCAGCGAGGCGACGGCGGCCGTCGCCGACGGGCTCGCGGCCGTCGCGCCGCCGGCGCCGCCGCCGCGCTGCAGCACGGCCACGTCGTCGACGACCATCGGCGCGCCCGGCCGGGTCGCCGCCGTCGGGGTGGTGACGCCCTGGGCCAGCGCGTCCGGGAACTGGCCGCCGACGGCGACGTTGAGCAGCAGGAAGTCCCCGGCCGTGGTCGCCGCCTTCCAGGCCTCGGGCGTGACGTCGGTGGCCTTGACCGTCCAGTACTCGGCGCCGTCCAGATACCAGCGCAGTTCCTCGACCGGGCCGCTGCGGTCCCACTCCAACGCGTAGGTGTGGAAGCCGCTGTGGCACGCGCCCGCCGCGCACGGCGTGGTGCCGCCCAGGCCCGTCGTCTCACGGCACGGGCCGCCCTGGGCGACTCCGCAGTGCAGGGTGCCGTACACGGTGTCGTTGCCGTCGACGTTCTCGAGGATGTCGAACTCGCCGATCCCCGGCCAGGCGCTGGGATCGGTGCGCTCGCCCGCGCCGAGCGCCCAGAACGCCGGCCAGTAGCCGGCCGCCTGAGCGGCGCTGACCTGCGGCAGCTGCAGCCGGGCCTCGATCCGCAGCTCGGAGCCCGGCGCCGGGCGGAAGTCCGTCCGCCTGGTCTCGATGCGCGCCGAGGTCCACTGCCCGGAGGCGTCGCGCTGCGGCGTGATCAGCAGGTGGCCGTGCCCGTCCTGGCGCAGGTTGGCCGGATCTGCGGTGTAGCGCTCGACCTCGCCCGTGCCCCAGTTCTGCGGACCGCCCGGATAGCCGGTGCCGGTGTCGACGACCCAGTCCGCAGGGTTCGGTGGCGCGCCGTCCGGGCCGGTGAAGTCGTCACGCCAGACGGTGGACCAGCCGGGCGGTGCAACCGTCGCGGCGTCGTCGGACTTGGCCGGGGGCACGGACGACGAGCCGTGCAGCAGGGCGAAGCCGACCGCCCCCGCCGCCAGCACGGCGAGGACGACGGTCAGGATCAACAGACGTGGGGACTTTATGATCACAACGCCCAGCATGTACCAGTCAGAAATTGTCTGACCGATTTTCAGCTGAACGTGGCATCCGTCACCTCGCGCAGCTCCTCGACGGTGACCCCCGGCGTGAGCTCGACGAGCCGCAGGCCCTCAGCGGTCACGTCGAACACGGCCAGGTCGGTGATGACGCGGTGCACCACGCGGCGGCCGGTCAGCGGCAGCGTGCACCGGCGCAGCAGCTTGGGGCTGCCGTCCTTGGCGGTGTGCTCCATCACCACCACGACCCGTCGCGCGCCGTGGACCAGGTCCATCGCGCCGCCCATCCCCTTGACCATCCTGCCGGGGATCATCCAGTTGGCCAGGTCGCCCTCGGCCGAGACCTGCATCGCCCCCAGGATCGTCACGTCCACCCGGCCCGAGCGGACCATCCCGAACGACGCGGCGGAGTCGAAGTACGACGCCCCGTCCAGCACCGTGACCGTCTCCTTGCCGGCGTTGATCAGATCCGGATGCTCGGTCCCGGTGACGGGGTAGGGCCCGGTGCCCAGGATGCCGTTCTCGGAGTGCAGCACCACGCCGACCTCCGGCGGGAGGTGGTTCGGCACGAGGGTGGGCAGCCCGATACCGAGATTGACGTACTGTCCGTCGCGCAGTTCGGCGGCGGCGCGGGCGGCGAGCTGGTCGCGGGTGAGGGGCATCTCAGATCTCCTGGGCGGCGGGAACGGTGGTGCGGCGCTCGACGCGCTTGTCGTCCGGGTCGGTGACGAGGACGACGCGGTCCACGTGGATGCCGGCGAGGTGGATCGCGTCGGGCGCCAACTCGCCGGGCTCGACGATGCGTTCCGCCTCGACGACGGTCACCCGCCCGGCCATGGCCGCCAGCGGGTTGAAGTTGCGCGCGGCGGCGTGGAACACCAGGTTCCCGTGCCGGTCCGCGACGGCGGCGCGCACGAGGGCGAAGTCGGCGGTGATCGCCTCCTCCAGCAGGTGGTCCCGGCCGCCGAAGCGGCGCACCTCCTTGGGCGGCGAGGCGAGGAGGACCTCGCCGTCCCGGCCGTAGCGCCAGGGCAGGCCGCCCTCCTCGACCTGCGTGCCGACACCGGCCGGCGTGTAGAACGCGGGGATCCCGCAGCCGCCCGCGCGCAGCCGCTCGGCGAGCGTCCCCTGCGGCACCAGCTCGACCTCCAGCTCACCGCTCAGGTACTGCCGGGCGAACTCCTTGTTCTCGCCGACGTAGGAGGAGGTCATCCGGCTGATCCGGCCTTCGCGCAGCAGCAGGCCCAGTCCCCAGTCGTCCACCCCGCAGTTGTTCGACGCGACCCGCAGGCCGCCGACGCCGGACGCGACCAGCGCGGCGATGAGCGTCGACGGGATCCCGCACAGCCCGAACCCGCCGACGGCGAGTGAGGCGCCGTCAGGGATGTCCGCGACGGCGTCGGCAGGGGAGGGGATGACCTTGTCCACGGGGGGCTCCAGTTCCGGCGAGGGATGGCTCAACCATCGCCAGCGGCCGCGATCGGCGGCCATGTCGGTCGCCCACATGCTTCCCGCAGGGCTTGCGGCGGTCGCTCACATATCACCGTCGCGCGCACCCTCCTACGGTTCCGGCATCCACCCCGTCAGAGGAGCCGCAGCCATGACCGTCAACCGCCCGTCCCGCCCGGCCGACTGTGACATGCAAAGACGTACCGTCGGCGCGCTCGCCGTCGTCGCGGCCACTGCCCTGCTCGCCGCGGGATGTGCCTCCGCCGGGACGGCCGGAACCGCACCGTCGGGAGGGAGCGGCTCCGCGCCGGTCAAGGTGGGCCTGCTGTACTCCCGGACCGGCCTGCTGGCCGCCTACGGCAAGCAGTACGAGCAGGGCTTCCAGGCCGGCCTCGGCTACGCCACCCACGGCACCGGCACGGTGAACGGGCATCGGATCGACGTCGTCGAGCAGGACGACACCGGCGACCCGGCGACCGCCGTCGCCGATGCGAAGGACCTGATCGGCCAGGGCGTCAAGGTGCTGGCCGGCACCACCGACTCCGGCATCGGCCTGCAGCTCGCGCCGCTCGCCGCGCAGAACCAGATCCTCTACATCGCCGGCCCCGCCGCGACCGACGCGCTGACCGGCGCGAACAAGTACACCTTCCGCTCCGGCCGGGAGAGCTACCAGGACATCGCCGCCGCCGGCTCCTTCGTGGGTGACCCCAGCGGCAAGAAGGTGCTCGTGCTGGCGCAGGACAGCGCGTTCGGGCAGGCCAACGTCGCGGCCGTCAAGGCCGTGTTGGGGCCGAAGGGGGCGAGCGTCTCGCAGGTGCTGGCGCCGCCGAGCGCGACCGATCTGACGCCGTTCGCGCAGCAGGTGAAGTCCGCCAAGCCCGACCTGGTCTACGTCGCCTGGGCCGGGGCCACCGCCTCCGCGCTGTGGACGGCGCTGGACCAGCAGGGCGTGCTGGGCTCGACGAAGGTCGTCACCGGCCTGGCCGGGACCGCCTCGTACCCGGTCTTCGGCAGCGCGGGCAGCAAGGTGTCGTTCCTGGCGCACTACTTCCCGGGCGCGGGCGGGAACAACCCGGTGGAGACGGCCATGCTGAACGGCATCAAGCAGGCCGGCGGGACGCCGGACCTGTTCTCGCCGGACGGGTTCACCGCCGCACAGATGGTCGTGCACGCGCTCGAGGCGTCCGACAGCGACACCGGCGCCATGGTCAAGGCGCTGGAGGGCTGGTCCTTCGCCGGGCCCAAGGGGCAGGAGCAGGTCCGCGCCGCCGACCACGCCCTGCTGCAGCCGATGTTCCAGGCCACGTTGACGGGCTCCGGCGCCGCCGCGCAGCCCAGGCTGCTGGCCTCCCTGACCTCGGACCAGGTCGCCCCGCCGGTCAAGCCGATGGCGGGCTGAGCGCCGTGACGGCCGCCCGCCCGGCGCCGCCGGTGCTCCAGCTCACGGACGTGGGCTGGAGCGTCGGCGGCGCGGTGATCCTCGACGACGTCTCGCTGGAGGTCCGCGAGGGCGAGTTCCTCGCCTTCATCGGCCCCAACGGGGCGGGCAAGACCTCGCTGTTCAACCTGGTCAGCGGCCTGAATCCGGTCAGTCGCGGCAGTATCGCGCTCGACGGTGCGGACATCACCCGGCTCGCCCCGCACGCCCGCGCCCGGCGCGGGCTCGGCCGCACCTTCCAGACCTCCAGCCTCTGGCCCGGCATGACGGTGGCCGACCATGTCCGGCTCGCCGCGCAGGCGGCGCAGGGCGGGTCGTTCCAGCTGTGGCGCCGTGCGCGTCCGTTCACCGCCGAGGTGACGGCGACGCTGGAGCGCACCGGCCTCACCGGCCGCGCCGAGGCGCTCGCCGGCTCCCTCTCGCACGGCGAGAAACGGAAGTTGGAGCTCGCCGTGCTGCTGGTCGGCGATCCCCGGGTGATGCTGCTGGACGAGCCGATGGCCGGCGTCAGCGCCGAGGAGGTGCCCGCCCTCACCGAGCTGATCCGCTCGTTGCACCGCGACGAGGGCCGCACCGTGATGATGGTGGAGCACCACATGGACGTCCTGCTGGGCCTGGCCGACCGCCTGGCCGTCATGCACCACGGCACGCTGCTGGCACTCGACGTGCCGGACACCGTCATGGCCGACGAGACCGTCCAACTCGCTTACCTGGGGGAGGAGCTGTGAGCGCACCACTGCTCAGCGTGCGGGAGCTCAAGGTCGTCGTCGGCGGTCGGCACATCCTGCACGGCGTCGACCTCGACGTGGCCCCGGCCGGAGTCACCGCCCTGCTCGGTCGCAACGGCGCGGGCAAGACCACGACGGTCCGCGGCATCCTCGGGCTGGTGCCGCGCTCGGGCTCCGTCCGCTACGACGGGCACGAGACCGTCGGCATGACGACGCATCAACTCGTGCGGCGCGGCATCGGCTACGTCCCGGAGGACCGCGGCGTCTTCGCCGCGCTGACCGTCGCGGAGAACCTGCGGCTCGCCGAGCGAGACGCCGACCCCGCCTACGACCTGGTCCACGAGCTCTTTCCGGAACTCCGGCAGCGCGCCCGGCAGGCCGCCGGGACGCTCTCGGGCGGGCAGCAGCAGATGGTCGCCATCGGCCGCACCCTGCTGAACCGCAGCAACCGTCTGATCATCGCGGACGAGCCCACCAAGGGTCTCGCCCCGCGCGTCGTCACCGAGGTGGCCGTCGCGCTCGAACGCGCCGCGCAAGCCGTGCCGATCCTGCTCGTCGAGCAGAACCTGGCCCTGGTGCGGCGGTTGGCCGGCCACTGCGTCGTCGTGGCCGACGGCCGCACCGCTCACGCGGGCCCCGCCGCCGAGTTGCTCGCGGACGCCGAGAAGTCCCGCACCCTGCTCGGCGTCGGCCGCCGCGCGGACGCCGCGACAGGACCGGGAGGGGACCGCTGATGTCCACCGTCGTGCTGCTCTGCATCACCGGACTCGGGCTCGGCGCGCTCTACTTCCTGGTCGCCTCCGGGCTCTCGCTCATCTTCGGCCTGATGGACGTGCTCAACTTCGCCCACGGCGCGCTGCTCTCCGTCGGCGCCTACGCCACCTGGTGGGCGGCGAGCCACTCCTTCGGCTATCCGCTCGCGCTGCTCTTCGGCACCGCCGTCGGCACGTTGGCCTCCGTCGCGCTCGAACTCGGCCTGATCCGGCCGCTGTACCGGCGCCCGCGCGAACAGGTGCTGGCCACCGTCGGCGTGGGGCTCGCCGTACCGGCGCTGCTCTCCGCGATCTGGGGAGCCGACGCCCGCACCTTCCCCGTGCCGGGCGCGCTGGCCGGGACGTTCACACTGCTCGGCGCGTCCGTGCCGGTCAACCGCCTGGTGCTGATCGGTGCCGCGCTCGTGGTGCTGCTCGCGCTCAGGCTCTTCCTCGGCCGGACCCGCCATGGGCTCGTCGTGCGGGCCGGGGTGGAGGACCGGGCCATGGTGACCGCCCTCGGCATCGACGTGCGCCGGGCCTTCACGCTCGTCTTCGCCATCGGCGGCGCGGCCGCGGCCCTCGCGGGCGGCCTCGCCGGGCTCTACTTCGGCTCCGTCGACCCGACCCAGGGCGGTTCACTGCTGATCTTCGGCTTCGTCGTCGTGGTGATGGGCGGTCTCGGCTCCGTCAGCGGCGCGGCCGTCGCCTGCGTCGTGGTCGGGCTGGTCCAGCAGTTCGCCAACTACTACAGCACCGCGGGACTGGGCGACCTGTCCGTGGTCGTCATGCTCGCCGCGCTGCTGCTGGTGCGGCCGAGCGGCCTGACCGGGAGGCTCGCGTGAACGTCCCTGCCGTCAATGTGGCAAGCCTGCTGCGGCGTTGGTGGCCCGTCCCGGCCCTGGTCGTGCTGGTCCTGCTCCCGTACAGCGCGCTGCCGCTGCCCGGCCTGCTGGACGGCCCGATCGGCAGCCCCGGCAGCCTGCAACTGCTGGCGCTCTGCCTGGTGTTCGGGGCCCTCGCCACCGGCTACGACCTGCTGCTCGGCCGCACCGGCCTGCTCTCGTTCGGGCACGCCCTCTACTTCGCCGCCGGGACGTACGCGACGGACCTGATGCTCACCCAGGCCGGTCTGGGCTTCTGGCCCGCGGCGGGCCTCGGGCTGCTGTCGGGCGTCGTGCTGGCCACGCTGCTCGGCTCGGTGAGCCTGCGGATGACCGGCATCGGCTTCGCCATGGTCACCCTCGCCTTCGCCCAGGCCGGCTCGATCCTGGTCCAGCGCGACCCGGGCGGCGTGACCGGCGGCGAGGAGGGGCTGGCCGCGACCGGCCTGCCGGGCTCGCTCGTCGGCATCCAGCACACCGCCAACCTGTACTGGATCGCGCTCGCCTACCTCGTCGTGACGTTGGTCTCCGTGCGGTGGACGGTGCGCTCGCCGATCGGCCGCGTCTGGGAGGGAATCCGCGAGAACGAGCGCCGGGTGGAGGTGCTGGGCCTGCGCCCCTACGGGTTCAAGCTGGTCGCCTTCGTGCTCGCGGGCACCCTGGCCGCGCTCGGCGGCGTGGTCTACCTGCTGCTCACCGGCGGGGCCACGCCGCAGACGACGACCTCCGACTTCACCCTGTCGCTGCTGGTCATGGTGGTGCTGGGCGGGTCCGGGACCCGTTGGGGCCCGCTTGTCGGTGGCGTGCTGTACACCTGGGCCCAGCATCGACTCGCGAGCCTGGCCGGCTCCGGGACGATCGCCGGCCTGCCGTCCGTCCTGCGGGTGCCGTTGTCGCAGCCGCTGTTCCTGCTGGGGGTGCTGTTCGTGATCGTCGTCTACGCGCTCCCGGGCGGCGTCGCCGGCCTGCCGGCCCGCGTGCGGGCCCGCACGGTGTCGAGGTCCGTTCCGAGGGGAGTCCAGGCATGAGTGCTGTTCCGCCGTTCGAGGAGCGGTCCGTCCCGGTCGAGGGCGGCGACCTCGCCGTCCTGCGCTGGCCCGCCGCCTCGCCCGACGCGCCCGTGGTGCTCGCGCTCCACGGCATCACCGCCAACGGCCTCGCGTGGGGCGCCGTCGCCGAGGCCCTGGACGGCCGTGCCACCCTGCTCGCCCCCGATCTCCGCGGCCGGGCCGCGAGCGCGGGCATACGCGGCCCGTGGGGCATCGGTCACCACGCCGACGACGCCGCGGCGGTCGTCCACGCCCTCGGGGCGGGCGGCCCCGTGGTGCTGACGGGCCATTCGATGGGCGCCTACGTCTCCACGGTCACGGCGGTCCGGTACCCGGAGCTGTTCTCCTCCGTCCTGCTGATCGACGGCGGCGTCGGCTTCCCCCCGCCTCCCGGCCTGGACGGCGACGCCCTGCTCACCGCCGTCCTCGGCCCCGCGATGCAGCGGCTGTCGATGACGTTCGCCTCCCGGCAGGCCTACCGCGCGTTCTGGCAGGCCCACCCCGCGGTGGGCGGCGGCCTGTGGTCCGACGCGGTCGACGCGTACCTCCAGCGCGACCTGGTGGGGGAGGAGACGGCGCTGCGCTCCTCCTGCGTCCTCGACGCGGTCCGCACGGACGGCCTCGGCGTCTTCGACCCCGACCACCTGGGCGCGGTCCACAAGCTCCCCACCCCGTCCCGCCTCCTCCTCGCGGAACGCGGCCTCCTCAACGAACCCCAGCCCCTCCTCGACGCCTCCCGCGTCGCCGCGGCGGGCGTCGACACCCTCCGCCTCCCCTTCGAGGTGATCCCGAACACCAACCACTACTCGATCCTCACGGCGCCAGGCCCCGCAGGACGGATCGCCGACGCGCTGATCCTTTAGTTGCGGCTCCGCCGCTTGGGCGCGACCGGTCACGGACGCTCTCGCAGCCCGTTGCTCTATCCAGGGGCGCGAGGCTGTGCCGATTTGCGGCTCCGCCGCTTGGGCGCGATCGGTTGCACTGTCCAGGGGCGCGAGGAACCGCGCGACACGCCACCCGGGGCAGCAAGATCCCGAGCGGACAGGGCCATCCGTCTCGGGTGGGCTTCTCGCGCAGTTCCCCGGGCCCCTGGCGGCTACGCCGCTTCGGCCAGGGTCTCCGCGGCTACCGCCGCCGCGCGGTTGCGCGCGCGTTGGCGCGCGACCTTGCGGGCGACGAAGGCGCTGATCGTCGTGGTCGCGGCGAAGGAGACCGCGAGGCTCAGCCAGAACGTGTTGAAGGCGTTCTCGTTCAGCCACCCCACGCCGATGACGTAGAGCGACCAGACCGCCGCGGACACCGCGGACCAGCGGATGAAGTGGCGCGGCGGTGACGCCGCCGTGCCGACGGCCAGGTCGAGGACGCTGCGTCCGCCCGGTACGAAGCGGGCGATCACGACCGTCCGGCCGGGCTTGCGCTGGAGCGCGGAGAGGACCGTCGCGGCCGCCTCGATCGTGCCCGCACGGCGGCCGATCCAGCGGCGCGCCCGCGCGCCGCCCCGGCGGCCGAGATGCAGGAGTACCAGATCCGCGGCGAAGGAGGCCCCGGCCACGCCCGAGATCAGGATCGGCAGGGGAGCGTGTGACTCACGCGACTCCAGCACCGCCGCGACCACGATCGACGCGCTGGGGACGAAGGGGAGGAAGGCGTCGGAGAAGACCGCCAGCAGCGCCAGCAGGTAGAACCACGACGTCTCCAGGTAGCCGAGCACCACGTTCACGCCCTCTGCACCGTGCCTGTTCCTGTTCCGTCGTCCGCGTCCCTACCGGCCCACCACTCCGGGCTGCGCCCTCCCTGGTCGACGACAAACGCTAGCCGGTGCATCATGCCATCGAACACCACCCCCACGTGTCGTGGCTCACTCCCTTCTTACCTGCGAAAACGCTGGGAACACGCTCCGCTTCCAGAGCGGGACCCTCCGCTATGGCTTCGTGACGCCGCGTTCATCCCGCGGCTGACTTCGTGTCAGTCCGGCGACGCTCCCGATTCCTAGGGTCGTCACCATGACCGCCACCCTTCCGGCGCCCGCCGCCCCGGCCGCGCCGACACCCCCGGCCGGGTCCGGCACGCCCGGTGCGACCGCTCCCGCCGCGCGCGGCGGGAGAGTGCGGCGCGTGCCCGGTCCGGTGCTGCGCCTGCGGACGCAGGCCGGCGTCACACTGCTGCTGCTCGCCGCCACGCTGGTCACCGCGCTGCTCGGCTTCGCCGACAGCGCCGACCGGGTGCACCGGCTGTCCGGCGTCTCCGAACCCCGCGCCGCCGCGGCCGGGCAGCTCTACCAGGCGCTGGCCGACCTGGACGCGCAGCGCGCCAAGTCGCTGGTCATGGGCTACGCCGCCCCGGATCCGACCGCCCCGCCGGACGCCACGCCCGTGCTCGTCGACGACGGCGTGCTCGCGGCGCTGACCGCGCAGGCGGACCAGCGCGACGCCGCGACCGCGCTCGCCCAACTGGCCGCCGCGGAACCGCAGCAGGTCCAGGGGCTGCTGGACACGCTGAACCTCTACGACGCCTGGACCGGCACCGAGGAGTACTTCGTCGGCACGCAGGCCGACCCGGTCGTCGGCCACCCGCAGCCCGGCGCGGTCGACAACTACGCCCAGGCCGACGCGCTGCTGGGGGCCCAGTTGCTGCCCCAGGTCGCCGCGCTGCGCGACACCGCGGACCGGCAGGTCGCGTCCGACCGGGCCGACGCCCACGACGCCGCCCTCGCCTACGCGGTCGGGCTCGGCACGCTCGGCGTCGCGACCCTGCTGGCGCTGCTCTGGTGGCAGCGGGACCTGATGGTCCGCCACAACCGGGTCCTCAACCCGCCGTTGCTGGTCGCCACCGCCTGCGTCGCGGCGCTGCTCGTCGGCGCCACCACCGCCCTGACCGGTGCGGCGGGCCAGGTCGACGCCGCCGTCGCCACCGGGTACACCCCGTACGCGCGGCTCGCCCAGGCGTCCGTCGCCGCCGCTGACGCCGAGGCGCGGCAGAGCCGCTGGGTCGTCGACACCGACTACCGGCCCGCGCTGGCGGCCGACTTCCAGACGGACTCCGGGCGCGTCAGGCAACTGCTCGCCCAGGACCCGTCCCCCGCGGCCGCCGTCGTGCGGCAGCGCTTCGACGCCTACGTCAGCTCCGACGCCGGGCTGCGGCAGCTCGCCGACGGCGGTGACGTCAACGGGGCCGCGCTGCGCCTGACCGGCGTCGGCCGTCAGGACGCGGCGTTCACCTACTACGACTTCGCCATCCACCTCGGCGCGCTGGCCGGGGCCGACGCGGCTGCGTTCAGCAGCCACGCGGGCGCCGCGGCCGAGGACCTCTCGGGCTGGACGGGCATCTCCGCCGCCGGCCTGGCCGTGGCGATGCTGCTGGTGCTCGGCGGCGTCCGCCCGCGGCTGCGGGAGTACAGCTGAGCCCGACCGAGGGCCGGGCGTCGCGACGGGGCGTCAGCGCCCCGCGTGCCGGTAGAGGTAGTCGACCACCGGCACCGTGCCGCTGACGCCCTCGGAGTACATGAACGGCGAGGTCCGGTAGGTGCCGCCGACGATCACGCTCGGCATCTCGTTGGTCTGGTACCGGTCCCGCAGCGCCGGGGCGGCCTGCGTCTCGTCCTGGACCTGCTGCGACTCGTACGCGTCGCGGACGTCCTGCGGGTTCAGCCCCTCGTCGGCCGCCCAGTCGAGCACGGACTGCTCGGTGGTGAGGTCCATGCCTTCGTCGCGCACCGCGCGGAAGACCGGGATCGCCTCACGCTGCGCCACACCCAGCTTGTCCAGCGTGTAGAAGAGCCGCGCGTAGGCCATCATCACCGGCTGGTCCGGCCAGGCGGCCGGGATGCGCCGGATGGTGACGGGCGGGTTCTGGCGGGCCGCCCAGTCGTCCAGCGGCTGCTCCAGCTGGTACGAGTGCGAGCAGTTGTACCAGAACACCTCCGTGACCTCCCGCGCCGAGGTCTGTACCGACCGGGCCAGCCGGACGAACTGGTGCCCCTCGGAGTACGCGGGCGCGGCGGCCGTGGACGGCGCGGGTACGGCGGCGGCACCGAGCAGGGCGGAACAGGTGGCGGCGGCAAGGGCGAGCCGGATCAGAACGCGCATGCAGGCACGATGACAAGCCGTCCGCCGGGCCGGGCCGGGGACACGGCGACGCCGGGCGGTATTCGCCCGATCGGGGCCCGCCCGGTAATTCGTTTGCCGCCGCCACAGCGCTCGCCTACCGTGGAACGCGTACCTGTTGCCGCCCGAAGGAGAAGGCCCTTGCTCTGCTGAGCTCGGAGACACGTCCCGACCTCAGCCGTGCTGTGCCCTCGTTCCTCCTGGGCGGCTTTTCCGCGTCCGCGTTCTGCCCCGCCTTCCGCGCCGCAGTCCGCGCTCCGCGCGTCGCTGGTTCTCACCGGTCGGGTCCCGTGTCTCCCACGTGTCGCTGAATCACATGATCAACGCCACCGGGAGCCTGCATGTCACACCCCACCCATTCCGAGCCGGCCGTCGTCACGACGGACCTGCACTACGCCTGGCCCGACGGGACGCCCGTCCTCGAAGGGCTGGACTTCTCCGTCGGTGTCGGCCGCACCGGCCTGATCGGCCGCAACGGCAGCGGCAAGTCCACCCTGCTGCGCCTGGTCGCCGGGGACCTCGCCCCGGACGCCGGACACGTCCGCGTCCGCGGCGCCCTCGGCTACCTGCCGCAGCGTCTCCCGCTCGACGTCGCGCTGCCCGTCGACGTCGCCCTCGACATCGCCGGCCCGCGGCGCGCGCTGCAAGCCATCGAGCGCGGCGAGGTGACGGAGGAGAACTACGCCGCCGTCGGCGACCAGTGGGACGTCGAGGAGCGTGCGCTCGCCGAGCTGGACCGGCTCGGTCTCGGCCACCTCGGCCTGGACCGGCGGCTCGCCGAGCTGTCCGGCGGCGAGGCCGTGCTGCTCGGCCTGGCCGGCCAACTGCTGCGCGGACCGGACGTCCTGCTGCTCGACGAACCCACCAACAACCTCGACACCGGCGCGCGGGACCGGCTCTACCGGGCCGTCACCGAGTTCCGCGGCACGCTCGTCGTGGTCAGCCACGACCGCGAGCTGCTGGACCTGGTCGACTCCGTCGCCGAACTGCGCGACGGCGAGGTGAGCTGGTTCGGCGGCAACTTCTCCACCTACGAGGACGCGCTCGCCGTCGCCCAGGAGGCGGCGCAGCGCGACGTCCGCGTCGCGGAGGCGGATCTGCGCCGCCAGCGCCGCGAACTGGTGGACACCCAGGTCAAGCTGGCCCGGCGCAAGCGCTACGGGCAGAAGATGTTCGAGAACAAGCGGGAGCCGAAGATCGTCATGGGCGCACGCAAGCGGTCGGCGGAGCAGTCCGCGGGCCGCCTGCGCAACGAGCACGAGGACAAGGTCCGCGCGGCACGCGAACGCCTCTCCGACGCGGAGCTCGCCGTGCGGGACGACGACGAGATCCGCGTCGACCTGCCGGCGACCGAGGTCCCGGCGGGCCGCACCGTGTTGTCCCTGACGGACCTGCTGCCGGTGTACGCGGACCCGGAGGGCCCGCGCGTGCAACTGGAGCTGCGCGGTCCCGAGCGGGTGGCGCTGGTCGGCCCGAACGGCAGCGGAAAGACGACGCTGCTGCGGACCATCGTCGGCGAGCTGGAGCCGGTCGCGGGCGAGGTGCTCCGACCCGTCCCGCTGCGGTACCTGCCGCAGCGTCTCGACGTGCTCGACGAGGAGCGGAGCATCGTCGCCAACGCGGCGCGGTTCGCCCCGCAGGCGACCGAGAACGCGCTGCGCGCGCGGCTCGCCCGCTTCCTCTTCCGCGGCGCCCGGGCCGACCAGCCGGTCGGCACCCTCTCGGGCGGCGAGCGCTTCCGCGCGACCCTGGCCGCGCTGCTGCTGGCCGAGCCGGCCCCGCAGGTCCTGTTGCTGGACGAACCCACCAACAACCTCGACCTGGCAGGCATCCGTCAGCTCACCACCGCGCTCGCCGACTACCGCGGCGCGCTCATCGTGGTCTCCCACGACCCGCGCTTCCTCGCCGACCTCGGTGTCGACCGGGAGGTGCGGTTGGGCGCGTAGCGCCCAAAGGGGCGCGAGGCTCGGCTGATGTGCGGCTCCGCCGCGTGGGCGCGACCGCAGATCAGCAGAGCCTCGCGCCCCTGAGGGGGTTGCTGTCTCACCCGCCGGTGCTGGCGGTGGCCGGGGCCTTCAGGGGGGACATGAACCAGTCGAAGTAGATCGACGCCGAGATGAAGAGTCCGATCACGCCCAGGACCACGCCTGCCCAGGCGACCGCCTTGACCCAGGAGGGGATCTCCTTCGTGGACAGGAACGCGCCGCCGAAGACCGTCGCCGCGCCGACCAGGACCGCGACCAGCGCGAAGACGCCGTTCCACTCGGCCACGCGGTGCCACGCGTCGGTGAACTCGGTCTTGACCAGGTCGGCGTTGGACTTCGAGGTGATCTGGCCGATCACGCCCTGGCGCTGCTGCACCACCGTGCCCAGGTAGCTGCCGCTCAGCGAGATGACGCCGAGGGCCGCGGAGACGACCGCCGCCGCGCCGCCGAGGACGCCCTTGGAGACGCTGTCCTGCGTGAGCGCGTCCAGCTCGTCGTCGGTGAGCTCGTCCAGCTCCTTCTGCTCGGGGCTGAGCACGTTGTTGGGGCGTGGGGACCAGGCCTGCTTCGGTGCGACGCCCATGGAGACCGTCTTCGGGTCGGCGGCCACGTCGCCCGTGGGCTTCATGGGCGCGGCCGGGCCGAAGCCGGGGACGTCACTGGGGTCGGTGGGGGCGGAGGGGCCGCCCGGAGTGGTGGGACCGGGAGTCGTCATGCCGGGCACCCTAGGGCTTCTTTGTGAGGAGCGGATGAATTCTTGACTCCTTCATGGGATATGCCGCCCGCCACGAGCTGGCCGGTCACTCCCCTCCTGGAAACCGCTCCTGTCAACCCTCACCAGGAACCGGGCTCAGGTCTTGTACAGAGTCGCACCCATGTCTGGCTGGGTCCGCCTCGTAGGGTCGTAAAGGTGAGCTGGTTCCCCGCCACAGCGGCGGACCGTTCCGCGCCGACCTTGGAGTGTTCTGCAATGACCGTCCTGCGTGAAGCCCCTGTGAGCACGAGCGATGCGCACGGCCGCGTCGCCGAGCTGCACGCGATCCGTGGACAGATGCTGGCGGGGCCGAGTGAGGCGGCGACCGCCGCGCAGCACGCGAAGGGCAAGCTGACCGCCCGGGAGCGCATCGAGCTGCTGCTGGACGAGGGCTCCTTCAACGAGGTCGAGCCGCTGCGTCGGCACCGCGCCACCGGCTTCGGTCTGGAGGCCAAGAAGCCCTACACCGACGGCGTGATCACCGGCTGGGGCACCGTGCACGGCCGGACCGTCTTCGTCTACGCGCACGACTTCCGGATCTTCGGCGGCGCGCTGGGCGAGGCCCACGCGCAGAAGATCCACAAGATCATGGACATGGCCATCGCGGCCGGTGCGCCGCTGGTCTCCCTGAACGACGGCGCCGGCGCCCGTATCCAGGAGGGCGTCACCGCCCTGGCCGGCTACGGCGGCATCTTCCAGCGCAACACCCGCGCCTCCGGCGTGATCCCGCAGATCTCCGTGATGCTCGGCCCGTGCGCGGGCGGCGCGGCCTACAGCCCGGCGCTGACCGACTTCGTCTTCATGGTCCGCGAGACCTCGCAGATGTTCATCACCGGCCCGGACGTGGTCAAGGCCGTCACCGGTGAGCAGATCTCCCAGAACGGGCTCGGCGGCGCGGACGTGCACGCCGAGGTCTCCGGCGTGGCGCACTTCGCCTACGACGACGAGCGCGCCTGCCTGGAGGAGGTCCGCTTCCTGCTGTCGATGCTGCCGCAGAACAACCGGGAGACCCCGCCGGTCGAGATGACCGAGGACCCGGCCGACCGCCGCTGCGAGGCCCTGCTCGACCTGGTCCCCGCGGACGGCAACCGCCCGTACGACATGCGCAAGGTGATCGAGGAGCTCGCCGACGACGGCCAGTTCATGGAGATCCACGAGCGCTGGGCCACCAACGTCATCTGCGCGCTGACCCGCATGGACGGCCAGGTCGTCGGCATCGTCGCCAACCAGCCGCAGTCGCTGGCGGGCGTGCTCGACATCCACGCGTCCGAGAAGGCCGCTCGCTTCGTCCAGCTGTGCGACGCGTTCAACATCCCGCTGGTCACGCTGCTCGACGTCCCCGGCTTCCTGCCCGGCGTCGACCAGGAGCACGGCGGCATCATCCGCCACGGCGCCAAGCTGCTGTACGCGTACTGCAACGCCACCGTGCCGCGCATCTCGCTCGTCCTGCGCAAGGCCTACGGCGGCGCCTACATCGTCATGGACTCCCGGTCCGTCGGCGCGGACCTCGCGTTCGCCTGGCCGACCAACGAGATCGCGGTCATGGGCGCCGAGGGCGCCGCGAACGTGATCTTCCGCCGCGAGATCGCCGCCGCCGACGACCCTGAGGCCAAGCGCGTCGAGATGGTGCAGCAGTACAAGGACGAGCTGATGCACCCCTACTACGCCGCCGAGCGCGGCCTGGTCGACGACGTGATCGACCCCGCCGCCACCCGCGAGGTGCTGATCCGCTCGCTGCAGATGCTGCGCACCAAGCACGCGGACCTCCCGGCCCGCAAGCACGGCAACCCGCCGCAGTAAGCCGCGGTAAGCAGTCCCCGAACCGAACCGAACCGCACACGTACTGAGGAAGGCAACGATGACCTCCGCCACTGCGCCGATGGTCCAGATCGTCAAGGGTGAGCTCGCCGACGACGAGCTCGCCGCGCTGACCGCCGTGCTGATGGCTCGCGCGGCCGCCGCCCAGCGTGCCGAGCAGCCGCGCTTCGCGCACGGCAGCCGGCACCCGCAGGCCCGCTGGCGCCGCCTGGAGCGCGTCTCCAGCTACCGCAACCCCGTCAGCTGGCGCTGACCGGACGCCCGTCCACGGGGAGGCTGATCAGCGGTGGAGGCTCCGGCATCGGCCAGGCCACCGTCCTGCGCGTGCTCGCCGAGGGCGGCCAGGTCGTCGCCGCCGACGTCGACCAGGCCGGCCTCGCCGCCACCCGCAAGCTCGCCGCCGACGCCGGCACCGAGGCGCTCCTGCACACCGTCGAGGTGAACATCGCCGACGAGGCGTCCGTCCGCGCCGGCGTCGCCGCCGCGCTCGACGCCCTCGGCGGGCTGGACGTCCTGGTCAACGCGGCGGGCATCCTGCGCTCCTCGCACACCCACGAGACCAGGCTGGAGCAGTTCAACAAGGTGATCGCGGTCAACCTGACCGGCACCTTCCTGATGATCCGCGAGGCCGTGCCGGCGCTGCTGCAGGGCGACGCCCCGGCCGTGATCAACTTCAGCTCCACGTCCGCGAGCTTCGCGCACCCCTACATGGCCGCCTACGCGGCGAGCAAGGGCGGCATCCAGTCCATGACGCACGCACTGGCCGCCGAGTACAGCAAGCAGGGCATCCGCTTCACCTCGGTCGCGCCCGGCTCCATCTCCTCCGGCATGACCGACGCCTCCGGCACCAGCACCCAGAACGCCGGCCCGGGTCTGCCGGAGGACGCGGACATGTCGCTGTACATGAAGCTCCTGCCGGCGCTCGGCAGCGGCTTCGCCGGCCCGGAGGCGGTCGCGGGCGTCGTCGCCATGCTCGGCTCGGTGGACGGCTCGTTCATCACCGGCACCGAGATCCGCATCGACGGCGGCACGCACTACTGATCAATGCCCCGACCGCACTGATCCTGACCGCGCACGCGAGGAGGGGCGGCCCCGTTGCTCGGGGCCGCCCCTCCTGTTCGGTCAGGCCGTTCGGTTCAGCTGTTCGATCAGCAGGGGCCGTCGTCGGTCCAGACCCCGGCCGCGCCGCCCGGGGTGTCGGCCTCGGTCCACCACTTGGCGGTCCACTGGTGGCCGTTGTAGCTGACCACGGCGCCGCCGTTGTACGCGGTGCCGGAGTTCCACGGCGCCGCGGTGCAGGTGCCGCCGCCACTGCTGCTCGTCGGCGACGGGCTCGCGGAGGCCGACGCGGACGCGCTCGGCGACGGCGTGGTGGTGGGCGGGGTCGCGCCTGCGAACTGCACGTCGTACTTGGTGAAGTCCCAGGAGTTCTGCGGCACGCTGCTGCAGGTCCCGGACGTCGTACCGTTGTTGTCCGGCGGGGTGCACTGCCGGTCGCGGTTGACCGACCAGAAGGTGTACCGGGCCATGTGGTTGGTCTCTGCGAAGTTCAACACCGTCTGGAAGTCCGACTGGTAGAAGAACTCGCCGCTGTCACTGCGGCCGTTCATCATCGAGATGCCCTCGTGGGCGTAGGCCGTGGCGCTGTCCCAGCCGAAGGTGTTCATCAGCATCGTGTTGAACGCCTGCAGCGCGGAGATCTGGCTCGAAGCGCCGTTGAAGCCGCCGTCGAAGGGCATGATGGAGAAGTTATTCGGCGTGAAGCCGTCCGTCTTGGCCTGGTTGAGCATCTGCTGGCCGAACCAGCCGGTGCCGGCAGCGGTGCCCGGGGTGGTCACCGAGAGGTAGAGACCCGGGTTGTTCCGCTGCAGGATCTGCGCGGCGCCGATCTCGTTCGCGACGGCCGTGCTGTTCTCGTACTCCGGCTCTTCGAGGTCGAAGTCCATCGCGTGCAGGCCGTACTTGTCGATGACCTGCTGGTAGGCGGCGGCGGTCGAGGCCGGGTCGGCGCAGGTCTGACCCAGCTTGGTGCCGCCGTAGCCGCCGATCGAGACGGAGACGTCGCCGCCGGCCGCGCGGATCGAGGAGATGGTCGCCGCCACGCTCGTGTCGCTGGACACGGCTGAGGTTCCACCCCAGGTCGGGGTACAGCCACCGCCGTTGGGGGCGAGGATGAAGGCGAGCTGGAAGGCTTTGACACCGGTCGCCGCCATGACGTCCGTCGGGTTCGGCGGGTTGTTGTCGAGTGGCATCAGATAGGGCGCGGCGGCATACCAGTTGCTGCCGAGTGCGGCGGTGGTACTGGCCTGGGCACTGCCGCCCATCGACGCCAGCAGCCCGCCTGCGGCGAGCGCGGCGGCGCCGACCGTCGCGACGACGCGGTTGGGGGTCAAGCGGAACACCTGGACACTCCTTGTGGGGAGGAGGACAAGGACAGCCGCGGAGGGCGGCGGGCGCGCAGTGGGGGAGCGTCCGCACGGATCCACGGTTCGTCCAGGGTGGGTGACGTGTCGGTAGCGAGTCAATAGATTGGACTAGACCTAGGGCTAGACCAATCTTCTCTTAAGGTCCACCCCTCTCCTGAGGTCCTCTCCTGAGCCCCGCGTGCCTCAACCGGCGACGACCACCGCCACCGTCATGCCCGGGGCGATCCCTCCCGCCTCCGGTCCCGGCCCAAGGCCGCGCTCCAGGCGCGCGAACAGCGCGCACAGCAGCTTGGCCTCATAGGTCGGGTCGAGCGCGATGCCGTGCCGCTGCTCGAAGTCGACACGGAACGCGTCCAGTTCGGGCGAGCGGCGGCCGTAGCCGCCGAACACGGCGGAGCCGTCCAGCGCCCAGTCGCCGCGCGGGCCGCCGAAGGCCTGCCGCTGCAGCTCCGCGGTTTCCGCAGCGAGGTCGGCGTGCGCCAACGCGGCGAAGCCGAGCGCCCGTTGGCCGGGCCCCAGCCCGGCCGCCAGGCCAGCGAGCATGCCACCCGTCCCGACCGAGCAGCACACCACCTGCGCTCCACAGTCGCGCAACTCCTCGCCGAGGGCGACGCAGCCGCCCACCCCCTCGGCGTTGCTGCCGCCCTCCGGCACCACCCACGCACGGCCGTACGTCCGTTGGAGCGCGTCGAGCGATGCGGGATCCATCCGCGTGCGCCAGGCGGCGCGGCTGACGAACTCCAACTCCATGCCGTCAGCGGCAGCCTGGGCCAGTACGGGGTTCAACTCCCGCCCGCGCAGCTCGTCCCCGCGCACGACACCCACCGTCCGAAGCCCCGCCTCCCGCCCGGCGGCCGCCGCCGCGCGCAGGTGGTTGGAGTACGCGCCGCCGAAGGTCAGCAGGGTGTCGTGGCCCTCGCGCCGGGCGCGCGCCAGATTCGGCTGCAGCTTCCGCCATTTGGTGCCACTGACGGGCGGATGCAGCAGGTCGTCGCGCTTCAACAGCAGCCGCACACCCGCGCGCCGAGCGCGCTCGTCATCCAGCTCCTGGACGGGCGACGAGCGTTCGCGTTCCGGACTCATCCCAGCAGGCCCCATGCCTTGGCCACCAGCTCGTAGGAGCGACGCCGCGCCTCGTGGCCGTGGATGTTGCTGGTCACCATCAACTCGTCGGCGCCCGTGCGCTTCCGCAGCTCCTGCAGCCCGGCGCGCACCTGGTCCGGATCGCCGACGACGACGTTGGACACCCAGGTGTGGACGAAGTCCCGCTCCAACTCGCTGTAGGGGTAGGCCTCCGCCTCCTCCGGCGTCGGCACCAGCCCCGGCCGGCCGGTGCGCAGCCGCAGCATCGACAGCGCCCCCGAGCCCGCCAGCCGCCGTGCCTCGCGCTCCTCGTCCGCCGCCACGACCCCGACACCGATCAGCGCGTACGGCTCGGAGAGCGCCTCCGACGGGCGGAACGACTCCCGGTACAGGTCCAGCGCGGGCACGGTGTTCGCCGCGCTGAAGTGGTGCGCGAACGCGAACGGCAACCCGAGCCGCCCGGCCAGCTGCGCGCTGAAGCCCGAGGAGCCCAGCAGCCACACCGGCGGCCGGCCGCTGCCAGGGGCGCTCGCCTCACCGGGGACGGCCTTCAGCCGCTCGTAGAGGTGACCCGGCGGGAAGTCCGCGTCCAGGAAGTGCAGCAGCTCGCTGAGCTGCTGCGGGAACTCGTCCGCCCCGTCCAGCCCGGCCCCGCGTCGCAGCGCCCGCGCCGTCGCCTGGTCCGTGCCGGGCGCGCGCCCGAGCCCGAGGTCGATCCGTCCCGGGTGCAGCGCGTGCAGCAGCCCGAACTGCTCCGCGATCACCAGCGGCGCGTGGTTCGGCAGCATCACCCCGCCGGAGCCCAGGCGGATCCGGCTCGTGTGCGCGCCCAGATGCGCCAGCAGCACGGCGGGGGAGGAGCTCGCCACCCCGGGCATCCCGTGGTGCTCGGCGACCCAGAACCGGAGGAAACCCCACTCCTCGGCCTGTTGCGCCAGCGTGGTCGTGGCGGCCAGCGCCTGCGACGGGCTGTAGCCCTCCCCGACGGTGGCCAGATCCAGGATCGACAGCGGCGCCTCGGCGGTTGTTGCCTTGGTTGCTTCGGGGACGGTCTGGCTCATCGTGCGGCTCCACGGACGTGACGGTTCTCTGCTCTGCTCTCCCTCAGGCCAACCGCCGTCCTCGCCCGGCTGTTCCCACCGCCGACCCATCGTGGGTGCGGGGGAACTGCCTCGGTCCCTGGAACGTGACACCTCTCACACGGACGAGACACGTCGAGAGAGGCCCGCATGATCGACGGCTTCCGCAACCCATCAGACGCGACGACCTGCCTCCCGGAGGACCTGCTCCTCCTCTGCGCCCGCAGTGCCCGCAGTGCCCGCCGGGACGACGGACGGATCCGGCAGCCGGTCTACCTGCCCCACGCCCTGGCGGGCGCCGTCCTCGTGGAACTCCTCTTCGCCGGCGCCCTGCGGTTCGACGACAAGCGCCTCCACCTCGATGGGAACCCGCCGCTCGGCCACCCGTCCCTGGCCGCCGCGGCCACCACCCTGCTGCCCAGCCTCTCCGGTCCGCGCGGAGCGCGCATCTCCACCTGCCTCGTCCGCCTCCGCCGCCGCCCGGGCGCGCGTCCCTTCCTCGACTCCCTCACTACCGCCGGCCTGGTCCGCCGCGACGAGACCCGCCTCCTCGGCTTCATCCCCGTTGCCAGCCACACCCTCACCGACCCCTCGATCCGCGCCCACCGCGTCTCCCGCATCGACGCAGCCCTCGCCTCCCCCGCCACGGCGAACCCACGCGACCTCGCCCTGGCCACCCTCGCCGCCACCGTCGACCTCACCAACCACCTCCACCCCACCCGCCCGGACCGCCCCACCCGCCGCCTCCTCACCGACCTCACCCGCGCGGACCCCATCTCCTCCGCGGTCGCCACCTCCATCCGCCGCGCCCGCAC
>NZ_QKYN01000100.1:40112-40249 GCF_003258295.1 Streptacidiphilus pinicola | reverse complement strand
GGATGGGGCCGTGGGGGGCGGCGATAGCCGAGAGGTGGCAGTACCAGATCTCCGTGCCGTCCGGGAGGGTCTGGACGACGCGATAGCCGTAGCTGCCGGCCCAGCCGGCGTCCGTGACGACGCCCGCACCGACCGCG
>NZ_QKYN01000100.1:10327-39975 GCF_003258295.1 Streptacidiphilus pinicola | reverse complement strand
GGCACGCCGGAGCAGGCCGCGGCCTCGAGGCGGACGGACTGCGCCGCGGTCGTGGCCGCGGCCTGCTCCGGCGTGCCCTGGGTGCGGATCCGGTCGAGCAGCGCGGTCCCCGCGTCGGAGCCGTGTGCGGCTGCGGCGTGCTCGTCGACGAAGAGGGAACCCGTCGCACCGCCGTGCTCACCGCGGTCGGGGTGCTGCTCGGCGGCGAGCGCCGAACCGGCGAGTCCGATCACGCTGCTGGCGCCGACGGCCATCGCGGCGAGGCCCAGCGCGGCGCCGCGCTGTCTCGGCACCGTGACGGCGGCGGGATGATCGGTCGGCGCCGGGGTCTCGACCTCGGCCGGGTATGCCGCCATGACTGGCGTGCTCCTTTCCGTCCCTTCGCCGACCGGGTTAGCTGACGGGTTCGGAGAGGGAGGTCTCCTACGGCCGCAAGGCCGATACACCCCAGGTGCGTTGGGTCCCCGGTTCCACTGAGGATTAGGCGATACACACGACGTCCGCGCGTACTGTTATGGAAAGTTAATACTAAAGCGGCCTGAATCCAAGTGGTTCCCGGGGTGCAGTTGAGACCACAGGGCCCACTGCTCACGGTACGACTGAGCTTTCGTCACCGAAGCGGGCATGTCGGACAAAGGCCCCGAGCAGGGACGCCAGGACCTTCTGCAGCAGGCTGTAGGCCAGGATCGGCACCAGCACCGCCGGGTTGCCCGGGATCCGGGTGACGGCGACGACCGCGCCCGCGCTGCTGTTGTTCATCCCGGAGGCGTAGGCCAGCGCGATGGCGTCGGCGCGCGGCAGGCCGAGGCGGGCGGCGAGCACCCAGCCCGTCAGGAACGAGCCGCCGCACATCGCCGCGGCGGCGACGGCGACCAGCAGCAGGAAGTCCGGGTCGGGGCGGGCGACGACCTGGCCCAGCCCGCCGCAGGCGTTGGTGTAGCTGAGCAGGACCACCACGCCCAGGTTCACCGCCTTGACCACCGGCAGCGCGGCCGCGAGCAGCCCGGGGCGGTGGGCGGTGAGCAGCCGCCCGAGCAGCAGGCCGAGGGCGCAGGGCAGGACGACGGCCAGCACCGCGAAGGCGCCGCACGCGTGCGCCGCGGCCGCGTGCAGATCGGCGGCGTAGGGGCCGGAGGCGAGGAAGCCGCCCAGGTGCAGGCCGAGCGGGATGGTCAGCGGACTGAGCAGGGTGCTGCCGATGACCAGGCCCAGCGTCAGCGTGGCGTTGCCCTCGCTGCCCTGGGCGAAGACGGTGGCCCCGGCTGCCACCGGCATGGCGCCGACCAGTGCCAGCCCGACCAGCAGGCTCTGCGCCTCGTGCGGGTTGTGCCAGCCGTCGGCCGCGACGGCGCCCACGGCCAGCAGGACGCTCGGCAGCAGTGCGTTGGCGGTGATGCCCACCAGCAGGGCCCGGGGATGTCGCAGCAGGGCCGGGAGGGCCTCGGTCCGGGCCGTCAGCCCGGCGTTGAAGACGACCGCGGCCAGCAGCCCGGCCTGCAGCGGCAGGGCGGTGCCGCCGAGGTGGAGCGGTGTCACCGAGCGCAGCGCGAGGCCCGGTTCGGGCCGGCTCGCGGCGAGGGCGTAGGCGAGCAGCATGATCCACAGCAGCCGCTTCTGGGCGGCGGCCGTCAGGGTGGACAGGAGCGCGAGTGGTTTCATCGGGCACCGCCTTCCGGACGCGCGGGGCGCCTGTGGCGGCATCAGATCAGGTGCGTGCCCGTAGCATCCAGCTGAACTGGACGTTTTCATGACTTCGAGCGAATCTCGTCATGATCGGGAAGGCGGGTAGAGCCAGCCGACGAGACGGTTCGCGATGGCGTCCGAGGAGAGGGTGCGCGCGTTCGCGAAGCTGCCGTCCGCGGTGGTGGCCCGAACGCTGCCGCTCGGGTTGAGCACCACCAGGGCGGGGATGCCGCTGCGCTTGAGGTCGATCCAGCGGGCGGCCAGCGCGGTGTTCCGGTCGTAGTGGCCGACGTCGACGGTGACCAGGCGGTAGTCGCGCTGCAGCAGCAGCTTCACGCCCGGGTCGCCGACGCGCTGCGCCAGCGCCTGGCAGTCGGCGCACCAGGCGGCGCCGAACTCGACCAGCACGGGCCGACCGTCGCGGCGCGACTGCGCGAGCGCGGCGGCCACCTCGGCGGAGGCGTCCGCGCTCGCGTCGTAGGTCGTCGGCACGGGCGCGGGCACGACCGGGGCGACGCTGACGAACGGGTGCGCGTAGTGCGGCGCGAGGGCCTCGCCGCGCCCGTCCACCCGTACGCAGCCGGTCAGCCCCGAGAGCAGCGCCAGGAGGAGCGCGCAGGTCAGGGCGAGCGGGGGCAGGACGGTCGGGACCGTCGGGGCACGGAGTGGACGCACAACGTCCAGTGCAGCATCCGGCCGCCCGCCGACCGTGTTCGACGCGCCGTCACCGGATGCTCACGGAGCGCCGGGGAGCCTCGGGGACTACTGCATGGACAGGTAGGCCAGGCTGCCGGCGCCGGCGACGAAGCAGTAGATCGCGAACGGGGTCAGCGTCTTGGTCTCGAAGTACTTGTCCAGGAAGCGCACCGCGACGTAACCGGCCACGAAGGCGCAGATGCTGCCGACGAGCAGCTGGCCGTGGATGCCGGCGCCCTGCGCGCCCGCGAGCGAGGGCAGCTTCAGCAGGGCCGCGCCGCCGATCGCGGGGGTGGCCAGCAGGAAGGCGAAGCGGGCGGAGTCCTCGTGGCGCAGGCCCTTGAAGATGCCGGCGCTCATGGTCACGCCGGAGCGGCTGATGCCCGGCAGCAGCGCCAGGATCTGCGCGGCACCGACCCAGAGCGCGCTGGCCCAGCCGAGCCTGACGATCCGCCGGTCCGAGAGGACGTCCGGGTGCAGCCCCTCGTCGCCCGGCAGGTGCGCGTCGCCGGCGCGGCGGCGCCCGGTGCCGCCGCGCTTGAGGCGCTCGGCGAAGAACAGCACAAAGCCGTTGATCATGAGGAAGAAGGCGGCCGGGATGGGCTTGCCCAGCGACTCGCGGAACACCTTGTCGAGCGCGATGCCGGCGACCCCGACCGGAATGGTGGCGACGATCAGCAGCCAGGCCAGCCGCTGGTTGACCGTCTCGATCCGGCGCTCCCGGATCGAGCTGAACAGCCCCTGCAACACCCGCGCCCAGTCCTTGCGGAAGTAGACGACCAGCGCCACCGCGGTGGCGAGGTGCAGGCCGACCAGCACGCTGAGATACGGCGACTTGTCTCCGGCGACGTTGAGGTCGTCGGAGAACGGCTTGCCGAGCAGGGCGGGTATCAGAATGCTGTGGCCGAGGCTGGAGACCGGGAACAACTCGGTGACGCCCTGCAGCAGGCCGACGCCGATCGCTTCGGGATAGGTGAGCACGGACATCGGTAAGCGACCTTGGGCTGCTGGAGGGACGGGACGTCGAGCAGCCCGAAATTACTACAAGCGTGTAGACGCCAGGCCCCTGGATGACGGGTGTTCATCCACCCGTCGTGCGAAGTTCACCGAGGCCAGCCAGAGCGGCAGTCCGACCACGATCGGCAGCCAGATCGGCAGCATCAGCCGCTCCGCCTCGTACGCGAGCGGATGCGCGACGACGGCCGCGATCCCCGTCACCGCGCAGCTCGCGGTGTAGGCCGCGACCGGCCCCGGCGCCCGTCGCAGCCCCAGCACGCCGAGCACCAGCGCGACGGGCAGCGCCGGCACGAGCGCGGTGGACTGCGCCCACTGCCACCACATCCGCAGGTTCAGTACCGCGAGCCGGGCGCGCGGGTCGGGCGCGAGCGGCTGGGTGAAGTGCGCGGAGAACAGGTCGTCGAGGCTGAGCGTCAACGAGGGCAGGCGCAGCATCCCGCCCGCGACGGCGAGGCCCACGAACGCGGCCAGCGAGACCGCGCCGACGACCACGGCGCCGGCGGAGCGCCGGCGGGGAAGCGCCAGGCATACCGCCGCGCCCAGCACGGTGACGAGCGCCAGCGGCAGCGCCTCGGCGTACCGGACGAACCCGAGCGCCAGGTAGGCCGCGGCGAGCAGCGCGCCTCCGGCCCACAGCCGTGGCCGCCGCCCGTCGCCGCAGAGCGCGACGCCGAGCAGACCTGCCGTCAGACAGAACAGTGCGGCCCCCTCGGAGAGCGGCCGCACTCCGTACGTCCCCAGCGGCGTGAGACAGCAGAGCACCTGCCCCGTCCCGGCCACGAGCCGCCGCGCGGACGGGAGCACGACGCGCAGAGTCGCGAAGACCAGCGTGCCGGCGAGGCCGGTGAGCAGGACCGACACCACCCGCAGCCCCGTCGGCCCGCCGAGGAGCGCGACGAACGGTGCCGCGAGCAGCGGGTAGCCGGGACGGGTGGAGAAGATCCGTGTGTACCGCGGATCGTTCGGCGGCAGCACGGTCGCACCGAGCCGCGCCCGGCAGATGGCGCCGTCGCTCTTCACGGGTGCGGGGAACGACCCGGCGGCGGGGAGCAGCAGCTGCCCCCGGTAGTCCTGCCGCGCCATCTCGGCGCAGTAGTCGGCGTTCGCCGCGAGCCGGGCCGAGACCGCGGACTCCCCGGAGAACTGACGGGCGAGCAGGTCGTAGCGGTAGCTGTCGTTACTGAAGCTGCTCGCCGGCAGGGCGAGGAGTTGCACGAGCACGAAGAGGAGGAACAGCAGCGCGGGCAAGGCAGCGGCGTGTTTCCTCACTTCCCGAGATTCCCACCCGCCAGGGAACCAGGCACCCGGGAAGGACTCGCCTTCCCCCGTTCAGGTGCACCGCCTTCAGGGGCGCGGGGCTCTGCTGATGTGCGGCTCTCCCCCGGCCTCCGGCCGGGAGGTACCCCCACCCCCGGCCCGAAGGCCGGGGAGCCCCCATGCGGGTGGTTACGCCGCCGTCGCCAGCACAGCGACCTGCTGGGAACCGGTCACGACCTTGCTGCGGGCCGGGGTCGCGTTGTCGGCGATCGCGGGAAGCACCTTGCGCAGGCGCCACGCCGCGACGGTGATCGCGACGCAGAAGAGCGACAGCACGGCCAGGTAGACCGTCGACAGGCCGGCACCGACCAGGAGCACGCCCAGCGCGGGCCCCAGCGCGATCGCGACCTGCTTGACCAGCGCGAACGCGGCGTTGTAGGTGCCGAGCAGGCGCGCCGGGGCGAGGTCCGCGACGATCGGGCCGAGGGTCGGCGCGAGCAGCGCCTCGCCGACGCCGAAGAGGGCGTAGGTCATCATCATCGAGCCGATCGCGGCGAACGAGCCGCCGTGGAAGAGGCCCGCGACGCCCGCGAAGATCCACGCGGCCAGCCAGACCAGGCCGGTCGCCGCGATCGCGGTGGTGCGGCGCCGACGCGCGGTGATGCGGACGACGAACATCTGCAGCAGCACGATGGCGAAGGTGTTCACGCCGAGGCCGATGCCGAGCGCGGAGGGCGAGATTCCGACCGTGCTGGTGGCGTACGCGGCCACACCGCTCTCGAACTGGCCGTAGCAGGCGAAGAAGATCAGCCCGGCCAGGATCGACAGCTTGACCATCGGACGGTCGCCCAGCAGCGTCCGGAAGTCCGAACCGCCGGCCTTGCGCGCCGTCGCGGCCGAGGCGTCCTCGACGGCCACCGCTGCCGGGAGCCGGACGGTGCCGGTCACGGCGGCGAGGACCAGGAACATCAGCGCCTCGATGCTGAAGAGCAGCGTGAGGCTGCCCGGCCGGGAGACGTCGACGAGCTGGCCGCCGATCATCGCGCCGATGCCCATGCCCAGGTTGACCAGGGTGAACTGCAGCGCGAAGGCGTGCGCGCGGGTGGTGCGGGTGGAGCAGCGGACCACCATGGTGGCCAGCGCGGGCTGGCAGGTGGTGACGCCGGCGCCGAACAGGAAGGCCGCCACCAGGATCGTCCAGTGGGTCGTGGCCAGCCCGAAGCTCAGCGCACCGAGGGAGGTCAGCACGGCGCCGGCGACCAGCACCGGACGCGGGCCGAAGCGGTCGATGCCACGACCGCCCAGCGGCAGCACCACCAGGGCGGCGGCCGCGAACAGCGTGAAGACCAGCCACGCGGTCAGCGAACCCAGACCGCGCACCCGCTCCACGTAGACGAACATGTACGGCAGGGTGAACCCGCTGCCGAAGGCGCTCAGGGCGTTCCCCACCTGGACGCGGCGCAGCGCCCCCCGCATCGTCTTCTCCTTCGTGATCGCCATCTCGCACACCGCCCTTCTCACTCACGTCTGCATGACTCACGTCTTCGTTTCGAACGAAAGACTACACTAGTAAAGTCTTCAGGTAGCAACTTTTAATCCCGCAAGCCTTCAGCGTGAGATACTGGCTGCCATGACAGAGTCGTCCCAGGAGCCACCGCAGGCACCGCAAGCGCCGCCCGAGCTCGCGATCAGCGAGCAGGTCGCGGTGTACCAGCGCGAGTTCCCCAACGTGGATCCGCAGGTCGAGACGATCGTCTCGACCCTCAGTCGCCTGAGCCGGCGCATGACCGTCGCCTACGGGCGGCACCTCAACGACCTGGGCATCTCCTCGGCCGACTGGGAGGTCCTCAAGGCCCTGATCGTGGCCGGCGCCCCGTACCGGCTCGGGCCGGGCGAGCTGGCGAAGCGGATCGGGCTGACCCCGGCGGCGATGACGCACCGGGTCGACCGGATGGCCACGGCCGGCCTGGTCACGCGCAGCCGGGACGAGAGCAACCGGGTGCGCGTCAACATCGAGCTGACCGAGCTGGGCCGCGAGAAGTGGCTGGAGTCCATGCGGATGGCGGCGGTCTTCGAGGAGAGCCTGCTGCAGGACGCCACCCCGGAGGAGCGCTCCGAGCTGGCGGGCGCGCTCGGGCGGATGCTGCGCCGTGTCGAGGACAGCCAGCCCGACGCCCAGGGCCGCACCGACGACCTGGCCCCGGACGACTCCGAGCGCTGAGCACGACCACCGAACAGAGGAGGGGCGCGGCACCGTGACGGTGCCGCGCCCCTCCCACTGCTTTCTCCGGGCTCAGGAGATCCCGTTGGCCTTCAGCCAGCTGTCGGCGACGGTGCCCGGGTCCGCGCCCTGAGCGCCCACCTGGGCGTCCAACTGCATGAGCCCGGCCGTGGTGAGCTTGGCCGAGACCTGGTTGAGGACGTCGGCGGCGCCCGACGGCAGTGACTTGTCGGCCAGCGGCACCACGTTCTGGAAGCCGAACAGGCTCTTGTCGTCGGTGAGCGTCACCCAGCCGTCCTTCTGGATCAGCGCGTCCGTGGTGAAGATGTCGGCGATCTGCACGTTGTCGTTCTGCAGCGCCGTCTCGGTCAGCGTGCCGCCCGCGTCGAGGGACTTGTAGCCCTTGAAGGTCAGGCCGTAGCTGGACTTCAGGCCCACCAGGCCCTGCTCGCGGGTCTGGAACTCCGGCGAGCCGCCCATGACCAGCGTGTTCGCCACCTTGGCGAGGGAGCTGATGGTGGAGCTCGCGCTCAGGCCCAGCGCCTTGGCGGTCTTGGTGTTGACCGTCAGGGTGTCCTTGTCCTCGGCGGCCGCGGGGTTGAGCAGCTGCAGCGTGGGGGCCAGCTTGGCGGCGGCCTTGGCGTCGACGTCCGCGGTGCTGGTGCCGACGGCCTTCGGGTCGAGGTAGTCGAGCAGCGCGCCGTTGTACTCCGGCATCAGCGTGAGCGCGCCGCTCTTCATCAGCCCGTAGGAGATCTCACGGCTGCCGATGTTCGGGTGGTACTTCACCTGGAAGCCCTTGGCCGCCAGCGCGTGGCCGTATATGTCGGCCAGGATCGTGCTTTCGGAGAAGTTGTTGCTGCCGACGGTGATGACGCCGCCGTTGCTGTTCGCCGACGGCGCCAGCGGGTTGCCGGCGGTGGAGCCGGAGGAGCCGCACGCGGAGAGGCAGACGGCGGCTGCGGAGGCCACCACGACAGCGGCCGAACGTACACGGGTGGAGCGGGCGGTGAAAGAGAAGGTCACGGTTCCAATCCGGCTTCTGTTTTGGTCGCTGTACTCGGTTGTCACGCTCTGGACTGATCGATCCTCAACCGCAACCCATCGATTCGGAAGCCCAACGGGTGCGTTGTGGCCCAATATTCACAGTCGGCTCTGACAAATCGAGCGCACAACCGGTAGTCTCGCCGCGGTCACGGGTTCGGGGGGCGGGCTCAGGTTCGACTCGGCGCCGAATTAGCCGTCAACACGCAGGATTCTCAGGGCATTAGGAGCTCCTCTTGTCCTCCCTGGACACCTTGGCCGACCGGCTCGGGAGACGCCTCGCCCGACTGCCGTTCCGACGCAAGCTCAACGCGCTGATCGTCATCCCCCTCGTGGTGGTCGCCCTGCTCGTCGCGGTGGCCATGAACGGCCAGGTCAACCAGGCCGAATCGGCCGCCGCCGAGGCCGAGTTGCTGGGCAACAGCGCCACCGTCGCGCGGCTCGTCGACGACATCCAGCAGGAGCAGGCGCAGGCGATCCTCTACTACGAGAGCTACTGGAACACCCCGGTCGGCAGCAAGCGGAACCTGGCGGACCGGACGCCCTATCTGACCGCGCAGCACGCCACGGACCTGCAGCTGTCCGCGGTCCGCCGGGTCTTCGGCGGCGCGATGCCACCCGAACTGGACACCGCGCTGCAGAAGCTGGATCCGGACGGGCTGGGTCTGGCCCGCGAGGCCATCGCCACCGGACTGCTGCCGGCGGAGAACATCGACGCCGCCTACGGCGACGTGTCCGAGGGACTGATCGACGGCCTCGGCCTCACCGCCCAGCAGCGCAACCAGACCACCGCCCGCCTCGCCGACCAGCTCGACGTGCTGCTGCGGGCCGACTCGTCGCACGCGCAGTTCGAGACCTCGGTGGTGTCGGCGCTGACCCGCGACTCGGACGCCACCGTGCAGTTCGGCGTCGCCGAGAGCAGCTACCAGCTCTACCGGGCCCAGGAGACCCGCTTCGCCGTCATCGCGCCGCTGGAGCGGTCGAGCGCGCTCTACCAGCTCGACTTCGGGCCGGACGAGACGCAGTTGGAGGCCACGCTCGGCGATCTGGCGCAGAAGATCTCCGCGGTCGCCGACCCGACCTCCGCCGACCTGGCGGCGGGGAGCCGGGCGGCCCAGGCGCTGGAGCCCACCGTCGTCCGCGAGTCACAGCGACGCGCGACCGTCATCGACCAGCTGATCCCGCAGCTGGCCACGGAGGCGCAGCAGGACTCCACCCGAGCCTGGTGGCGGGCCTCGATCCTGCTGGCCCTGGCCGTCGTGCTGCTCCTCGGCTGGGTGCTGCTGCTGACGCTGATCCGCCGCTCGATCCTCGGCCCGCTGCAGCGCGTGACCGACGCCGCCCGCCGCGTCTCCGAGCTCTCCGCGCAGGAGTTGGCGCGCGTCGCGGACGAGGACACCCCGGCCGCCGACGGTCTGCCGCAGCTGGAGGACCTGCCGATCACCGCCGCGGACGAGATCGGTGAGCTGGCCAGGGCGTTCAACCAGGTCCAGGCGACGGCCGGCGGACTGCTGGAGCGGCAGGCGCAGAGCCGCCGCAACACCGCGGAGATGTTCGGCAACATCGGCCGCCGCGTCGCCAACCTGACCGGACGTCAACTCGCCCTGATCGACGCGGTCGAGCGCGACGAGACCGACCCCGCGCTGCTGGACCGGCTCTACCGGATCGACCACATCGCGGTGCGGCTGCAGCGCAACGCCGACTCGCTGATGCTGCTCGCGGGCCTCAGCGATACCGAACTGGACGGTCGTCCGGCCGAGTTGAGCCACGTGGTGCGCGCCGCACTGGGTCAGATCGAGGGCTTCGAGCGGGTCCGGCTGATCGCCGAGGCCGACGCGACGGTGACCCCGGACCTGGTCAACGACCTGGTCCTGGTCCTGGCCGAGCTGCTGGAGAACGCGGTCACCTTCTCCCCCGCCCACACCGAGGTCGCGGTGACGCTGCGGGAGCGGGCCGGCCAGGCGGTGCTGGAGATCGTCGACCACGGTCTCGGGATGAGCGCCGAGCGCCTGGCCGAGGAGAACGGGCGGCTGGTCCGCCGTGCCCGTCTGGACCTGGCCCCGACGCAGGTGCTCGGCCTCTTCGTCGTCGGCGTGCTGGCACGGCGCTGGGACCTGCAGGTGGTCCTGTCCCGCACCCCCGGCGGCGGCCTGACCTGCGACCTGACCCTGCCGACCGACCTGGTCACCCCGGGCGCGCCCCGGGCTGGCCGCACCTGGTCGCCCACAGCGACGCCGGAGCGGTCGGCGGCGGCCCCACTGCCGGCCGCCGCGCCGGAGCGATCCACGGTAGGCAGTGCCCTGGGGGGCGAAGCCCGTCCCGCGCCGCAGACGAACCTCGCCCACGTCGTGCTGCCGCCGCCGTCCCTCCCCCGGGACCGGCCCGACGGGCCGCCGGGCGGCGGGCTCAAACGGCGGGTGCGCGGCGCCACGCTGCGCGAGGGCCGACGCCCCGCAGAGCCCTTCGCCGCCCGTCCGGCCGATCCGGACGAAGTCCGGTCCTCCCTGGAGGAGTTCGAGGCGGCCGTCAGCCGCGCCGAGCGCGACAGCACCATCAACACCCCCGAGAGAACGGAAGGAGTGGGACAGTGACCACCCCCGAGCCCACCGTGCAGGACCTGCAGAGCGCCGCCGCGGACTTCACCTGGCTGCTGGGCCGGTTCGCCACCGACACCGCCGGCGTCGTCGACGCCATCGCGGTCTCCTCCGACGGCCTGCTGATCGCCGTCTCCCGGCTGCGCGACCACGCCGACTCCGAGCGGCTCGCCGCGATCGTCTCCGGCATCACCAGCCTGGCCGCGGGCGCCTCCGGCAACTACGGACTGGGCGGCCTGAACAAGGTCATCATCGACCTGGAGGGCGGCCACCTGCTGGTCTGTTCCATCGGGAACGGCTGTGTGCTCGGCGTGGTGGCCTCCAAGGAGGCCAAGTTGGGCAACATCGCCTACGAGATGACGCTGTTCGCCAACCGCGCCGGGGCCGCGCTCAGCCCGCAGCTGATCATGGAGCTCAAGAACGGCGTCGGCGCGTGACCGACTCCGACAGACGCGGCGAGGCGGTGGTCCGGGCGCTGCGGCCCTACGTCGCCCCGGACGAGGAACAGCCCGCCGCCGAACCGGGGCCGGAGCCCGCCGGGGAGCCCGCCCGGCGCAGCCTGTCGGTCCGGCCGTTCCTGGTCACCGCGGGTCGGGTCACCGACGCGGACCGGCTCCCGCTGGAGACCCAGGTGGTCGCCACCACGGCGGGGCTCGCGGCCCTGCCGAGCCTCACCTTCGAACAGCACGACATCGTCGCGGCCTGCCGCGAACCGCTGTCGCTCGCGGAGCTCGCCGCCCGGCTGCACCTGCACCTCAACGTGGTGCGGGTCCTCGCCGGGGATCTGCGGACCGCGGGTCACCTGACCGTCCACGCTCCCCAGGTCGGCGCCGCCCACGATCTGTCCGTCCTGCGACGGGTGATCGACGGGCTGCGCGCCGTCCCCGACTCGCGAGGTCTCACGCGTGACAACAACCGCCCTGCCTAACCCCTCCGCGTCCGGCCCGCGACGCCCGCCGCTGCCGGTCAAGATGGTCATCGCGGGCGGCTTCGGCGTGGGCAAGACCACGACCGTCGCCTCGATCTCCGAGATCGAGCCGCTCACCACCGAGGCCTCCATCACCGAGGTCGCCGCGGGCGTGGACGACCTGACGCACACCCCGCGCAAGACGACCACCACGGTCGCCATGGACTTCGGGGTCATCACCCTCGACCCCACCCTCAAGCTCTACCTGTTCGGCACGCCGGGCCAGGACCGCTTCGGCTTCATGTGGGACGACCTGGTCGCCGGCGCGCTCGGCGGGCTGGTGATCGTGGACACCCGCCGCCTGGACGACTGCTTCGCCGCGGTCGACTACTTCGAGAACAAGGGCCTGCCCTTCGCGGTCGGCATCAACGTATTCGACGGCAATCTCGACCACGACCTGGACGAGGTCCGCTGGGCCCTCGACATCCCCGACTCGGTCCCGATGGTCCTCTTCGACGCACGGGAACGCAGCAGCGTGCGCGACGCGCTGCTGGTCGTTCTGGAACTCGCCCTCAAGCGTGCCGAGGAGGAGTAGTGGCAACTCCCTCAGGGGGTGCGGCTAGCGGCCTCTGCGCACACCTGGCGACACCAGCAACTTCCCCAGTCCCCAGAAGAGCGCCAGCGTGGCGAGCGCCAGGGACGCCACCAGGACCGCGCCGCCGACGACCTTGGCGTAGTCGACCTGACTGAGGCCGTCGACGATGTAGCGGCCGAGGCCGCCGAAGGAGACGTAGGCGGCGATCGTCGCGGTGGAGACGATCTGGATGGCGCCGGAGCGGATGCCGCTGAGGATCAGCGGCAGCGCCACCGGCAGTTCGACCTGGGCGAGGATTCGCCACCACGGCAGGCCGATGCCGCGCGCCGCGTCGACCAGGGAGGGGTCGACGCTGCGCATCGCCTCGTAGGTGGTGACCAGGATCGGCGGGACCGCGAGCGCGACCAGCGGGACCATCACCGGGGTGAGGCCGAGGCCCATCAGGATGGTCAGCAGGACCAGCAGGCCGAAGGACGGCAGCGCGCGGGCGGCCGTGGCCAGCACGGCCAGCGCGTTGCCGCCGCGGCCGGTGTGCCCGGTGATCAGGCCGACCGGCAGCGCGATGACCATCGCGATCAGCAGCGCGAGCCCGCTGTACTGGACGTGTTCCAGCAGCCGGGTGGGGATGCCGTCGGCGCCGGACCACCGGCCGGGGGCGTCGAAGAACTGCTGCGCGTAGCCGAAGATGTTCACTTGGCGGTGGCCTTCCTCGCCCAGGGCGTCAGCAGCCGGCGGGCCAGCACGAGCAGCGCGTCCAGCAGCACGCCGATGACGGCGATGGACAGGACGGCGTCCCATGCGAGCAGCGGGCGGTGGTAGTTGAGGGCGTCGGAGAGCAGGTTGCCGAGCGCGCCCTCGTTGCCGATCAGCATGCCGACGCTGACCAGGCTGACGCTGGAGACGGTGGCGACGCGCAGCCCCGCGATGACCGCGGGCACCGCGATCGGCAGCTCCACCTGGACGTAGCGGCGCAGCGTGCCGAAGCCCATGGCCTCCGCCGCGGCGCGGGTGTCCTCGGCGACCGACCGCATGCCGTCGACGATGGCGGGGACCAGCACGACCAGGGAGTAGACCGTCAGCGGGATCCCGACGGTGACGCTGCTCTCCCCGAAGTAGTCGATCAGGAAGACGAAGAAGGCCAGCGAGGGGATCGCGTAGAAGACGGTGGCCACGCCGAGCACCGGCGGGTAGACCCAGCCGAAGCGGCGGCAGAGCAGGGCGATCGGCAGCGCGATCACCAGCCCGCACAGCACCGGGACGAGGGTCAGCTCCACCTGCCAACCGACCAGGCCCCACCAGGAGTTCTGCAGGTCGCTGGGAACCTCGAAGAATCCGCCGGAGCTCACCGGAGCACGCCCGCCCGGTGGGCGCCGCGGATCGCGGCGGCGATGCTCTCCTGGGCGACGACGCCGACGGCGCGGCCCTCCTCGTCCACGGCCACGGCCCAGCCGGTCGGTGACAGGACGGCGGAATCCAGGGCGGCGCGCAGCGAGTCGCGGCCGACGGTGAAGGCGTGGCCGTAGGGCAGGAGCTCGCCGTCCGGACCGTCGAGGGGCCCGGACGCGCGGACGGCGGCGTCGGCCCAGCCGCGCGGGCGGCCCGCCGCGTCGGTGACCAGCACGTAGGGGGTCTCCGGGACGGCGGCCGCGCCGAACTGCTCCGCGGTGGCGTCCTCGGTGACGATCGGCTCGGTGGTCAGCTCCAGGGTGTCGGTGCCGAAGAAGGAGAGGTGCCGGATGCCGCGGTCGACGCCGAGGAAGTCCTCGACGAACTCGTCGGCCGGCGCCGAGAGCAGCTGCGCGGGCGGCGCGTACTGGGCCAGCCGACCGCCCTCGCGCAGCACGGCGACCATGTCGCCGAGCTTGATCGCCTCGTCGATGTCGTGCGTGACGAAGACCACGGTCTTGCCCAGGTCGGCCTGGATGCGCAGCAGTTCGTCCTGCAGGCCCTTGCGCACGATCGGGTCGACGGCGGAGAAGGGCTCGTCCATGAGGAGCACCGGCGGGTCCGCGGCGAGCGCGCGGGCGACGCCGACGCGCTGCTGCTGGCCGCCGGAGAGCTGGTAGGGGTAGCGCTTGGCGAAGGCCGCGTCGAGACCGACGCGCTCCATCAGCTCCAGCGCCCGCCGGCGTGCAGCCCGCTTGTCCGCGCCGTTGAGGCGCGGGACGGTGGCGATGTTGTCGACCACGGTCCGGTGCGGGAAGAGCCCGGCGTGCTGGATCACGTAACCCATGGACCGGCGCAGCGCGTTGACCGGCGCCTCGCGGATGTCACGGCCGTCCAGCAGGACGCGGCCCTCGGTGGGCTCCACCATGCGGTTGATCATCCGCAGGGTGGTGGTCTTGCCACAGCCGGAGGGGCCCACCAGCACGGTGATCGATCCGTCGGGTATCTCGAGCGTCAGCCGGTCGACCGCGGTGGTCCCGTCGGGATACCGCTTGGTCACGGCGTCGATCACTATCACGGTGCGCGGCACCCTTCGGTTGTGACAACGAGCACTCATCCAATCCCGGTGTCGGCGAGAGCGTCAACGAACGCCGAGGACGTGCACAAGTGACCTGCGACATTCCGTTTGCGATCGAAGCTGTGGCAGAGTCACCCGCTATGCCCATCGAAAGCCAGAACGGCGGCTCCACGGCCATCCGGAAGAAGAGCACGCGCTTCAGCCGGCGCAAGGCGCTGAAGATCGGCGGCGCCGGCATGCTCTCGCTCGCGGTGATCGGCGCGGGCGGCGCCTACTACCTGGTGCACTCGCTGGACAGCAACATCGCCTCGTCCAGCCTCTGCTCCGGCTCCGCCTGCGGCAGCAAGGAGAAGGTGGACGCCTTCGGGCGCAGCCCGATCAACATCCTGCTGATCGGGTCCGACGAGCGCGACAACGCGGCCGACTGCAACCTCGGCGGCGACTGCGGCAGCCCGGGTGCCCGTGCCGACGTCGAGATGGTGCTGCACGTCTCCGCCGACCGCTCCAACGCGACGGTGATGAGCGTCCCGCGCGACCTCGAGGCCACCATCCCGCAGTGCGACGCGGTCAAGGGCGCGCCCAGCGAGCCGGCCCACACGGACATGATCAACAGCGCGTTGAACTGGGGCCCCGGCTGCAGCGTCGCCGCCGTGCAGCAGCTGACCGGCATCCACATCGACCACTTCATGAAGGTCGACTTCGGCGGTGTGGTCGCCATGTCGGACGCGGTCGGCGGCGTGAACATATGCGTCGACAAGAACGTCTACGACCCCTACTCGCACCTGAAGCTGGCCGCGGGCTCGCACACCCTCAAGGGCGTCTCCGCCCTCGAGTTCGTCCGCACCCGGCACGGCTTCGGCGACGGCGGCGACCTCGGCCGCACCTACGCGCAGCACCTGTTCATGTCGAACATGGTCAACAAGCTGAAGAGCGCCGGGACACTCACCGACGTCCCCGCGATGTACGGCCTGGCCCAGGCCGCGACCAAGGCGCTCACCGTCGACACCGGTCTGAACAGCGTCTTCAAGCTGGCCGGCCTCGGCCAGGAGCTGAGCGGCATCTCCACCGGCAACATCACCTTCGCGACGATGCAGACCGCGCCGGACCCGAACGACTCGGCCCGTCTCGTGGTCGCCCCTGGCGCCCAGACGCTGTTCGACGCGATCGCGGGCGACCAGTCGCTCAGCGAGATCAAGAGCAAGAGCAAGGGCGGCGCCGCCGCGTCCCCGACGGCCACCGCGAACCCCGTCGACAAGGCCGGCGTCGCGGTCACCGTGGAGAACGGCACCGGCATCACCGGCCGGGCGGGCGCGGTCAGCCAGAAGCTGATCGGCGCCGGCTTCAGCCGGAACACCACCGCGCTCAGCGGCCCGGCGGCCACCACGACGACGCTCAGCTACCCCGGCGGGAAGTCCGCGCAGGCCCAGGCCGTCGCCCAGGCGCTCGGCCTCAAGCCCTCCGCGCTCAAGCAGAGCGGCTCCAGCGGCTCGATCGTGCTGCTGATCGGCTCCGACTGGACCTCCGGCACCACCTTCCCCGGCGGCAGCGCCGCGCCCTCCCCGGTCGACACCAAGGCGGCGCTCAGCGACTCCCACGCCCAGACCGCCGCGGACTCCGGCTGCGCCCAGGTCAGCACCTTCGACACGGTCTCCCTCCCGGGCTACGGCGGCATGACCCCGACCCGCGCCTACGCGCTCAGCCCGAACGTCCCGAACTCCGCCAAGTAAGAGAGGCCCAGGGCGCGCCCTAAGCTGGGGCTGTGACCAAGGACGTGCAGGCCGGGAGGCGGAGGAGGCGGCGGGACCTCGACGTGCTCGGGGTGATCGCGCTCGGCGGGGGGCTGGGCAGCATCGCCCGGTACGGGCTCGCACGGGCCGTTCCGACACCCGCCGGGGGGTTCCCCTGGGCGACGCTGATCACCAACGTGGTGGGCTGCGCGGTGCTGGGCGCGCTGATGTACCTGGTGCTGGAGGTCTGGCCGCCGTCGCGCTACCGCAGGCCATTCCTGGGCGTCGGCGTCTGCGGCGGGTTCACCACCTTCTCCACGGCGATGGTGGAGACGCGCGGGCTGATCGCGGGCGGACTGTTCGGTACGGCCGGGCTGTACCTGCTGGCGAGCGTGGTGCTCGGCCTCCTCGCCGTCCTCGGCGGCGCGGCGTCCGCCCGCGCACTGACGACCGGTCGCCGCCGCGACCACGAGGCCGACGCGGCCGAGCCGGAGACCGTCCCGAGTGCGGAGGGACAGCGCTGATGACCACCCCTGGTGAGCAACTGCGGATGACCGTCTACCTGCGCGAGAGCGCCCGGTGGCACCACCGCCCCGCCTACTCCGAGATCGTCCACCGCGCCCACGCCGCCGGCCTCGCCGGCGCGGGCGTCTTCCGCGGCATCGAGGGCTACGGCCGCCACGGCCGGGTCCACACGACGCGGCTGCTCGACCTCGCCGAGGACCTGCCCATCACCGTCGTCGTGGTCGACGAGGAGGACCGCGTGCGGGCCTTCGCGCGGCAGGTGCGCGAGGTACTCGGCGAGGGCAACGGCCTGATCACCCTGGACCACGTGGAGGTCGTGCTCTGATGGCGGTGCTGTTGGTCTTCCTCGGCGGCATGCTGGGCGCGCCGCTGCGCTACCTCACCGACCGCGCCATGCAGGCGCGGCACGACAGCGTGTTCCCGTGGGGCACCTTCACGGTGAACGTGGTCGGCTCCTTCGTGCTCGGCGCGATCGCCGCGGGCGTGGCCCGGCTGGGCTGGCCGAACGACCTGGCGCTCGCCGTCGGCACGGGCGTCTGCGGCGGCCTGACGACGTTCTCGACCTTCGGCTACGAGACGGTGCGCCTGCTGACCTCGGGTGCGGTGCGGTACGCGGCGCTGAACGTGCTGGGGTCGTTGGCGGCCGGTCTGGCCGCGGCGAGCGCGGGCTGGGCCCTGGTCTCCGCGTTCTAGGCGCGCGGTTCCCCCGATCCGGGCTCGCGTTCCAGGCTCGGTTCCAGGACGTACGTTCTAGGGCTTTCTCCAGCGCTGCAACAACACCGGCAGGAACGAGACCACGACCACCAACGCCACCAGCGGCAGCAGGTAGTTGTCGACGCCCGGCACCGCCGCGCCGAGCCAGAAGCCCAGCAGCACCAGCGACTGGGACCAGGCGATGCCGCCCACGACCTGCCAGAGCGTGAACGTCCGCGTCGGCACCTGCAGGACGCCGGCGACCGGACCGAGCACCGTGCGGACCAGGGGGATGAAGCGCCCGATGATGATCGCCTTGCGCTGCCCGTAGCGGGCCAGCAGCTCCTCGCCGTGGGCCACCACGGACTTGAGCCGCGCACTCTCGGAGCGCGCCAGCACGGCCGTGCCGCCGCGGCGGCCGATGACGTAACCGAGCTGACTGCCGAGGCAGGTGCCGACCGCCGCGCCGAGCAGGACCTGCCAGAGCTGGAGGCTGGTGCCGCCGTGGGCCGCGGGCGCCGCGCACAGCACGCCCGCGGGGAACAACAGGGTGTCCCCGGGCAGGAAGAAACCGACGACCAGGAGGCCGGACTCGGCGAAGGTCACGAACAGCACGGCGAGCGCGCCGAACGCGGACAGCAGCGAGGACCCGTTCATCGGGTTCACCGCTGCGAGCAGGTGGGTCAGCACCCTTGAACCGTAGCCCGGCCAGGTATGAGCTTCATCAGCCCCTGGTCGCTATCGGGCGCTGTCGGCCCTGGGTCGGGATGAGGGGAAATCTCATCCTCACGGAGTAGGTGTCCGCCCACAGGCTGTGGGCGCGGCTCAGGTCCTGGATTCCGCCGTTCGGGTTATCCACAGCAGCCGACGCGTGGGGGCCGGCTCCTGTGGATAACCACCGCGCTGCCCGGCCCGGTCGGCCGGCGGACAGGCGGCCCACAGGTTCACCCAACTGGGTATATCTGCTGGGGATCTGACGTATCGACATACTCCTTCTCCCGTCGCCGAATGGCGCACCGGAACGCCCAGGCGCCGTTGCTGCCAACGACGGTGAGCCTGTGGATCAAGGGGGTTCGCTAGAGCTGTGCGGGGGCCTCTATGCCCAGCAGGTCCATGCCGAGCTCCAGCGTCCGCGCGCTGAGCCCGCACAGCAGCAGCCGGTTCCCCCGCACCCCCGCGTGCTCGGCCTTCAGCACCGGGCAGCGCTCCCAGAACGACGCGAACGCCGAGGCCAGCGCGTAGAGGTAGGAGCAGAGCCGGTGCGGCTCGCAGGTCTCGGCGACGGCGGCGACCGCCGTGCCGAAACCGTCCAGCAGCAGGGCGAGCGCCCGCTCGGCCGGCTCCAGCGGCAGTCCGGGCGTCACGGCCGGGTCCGCGCCGGCCTCGCCCGCCTTCCGCAGCACCGAGCGCATCCGGGCGTGGGCGTACTGGAGGTAGGTCGCGGTGTCCCCGGTCAGCGAGAGCATCCGGTCCGGATCGAAGACGTAGTCCTTGATCCGGTTGTTGGACAGGTCCGCGTACTTGAGCGCGCCCATGCCCACCTGCCGGGCCCGCGCCGCCAGCTCCTCCCCGGACAGCTCCGGGTTCTTCGCCGAGACGATCTCGGCCGCCTTCGCCGTCGCCTGGTCCAGCAGCTGCTGCAGCGCGACGGTCTCCCCCGACCGGGTCTTGAACGGCCGCCCGTCCAGGCCCAGCACCATCCCGAACGGCAGGTGGCGTGCCGTCACCCCGTCCGGCAGCCAGCCGGCCCGCCGCGCCGTCGCGAAGACCTGCGCGAAGTGCCGGGCCTGCCGCGCGTCCACGAGGTAGAGCAGCCGCCGCGCCCCGAGCTCGCCGGCCCGGAGCCGGATCGCCGCCAGATCGGTGACCGCGTAGCCGTAGCCGCCGTCGCCCTTCCGTACGATCAGCGGAGCGCCGTCGCCCTCCCCCTCCGGGAAGACGCAGAGCGCGCCCTCGGACTCCACCGCGATCCCGGCCGCCTCCAGCTCGGCGCAGACCTGCGGCAGCATCGGGTTGTAGTGGCTCTCGCCGACCGCGTCGGTCTCCTCCAGCAGCACCCCGAGCTGGGCGTAGATCTCCTGGAAGTGCCGCTGGGACACCTCCACCAGCCCCCGCCAGGCCGCCAGCGTCCGCTCGTCCCCCGCCTGCAGCGCGACGACCCGCAACCGCGCCCGCTCGGCGAACTCCGGCTCCGCATCGAACCGCGCCCGGGCCCGCCGGTAGGCCGCGTCAAGCGCGGCGATGTCCTCGGGGGCGTCCTCCTCCTCGAAGAGCTGCTCGATCAGCATGCCGAAGGAGGTGCCCCAGTCCCCCAGGTGGTTCCGCCGCACCACGGTCTCCCCGGTGAAGGCGAACACCCGGGCCAGGGCGTCGCCGATCACCGTGGTCCGCAGGTGGCCGACGTGCATCTCCTTGGCGATGTTGGGCGAGGAATAGTCGACGACCGTCACCCCGGGCTCCGGGGTCGTGGGCACCCCGAGCCGCGGATCGGCCGCCCGCGCGGCGAGGTTCTCCAGCAGGGCCCGGTCGGCGACGTCGATGTTGAGGAACCCCGGCCCGGAGACCGCGCAGTGCGCGACCGCGTCCAGCTCCCCCACCCGGGCGGCGACCTCCGCCGCCAGCGCCGCGGGATCCAGCCCCCGCGCCTTGGCCAGCGGCAGTACGCCGTTCGCCTGGAAGTCCGCCCGTTCACTCCCCCGCAGCAGGGGCTCCGCCCCGCCCAGCGCGGCCGCGACGCGTCGCTCCACCGCGACCGCGAGCGACTCGACGGGCACGTGGACGGCGGCATGCGCGCTCAGCGGCGCGTCGGCGGTGGTGACCATGCGCCATTGTCCCGAGGACGGGGACGCTTCGGCACGTGGTTTTCCCAGCTCCCTCTGGTGGTGCGCACCCAGGAATCTGACCTCACACTGATCCCATGGACGAACTCACGCTCGTCGCCCGTGGCCAGTTGGAGCAGGCGCGGCAGTCGCCGAACGGGCGCGCAGCGCGCCTGCTGTTGCATCTGAACATGCTGCGTCAGTCCCTCATCGCGCTGACCCAGGGGTCGATCCTCGGCGAGCACGATGCCCCGCATGCCGCCAGTGTGCTGGTGCTGTCCGGGAGCGTGCAGATCAGCACGGAGTCCGGCCAGATGGTGTCCCTGGCGGCGGGCGAGCTCGCCGAGGTGCCGCAGGAGCGGCACGACCTGATGGCGCTGAGCGACGCGGTCGTGCTGCTGACCACCGTCACCGGCGTCTGACCGCCCGCCCCACCGAAGACCTCACCCGTCGAGGCGCAGCGCGCGCCGCAGGAAGTCCAGCTGGTGCAGGATCAGGTTCTCGGCGACGGCCTCCTGGGTGACCCGGTGCCCCGCCCCGCTGAGCGGCAGGACCTCGTGCGGACGGCCGGCTGCCAGCAGCGCGGAGGAGAGCCGGAGCGTGCTGACCGGGAAGACGTTGTCGTCGCCCAGGCCGTGCATCAGCAGCAGCGGGCGGCGCAGCTTCGGCGCCTCCCGGAGGATGTCGCAGCGGGCGTAGGCCTCCGGCGACGTGTCGGGGTGGCCGAGGAAGCGCTCGCGCCAATGGGTGTCGTAGAGCGTCTGGTCGGTGACGCCCGCGCCGGCGACGGCCGCGTGGAAGACGTCGGGGCGGCGCAGCACGGCGAGCTCGGCCAGCGAGCCGCTGTAGGACCAACCGCGGATCGCGACCCGCTCCAGGTCCAGCCCGTACTCGGGGTGGCTCCCGGCGACGGCGTGCAGCGCGTCGACCTGGTCGCGCAGCGGGCCGGAGAAGACGTCGCCGTGCACCTCCCGCTCCCAGCGGGGCCCGCGGCCGGGCGTGCCGACGCCGTCGACGACCAGCACGACGAAGCCCTGTTCGGCGAACCACTGCGACAGGTGCGTGGCCCAGCCGCCGCCCGCGGTGACCCGCTGCATCGCCGGGCCGGCGTAGGGGTCCAGCAGCACCGGGAGCCGCATCCCGGGCTCGTGCCAGGACGGCAGGTGGACCGCCGTGCAGAGTCGCCGCTTGCCGACCCGAAGCAGGGTCCGACGCAGCGGCAGCACCGGGGACTCGGCGAGGTCGGCCACGTCGCCCGGACGGACCAGCACGCCGCCGCGCTGGACGCCGGAGTGCAGCCCCGGCTCCTGGCTGAGCTCTTCCGGCTTCCCGCCGGGCACGCGGACCCGCCACAGGTGCGTCGAGAACGGGTCCTCCTCCGGCGTGGCGGTGAACAGGACCTCGTCGCCGTCGACGCAGAGCACCTCGCGCAAGTTGAGGCCGGGAGGGGTCAGCGGTTCGCCGTCGGCGGCGAGGTGACGGGTGTCGCCGAGGTCCAGGTGCGTCAGCAGGGCGCCGGACCCGGTCCGCGCCGGCAGGCCCCGCACCAGCTGCACCCACGCCTCGTCGCGCTGCTCGGCCAGCAGCACGGTCGCTCCGCTCGCCCGGTCGATGCCGAGGACGTGCACGGTGCGCTGGTCCCGGCTCTGCACGGCGGCGAACGGGCCGTGCGCGTCCCAGCCGGCGGCGATCAGGTACTCGAAGGCGGCGCGGTCCCAGTCGACCCCGGTCCAGCCTCCCCCAGCCTTCGGGCTCGCGTCGACGATCCCGAGCCGGACGTCCGCGTTCGCGGTCCCGACGGCTGCGTAGCGGACGGCGCGCGGCGGCACCGCCGGGTCGGCCGGGTCGGCGACGTACCAGACCGCGACGGGCTCCTCGTCGACCCGGGCGACGAGCAGCCGCTCGCCGTCCGGCGCCCACCAGTACCCGTCGTAGCGGTACGTCGACTCCTGGGCGACGTGCTCGACGAAGCCGTAGCGGACCTCGGGCCCGTCCTGCGGTCCCGGCGCGGCGACGGCGCGGTCACGGCCTGCGGAGGCGTGGTCCACCTCGACGACGCGCAGCTCGCGGCCGCTGCGGTAGGCGATCCGGCGGCCGGTGGGATCGAGCCGGGGCGCCTCCACCGGCCGGTCCGCGCCCAGCACCCGCCGGACGTCGTCCGGCTCCTCGCCGGCGCGCACGTCCGCAAGCCACAGCTCCCCGGCCCGGAGGAACGCCACGCGTCGACCGCTCGCGTCGGTCGCGTACGCGTCGACGGCGCCCGCACGGCCGTCGGCGACGACCCGCTCCTCCCCCGTCGCCAGCTCACGCGCCCACAGGCAGGTCCGCGCATCCGCGCCCCCGCGACTGCGCCGGAACAGCACGGTCGCGCCGTCCGCGGTCACGGTGAAGTCCTCGGCCGCGCCGAGCGCGAAACGCCGCGTCCGCGCGAGTTGCCGCGGCAGCGAGTCGTCGTCCTTGGGCAGCGGCGTGGAGGAGGCCATGCGCCGCAGCGTGACACACCCTCACCACCCTTGGCCCGCCCTTTTCCCGCCGAAGGCGGGGCCAGGGCCGGGCCGGGTCAGGGCGATCGAGACTCGGCCGAGGAAGACCCGGACCGAGCCGGCACCGGGGCCGACCGCGCTCCGGGCCAGGCCCTAGCCGTTCGGGTCGGTCGCGGCGTCGGAGTCGGCGGCGGAGGCCGCGGACTGGGCCGCGTCGACCTTGGCCTGTTCCTGCTGCAGCGTCGCGTTCGTGCCGGACGGCGACGACGTCGAGGTGGCGGCCGGGGCCGCCGGGGCGGCGGAGCTGCCGCCCGCGCCGCAGGCGGTCAGGGTGAGCAGGGCGGTCGCCGCGAACGCCGCCGCGGCGAAGCCGGCCCTCAGGCGGTGGGCGCGCATGCTCACGCCGCTCCCTTGCCGTTGTCGTTCGCACCGCACCAGGTCTGGACGCCCTTGAGGTCCGACTGACGCTGCTGCAGCGTGCCGACCAGCGCCTTGCGGGTGTTCAGGCGGTCCTGCAGGTAGGTCGCGATCGCGGTGTGGTTCGCCTTCTTCGCGTCGTCGACGCGCGCCTCCAGCCGGGCGATCGAACCGCGCACGCCGACGCCGCCGTCCAACCGCTTCAGCGCGCGGTCGATGCGGCGCTCCAGCTTGGGCACGCGCAGGCACAGCGCGTGCGCGCCGTCGCCCTTCGGCGCGTGCGCGGCGGGGCTCGCCGCGCTGCTCGCACCGGTCGCACCGGTCGCACCGGACGCGGCGAATGCGGGGCCACCGGCCAGCAGCGCGCCGGCGACGGCGACTCCGACGACCGCGAGACGGGCGCGCTTGGGCATGACGAGAGGCATGGGTGTCTCCTTCCGAGCTCTTCTCCTGGGCGGGCGGTGTGGCACCGCCCACCGGCTCGGGGAGCGTAGGAAGCCTCTTTGTGGTTTCTCTGTGGCGGCTCGCGCGGCGCCGCTACGCCGGATCCTCCGGGTAGCTCATCGCCTCCGCGACCGGCTCCCCGCCGCCCTCGGGGAAGTGCCACCGCGTCATGGACTGCTCGAAGGCGCCCTCGAACCACCCGCAGGCCCGACGCGGCGTCACCGCGAAGACCGGCGAGGACCCGATCACGATGGTGGCCGGCTCACCGGTCCCCGGCAGCGCGTACTTGACCGCGTACGCGGCGTCCACCTCGGCGGGCCGTGCGGCGGCGGGCACCACCGCGGCGGTCCCACTGAGTGAGACGACCTCCGCCGCGCTCTCCAGATGGACGCTCACGCGCGGGTTCGCGGTGAGGTTCCGCGCCTTCACCGTGCCCGCGCCGGTGCTGAACCAGAGCCGTTCGTCCAGCCAGACGCCCCAGACGGGCATCGCATGCGGCAGTCCGGCCGGCGAGGCCGTGCACACCCAGTAGCTCCGCGCCCCGGCCAGACGAACCCGCATCTCCGCCCAGCTGATCCCGATCCGTTCGCTCATGGGCCAAGTGTCACCGAGCTTGACGGAGAAGTTATGCAAGGAACCGGTTCAGTGAGCCTTCCCGGCGGGTAGCGTGATCACCGTAGTTCGCTGTCCACCGTTCCGCCGCACACGCTGTTCGAGCTGTTCGAGGACGCGACTGACCCAAAGGGCACGCACTCACGCGTGCCCTTCGCTCCGAACGGGAGATCAGCATGGCATCGGGCACCGTGAAGTGGTTCAACGCCGAGAAGGGCTTCGGCTTCATCGCGCAGGAGGGTGGCGGCCCGGACGTCTTCGTCCACTACAGCGCGATCAACTCCAACGGCTACCGCGAGCTCGTCGAGGGTGAGACCGTCTCCTTCGACGTCGAGCAGGGCCCCAAGGGCCCGCAGGCGGCCAACGTCGTCCGCGGCTGACGCGGCCCCGGACAACACCACGCCGGCCCCGCCGCCCTCCTGGGCGGCGGGGCCGGCGTGTTCCACTGCTGGGGCTCTGATCGTTCGGTGGGGCGCGTGGGGCTCGAACCCACAACCTACGGATTAAAAGTCCGCAGCTCTGCCAATTGAGCTAGCGCCCCAGGGCCGTGCACGACCCGGCCGGGGGGAACCGGCCAGGCGTAGCCTACCTGGTGCGGCCTGTGCCTCGTACGGAACTGCCGCGTGCGGTTCGGAGTGACGTCCGCAAGCGGTCAGAGCAGGGCGCGGCGGACGCGGGTGAGCCAGGCTTCGACCGGGCGTTCGTCCGGCTCGGGCGGGAGCGCGCCGGGGCGGACGAAGGCGGCCTCCGCCTCCGCGAGACAGGCCTCGGCCGCCTCGGGGTGGGCCGCGAGATGCTCGCCGTCCGCGCGCAGCCGCGCGGGATCGGCGACCCGCACCCGCAGCTCGCCGCTGCGATGCAGGTGCACACCCTGCTCCAGCAGGCGCAGCAAATGACGCGCGTGCTTGGCCAGCCGCGCCGGCGGCACGTCGCCACGGCCGTCCTTGGCCACCAGCTTGCGGAACTGCTGGCTCGCATAGCCCAGATACGCGTTCCGCACGGCCCTTTCGCTCAGGAACGACCGCCGCACGGCGACCAGCTCCTCGCCCAACGGCGTGCGCACCAGGTAGCAGTCGTCCGGCAGCCACACCAGCTCGGACGCGGTCGGATTCGCGCTCAGCGCGAGCCGGCACCACTTGGCGGCCTCGTGCAGCGTGCGGTCGGGCGCGCTGGTCACCACCGACTCGGCGGGCCGCGTCAGCCCGAAGAGCCGCTCCGTGGGCACGCCGAACAGGCCCAGCCGGTCCACGTCGGATCCGGCGTGGGCGAGGCCGTAGGCCGTCGATCCGACGACCCCCTCCAGCAGGACGGTGCCCGCACCGGTGTTCGCTTCCCCGTTCATCCCGCGAGTCTCGCGGGACGAGCAACCCGGAGGCCAACGGATTTGTACGGCCCCCGACGGGCTCGGAAAAAAGGCATTGCACCTCGCCCGGGCGTCTGCCTACTGTGTTCGCACACTGAAAGGAGGTGATCCTGAGTTGAGTACTTCCAGGACGCGTGAGGTGGCTGCGCGCTAGCGCTGCCCCGTCCGTGGCGGTAAGCACCGACCGCGGACTCTCCACCACTGGCGCGCAAGCGCAATTCAGAGCAGTCACCCGGCCCGCAGGCTCATCGGATCGTCCTCCGATGCCTCGGCCCCTGGACGCAGGGACCGAGGAGAACGCCTGCGGGCCGTTCTGTTTTCTCCCGCCACCCGCTCTTCAGCGGCGTGCCTCCCAGATCGCGATGCGGCCGAGGCGGTGGGTGCGTTCCGGATCGGGGAGGGGCTCGTCGAGCGAGCGGCGCATGGTGGCGGCGGCCTCGGCGTAGTGGCCGAGGCGGGCGAGGAGTTCGGCGCGGATCGCCGTGCGCCGGTGGTCGTGCGGGTCCGGGGCGCTCGCGTCGAGCGCGTCGAGGGCCGCGAGGCCGGCCGGGGTCCCGTAGGCCTCGGCGACCGCGACCGCGCGGCCCAGCGCCGCGGGAGCACTGTCGGGCTGGACCGAGAGCAGCAGGTCGTAGAGGCGCGCGATCTCCGCCCAGTCGGTGGCCGAGGCCGTCGGCGCGACGGCGTGCTGGGCGGCGATGGCCGCCTGCAGCTGGTACGGATCCGCCTGGCCCTCGGTGCGGTCCAAGGAGGAGGCGAGCAGCCGCACGCCCTCGTCGATCGCGGCCGCGTCCCAGCGCGAACGGTCCTGGTCCGCGAGCAGCACCGGCTCCCCGTCGGGGCCGATCCGCGCCGGACGGCGGGCCTCGGTGAGCAGCAGCAGCGCGAGCAGCGCCTCGGGCTGGGCCTCGTCCGGCAGCAGCTCCCGCAGCAGCCGGGCCAGCCGAACCGCTTCCGTGCACAGGTCCACGTCGAGCAGCGACGCGCCCGCGAGCCGGGTGTGCCCGGCGGTGTAGAGACCGTGGACGACCGCGCAGACGGCGGTCAGCCGCGCGGGCAACTCCTCCGCGGCAGGGACCCGGTAGCGGATACCCGCCTGCTTGATCTTCTGCCGGGTCCGGGTCAGCCGCTTGGCCATCGCGGCCTCGCTGGTCAGCAGCGCGGCGGCGATCTCCGGGACGTCCAGCCCGCAGAGCGTCCGCAGCGCGAGCGCGACGCGCGACTCGGGGGCGAGCGCCGGGTGGCAGCAGACGAAGATCAGCCGCAGTTGGTCGTCCGAGCCCACCGCGCCGACCGGCTCCGGCGGCTCGGGCGTCGTCTGGTCCAGCAACTGCGTCGCCTCCCGCTCCTTGCGGCCGCGCTGCCCCTCCCGACGGATCAGGTCAGTCGCCTTGTGCCGGGCCACCACCGTCAGCCAGGCCCGCGGGCTGTCGGGCACACCGGACCCCGGCCACTCGCGCAGCGCGGTGACGGTCGCCTCCTGCACCGCGTCCTCGGCGATGCCCAGATCGCCGACCGTCCGGACCAGGGTGGCCAGGATCCTGGCCCCTTCCAGCCGCACGGTCTGCGCGAGCGGATCCTCCACAGGCCCCGCCTACCTCTGCTTCCCTGCCCGATCTGCCTGATCCGCCCCGAAATAGCCCTGCACGGCACTGAAGTCGGCGACGGGCCGCACCTCGATCGCGCCGTGCCAGGCGCCGGGGATCTTCGCGGCCAGCGCGACGGCCTCGTCCAGATCGGCGCAGTCCAGCAGGTAGAACCCGGACAGCACCTCCTTGGTCTCGGCATAGGGCCCGTCGCTGACCACGACCTCGCCGCCACGGGCTCCGAGCACCCGGACGGTGGTCGCGGTGGCGGTCGGCGCGAGCGGCTTCCCGCCGACGACCCGCTCGCCGGCCTCGTCGCGGAACGCGGCGTACTGGGGCAGCCACTCCTGCGCGTGCGGCGCCTCGGCGAAGTCGAGGTCGGGCGTGTAGATGAGCGCGGCGTACAGCATGGCGTGCCACCTTTCGGACGCTCTCGGACCGGGCGGTCGCCCTCGTCCTCACCCTAGGGACGAACGGCGGGCCACGCTCGGGACACCCGGAGAGCCGACCTGTCCTTTTCCCCCCGCTCCGTTCGTCCAGAGACGCCGGCACCCCTCCGAGGCGCCGGGAACGGAGCCTTCCGATGACCACCCAGCTCAGCCCGCACGTGTCCCCGCCCGCGGTGACCGCCACCGTCCGTCACCGCTGGGTCCTCGCGCTGATGTCCGCCGCCGCGTTCATGGCCGTGCTCGACGTGCTCGTCGTGACGACCGCCCTCACCACCATCCAACGGGCGATCCACGCCACACCCGAGCAGCTCGGCTGGACCGTCAACGCCTACACGCTCGCCCTGGCGGTCTCGATCCTCCCGGCTGCCGCGCTCGGAGACCGGTTCGGTCGACGGCGGGTGCTGGTCGCCGGCCTGGCGTTGTTCTCCCTCTGCTCGGCCGCCTGCGCGGTCGCCCCCTCCATCGGTCCGCTCATCGCGGCGCGCGCCGCCCAGGGTGTCGGGGCGGCGACGGTGATGCCGCTGACGCTGGCCATCCTCGGCGCCACCTTCCCGCCCGAGAAGCGCGGCCGGGCCATCGGCGTCTGGGGCGGTCTGACCGGCCTCGCCGTCGCCGCGGGCCCGCTGATCGGCGGAGCCGTGGTGCAGGGGCTCGGCTGGCAGTGGATCTTCTGGATCAACGTCGTGCTCGGCGCGCTGCTGATCCCGCTCATCGTCCGGCACGTGCCGGAGAGCCGCGGGCCCGGCGGGCCGCTCGACCTGCCCGGCCTGGCGCTGGTCGCGCTCGGCGCGCTCGGCCTGGTCTGGGGCATGGTCCGCGGCAACGGCTCAGGCTGGACCAGCCCCGAGATCCTCGGCGCCCTGCTCGGCGGCGCGGCGCTGCTCGTCGCCTTCGCGGTCTGGGAGCTGCGGGCCAGGACGCCGATGCTGCCGATGCCCTACTTCCGCTCCCGCGCCTTCTCCGCCGGGCACGCGGCGGGCTTCCTGATGACGGCGAGCCTCTTCGGCGCGGTCTTCCTGATGGCTCAGTACTTCCAGATCGTCGGCCGCGCCGACCCGCTCGACGCCGGCCTGCGCCTGCTGCCGTGGACGGCCACCCCAATGGTGATCGCCCCGCTCGCCGGCACCCTCTCCGACCGGATCGGCGAGCGCTGGATCCTCACCTGCGGCCTGGCCCTGCAGGGCGCGGGCCTCGCCTTCGTCGCGCTGGAGGCGGGGACCCGCACCTCCTACGCCTCGCTGGCGGCGGGCCTGGTCACGGCCGGGATCGGCATCTCCATGGCGCTGCCGACGGTACAGACCTCGATCCTCGGCGCGGTGCCCCCGGCCGGCATCGGCAAGGCGGCGGGCAGCAGCAACACCTTCCGCCAGTTCGGCGGCGCCTTCGGCATCGCGATCGCGCTGGCCCTGTTCACCCACTACGGCGACCTGACCACGCGGGCGCACTTCACCGCGGGCTTCCGCCCGGCCGTCGCCGCCCTCGCCGTCCTCTCCCTCCTCGGCGCCGCGACGGGCGCCCTGCTCCCACCGCACCGCCGGGCTCCGCAGGACAGCTGACGGGGGCTCACCACCACGAACGCGGACAGGCCGCCCCCGGAACGGGGACGGCCTGTCGGCGGTACGTGCGGTGCTGCGTCAGTTCTTCCAGCGCGGCTTGCGCTCGGCGGAGCCGGCGCCGGAACCGCCGCGGTAGCCGGCCGGGCCACGGTCGTCGCGGCGCTGGAAGCCGCCACGGTCGTCACGACGGTCATCGCGGCGGAAGTTGCCGGAGGCCGGACGGTGGTCGTCGCGGCGCGAACCGAAGGACGGACGACGGTCGCGGTCACGGTCGCCGAAGGACGGACGACGGTCCCGGTCGCGGTCACCGAAGGACGGACGGTCGTCGCGACGCTGGAAGCCACCGCGGTCGTCACGACGGTCGTCACGGCGGTCGTCACGGCGGTCGTCACGGCGGAAGCCACCGTCACGGTCGTCACGACGCTGAAAACCACCACGGTCGTCGCGACGCTGGAAGCCACCGCGGTCGTCACGGCGGTCGTCACGGCGGAAGCCA
>NZ_QKYN01000100.1:0-10282 GCF_003258295.1 Streptacidiphilus pinicola | reverse complement strand
TCATCACGACGGTCGTCACGGCCGGAGAAGGAACGCTCCGAGCGCTCCGAGCGCGGGGCGCGGGCCTCGACGGTGACCGGCTCGTCGGTGGTCCCGGCAACGGTCGCGGTCGCGGTCTCCTCGACGGTCGCGGTCGACGCCTCGGCGGCCTCGTCCGTCTCCTCGTCGTCCAGACCCAGCTCGGCACGCTCGGCCGCGGCGCGGGCGGCCAGACGGTCGGCCTCCTCGCGGAGGTTGGCGGCGTGGCGGGTGGCCCGCTCCAGCTCCTTGGTCAGCGCGACGACGTCACGCTCGGCCTGCGCGGCCTGGGTGGCCGCGGAGTCGGCCTGGACGCCGGTCAGCGAGCGGGCACCGGTGATGCGGACCAGGTCCGCGTCGAAGGAGCCGCCGACGATGTGGCGGGTGGCCTCGACACCGGCGTCCTCCAGCAGACGGAAGGTGCTGCGGCGCTGGTGCGGCAGGATCAGCGTGACGACCGTGCCGGAGCGGCCGGCCCGCGCGGTGCGGCCGGAGCGGTGCAGGTAGTCCTTGTGGTCACCGGCCGGGTCCACGTTCAGGACCAGGTCGATGCCGTCGACGTGGATGCCGCGGGCGGCGACGTCGGTGGCGACCAGGACGTTGACGTAACCGTCCTTGAAGTCGCCGAGGGTGCGGGTGCGCGCGCCCTGGGTCATGCCGCCGTGGAGGGCGTCGGCCTTCACACCGGCGTCGCGCAGCTGCTCGGCGACACGGTCGCAGCCCATCTGGGTGCGGACGAAGATGATCGTGCGGCCCTTGCGGGCGGCGATGGCGTTGGTGACCGGGGCCTTGTCCTTGGGCTTCACGACCAGGACGTGGTGGGTCATGGTGGTGACCGCACCGGCCGAGGGGTCGACCTCGTGGGTGACCGGGTTCACCAGGTAGCGCTTCACCAGGGTGTCGATCTCGTTCTCCAGCGTGGCGGAGAAGAGCATCCGCTGGCCGCCGGAGGGGACCTTGTCGAGGATCTCGGTGACCTCGGGCAGGAAGCCCATGTCGGCCATCTGGTCGGCCTCGTCCAGGACGACGATCTCGACCTCGTCCAGGGTGCAGGCACCGCGGTCGATCAGGTCGCGCAGACGGCCGGGGGTGGCGACGAGGATGTCGACGCCGCGCTCCAGCGCCCAGATCTGCTTCGGCATGGAGGTGCCGCCGCAGACGACCTTGAGGTTCAGGCCGAGCAGGGTGCCGTACGGCTCCAGCGCGTCGGAGACCTGCATGGCCAGCTCACGGGTGGGCACGAGGATCAGGCCGCGCGGGCGCTTGGGCCGGGTGCGGCCCTGCTCCAGGCGGGTCAGCAGCGGCAGGCCGAAGCTCAGCGTCTTGCCGGAGCCGGTGCGGCCGCGGCCGAGGACGTCCTTGCCGGCCAGCGCGTCCGGGATGGTGGCGGCCTGGATCGGGAACGGGGTGGTCACGCCGCGCTTGGCGAGGCCGCGGACGATCTCGTCCGGCAGGCCGAGGTCGCCGAAGGTGACCGTCTTCTCGGTCTCGACCTCGGCGGCCTGCTCGGTGGAGTCGGCGGCGGTGGTGGCGGCGTCGGCCTCGACCTCGGTGGCCTCGATCTCGACCAGGGCATCCTGGCCGTTTTCGGGCATGGCGAAGCGGGCGTCGTCAACGAGGGACATGAAAAACCTTCCGGATATCGGCACGCGCCTACACCCGCAGATTTCCCAAACCGCCTCTATGCGGTAAGCCACGGAGTACCGGAACGCGCCAGGTGCGCCTAGATCATGATGGCGCCGGGCAACTTGAACACAACGATCTACCAAGATAGCGCAGCGGTGCCCCCACCGCCAAACGGTGCGCCAAAGGCGCCACATTACCCCGCCGGGTCAGCCTGCGGAAGGGCTTACCGAGGGCAGGACCGGCGTCGGGCTCGGAGACCGCGGCGGGGTCGCCACCGGCGTGGGGCTCGGAGTGGGACGGTGGGTCGGTTCGGGACTGGGCTGGACGGGCGGCGTCGTCTGCGCGGCACTGGGCGTGGCTGACGGCGGCGTGACGCCGACCGGCACCGGCACGGCCACACTCGGCCCGGGACTGGGCCGCGCCGCGCTCTCCCCCGCACTCGGGCTCGCCGCGCCGTCGGGCCCCTCGCTCGGGTGATGGCGCACGGACGTGTGGTGGCCGCCCACCCCGTCCTGCGAGGTGTCGACGCCGCCGACCGTCGGCCCGCCGGCCCCGACCGGCGCCACCGCGGGCCCGACCTCCATACAGCCGGACAGCGTGCCCACCGCGCCGACCACGGCTCCTGTCACCAGCGCCCACGCCGCGACGCGGCGCACCCCCACTGTGACCTTGCCCATCGCGTCCGGCCCCGCTTCCTCGCCTGGCGTGCTGGATCCCGCCCCCTCACCCCTTCTCAACGCGGGCGCGGAACAAAGGACACGGGCGCGCGGCGCCGCTCACACCTCGGCGCGCCCGGGTCACCCGTACCCGAGCTCGTGCAGCCGCTCGTCCGGGATCCCGAAGTGGTGCCCGATCTCGTGCACGACGGTCACCGCGACCTCGCGCACCACCTCGGCCTCGGTCGCGCACATCCGCAGCGTCGGATTCCGGTAGACGGTGATCCGGTCCGGCAGCACCCCGGCGTACCACTCGCCCCGCTCCGTCAGCGGCGTTCCCTCGTAGAGCCCCAGCAGCTCGGGCCCGTCCGCCGACGGCTCGTCCTCGACGAAGATCACCACGTTGTCCATCAACCGGGTGAGCTCCACCGGAATCCCGTCCAACGCGTCCCCGACCAGCTCCTCGAACCGCTCCCGACCCATCTCCAGCACGCCGCGCCCCTGACCTCGTCGCCTGCCCAGGAAACCGATTTTGGCGATCGCGCTCCCATCCCATATGCTTCTGAACGTCCCCGACGGCCGCAAGGACGCCGGAAAGGTCCACCAGCCCTCATCGTCTAGTGGCCCAGGACGCCGCCCTTTCAAGGCGGTAGCACGGGTTCGAATCCCGTTGGGGGCACGTAGTATCGCAGTACAGCACGTCCTCGCACGAAGTCTGTGCGTCTGGCTCCGTGGAGCAGTTGGTTAGCTCGCCACCCTGTCAAGGTGGAGGTCGCGGGTTCAAGTCCCGTCGGAGTCGCTCAGGTATCCCCCGCAAGGGGGAAACCTGGCCAGGTAGCTCAGTTGGTACGAGCGTCCGCCTGAAAAGCGGAAGGTCGCCGGTTCGACCCCGGCCCTGGCCACTCGTTTGACCAGCGACAAGCCCCTAGCGGAGTAATCCGCCAGGGGCTTCTTCGTTTCCGGGTGCGGGTCACTTGTTGCAGTAGGCCCAGTAGTTGGCGATCCGCTCGGCGGAGTCCGCGGTGAGGTCAGGGTGGGCGGCGCGCAGGGCGGTGGCCACCCGATCGGCCCAGTCCCAGAGCTCGCCTCGGGTCTCGTCCACATCGAGGGCGAAGGCCTCGGCCTTCAGGGCGGCGACCTCCGCGGCCAGCCGGTCGGCCGCGGGGCCGAAGACGGCGGCGAAGAGGTCCGGGTCCGCGCCGGTCGCGGCGGGGATGCGGCGGAAGTACAGGGCGACCGCGCGGTTCAACTCGTCGGGCTCGGCGCTGTCCCGCGCCGCGGCGGCCACGGCGGCCAGCAGGCGGCGCATGCCCAGGCGGTGGAAGCCGGAGGAGACGACGAGCAGGCGGTAGGCGAGGCCGCCCGGGCCCGGGAAGGCGGCGTGGGTGGTGGCGCGCAAGCGGGTCCGGTTGCGGCCGGTCGGAGTGAGGGTGCAGGTCAGGGCGTAGGACGAGAAGCGGTGGCGGCCCGCGAGGACGAGCTCCCGGCAGGGGTTGGTGCTGAAGACGTGGAAGCCCGGCAGGGTGGATCCGATGTCGAGCGGGCGCGGGCCGGAGGCGACGGGGTCCTCGACGCCGACCAGGCGGGCGTAGCGGGCCGAGAGCGGGCGGGAGAAGGAGCGGTCCAGGACCGCGCAGAGGGCGCGCCAGACGGTGTCGGGGGCCGCGTCGATCTCGGCGTCACGCGCGTCGACGAACGGCGGCGGCCGGCTCTCGATGGGGTCAAGTTCCTGGGCGCCCTGTTCCATGACGTTCAGTCTGCCGTCGGCAGGTACCGCTCGGCGAGGGTCCGCGCGGTCTCGGCGAGACGGGCGCGGAGCGCGGGCGGGGAGAGGACCTCGACGTCCGCGCCGAGGCGGAGGAGTTCGTCGTGGGCGTGGTCGACGGACTCGATCGGGACGCCGGCCACCGTCCAGCCGTCCGGGGCGAGGGTGCCGGTGGCCGCGACCGCGGTGGCGAAGGCCGCGTCCGGGAGGGAGCGGAGGCGGGCGACACCGGCGGGGGTGAGGCGCAGGACCGCCTCGGCGGTGTGGCGGCGGGAGTCGAAGTCGGCGAGGTGGGCCTGCCAGTGCGCGGCGAGGTCGAACCCGGGCGGCCGGGTGAAGGTCTCCTCCAGCGGGTCGAGGGCCAGGATCTGATCGACGCGGTAGGTGCGGAGCGAGCCCTCGCAGGCGGCGACCAGGTACCAGCGACCCGCCTTGAGCACCAGGCCGTAGGGCTCCAGGCGCCGGTCGACCTCGGTCGGCGCCTTCCAACGCCGGTAGCGGACGGCGACGACGCGCCGCTCCCAGACGGCCGCGGCCACGGCCGACAGGTGCGAGGTCTCCTCGGCCGGGCCGCCGTACCAGCCGGGCGCGTCGAGCAGGAACCGCTCCTGGATCAGGTCCACGTGTTCGCGCAGCGCGTCCGGCAGGGCGGCGCGGAGCTTGAGCCGGGCCGCGGCGACGGCCGCGCCGAGGCCGAGCTCCGCGGCGGGGCCGGGCAGCGCGGCGAGGAACGCCGCCTGCGCCTCGTCGGCCGTCAGGCCGGTGAGGCGGGTGCGGTAACCGTCGATCAGCCGGTAGCCGCCCGCATGGCCGGGCTCAGCCACGATCGGGACGCCGGCCGCGCCGAGCGCCTCCACGTCGCGGTAGACGGTGCGCACCGAGACCTCCAGCTCCTCGGCGAGCTGGAGGGCCGTCATCCGCCCCCGGTTCTGCAGGAGCAGGAGCAGCGAGATCAGTCGGTCGGCGCGCATGCGGACAGCATCTCTCGGTCCACTGACACGAAGTGTCAGGGGCGGCTGTCCTGCTGGGCCTGAGCGCGGTCCCGGGCGCGGGCGCGCAGGCGGCGGAGGGCGCGGGCGGCCAGCGGCGGGGTGAGGTCGATGGCCAGCCGCCGGGCCCGGGCCTGGATGCGCCGCCGCGCGGCGCGCTCGGCCTGCTCGCGCGCCTCCTGCTCGGCCTGCTGCTGCTCGAACCAGCGCGAGCGGAGCTGCTCCTGGGGCAGCAGCGCGCTCGCCCACAGACGCGGGATCGGCTCGCCGTAGAGCACCTGCAGCTCGGGCAGGCGCGGACTGCGCTCGCGGCAGTGCTCGATCAGCGCCTGCCGGACGGGCTCCGGATCGCCCCACGTGGCGTAGAACTTCTGCGGCGTGAGCGCCACCGGCCGCAGACCCTGCGTCAGCACCGCCTCCCACGTCGCGGCGGCGACGCCCGGCGTGTGCTCGGAGCGGTAGTCGTCCATGACCAGGATGCCGTCCTCGCGCAACGCCTTGCGGGCGAAGGCCAGATCGGCGGCGACGTGCTGGTACAGGTGCGAGGCGTCGATGTGGATGAAGCGCTGGCTGTCCGGGGCGATCAGCTCGGTCTCGGCCAGCTCCTGGCTCGGGCCCTGGTGGATGCGTGGCAACGCGTCGTGGAAGGAGAGGTAGTTGGCCTCGAACGCGCGCCGGGTCAGCGTCTCCCGGTAGCTGTAGTCCATCTCCGCGGAGTTGGCGCTGTCCGGAGCCTCGGACTCGAAGAGGTCGCAGACCGTGAAGGTCTCGCCCTCCCGGAGGTGGCTGCCGAGCAGGATCGCGCTGCGCCCGAGGTAGACGCCGACCTCCAGGAGGTCGCCCTGGATCGCCCGTTCACGTTGGTACTCCAGCAGCCAGCAGAAGAAGCGGTGGTCTGTGGGAGGGAACCAGCCCGGGACGTCCTCGAGGGTGGCCGGGCGGGGCAGATCGGGGTCGGACTCCACCGCGAGAGCGGTGGGAGCGACGGACTCGGGGGCAGAGGCGGGGACGGCCATGGCGTGCTCCGGCGTGCGGGGACTGCGGACAGGCGGCTGCAAGCACCACCCTCCACCTGTTCAACGCCAGGATGCGGCACGCGTCACTCATCCGTTCGGTTGATCGGCTCCTCGGCGTGTTAACGGCGGCGGCCTTGTGCCGTGACCGGCCGTGGTCCGCGAAGCCCCCCGACTCCGCCCGACCACGGCCGGCCCGGCCGCTTCTCAGCCGGCGCTGCGGACCCGGCCCACGCGACCCCACCGCAGCGCCAACCGCCCGCACAGGGCGGCGATCGGCAGCTCCAGCAGCAGCGCCAGCACCCACGCCTGGACCAGTTCCGCGCCGTGCGAGGTGGTGACGTCGAAGGAGGCGTCCGTCAGCAGCAGCGCCGCCGTCACGGCCGCGGTGAGCGCACCGCGGGCGTCGCCGCGGCGCAGCAGCAGACCGGTGCTGATCAGGCCGGCCGCCTCCGCCACGTCCAGCCCGACCCACGGCCACTCCCCCTGCGCGGCCAGCAGGAACATCCACGGGATCAGCGCCAGCCCCATCCCGACCAGCGCGACCGGCAGCGTGAACCGCCGACCGCCGAGCAGCGACCGGACCGTGCGCGTCGGACGAGCCTGACGCGCCGGGTGGGTCGGACGGGTCCAGGCGCCGAGGCCGGTCCCGCTGTGCGTCGGTGCGAACGTGATCGCCATGGCTCCCCCTGAAAGACCTGCTCCGCGGTGCCCGACCCCTCTCGGGCACAGTGATCAGCCTTCCGGGAATCGCCGCGCGAATCGGTAGCTCCAGCAGCCGACTTGGGGGTGGTGCCAACTACACCCCGGGGCGGGAGACCCCTCCACCGCGGGCCGCGACCGGGGTCGGGGCGAGCGCCGCGCGCAGGGCCGGGGCGAGGGTCCGGCAGACCTCCGCCGAGGGCAGCGCGGCCGCCAGCGGCAGCGGGTTGAGGTAGCGGGTGAAGATCAGCCCGCCGATCAGGGTGACGGCGGCGAGGGCTCGCCGGGTCGCGTCGCGACCGCCGAGATATTCAGCAAGGCGGGTCAGCACCTCCCCTTCGAGGAACTCCCGGAAGGCCCGCATCACCTCCTCGTTCTCCAGGGCCAGCCGGTTGACCTCGGTGGCGTCCCACAGCTCGGTGACCAGCTGGAGCAGCCGGTCGGCGAGGCCGGCGCGGTCCCCGGCGAAGGCGCGGCCCAGATCCAGCGCGCGGGCGCACTGGATCTGCGTGACCTCGCCGAACAGGCCGCGCTTGGAGCCGAAGTGATAGCTGATCAAAGCTGAGTCGACCCCGGCCGCGGCGGCCACGGCGCGCACGGTCGTGGCCCGGTAGCCGTGTTCGAGGAAGAGCGGCTCGGCGGCGGCGACGATGCGCGCCCTGGTCTGCGGATGCCCGCGCGGGCGGCCACGTCTGCGGACAACCTCGGCTTTATTCATCACCGTTGAATATCCGCGCCCGCCGGTGCGACGGTCAAGGCACCTCGGCCGCTCGGCCAAGTCCCGTGCACCCCAAAGGAGTCACCATGCGTCTCGTCGTCCTCGGCGCCACCGGCCCGACCGGCCGGGTCCTGACCGACCAGGCCCTCGCGGCCGGCCACCAGGTCACCGCCGTCGCGCGCCGCGCGGACACGCTGCCCGCGCGCCCCGGCCTGACCACCGTCGCCGCCGACGCGACCCGCGAGGGCGCGCTCGACACCGCGCTGACGGGCGCGGACGCGGTGCTGTCGGCGCTCGGCGTCCGCCCGAGCCGCGCTCCGGTACGGCTCTACTCGACCGGGATCACCCAGGCGGTCGCCGCGATGGAGCGCCACGGCGTCAAGCGCCTGCTGGCGATCAGCTCCGCCGTGCTCGATCCCGCCTGGCGGCCGAGCGGCGAGTTCTTCTTCAACCACGTGCTGGACCCGCACGTGAACCGCCGCGTCGCGCGCACCGCGCACGAGGACATGCGCCGGATGGAGGCCGTGCTCGCCGACAGCGCGGTGGAGTGGACCGCGGTCCGCCCGTCCGGCCTCTTCGGGCACCCCGCCGTCACGGCCTACCGCACCGCGCCGCAGAGCGCCGACGGCCTCTACACCTCCCGCGCCGACCTCGCGGCGGCGATGCTGCGCGAGCTCGACGAGAACGCCTACCTCCGCACCGCGATGGGCGTGGCCACCGTCGACACCCGGCCGGGCTTCCTCAAGCTGCTGCGCGAGGAGGTGCTGCGCAAGCAGTGAGCCCGGCACGGGGCATGGGGCCTCGGTCCAGGCGGGCGCCTCGGCCCGGACCTGCGCCTCAGCCCAGGCGGGCGGAGAGCCAGAGCAGGGAGGAGGGCAGCATGGCGCGCCACACGTCGGTGGTGTGGCCGCCGTACTGGACCGTCAGCAGCTGGTTGGGGCCCGGCGTGTGCAGCACCGAGAGCAGCTTCTTGGCGGCCGGGATGGTGCCCGGGTCCTGGACGCTCCCCGCGAGCAGAAGCGCGATGTCCGGCTGGTGCTTCTCGCCGCGGAGCACCAGATACGGGTCGTTGATGTTCTTCAGCGCCGGGTTCCTGGCCACGATCGGCGCCTCGGGACCGTTGTAGCCGGAGAGGCTGACGGCCGCGTGGAAGACCTCCGGGTGGTGCACGGTCAGGTTGACGGCGCAGTAGGCGCCGGCCGAGTAGCCCATGATCGCCCAGTTGCGCGGGCCGCTCGCGGTACGGAAGTTGGCGGCGATCAGGCCCGGCACGTCCTGGTAGAGCCAGGTCGCGGTCTTCGCGCCGTTCGGCGGCGGGGTGTCGGCGCAGCCGGGGTCGACGCCGCCGGGGAGCACGTTGAGCTTGGCCGAGACCAGGATCATCGGCTTGACCTTGCCGGCGGCGATCAGCGGCTCGATCTGGTCCTGCACCTTCATCGACCCGAACCACGCCTGCGGCGTGCCGGGCGTCCCGGGCAGGAGCTCGACGACGGGGAAGTTCTTGTTCGCGTAGGCGGGGTCGTTGTACTGCGGGGGCAGCCAGACGTAGAGGCTGCCGACGATGCCGGACGCGGGCCCACGGGCGATGGTCGTCTGCACGCCCGGGAGATAGGTCTTGAACGAGAGCTTCTCGCTCGTGGCGCCACCGGCGGAGACGTTGGTGGCGCTGGTCGACTGGTTCTCGTTCCCGCCGAAGAGGTCCTGCCAACTGTCGTAGAAGGGGCCCATGGTGTTGTTCACGTAGACCAACACCACGATGACGGCCGCGATCTGGCTGAACACCGTCGCGCCTATCCGGCCCGCGTAGCGGACCGGCGTCGGCCCGGGTATGCGATTCCAGACGAAGGCCAGCAGGGCCATCGCCGCGATCATCACCACCACGGTGATGACGAAGAACGGCGTGCCGGTGAGGCTCATTGAATTCGGGTCCCTGCTCCGTGGCTTCGTGCGTGTACTCCGCGTGGCTTGCCGTGTCCACGCCCCGCGCAGCCTATCTGGGCAAACCCTGGGTGTTTCCTGCGCACTCGCAAACTCTTGTCGACTTCTTCACCACTCGAGCCCTTTTCAGGCCAGAACCTGATCACATCCGGCACTGGTGTGCCCGGAGGTAAGGGAGCGGATCGATCACCGCCCCGTAGTGGTTCTCGGTGCGGATCTCGAAGTGCAGGTGCGGGCCACGTGCGTTGCCCGACTCCCCCGACAGGCCGAGCCGGCTGCCCGCCGGCACGTGGTCGCCGGTGTGCACGTCCAGCCGGGACATGTGCGCGTAGAGCGCGTAGTGGTCGTCCGGCAGCCGCAGCACGATCCAGTTCCCGTACGCGCCGCCCCACCCCGCGACCTCGACGACGGCGTCGGCGATCGCCAGCAGCGGGGTGCCGGCGAAGACGGCGAAGTCCACACCCGTGTGGTAGCCGGCCGCGTACTCGGGGTCGGGCACGCCGAAGACCTGACTGATCGCCGCGCCGGGCGCCGGACTGAACCATCCCGCCTCCCCGCAGGGGCCCGGGTCCACGGGCGGGCTGGGTCTCGGCGGCGCGATGGCGGCGGCGGTCGCGTACCCGCCCTCCAGCGGCCACGAGGCCAGCCGCAGGCGTCCCCGTCCGACCGCGACCCCGCCGAGGCCCGCCCCCCGCACCGCGACGGCGTCCTGCGCGAGCCGCACCGGCTTCACCCCGGCCGGCGGCGTCGCCCCGGGCGCGAGCGCGGCGGGCAGCAGCGCCCCCACCCCGAGCCCGATCGCCGCGCCCCAACCACTCCAAGAGGCCCCCAGGGAACCCGCGAGTCGTGTCACGCCC
>NZ_QKYN01000277.1:413-2298 GCF_003258295.1 Streptacidiphilus pinicola | reverse complement strand
GGTCGTCGATGCCGGAGCCGTGTCGGCGCGGGGCGGTGACGATCTGGGTCGGCGAGTGCGGCAGCCGGGGCGGGGCCGCGATCGTGCAGGCGGCGCGGAGGGCGGCCACGAAGTCCAGGCAGCTGTCGTGGCGCTCGTCCGGGGTCTTCGCGAGGGCGCGGGCCAGCACGGCGTCCGCCGCGCGCGGCAGGTCCGGGCGCCGCTCGGTGGCCGGGGGCGGGGTGTCGTACTGGTGGGCCCAGAGCAGCGCCAGGTCGTCGTCGCGGCGGAAGGGCGGCGCCCCGGTGAGCATCTCGTAGGCGACGCAGGCCAGGCTGTAGACGTCGCAGCGCCCGTCCACCGGCTTGCCGCTGATCTGCTCGGGCGCGACGTAGTCGAGTGTGCCGACGAACTGCCCGACGGTGGTGAAGCCGCTCAGCGAGAGCGACTTCTTGGTCAGCCCGAAGTCGGTGAGGTAGACGTGCTCGGGGTGGTCCGGGTCGGTACCCTCCGCGAGCAGGATGTTGCCGGGCTTGACGTCGCGGTGGACCAGCTCGTGCGCGTGCGCGGCGTCCAGCGCGGAGGCCACCTGCGTGGTGATCCGGACCGCCTGCGCGGTCGGCAGCGCCCCGACGCGGTCGAGCAGGGCCGCGAGGTCGCGGCCGTGGACGTAGCGCATGGCGATGTAGAGCACGCCGTCGGCCTCGCCCGCCTCGAAGACCGGCACGATGTGCGGATGGTCGATCGCGGCCGCGACCCGTGACTCGTGCTCGAACCGGCGTCGGAAGGTCTCGTCCAGCGCGAGCTGCGGCGCGAGCAGCTTGACCGCGACGGTCCGCTCCAGCCGCAGGTCCCGTGCCCGGTAGACGACGGCCATACCGCCGCGCCCGAGCTCGCCCTCCAGCAGGTACCCGGCGATCCGCCGGCCGGTGAGGCCGGAGGGACTCCCGGGCGCCGTGGCCGGCGGATCCGTCGGCATCAGCCCTCACCTCCACCACGCCACTCACGCGTCCCCAGGCTGCCCGCCCCGGGCTCCCTCGCCCTGCCGTCCGGCGACGTGAGGCCAGGCGAGGCGGGCGGGTCCGCTGCGACCTCCCCCGACCGGGGCTCCCGCGAGGCGGGCCCCGCCCCCGCTCCCTCAGACCCCGAGGGCCCATGCTCCGACGGCCCGCCCGCCGATGTCGCCCGCGCGGACGGGGGCTCCGTCGTCGCCAGGGTGCGCAGGCGCAAGCCGTCGCAGTAGTACCAGCGGCCCTCGTCGAGGTCGAGCAGCCAGCCGGCCTCGCCGTCGAGGACGACGCCGAGGCGGAGGCCGTGCGTGAGGTGCCGGAAGGTCTCCAGGTCGATGCTGCCGTCCGCAAGGTCCTCCGCCGCCTCGCGGTACTGGGTCAGCGCGTGCTCCAGGCGCAGCAGCAGCGGGCGCGGGTCGGCGGCGGCGGTCAGGGGTCGGCCGGAGCCCGACGGGGGGCGCTGCGGCAGCGTGATCAGCAGGCGTCCGTCGGCCCAGCCGGTCCAGCCGTTCGAGCAGACGACGCGGGCCCAGTCGCCGCGCACGTCGGTGACGCGGACCGGCAGCAACGCGTCGAGCCGGGCGCTGGGCTCGGAGAAGTCGGGATGGACCCAGGTGGCCAGGCCGTCGGTGGGCGCCACATGCGTCGGGCGGAAGTCAGCCGTGTCGTCCATGCGCCCGCCCTATCCCCGCATCACCACGGGCTCGTGGCGCCGCAGCAGCCGCGCCACGGCGAGGCCGAACACCACGGAGAGGACCACCATCATGCCGAGGTCCAGCAGCCAGGTGCCGGTGCGGTGCCGGAACAGCGGATCGGCGGTGAGCGTGCCGGGCACCAGGCTGTGCAGGTCGATCGTGCCGGCCATGGCGCCGAGCGCCCAGCGGGACGGGACCAGC
>NZ_QKYN01000277.1:0-232 GCF_003258295.1 Streptacidiphilus pinicola | reverse complement strand
CGGCAGCAGCACCCCGCCGCCGTGCGGGCGCAGCCTCACGCCGAAGAGGCCGACCATGGTCAGCACTACCGCCTGGACCACGGTCACCGTGCCCAGCACCACGATCTTCGAGCAGAGGTAGGCCGAGCGGGACAGGCCGACGGCTCTCTCGCGCTGGTAGATGGTCCGCTCCTTGACCAGCTCGCGCACGGAGTTGGCGGCGCCGGTGAGGACGCCGCCGACGCAGAGGATC
>NZ_QKYN01000099.1:34508-37113 GCF_003258295.1 Streptacidiphilus pinicola | reverse complement strand
GCCCACCCCCAGCCCCACCCTGCTGGACCCGCTCACCCTGCTCTCCAGCGCCGCCACCGACAAGGCGCCGCTCAGCGCGGCCACGCTCTTCCCCGGCAAGAGCGTCACCGTCAACGCCCATCCCTACACGCAGGCACTGACAGCGACCTCGCCCTGCGCGGCGGCCGCCTCACCGGCGCTGGCCGCGGTGCTCGGCAGGAACGGCTGCCAGGGCCTGTTCCGGGCCACCTATGCGAACGGCTCGGCGATGGTCACCGTCGGCATCGCGGTCTTCGACAACGCCGCCCAGGCCAACGCGGTCAAGGCGGCCGCCGCGACGGGCAACGTCGCGGCCCTCTTCGGCGGACCGGTCAAGCCGTTCTGCCAGAAGCAGGAGTGCCGGATCTCCAGCAATGCGATCGGCCGCTACGCCTACTTCACCGTCGCCGGCTACCCGAACGGCAAGCCGGTCCCGGCCAACGACACCGTCGCTCTCGCGGCCAGCAACGACCTCGCCACGCTGGCCTTCCAGGACCTTGCGGACCGTGGCCGCGCGGAGGCCGCCGCCCAGTCCCACTGACCGCGCGGCCTCACTGACCTCCGAGCCTCACTGACCGCCCAGCACCCTCAACCGCCGGGCGGCACGGTTCCGCTCGGCGAGCAGCTCGTCGGCCGGGTAGCCGACCTCCTCCAGCGTCAGCCCGTAGGGCCGCACGACGTTGACGGCGGAGTTCCGCACCCCGCCGGCCAGCACCTCCCGCGGGAAGTCCAGCGGTCGCTGACCGCCGCCGACCAGCAGCATGGAGCCGACGAGCGCACGCACCATGTTGTGGCAGAACGCGTCCGCGCGCACGGTCCCGACGACCAGGCTCGGCGCACCCGGGCCGAGCAGCGCGTCGCCCTCGGTCCGCTCCCAGGAGAACTCCAGCAGCTCGCGGATGGTCGTCGCGCCCTCGCGCTTCTTGCAGTACGCGGCGAAGTCGTGCTCGCCGATGAGGCGTCCGGCCGCCTCGTTCATCAGCGCCACGTCCAGCGGCCGGTCGTGCCAGAGCACGTGCCCGCGCCGCAGCGGGTCGACGCCGCCCTGGGTGTCGCAGATCCGGTACGCGTAGCGCCGCCAGACCGCGCTGAAGCGGGCGTCGAAGCCGTCGGGCGCCTCGGACAGCCGCCACACCCGGATGTCCCCGGGAAGCCGCCCAGCGAGCCTGCGCAGCAGCTTCTCGCCCTCGGCCTGCCAGATCGCCTCCGGCAGGTCGACGTGCGCCACCTGCCCGCGCGCGTGCACACCCGCGTCCGTGCGGCCGGCGACGGTCAGCGAGAAGATCTCCCGCTGCCGCGTCACGACGGACACGGCCTCCTCCAGCTCCTGCTGGACCGTCCGCCGCCCGTTCTTCTGCCGCGCCCAGCCCGAGAACTCCGCACCGTCGTAGGCGAGGTCCAGCCGGATCCGGACGAAGCCGTCGGCGGGACCGTCGCGACGAGGCTCTTCTTCGCAGAGCATCAGTTGCTTCCTCTGAGTCGAAAACGGACCCGCCCCCACAGCTGGGAACGGGTCCGTCGTGGATCACGCGGGAGGATTACTCCGCCGCGGTCTCCTCCGTCTTCGCGGCGACCTTGGTCGCGGCCTCGGCCTCGCCGACGGCCTCCTGGGCCACGGTCAGGCCCTCGACCAGCTCGATGACGGCCATGGGCGCGTTGTCGCCACGGCGCGTACCGATCTTGGTGATACGGGTGTAGCCACCCGGACGGTTCTCGTAACGCGGGCCGATCTCCGTGAAGAGGGTGTGCAGAACCGCGATGTCCGTGATGACCTTGCGGACCTCACGGCGGTTGTGCAGGTCACCCTTCTTCGCCTTGGTGATCAGCTTCTCCGCGTACGGGCGCAGACGGCGGGCCTTGGCCTCCGTCGTGGTGATGCGGCCGTACTGGAACAGCTCACGGGCCAGACCGGCGAGCAGCAGACGCTCGTGGGACGGGCCGCCGCCGAGGCGGGCACCCTTGGCGGGCTGAGGCATGGTGTCTCCTTCAATATCCGACGTCGGCCGTATGAGGAACCGGGCCGGGCGTACGGGCAGTGCGCCCGCACGACTTAGACATACAGCTAACAAGAGTACGGGACCGCCGGAGCGGTCCCGTACCCAGGTGAATCAGCGAGACGTCAGTCTCAGTACTGCTCGGTCTCCGCGAAACCCGTGTCGTCGTCGTCGGCGCCGAAGGCGTCCGCGGCGGCGGTCGGGTCGAATCCGGGCGGGCTGTCCTTGAGGGCCAGGCCCATGCCGGCCAGCTTCGCCTTGACCTCGTCGATCGACTTCGCACCGAAGTTGCGAATGTCGAGCAGGTCGGCCTCGGAGCGGGCGACGAGCTCACCCACGGTGTGGATGCCCTCGCGCTTGAGGCAGTTGTAGGAGCGGACCGTGAGCTCCAGCTCCTCGATCGGCAGCGCCAGGTCAGCGGCCAGGGCGGCGTCCGTCGGGGACGGGCCCATGTCGATGCCCTCGGCGTCGAGGTTGAGCTCGCGCGCCAGGCCGAACAGCTCGACCAGGGTCTTACCGGCCGACGCCATGGCGTCACGCGGACGCATGGCTGGCTTGGTCTCGACGTCGACGATCAGCTTGTCGAAGTCGGT
>NZ_QKYN01000099.1:0-34320 GCF_003258295.1 Streptacidiphilus pinicola | reverse complement strand
ACCGGGAGCGGAACTCGTCAACAACCTCTTCGGTCAGCGTGGGACGCTGAGCGATCAGCATGAGGGAAATCCTCCAGATAGATCTTCGGCACCCACTATTTGATGCCGACGAACAAAGGATACGGCCTCCGGGTGAACCGGAGGCCGCATCTTCAAAACAGCACAGCGATCGCTACGCAGCGCGAAGCGTCAGACGCGACGACGCTTCGGCGGGCGGCAGCCGTTGTGCGGAACCGGCGTGACGTCCTGGATGGAGCCGACCTCCAGGCCGGTGGCCTGGATGGAGCGGATCGCGGTCTCACGACCGGAGCCCGGGCCCTTGACGAAGACGTCGACCTTGCGCATGCCGTGCTCCTGCGCACGACGCGCGGCGGCCTCGGCGGCCATCTGCGCGGCGAACGGGGTCGACTTGCGGGAGCCCTTGAAGCCGACGTGGCCCGAGGACGCCCAGGCGATCACGTTGCCGGACGGGTCGGTGATCGAGACGATCGTGTTGTTGAACGTGCTCTTGATGTGGGCGTGCCCGTGAGCGACGTTCTTCTTCTCCTTGCGGCGGATCTTCTTCGCGCCGGCAGCCTGACGGCCCTTGGGAGGCATAAGCTGATTTCTCCTACTGAGGTGGTCGGTCCGCTAGCCCAGCGGGCCGGATTAAGTCCGGTTTAGGGGGCGGACTACTTCTTGCCCGGCTTCTTCTTGCCGGCAATCGCGCGACGCGGGCCCTTACGGGTACGCGCGTTGGTGTGGGTGCGCTGACCGCGGACCGGGAGGCCACGGCGGTGACGCAGACCCTCGTAGCAGCCGATCTCGACCTTGCGGCGGATGTCGGCGGCGACGGCGCGGCGGAGGTCACCCTCGACCTCGAAGTTCGCGTCGACGAACTTCTGCAGCGCGACGAGGTCATCCTCGGTGATGTCGCGGACGCGGATGTCCGGGTTCACACCGGTCTCGTCCAGCGCCTTCTTCGCGAGGGTGCGGCCGATGCCGTAGACGTAAGTGAGGGCGATCTCGATCCGCTTCTCGCGGGGGAGATCAACGCCACTGAGGCGTGCCATGAATCTGGCTCCTGTTGTTTCTTCGGAGGTCTGACGAAACGCCTACCCGTTCAGCTCCCGCTGATCGAGCCCCGGCCTCCGACCGGGGGTGGCAGTCTCCCGTCTCCGCTGGGGAGGACGAGGGATCGGGCATCCCGTTTCATGTTGTTTTTCGCGTCGCGCGAAGAGTTACGACCCGTACAGGGGGTGAGATCAGCCCTGGCGCTGCTTGTGGCGCAGGTTCTCGCAGATCACCATGACCCGGCCGTGACGGCGGATCACCTTGCACTTGTCGCAGATCTTCTTGACGCTCGGCTTGACCTTCATCTGACTGTCAATCTCCGGGTCTGGATCTGCTGGTTACTTGTACCGGTAGACGATGCGACCGCGGGTCAGGTCGTACGGGCTGAGCTCGACGACGACCCGGTCGTCCGGGAGGATGCGGATGTAGTGCATGCGCATCTTGCCGCTGATGTGCGCGAGAACCTTGTGACCGTTCTGCAGCTCCACCTTGAACATCGCATTCGGCAGAGACTCGATCACGGTGCCCTCGATCTCGATGGCGCCTTGCTTCTTGGCCATAATCCTGCGGAATTCGCCTTCCGGAATCGACTACCGTAGTCGGCACTCACGCAGGGATCTGAACCAGATCCACCCTGGCCTTACCGGGCGAGGACATGCGGAAGCAAGCTACGAGTGAGCCGACACAGCAGTCTACGTCAGTAGGCAAGTGAACGCGAAATCAGCCGAGCAGCCCTAGCCGAGCGGGTCGGGCGCCACCGTCACGCCGAGCTCCGCGAGCTTGGCCTTGCCGCCGTCGAAGGCGGTGAGCACGAACGGGCCCTCCTCCGTCAGGGCGATGGAGTGCTCCCAGTGCGAGGACCAGGTGCCGTCGTTGCTCACGACCGTCCACTCGTCCTCGAGCACGTGGGTCTTGGGCGTGCCCAGCGTGATCATCGGCTCGATCGCGACGCAGAAGCCCGGAACCAGCTTCATGCCGCGGCCGCGGCGGCGGTCCACGTAGTTGAGCAGGTGCGGGTCCATGTGCATGGCGGAGCCGATGCCGTGGCCGCCGTAGTCCTCGACGATGCCGTACTTCCCGCGCGGCGGCAGCGGCTGGCGGCGGATGAAGGTCTCGATGCCGCGGCTGACGTCGGAGAGCCGGTTGTTCTTCTTGACCTGCGCGATACCGGCCCACATGGAGCCCTCGGTGGTCGCGCTCAGCGCGTGCAGCTCGGGGGCGTGGCCGCCGCCGACGAAGACGGTGACGGCGGCGTCGCCGTGCCAGCCGTCGACGATCGCGCCGCAGTCGATCGAGATCATGTCGCCGTCCTGCAGCACCCGCTCGCCGGGGATGCCGTGGACGACCTCCTCGTTGACGGAGGCGCAGATCACACCGGTGAAGCCGTGGTAGCCGAGGAAGTTGGACTTCGCGCCGTGGCCCTCGATGACCTTCTTGGCGACGGCGTCCAGCTCACCGGTGGTGGCGCCGGGCACCGCGGCCTCGCTCGCCGCCTTGAGCGCCTCGGCCACGATCAGCCCGGCCTCCCGCATCTTCGCGATCTGCTCGGGCGTCTTGATCTCAACCATGCGCTCTTCCCACACTCCTCGACCGGGGCCACACACAGAACTGCGGCCGTGACATCCCTCCAGGGTGTCACGGCCGCAGCCAAGATATGAAACTCAGTCGTTCGCGTTCTCCCGCAGCGCGGCGATGGCGCGCCCGGTGACCTCGTCGACCTTGCCGAGCGCCGAGATCGTGGTGACCAGGCCCTGCTTGGCGTAGTACTCGATGATCGGCTCGGTCTCCGTGTGGTAGACCTCGAGCCGGGTGCGCACGGTCTCCTCGCTGTCGTCCGAGCGCTGGTACAGCTCGCCGCCGCAGATGTCGCAGACACCCTCGACCTTGGGCTGGTTGTAGAGCACGTGGAAGATGTGCGCGCTGTCGTTGCGGCACAGGCGGCGGCCGGCGATGCGACGGACCACCTCGTCCTCGGGGACCTCCAGGTCCAGCACGCCGTCGAGGGCGATGCCGAACTCCTTGAGGATCTCGTCCAGCGCGACGGCCTGCGCGGTGTTGCGCGGGAAGCCGTCCAGCAGGAAGCCGTTCTCGGCGTCGGCGTGCTGCAGGCGGTCCTTCACCATCGCGATGGTGACCTCGTCGGGTACCAGCTTGCCCGTGTCCATGATGCTCTTCGCCAGGCGGCCCAGCTCGGTGCCCTGCGAGATGTTGGCGCGGAACAGATCGCCGGTGGACACGTGGGGGATGGACAGGGTCTGGGCCAGCAGCGCGGCCTGAGTACCCTTCCCGGCCCCGGGGGGTCCGACGAGGACGATACGCATCAGCGGAGGAACCCTTCGTAGTTGCGCTGCTGGAGCTGGCTCTCGATCTGCTTCACAGTTTCAAGGCCAACACCCACAACGATGAGGATGCTCGTGCCGCCGAACGGGAAGTTCTGCGACGCCGAGAACAGCCCGAGTGCGATCAGGGGCACCAGGGCGATGATGCCCAGGTAGAGCGAGCCCGGCCAGGTGATCCTGGTCAGCACATAGTTCAGGTATTCCGCCGTCGGGCGGCCGGCCCGGATGCCCGGGATGAACCCACCATACTTCTTCATGTTGTCGGCGACTTCTTCGGGGTTGAAGGAGATGGCCACGTAGAAGAAGGCAAAAAAGACAATCAGGACGAAGTACAGAATCATGTAGAGCGCGCTGTCACTGTTCTTCGCCAGGTTCTCCTGGACCCACTGCCCCCAGCCCTTCGAGGAAGAACCGCTGAGCTGCACGACCAGCGCCGGAATGTAGAGCAGCGAGCTCGCGAAGATGACCGGGATCACACCCGCCTGGTTGACCTTCAGCGGGATATAGGTCGAGGTGCCGCCGTAGGCGCGGCGACCGATCATGCGCTTCGCGTACTGGACCGGGATCCGGCGCTGCGCCTGCTCGACGAAGACCACCAGGCCGACCATGCACAGGCCCATCGCGATGACGATGAAGAAGGTCAGCCAGCCCTTGCTCGCCTTGATGCTCCACAGCTGCGACGGGAACTGCGCGGCGACCGAGGTGAAGATGAGGATCGACATGCCGTTGCCGATACCGCGGTCGGTGACGAGCTCACCCAGCCACATGATGACGGTGGTACCGGCGGTCATCGTGATGACCATGGTGGCGACGGTGAAGACCGACTGGTCCGGGACCACGGTGCTGCCGGGGCAGGCGGAGCCGAAGAGCGCGCCGTTCTGGGCGGTGGCGGAGATCGCGGTGGCCTGCAGGATCGCCAGCGCGATCGTCAGGTAACGCGTGTACTGCGTGATCTTCGCCTGACCGGCCTGGCCCTCCTTCTTGAGGGCGTCGAGGCGCGGGATCACGACGGTCAGCAGCTGCAGGATGATGCTCGACGTGATGTACGGCATGATCCCGAGCGCGAAGACCGTGATCTGCAGCAGCGCGCCACCGGAGAACAGGTTCACCAGGCCGAGCAGCTGGTTGCCGCCCGCCTTGTTCATGTTCGTCAGACAGGTCTGCACGCCCGCGTAGTTCACGCCCGGCACAGGGATGTGCGCACCCATCCGGAACACGACCATGATCGCCAGCGTGAACAGCAGCTTCTTGCGCAGGTCGGGCGTCTTGAACGCCCGGGCGAACGCGGTGAGCACGGGGCCTCCTGCTGCTCCCGACCGACTGCGGCAGGGAGGGACGGTGGATCAGGGGGGCGCCGTCCGGGTGCTACCGACGAGTTGCGGCTTGTACCGAGACGGGGGGCCAACCTACAAGTGGACTCCACGGACTCTAACAGCCATGGGCACCGTGAAAGAAGCACGGAACTCAGGCGGGGTAGGACCGGTTCTTCTGCTGACGACCTTTGCGACCCTTGCGCCCCCACGGGACGAGGCACTTGTCCGTTGTGTCCACCCGTCGGGCGCTCGTAAGGAGTAATTGACCCGTGAATTGCCCATGAACAGCGCCTCACGGCCGACACTGGCAGACCCCGGGCTGGTAGACAGGACTCCATCCGGGGGACGGCCAAACGAACGACCGAGGCTTTCTTTGCTGCTCCAACGGCTCCGACGCACGCCCGTATGGCTCCCCCCGGCCCTGCTGGCGCTCCTGCTCGGCTTCTGGCACCTCGGCCGGCCGTTGCTGTGGCGTGACGAGCTCGCCACCTGGAGTGCGACGAGCCGAAGCCTCGGCCAACTCTGGGGCCTCCTCGGCAACGTCGACGCCGTCTCCGGCGCCTACTACCTCTTCCTGCACGGGTGGACGGCCGTCCTGGGTGACTCCCCCGCCGTGCTGCGCGCACCCAGCGCGCTGGCCATCGCCCTGGCCGCGGGCCTGACCGCGGCGCTCGGCAGACGTCTCTTCGGCGCACGCGCCGGCCTGTGGGCAGGGCTGCTCTTCGCCCTCGTCCCGGCGGTCCTGCGGTACGCCCAGGAGGCGCGGTCCTACGGGATGGTCACCGCCGCGGTGGTGCTGGCCACCTGGCAGCTGGTCCGCGTGCTGGACTGCCAGCCGGAGTGGTCCCGGCGGCGGATGCGCCTGGAGTGGCTCGGCTACGCGGGCGCGCTGGTCCTCACCGGGGCGCTGCACCTGGTCGCGCTTGCGGTGCTCACCTCGCACCTGTGGCTCGTCCTCACCCGGCGCCGGCGCGCCTGGCGCGGCCTGCTCGCGGCGACGGTGCTGGCGCTGGCCGTCCTGTCTCCGCTACTGATCGCGGGCCGCGCGGAGTCCGGCCGCCAGATCAACTGGATCCAGCGCCCCAACCTGCTGGCCTTCCCCGGCATGGTCCACGATCTGACCTCCTCGTGGCCGATCACCATCGCGCTGCTGGTGCTGGCCGTGGTCGCCTGCCGGCAGCGGGACGCCAGGCGCTATCTGCCGGTGCCGTTCCTGCCGATCGTGGCCGTCTGGATCGCCTCCCAGGGCACGAACTCGTACTGGGTGGAGCGCTACCTGCTCTTCACCGTCCCGTTGTGGACGGTGCTCGCGGGCGCGGGCGCGGAGAACCTCCCCCGGCCTCGCTGGACCGCGCCGGCGGCCCTGGTCGTGGTCGCGGCACTCGCCCTCCCCGGCCTGAAGGACCAGAGCGGCCTGTGGTCCCACACCGGCACGGACTGGCGCGGCGCCGCCCGCATCGTCTCCGCCGACCACCGGCCGGGCGACGCCATGGTCCCGGAGCGCGGCGGCGCCGCGGTCTACATGCTCGACCTGGGCATCGACTACTACCTCCCGGCGAAGGACCGCCTGAAGGACCTCTTCCTGGCGAAGCCCGCGGTGGCCCGCGACGACCTCATGGGCACCGAGTGCGCCGTCCCGGCCTCCTGCCTGAACGGGGCCCCGCGCGTCTGGGTGATCACCTTCGGCCACGCCCACGACGCCCTCGCCGGACTGCCACTCCCCCAGCAGCGCGCGCTCCGCGCGCACTACACCGTCACCGAGATCAAGTACGTCAAGGGACTGACGCTGGGTCTGCTGGTGGAGCGTTAGAACAGCGACAACACAACGACGAAGGCCCGGTCCCCCCCGAGGGGGAACCGGGCCTTCGTACGTGATCGTCAGCGACGAGCTCAGATGAGCTCGGTCACCGTGCCGCCGGCGGCGGTGATCTTCTCGGCGGCGGAGCCGGAGACGGCGTCCACCGACACCTGCAGCGCCACGGAGATCTCGCCGGTGCCGAGCACCTTGACGAGGGCGTTCTTACGAACGGCACCCTTCGCGACCAGATCCTCGACCGTGACCTCGCCACCCTGCGGGTAGAGCGCGGCCAGCTTGTCCAGGTTCACGACCTGGAACTCGACGCGGAACGGGTTCTTGAAGCCCTTCAGCTTCGGCAGGCGCATGTGAAGGGGCATCTGGCCACCCTCGAAGCGCTGCGGAACCTGGTAACGGGCCTTGGTGCCCTTGGTACCACGACCAGCGGTCTTACCCTTGGACGCCTCACCACGACCGACACGGGTCTTGGCGGTCTTGGCACCCGGGGCGGGACGCAGGTTGTGGATCTTCAGCGGGTTCTGCTCCGCCATCTCAGTCCACCTCCTCGACCGTGACGAGGTGACGGACGGTCTGGGCCATCCCGCGGATCTCGGGACGGTCCTCCTTCACGACCACATCGTGCATGCGCTTGAGACCAAGCGAACGCAGGGTGTCACGGTGGTTCTGCTTGCTACCGATGTAGGACTTGACCTGGGTGATCTTCAGGCGAGCCATTACGCAGCCCCCTGCCCAGCGGCCCGGGCGCGCAGCAGCGCGGCCGGAGCGACGTCCTCCAGCGGCAGACCACGACGGGCGGCGATCTCCTCGGGGCGCGAAAGGCCCTTCAGCGCGGCCACGGTCGCGTGGACGATGTTGATCGCGTTGTCGGAGCCCAGGGACTTCGACAGGATGTCGTGCACGCCGGCGCACTCGAGCACGGCGCGCACCGGACCACCGGCGATAACGCCGGTACCCGGGGAAGCCGGCTTGAGCAGGACGACGCCCGCGGCCTTCTCACCCTGGATGGGGTGGGGGATGGTGCCCTGGATACGGGGGACCTTGAAGAAGTGCTTCTTGGCCTCCTCCACACCCTTGGCGATGGCGGCCGGCACCTCCTTCGCCTTGCCGTAACCGACACCCACGGTGCCGTCACCGTCGCCCACCACGACCAGCGCGGTGAAGCTGAAACGACGACCACCCTTGACAACCTTGGCGACTCGGTTGATCGCTACGACGCGCTCGACGTAGGCGGTCTTCTCGACGGCGGCGCCGCCGTCACGACCGTCACGCTTACGGTCACGCCGCTCGCCACCGCCGGTGCCGCCGCCGGCGCCGCTGCCGCGGCGCTGGGGTCCAGCCATTGGATTTACCTCTCTCGTTTACGTCCGTCAGCCTGTGGCGGGCGGGTCAGAAGTCCAGACCGGCCTCGCGGGCAGCGTCCGCCAGGGCCGCGATGCGGCCGGCGTACTGGTTGCCCGCGCGGTCGAAGACGACCTGCTCGATACCGGCAGCCTTGGCGCGCTCGGCGACCAGGGCTCCGACCTTCTTGGCCTGCTCGGTCTTGTCAGCCTCGTTGCCCTTGATGGACACGTCGAGGGTGGACGCCGAAGCCAGGGTGTGGCCCGCGAGGTCGTCGATCACCTGCGCCACGATGTGGCGGTTGGACCGGGAGACCACGAGGCGCGGACGAACCGGAGTACCGGAGACGCGCTTGCGGACGCGGATGGCGCGGCGCTTGCGGGCGGCGGCCTTGTAGCCGTTGCCCTTGCCGATCTTCACACCGACAGTCATGGGTTACTTACCACTCTTTCCGACCTTGCGGCGGATGACCTCGCCCGCGTACTTAACGCCCTTGGCCTTGTACGGGTCGGGCTTGCGCAGCTTGCGGATCTTCGCGGCGACCTCGCCGACCTTCTGCTTGTCGATGCCGTCCACGTGGAACTTGGTCGGCGACTCGACCACGAAGGAGATGCCCTCCGGGGCCGGGACCAGGATCGGGTGGCTGTAGCCGAGCTGGAACTCCATGTCGGAGCCCTTCGCCGCGACACGGTAACCAACACCGCTGATCTCGAGCGACTTGCGGTAGCCCGCGGTCACGCCGGTGATCATGTTCGCCACCAGCGTGCGGGTCAGGCCGTGCAGGGCCTTCGACATGCGCTCGTCGTTCGGGCGGGAGACGACAACGGTGCCGTCCTCAACCTTCGCGATCTCGATCGGCGCGGCGACGGTGTGGGTGAGAGAGCCCTTGGGGCCCTTCACCGAGACCGTGCGGCCATCGATGGTGACGTCCACGCCGGCGGGAACCGGGATGGGCAGCCGTCCAATGCGAGACATTGCTGTACCTCCGTTTCCCTTAGTTACCAGACGTAGGCGAGGACTTCCCCACCCACGCCCTTCTTGGCAGCCTGCTGGCCGGTGAGCAGACCCTGCGACGTGGAGATGATCGCCACGCCCAGGCCGCCGAGCACCTTCGGCATAGCGGTGGACTTGGTGTAGACCCGCAGGCCCGGCTTCGAAATGCGCTTGATGCCCGCGATCGAGCGCTCACGGTTCGGGCCGAACTTGAGGTCGATGGTCAGCTTCTTGCCGACCTCGCCCTCCTTCGGCTCCTCGACCTTCCACGCGGTGATGTAGCCCTCCTGCTTGAGGATCTCCGCGATGTGAGTCTTGATCTTCGAGTGGGGCATCACGACGGAGTCGTGGTAGGCCGAGTTCGCGTTTCGCAGACGCGTCAGCATGTCTGCGATCGGGTCGGTCATGGTCATGATGGCCTGTGGCCTCTCTCACCGTGGTTTCCGCGCGCCTCGTTTGCAGAAGGGGCACGGGACCTGCGGTGTAGTAAGACGAATTCGGGGCAGCACGGGCCCCGACCTCCATAGGTTACAGGAGGCCGGGTGCCCGACTGGTCCGAGGTTGCTTACCTCAAAGCTTCTGGAGGATTACCAGGAGCTCTTGGTCACGCCCGGCAGCTCGCCGCGGTGCGCCATCTCACGAAGGCAGACACGGCACAGGCCGAACTTGCGGTACACGGAGTGCGGACGGCCGCAGCGCTGGCACCGGGTGTAACCCCGGACGCCGAACTTCGGCTTACGCTCCGCCTTGGCGATCAGCGCCTTCTTCGCCATGGGTCAGCTCTCCTTGAACGGGAAACCGAGAGCCCGCAGCAGCGCCCGGCCCTCGTCGTCGGTCTGGGCGGTGGTCACCACGGTGATGTCCATACCACGCGGACGGTCGACCTTGTCCTGGTCGATCTCGTGGAACATGACCTGCTCGGTCAGACCGAAGGTGTAGTTGCCCTTGCCGTCGAACTGCTTCGGCGACAGACCACGGAAGTCGCGGATACGCGGGAGCGCAAGCGAGACCAGGCGGTCCAGGAACTCCCACATGCGGTCACCACGGAGGGTGACGTGGGCGCCGATCGGCTGACCCTCACGCAGCTTGAACTGCGCGATGCTCTTGCGAGCCTTGGTCACGGTCGGCTTCTGGCCGGTGATCGCGGTGAGGTCCTTGACCGCACCGTCGATCAGCTTCGAGTCGCGGGCGGCCTCGCCCACACCCATGTTGACCACGACCTTGACCAGGCCGGGGATCAGCATGACGTTCTCGTAAGCGAACTGCTCGTTCAGCTGACCCTTGATCTCGGAGCGGTAGCGCTCCTTGAGACGGGGGCTGACCTTCTCAATCGAGGTGTCGGTCATCAGATGTCCTCACCGGTGCGCTTGGCAACGCGGATCTTGTTGCCCTGCTCGTCGAATCGGTAGCCGACGCGGGTGACGACCTTCTTGCCGTCCTTCTCCACAACGAGCTGAACGTTGCTCACGTGGATCGGGGCCTCGACGGTCACGATGCCGCCGGCCTTGGAGCCGTTGGCGGTGGGCGTGGCCTTGGTGTGCTTCTTGACCCGGTTGACACCCTCGACGAGGACCTTGGACGTGGTCGGGAAGGCCTGGATGACCTTGCCCTGCTTGCCCTTGTCCTTGCCGGTGATGACCTGGACCAGGTCACCCTTCTTGATCTTCATGCTGTCAGCCATTGGTTAGAGCACCTCCGGCGCGAGCGAGATGATCTTCATGAACTTCTTCTCACGCAGCTCCCGGCCGACCGGGCCGAAGATGCGGGTACCACGGGGGTCACCGTCGGTGTTCTTGAGGATGACGGCGGCGTTCTCGTCGAACCGGATGTAGGAACCGTCGGGACGACGGCGCTCCTTCACGGTCCGGACGATGACGGCCTTGACCACGTCGCCCTTCTTCACATTGCCACCGGGGATCGCGTCCTTGACGGTCGCCACGATGACGTCGCCGATGCCCGCGTAGCGCCGGCCGGAGCCACCGAGAACGCGGATGCAAAGGATCTCCTTTGCGCCCGTGTTGTCGGCGACACGCAGTCGCGACTCCTGCTGGATCACGTCTTTCTCCTGATCGTCAACGATCGGGACCGGGTCCGCCGCTGCTCACCCGAGCACCCCCGAAGGGGTCCCGGGCACATACGACGGCACCCAATCGCGTTCGTTACTTGGCCTTCTCGAGGATCTCGACGACGCGCCAGCGCTTCGTCGCGGACAGCGGACGGGTCTCCATGAGGAGAACACGGTCGCCGACACCGCAGGCGTTGGCCTCGTCGTGCGCCTTCAGCTTGTTGGTACGGCGGATGACCTTGCCGTACAGCGCGTGCTTGACGCGGTCCTCGACGGCGACGACGACGGTCTTGTCCATCTTGTCGCTGACGACGAGACCCTCACGGGTCTTGCGGAAACCGCGCGTCTCGTTGGTGTTGTCAGTCATCAGGCGTCCTTCACCGTGTCGATGCCCAGCTCGCGCTCGCGCATCAGGGTGTAGATCCGCGCGATGTCCTTCTTGACGAGCTTGAGCCGCCCGTGGTTGTCGAGCTGCCCGGTCGCCGCCTGGAAGCGGAGGTTGAACAGCTCCTCCTTGCGCTCACGCAGCTGCGCAACGAGACCCTCGTTGTCCAGCTCACGGAGCTCAGCAGCCTTGGTGCCGGCCATCAGCTCTCACCTGCCTCGCGCCGGACGATCCGGCACTTCATCGGGAGCTTGTGAGCAGCGCGGGTGAGCGCCTCACGAGCCATCTTCTCGTTCGGGTAGGACAGCTCGAACATGACCCGACCCGGGTGCACGTTCGCGACCCACCACTCCGGCGAACCCTTACCGGAACCCATGCGGGTCTCGGCAGGCTTCTTCGTCAGCGGACGGTCAGGGTAGATGTTGATCCACACCTTGCCGCCACGCTTGATGTGACGAGTGATGGAGATACGAGCGGACTCGATCTGCCGGTTCGTCACATACGCCGGGGTGACGGCCTGCAGGCCCCACTCGCCGAACGTGACTTCGGTACCGCCCTTGGCCGCACCACGACGCTTGGGGTGGTGCTGCTTGCGGTGCTTGACCCTGCGAGGGATCAGCATGGTCAGGCCTCCGTAGTGGTCTCAGCCGCAGCGGGAGCCTCGGTCGCCGCGGGGGCGGCGGCCTCGGTGTTCTGCTGCTGCGGACGGCGGCCACGGCCGCCGGCGGGACGGTCGCCGCCCCGACGGGGGCGCTCACCCGGGCCACCCGCACGCGGCGGACGGTTCCCGGCCTTGGCAGCGGCGTTGTCGGCGCGGACCTCGGCGATGTTCTTGACGTCGCCCTTGTAGATCCACACCTTCACGCCGATGCGACCGAAGGTGGTCTTGGCCTCGAAGAAGCCGTAGTCCACGTTCGCGCGGAGCGTGTGCAGCGGCACACGACCCTCGCGGTAGAACTCGCTGCGGGACATCTCAGCGCCGCCCAGACGGCCGGAGCACTGGATCTTGATGCCCTTGGCACCCGACTTCATCGTGCCCTGCATGCTCTTACGCATGGCACGACGGAAGGAGACGCGGGAGGACAGCTGCTCCGCGACGCCCTGAGCCACGAGCTGGGCGTCCAGCTCGGGGTTCTTGACCTCGAGGATGTTCAGCTGGACCTGCTTGCCGGTCAGCTTCTCGAGGTCGCCGCGGATGCGGTCGGCCTCGGTGCCGCGGCGGCCGATGACGATGCCCGGGCGGGCGGTGTGGATGTCCACCCGCACGCGGTCACGGGTGCGCTCGATCTCAACCTTCGAGATACCGGCGCGCTCCATGCCGGACGTCATCATGCGACGGATCGCGACGTCTTCCTTGACGTAGTCCTTGTACAGCTTGTCGGCGTACCAGCGGGACTTGAAGTCCGTGGTGATGCCGAGGCGGAACCCGTGCGGGTTAACCTTCTGGCCCATTACCGGGTCCCTTCCTTCGACGCGACGACCACGGTGATGTGGCTCGTCCGCTTGCGGATCCGGTACGCGCGACCCTGGGCCCGCGGACGGAAACGCTTGAGGGTCGGGCCCTCGTCGACATAGGCCTCGGAGATGAAGAGGCTGTCGACGTCGTTGTGGTTGTAGTTGTGCTCTGCGTTCGCAATGGCGCTGTTCAGCACCTTGAGAACGGGCACCGAAGCAGCCTGCGGAGCGAATCGCAGGACCGCCTGGGCCTCCGTGGCACTCATGCCACGGACAAGGTCCACCACGCGGCGGGCCTTCATGGGCGTTACGCGGATGTACCGCGCCGCTGCCCTGGCTTCCATGGTTGTCCCCTTGATGGTGTCTGTCATCGTGTCTTCGCTTCGCAGGTCAGCGACGCTTGGACTTGCGGTCGTCCTTGACGTGACCCTTGAACGTGCGGGTCGGCGCGAACTCGCCGAGCTTGTGGCCGACCATCGACTCGGTGACGAACACCGGGATGTGCTTGCGGCCGTCGTGCACCGCGAGGGTGTGCCCCAGCATCGCCGGAACGATCATGGAGCGACGGGACCAGGTCTTGATGACGTTCTGGGTACCGGCTTCGTTCTGGACATCCACCTTCTTCATGAGGTGGTCGTCGACGAAGGGCCCCTTCTTGAGACTGCGCGGCATCGAGACTGCTCCTAGCGCTTCTTGTTCGTCTTGCGGCGGCGGACGATCATCTTGTCGCTAGCCTTCTTCGGCTTGCGAGTACGACCCTCCTTCTGACCCCACGGCGAAACCGGGTGGCGACCACCGGAGGTCTTGCCCTCACCACCACCGTGCGGGTGGTCGATCGGGTTCATGGCGACACCACGCACGGTCGGGCGAACGCCCTTCCAGCGCATACGGCCGGCCTTGCCCCAGTTGATGTTGGACTGCTCGGCGTTGCCGACCTCGCCAACGGTCGCGCGGCAGCGCGCGTCCACGAGGCGAACCTCGCCGGACGGCATGCGCAGGTGGGCGTAGACGCCCTCCTTCGCCAGCAGCTGCACCGAGGAGCCCGCGGAGCGGGCGATCTTCGCGCCGCCACCGGGACGGAGCTCGATGGCGTGGATGACCGTACCCACCGGGATGTTGCGCAGCGGGAGGTTGTTGCCCGGCTTGATGTCGGCGCCGGCGCCGTTCTCAACCCGGTCGCCCTGGCCGAGCTTGGCCGGAGCGATGATGTAGCGCTTCTCGCCGTCTGCGTAGTGCAGCAGCGCGATGCGCGCGGTGCGGTTCGGGTCGTACTCGATGTGCGCGACCTTGGCCGGGACGCCGTCCTTGTCGTGACGACGGAAGTCGATCACACGGTACGCACGCTTGTGACCGCCACCCTGGTGGCGCGTCGTGATGCGACCGGTGTTGTTGCGACCGCCCTTGCTGTGCAGCGGGCGGACCAGCGACTTCTCCGGCTCGGACCGCGTGATCTCGACAAAGTCGGCAACGCTGGAGCCGCGACGGCCCGGCGTTGTCGGCTTGTACTTGCGGATGCCCATGGCTTCTTCTGTCCTTAACCGTTACGGGATTCCCTGGCTGCCTCAGGCGGCCGGGGCGTTCCCGAAGATGTCGATGCTGCCCTCTGCCAGCGTCACGATGGCGCGCTTGGTGTCCTTGCGCTTGCCGAAACCGGTGCGGGAGCGCTTGCGCTTGCCCTTGCGGTTGATCGTGTTGACGTTGGCGACCTTGACCGAGAACACGGCCTCGACGGCCTGCTTGATCTGGGTCTTGTTGGCGTCCGGCGACACGATGAACGTGTACTTGGACTCGTCGAGGAGCGCGTAGCTCTTCTCCGAGATGACCGGCTTGATCAGGACGTCACGGGGGTCCGTGTACGTCTTGCTCGTGATCTCGCTCATCAGGCGGCGCTCCCATCGAGCTCGCCCTCAGCGGCGACGGCCTTGGCGGACGCGACCGGACCGGCCACGAAGCGCTCGAAAGCAGCCTGGGTGAAGACCACGTCGTCGGAGACGAGCACGTCGTAGGTGTTCAGCTGGCCGGCGTCCAGGATGTGCACGGTCGGCAGGTTGCGGGCGCTGAGCAGCGACAGCTCGTCGTCACGCTCGACGACCAGCAGCACGTTCTTGCGCTCGCTGATCTTGCCGAGCAGCGTGCGGGCAGCCTTGGTGGACGGCGCCTCGGTCGCGGTCACGCCGGTGACGACGTGGATGCGAGCGTTGCGGGCCCGGTCGGTCAGGGCGCCACGCAGCGCGGCGGCCTTCATCTTCTTGGGGGTCCGCTGCGAGTAGTCACGCGGCACGGGACCGTGCACGACGCCACCACCGGCGAACTGCGGCGCACGGGTCGAACCCTGACGGGCGCGGCCGGTGCCCTTCTGGCGGTACGGCTTCTTGCCGCCACCACGGACCTCGCCACGACGCTTGGTCTTGTGCGTGCCCTGACGAGCGGCGGCGAGCTGAGCGACGACGACCTGGTGCAGCAGCGGAACGCTGACGCGCGCGTCGAAGATCTCAGCCGGCAGCTCGACGGTGCCGACGGTCTCACCCGCGGGGGAGAGAACGTTGATGGTGCTCATTGTTTCAGGCCCCCTTCGCCGCAGTGCGGACCAGGATGAGGCCGCCGTTCGGACCGGGGACCGCGCCCTTGATGAGCAGCAGACCCTTCTCCGCGTCAACGGCGTGGATGGTCAGGTTCTGCGTGGTGACACGCTCGTGGCCCATGCGACCGGCCATCTTCAGACCCTTGAAGACGCGACCGGGGGTGGCGCAGCCACCGATGGAACCGGGCGAGCGGTGCTTGCGCTGGACACCGTGGCCGGCGCCGAGACCCTTGAAGTTGTGACGCTTCATGACACCGGCGAAGCCCTTGCCCTTGCTGGTGCCGGTCACGTCGACCTTGACACCGGCCTCGAACACCTCAGCGGTGATCTCCTGGCCGAGGGTGTACTCAGCGGCGTCGGTCGTGCGCAGCTCGACCAGGTGGCGGCGCGGGGTCACGCCGGCCTTGGCGAAGTGACCGGCGAGCGGCTTGTTCACCTTGCGCGGGTCGATGTCGCCGAAGCCGATCTGCACGGCGTCGTAGCCGGTGCCGTCGGCGGTGTGGACCTGGGTCACGACGTTCGGGCCGGCCTTGACGACCGTGACCGGGACGATGCGGTTGTTCGCGTCCCAGACCTGCGTCATGCCGAGCTTCTCGCCCAGGATGCCCTTGATCTGCTTAGCCATTCTCAGCTCACGCCCCTCAGAGCTTGATCTCGATGTCGACACCGGCCGGCAGGTCGAGTCGCATCAGAGAGTCAACGGTCTTGGGCGTCGGGTCGAGAATGTCGATCAGGCGCTTGTGGGTGCGCATCTCGAAGTGCTCGCGCGAGTCCTTGTACTTGTGCGGCGAGCGGATGACGCAGTAAACGTTCTTCTCAGTGGGCAGCGGCACCGGGCCCGCGACCTGCGCACCAGTACGCGTCACCGTCTCGACGATCTTCTTCGCCGAGGAGTCGATGACCTCGTGGTCGTAGGCCTTGAGCCGGATGCGGATCTTCTGTCCCGCCATGGCTACTTCGTAGTCCTTCTGTCTCTGTCGCCTCTGCGCCACAGCGTCCCGGGTGGAACTCTGTGGGGCGTTTCCTCCGACCCACGCGGTCGGGCGTGTCGTACTCGCCTTCGCAATGAAGCCTTGGCGGAAACACCGGATCGGCGCCTTTGACCACGCTTCCCGAAAGATTCCCGTACTTTCGCGCCGCAGCTGCCGCGTCTCGTCCAGACGTGCTGGATCACAGACAAACGGCCATCACGGGCACGACGAGTACTGTGGGACTCGCTTTCGGTCCTCCGACCTTCCGGACAGGAGGCGCGCAACATCGGCGCTCAACCGAGCAACTTGACTAGTGTGCCATACCGGACAGGCTGGACGCCAATCAAGCCGCCGCGGGCAAACAGAGGGCCCCCACCAGCAAGCTGGTGGGGGCCCTCTGAGGCTGGGTCAGCCGGATGTCAATTACTTGACGATCTTGGTGACCTGGCCGGCGCCGACGGTGCGGCCACCCTCACGGATGGCGAACTTCAGGCCCTCCTCCATGGCGACCGGCTGGATCAGCGCGACCGTCATGGCGGTGTTGTCGCCCGGCATGACCATCTCGGTGCCCTCGGGGAGGGTCACGACGCCGGTCACGTCCGTGGTACGGAAGTAGAACTGCGGGCGGTAGTTGTTGAAGAACGGGGTGTGGCGGCCACCCTCGTCCTTCGACAGGATGTAGGCCTGGGCCTCGAAGTCGGTGTGCGGCGTGACCGAACCCGGCTTGATGATGACCTGGCCGCGCTCGACGTCCTCACGCTTGATGCCACGGAGCAGCAGACCGACGTTCTCACCGGCCTGGCCCTCGTCGAGCAGCTTGCGGAACATCTCGATGCCCGTGACCGTGGTGGTGGTCTTGGTGGTCTTGATGCCGATGATGTCGACGGTCTCGTTGACCTTCAGGACACCACGCTCGATACGACCGGTGACGACGGTGCCACGACCGGTGATCGTGAAGACGTCCTCAATCGGCATCAGGAACGGCTTGTCGACGTCACGCTCGGGGGTCGGGATGGCCTCGTCGACCGCGTGCATCAGGCCGAGGAGCTTCTCGCCCCACTCCTTGTCGCCCTCCAGCGCCTTCAGCGCGGAGACGCGGATGACCGGGAGGTCGTCGCCCGGGAACTCGTACTCGGAGAGCAGCTCGCGGACCTCGAGCTCGACGAGCTCCAGGATCTCCTCGTCGTCCACCATGTCGGCCTTGTTCAGGGCGACAACGATGTAGGGGACGCCGACCTGGCGGGCCAGGAGGACGTGCTCCTTGGTCTGCGGCATCGGGCCGTCGGTGGCGGCCACGACCAGGATCGCGCCGTCCATCTGGGCGGCACCGGTGATCATGTTCTTGATGTAGTCCGCGTGACCCGGGCAGTCGACGTGGGCGTAGTGACGCGCCTCGGTCTGGTACTCGACGTGCGCGATGGAGATGGTGATACCGCGCTGACGCTCCTCCGGCGCCTTGTCGATCTGGTCGAACGGCGTGAAGGGGTTGATGTCCGGGTACGCGTCGTGCAGCACCTTGGTGATCGCGGCAGTCAGGGTGGTCTTGCCGTGGTCAATGTGACCGATGGTGCCGATGTTGACGTGCGGCTTGGTCCGCTCGAACTTGGCCTTAGCCACTTTGGGGTCCTCCTGAGGACAGTTTCTGTACGCCGTTCGACGTCAGGTGGTCTGGGGTAGGGGCCGAAGGAGCCTGGGGTCCACGTGTTCTGCGGACCCCAGAACCACCTTCGTACAGCCTATGCGAGGTTTCGCACCGGAAAATCCCGGTATGCGAGGGACTTACTCGCCCTTGGCCTTTGCCACGATCTCTTCCGCCACGTTCTTGGGAACCTCGGCGTACGAGTCGAACTGCATGGAGTAGCTGGCGCGACCCGAGGTCTTGCTGCGCAGGTCACCGACGTAACCGAACATCTCGGACAGCGGGACCAGCGCCTTGACAACGCGGGCGCCGTGACGCTCGTCCATGGCCTGGATCTGGCCACGGCGCGAGTTGATGTCGCCGATGACGTCGCCCATGTAGTCCTCGGGCGTGGTGACCTCGACGGCCATCATCGGCTCGAGCAGCACGGGGGACGCCTTGCGAGCACCCTCCTTGAACGCCATCGAACCGGCGATCTTGAACGCGAGCTCGGAGGAGTCGACGTCGTGCGAGGCACCGTCGAGCAGCGTCACGCGGACACCCTGGAGCGGGTAGCCGGCGAGGATGCCGAACTCCATGGCCTCCTGCGCACCGGCGTCGACCGAGGGGATGTACTCACGAGGCACGCGACCACCGGTGACGGCGTTCACGAACTCGTAGCCCTCGCCGGACTCCAGCGGCTCGATCGCGATCTGGACCTTGGCGAACTGACCGGAGCCACCCGTCTGCTTCTTGTGGGTGTAGTCAATGCGCTCGACGGCCTTGCGGATCGTCTCGCGGTAGGCCACCTGCGGCTTGCCGACGTTGGCCTCGACCTTGAACTCACGCTTCATACGGTCGACCAGCACCTCGAGGTGCAGCTCGCCCATACCCGCGATGATGGTCTGGCCGGTCTCCTCGTCCGTGTTGACCTGGAAGGAGGGGTCCTCCTCCGCGAGACGCTGGATGGCGACACCCAGCTTCTCCTGGTCACCCTTGGACTTGGGCTCGATGGCGACGCGGATGACCGGGGCCGGGAAGTCCATGGACTCCAGGATCACCTGGTTCTTGTCGTCGCTCAGCGTCTCACCGGTGGTGGTCTGCTTGAGGCCCATGACGGCGACGATGTCGCCGGCGCCCACCGAGTCGATCTCCTCACGCTTGTTCGCGTGCATGCGATAGATCTTGCCGATGCGCTCCTTCTTGCCCTTGACCGAGTTGAGCACCGAGGTGCCCGCCTCGAGGCGGCCGGAGTACACGCGGACGAAGGTGAGCTTGCCCAGGTGCGGGTCGGACATGATCTTGAACGCCAGAGCCGACAGCGGCTCCTCGTCCGACGCGTGGCGGATGATCTCGACCGACTCGTCGCCCGGCTTGTGGCCGACGATGGACTCGACGTCCAGCGGCGACGGCAGGTACTTCACCACCGCGTCGAGCAGGGGCTGGACGCCCTTGTTCTTGAACGCGGTGCCACAGAAGACCGGGGTGAAGTTGCTGGCGAGCGTGCCGCGGCGGATGCCCGCGATGAGCTGCTCCTCGGTGGGCTCCTGGCCCTCGAGGAAGAGCTCCATCAGCTCGTCGTCGCCCTCGGCGGAGGTCTCGAGCAGCTTGGCCCGGTACTCCTCGGCGAGCTCGGTGTGCGAGGCCGGGATGTCGACGACGTCGTACATCTCGCCCTTGGTGGCCTCGGCGGACCAGACCAGAGCCTTCATCTTCACCAGGTCGACGACGCCGGTGAAGTCGGACTCGGCACCGATCGGCAGCTGCATGACCAGCGGGGTGGCGCTCAGGCGGTCGACGATGGAGTCGACACAGCGGAAGAACTCCGCGCCGGTGCGGTCCAGCTTGTTCACGAAGCAGATGCGCGGGACGCCGTAACGGTCGGCCTGACGCCACACCGTCTCGGACTGCGGCTCGACACCGGCCACACCGTCGAACACCGTCACGGCGCCGTCGAGGACGCGGAGCGAACGCTCCACCTCGACGGTGAAGTCGACGTGACCCGGGGTGTCGATGATGTTGATGGTGTTGTCGACGCCGTCGACGGTCCAGTGACAGGTCGTCGCGGCCGACGTGATCGTGATGCCGCGCTCCTGCTCCTGCTCCATCCAGTCCATCGTGGCAGCGCCGTCGTGGACCTCACCGATCTTGTAAGACACACCGGTGTAGAACAGGATGCGCTCAGTCGTGGTGGTCTTGCCCGCGTCGATGTGGGCCATGATCCCGATGTTGCGGGTCCTGGCCAGGTCAAGGGAGGTTGCAGCCATGGTGGCTCAGCTCTCTCAATCGTGTTTCGAAGGGGGTTCGGACTACCAGCGGTAGTGCGCGAAGGCCTTGTTGGACTCGGCCATCTTGTGGGTGTCCTCGCGACGCTTCACGGAGGCGCCCAGACCGTTGCTGGCGTCCAGGATCTCGTTGAGCAGACGCTCGGTCATGGTCTTCTCGCGGCGAGCGCGGGAGTAACCGACCAGCCAGCGCAGGGCCAGCGTGTTGGCGCGGCCCGGCTTGACCTCGACCGGCACCTGGTAGGTGGCGCCACCGACGCGGCGGGACTTGACCTCGAGAGTCGGCTTGACGTTCTCCAGGGCGCGCTTGAGCGCGACCACCGGGTCGTTGCCGGTCTTCTCACGGACACCCTCGAGGGCGCCGTACACGATGCGCTCGGCGGTGGAGCGCTTGCCGTGCAGGAGGATCTTGTTGACGAGCTGGGTCACCACAGGGGAGCCGTAAACCGGGTCGATGATGACCGGGCGCTTCGGGGCAGGGCCCTTACGAGGCATTCTTACTTCTCCTTCTTGGCGCCGTAGCGGCTGCGGGCCTGCTTGCGGTTCTTGACACCCTGGGTGTCGAGCGAGCCGCGGATGATCTTGTAACGCACACCCGGCAGGTCCTTCACACGACCGCCACGCACGAGCACGATGGAGTGCTCCTGCAGGTTGTGACCCTCACCCGGAATGTAAGCGGTGACCTCGATCCCGCTGGTGAGGCGCACACGCGCGACCTTACGAAGCGCCGAGTTCGGCTTCTTCGGGGTGGTCGTGTACACACGCGTGCAGACGCCGCGGCGCTGAGGGCTTCCCTTCAGTGCGGGCGTCTTGTTCTTCTCGACCTTGTCCTGCCGGCCCTTTCGGACCAGCTGCTGGATCGTAGGCACCGTATCTCCGATTCTCTGTGCCAAGGCTGGTGAAACTAACCTGGTGCGTCTCACCGACTCCCCGACCCACGCGGTCGGGTGTGTCGGACTCCCTGCACATGCCCCAGCTGGCTTAGAGCTCGGATGTGTGGTAGCGCGGTATCCCATGCGCGGCGGCCAATGTGCACGCACGCGCGAGAGACCCGGGGACACCCCAGGCACAAGGTCAGAGCGTACCTAGCGCAAGGGCCCCGGTCAAAACAAATGGATGTGGGCGCAATGTACGGCTGTCAAGTCGACAGCCCGTCGACACACGGTCGACCGGCAGCCTAGCCGTGGCGCAGCGCCAGAAGGAAGAAGAACGTCCACAGCGCGGTGCCAAGGCTGCCGAGGACGATTCCGGCCGTGGCCATGCCGTCGCCCTCCTCGTCCCGGGTGCGCAGCTGGTTCTTCGCGACGATGCCGCAGATCAGCGCGGGCAGGCCGGTGGCGCCGATGCTGACCAGCTGGGCCAGGCCCAGCAACAGCGCGGCGAGCGCGGCGCCGTTGGTGCGCCGCCGCACCGGCGGCCAGGCCGGCGGGAGGTAGCCGTAGGGCGGCACCGGTCGCACCTGCGGCCCGAACGGCATGGCCGCGAACGCGGCCGGCGGGGGCGGCAGCAGCGGGGTCGGCATCGGCCCGACGGGCAGGTCCTGCACCAGCTGGGCCAGCTGCCCGTAGGTCTGGGCGCACTGCGCCCGCTCGGTGCGGTCGTGGTACTCGTCCGTGGTCAGACGCCCCTCGGCGAAGGCGGCCTTCAGCACGTCGATCGTCCGCTCGCGGTCCGCCTGGGCGGCCCGCATCGCGGACTGCGGCACCGGCGCCTCCGGCGGCGCGAAAGGGCGCTGCCAGGGGTTCCCCGGTGGCATCGGCTGCATCATCGACACTGCGACCTCCCCGCTCGCCTGCTCTCCTCATAGTGCAAGACGACTGGGGATCGCGCACGGTGCCCAGGCGCCGCGGCCTTTGCTGGTACCAGCTTGTGACAGAAGCTCAGCTGCTGGTCTCCACACGCTCCGCGTAGCGCTTGCGCAGCTGTTCCCAGTGACGGTCCAGCAGGGCGGGCGACACCTGGGTGCCGTAGGCGCTCGCCAGGTAGGCACTGAGCTGTCCGGGGTCGGGCTCCTGGCCGTAGGTCTCCATGAAGGAGATCAGCGCCTCGAAGTACAGGTCCAGGGTCTGGTCCCCCTCGCCCTCGCCCTCCCGCTGCGGCGCGAACCACGCCTCCGGGCCCGGCGGCGGATACGGCGGGTCCTGGTTGGGCAGCCAGCCGATGCCGCGGGTGGACTGGTCGGACGGGCCGCCTTCCGCCGCCTCGCCCTCCGCCTGCTGGGCCTGGTCCGGCACGTTGAGGAGCCGGCGACGACTGCGCGAGACGGAGTGCAGCGTGTTGACCACCAGCGGGTCCACGACGGGCTGCGCCGGAGCCCGCTGCGGCTGAACCTGTTGCGGAGGCTGAACCTGTTGCGAGGATTGCGGCCGAACGGGTGAATCCGCGGGCGCGGCCGGCTGGTGCACCGGCGGCTGCGGATGCGGCTGAGTGTGCGCGACCGGGGCCTCCAGCGCGGGGGCGCTGAACGGGTCGACCTCCAGGAAGTCCCGGTGGCCCCGGAACACCTCCAGATCGAGCGGGACGCCGTAACGGGCCAGCTTGATCGGCAGCAGCAGCTCCAGCGGCGCCCGGTAACGCCAGGCGCGCCCGTAGCGGGCGCGCAGACGCGCGCGGTAGACGAGGCGGTTCTGCTCCATCCGGATCGTCTCGTCGTAGGAGCGCAGCTCCCACAGCTTCATCCGGCGCCACAGCCGGAAGGTGGGCACCGGCGCGAGGATCCAGCGCAGCACCCGGACCGACTCCATGTAGCGGTCGGCGGTGATGTCGGAGATCCGCCCGACGGCGTGCCGCGCCGCCTCGACGACCACGATGAACAGCAGCGGGATGATCGCGTGCATGCCCATGGCGAGCGGGTCGCCGACGGAGGAGGCCGCGTTGAAGACGATGGTGCCGACGGTCAGCGTCCAGGCCGCCTGCCGCAGCAGCGGGAACGGGATGCGCAGCCAGGTGAGCACCAGGTCGAGCGCCAGCAGCACGGCGATGCCGACGTCGACGCCGATCGGGAAGACATAGGCGAAGAGTCCGAAGCCCTTCCGCGTGGCGAGCACGCGGACGGCGGAGTAGGAGCCTGCGAAACCGATGCCGGCGATGATGAACGCGCCGGCGGCCACCACACCGATGAGGGTGCGGTGGGTCTTGGTTATCACGGGGCGGTCGGCCATGGGGCGTGCTCGCTTCGTGGTCGTCGCTGGGGGCCTTCAGAGCGGGAGACAGCTTGCCATATGCCCGTGGCGGCCCGTTGATCGACTCCGTCCGATCTCCGGGAACGGGCATCCGGCTTGAGACACTGGACGCTATGAGCAGGGATTCAGGGACGCGCGAGCTGGTCGCCCAGGCGCTGCAGGACACCCGGTACGCACCGCCGCGGCAGGCCGAGCGGACGGTCGAGGACTGGGCCTCGCGCCTGGCCGCACACAGTGCGCAGGCGGCCCAGCACGACGCCGTGGATCGTGAACTCCTGCGCCAGTCAGAGGAGTTGCTCGGCGTCATGTGGTCCCGCGGCCACTGGCGCCCGGCCGACGTGGTCCGGCTCACCCGCCGCCGGCTGAAGCCGGCGCACGTCTCGCTCGCCGTCGACCTGATCGCGGCGGAGGCCCGCCGCTACTCCCCCGCCGCGCTCGACCGCCGCTGGGCGGAGCAGCTGCGCGAGCTGGACGCGGCCGTGCCGCGCTGGTCCGCGGAGCAGGTGTGGCTGGCCGAGGCCGCGGGCCGGCTGCGGCTGGACCGTTTCTCGGCGCTGATACACCTGCTGGAGCTGCTGCGGCTGTGGGGCACGGCCCCGGCCCTCACGCCGGTGGGCCCGGTGCCCGGCGTGGCCGGACAGCACGCCGTGCTCACCGAGCCGGTGGCCGGCGAGCCCAAGCAGCTGGCCCGCATCCGGGCGCTGCTGGCCAAGGCGGAGGCGACCACCTACGCCGAGGAGGCGGAGGCCTTCACGGCCAAGGCGCAGGAGCTGATGGCCCGCCACAGCATCGACGAGGCGCTGCTCGCGGCGCGCAGCGGGGACCGGACGCTGCCCGGCTCGGTCCGGATCGGCATCGACAACCCGTACGAGTCGGCGAAGGCGCTGCTGCTGGACGCGGTCGCGTCCGCCAACCGCTCCCAGGCGGTCTGGGACAAACAGAACGGCTTCTGCACGGTCGTCGGCTTCGACGCGGACCTGGACGCCGTGGAGCTGCTGTTCACCTCGCTGCTGGTGCAGGGCGTCACCGCGATGAACAGCGGCGCGGTGCAGCAGGGCGGGCGCAGCAAGGCATTCCGGCAGTCCTTCCTGGTCGCCTACGCCAGCCGCATCCGTGAGCGCCTCAGCGCCGCCACGGCACAGGCCGAGGCGGAGACCACGGCGGGCAACCTGCTGCCGGTCCTGGCGGCCCGTCAGGAGGCCGTGGAGGAGCACACCACGGTCCTCTTCCCGCGGCTGCGCAAGGGCCGTGCCATCCGCGTCTCGGACCTCGACGGCTGGACCCAGGGGCAGGCCGCCGCCGACCAGGCCAACCTGCACTCCCCCGCCGCGCTGCCGTAAGCCCGGCCCGCACGAACGCCGAAGGCCCGGCCCCCCTCGCGGGGAGCCGGGCCTTCGTGTCACGGCTGTCAGCCCGTGTACGGGCCGTAGTCGTAGTCGTCCAGCGGGACGGCCTGGCCGGAGCCGGCGCCGAAGGGCGAGTAGTCCATGTCGTCGTAGCCGACGGCGGAGTACATCGCGGCCTTCGCCTCCTCGGTGGGCTCGACCCGGATGTTGCGGTAGCGGGGCAGACCCGTACCGGCCGGGATGAGCTTACCGAGGATGACGTTCTCCTTGAGGCCCAGCAGCGGGTCGGACTTGGCGTGGATCGCCGCGTCGGTGAGGACCCGGGTCGTCTCCTGGAAGGAGGCGGCCGACAGCCAGGACTCGGTGGCCAGCGAGGCCTTGGTGATACCCATCAGCTGCGGACGGCCGGAGGCGGGGTGACCGCCCTCGGAGACCACACGACGGTTCTCGACCTCGAAGCGGCCGCGCTCGACGAGCTCGCCCGGGAGCAGCTCGGCGTCGCCCGACTCGATGATCGTCACGCGGCGGAGCATCTGCCGGATGATGATCTCGATGTGCTTGTCGTGGATCGACACACCCTGGGAGTTGTAGACCTTCTGGACTTCCTCCACCAGGTGCACCTGCACCGCGCGCTGGCCCATGATGCGCAGCACGTCGTGCGGGTTCACGGTACCGGCGGTCAGCTTCTCGCCGACGCCGACCGCGGAGCCCTCCTCGACCAGCAGCTTGACGCGCTTGGAGATCGGGTAGGCGATCTCGTCGCTGCCGTCGTCCGGCGTGATGACCAGCTTGCGGGTCTTCTCGGTGTCCTCGATGCGGACGCGGCCGGCCGCCTCCGCGATCGGGGCCACACCACGCGGGTTGCGGGCCTCGAAGAGCTCGACGACACGCGGCAGACCCTGGGTGATGTCGTCACCGGCCACACCACCGGTGTGGAAGGTACGCATCGTCAGCTGGGTGCCGGGCTCACCGATGGACTGGGCGGCGATGATGCCGACCGCCTCACCGATGTCGACCAGCTTGCCGGTGGCCAGCGAGCGGCCATAGCACATGGCGCAGGTGCCGACGGCGGACTCACAGGTCAGGATCGAGCGGATCTTGACCTCGGAGACACCGTGGCGGACCAGCTCGTCGATCATGACGTCGCCCAGGTCGACCCCGGCCGGGGCCAGGACCTGACCGTCGACCACGATGTCCTCGGACAGCGTGCGGGCGTAGACCGAGGTCTCGACGTTCTCGACCTTGCGCAGCGCGCCGTCGGCGCCGACGTAGGCGATCGGGAGCTTGAGACCGCGCTCCGTCTGGCAGTCCTCCTCGCGAATGATGACGTCCTGGGAGACGTCGACCAGACGACGGGTCAGGTAGCCGGAGTCGGCGGTACGCAGGGCGGTGTCGGCCAGACCCTTACGGGCACCGTGGGTGGAGATGAAGTACTCCAGCACGGACAGACCCTCACGGAACGACGCCTTGATGGGACGGGCGATCGTCTCGTTCTTGGCGTTCGACACCAGACCACGCATACCGGCGATCTGACGCATCTGCATCATGTTTCCACGAGCACCCGAGTCGACCATCATGAAGATGGGGTTCGTCTTCGGGAAGTTCGCGTTCATCGCCTCGGCGACCTCGTTGGTCGCCTTGGTCCAGATCGCGACGAGCTCCTGCTGGCGCTCGTCACGGGTGATCAGACCGCGCTCGTACTGCTTCTGGACCTTCTCGGCCTGGGCCTCGTAGCCCTCCAGGATCTGCGGCTTGGTCGGCGGAACGACGACGTCCGAGATCGAGACGGTGACACCGGAGCGGGTGGCCCAGTGGAAACCGGCGGCCTTGAGGTTGTCCAGGGTCGCCGCGACGGTGACCTTGGGGTAGCGCTCGGCCAGGTCGTTGACGATCGCCGAGAGCTGCTTCTTGCCGACCTCGTAGTCGACGAACGGGTAGTCCTCGGGCAGCAGCTCGTTGAAGAGCGCGCGGCCCAGGGTCGTCCGCAGACGCAGCGGCTCACCCTCCGACCAGGTGGGCTTGCCGTCCTCGTCGACCGGCGGGGTCCAGCCGCGCGGCGGAACCGTGCCGGCCGGCAGACGCAGGTCGATCGGGGCCTGCAGGTCCAGCTCCTTGGCGTCGAAGGCCATGACGGCCTCCGAGGTCGCGCCGAAGGCACGGCCGACGCCCTTGAGCGTGTCCAGCTCCCGCTCGGAGGTCAGGAAGAACAGACCGAGCACCATGTCCTGGGTCGGCATGGTCACCGGGCGACCGTCGGCGGGCTTGAGGATGTTGTTCGAGGACAGCATCAGGATGCGGGCCTCGGCCTGCGCCTCCGCGGAGAGCGGCAGGTGGACGGCCATCTGGTCACCGTCGAAGTCCGCGTTGAACGCGGTGCAGACGAGCGGGTGGATCTGGATGGCCTTGCCCTCGACCAGCTGCGGCTCGAAGGCCTGGATGCCGAGGCGGTGCAGCGTGGGCGCACGGTTCAGCAGAACCGGGTGCTCGGCGATGACCTCTTCGAGCACGTCCCACACGACCGGGCGGGCACGCTCGACCATGCGCTTGGCCGACTTGATGTTCTGCGCGTGGTTCAGGTCGACCAGGCGCTTCATCACGAACGGCTTGAAGAGCTCCAGCGCCATGGCCTTCGGCAGACCGCACTGGTGCAGCTTGAGCTGCGGGCCGACGACGATGACCGAACGGGCCGAGTAGTCGACGCGCTTGCCGAGCAGGTTCTGACGGAAACGACCCTGCTTGCCCTTCAGCATGTCACTGAGGGACTTCAGCGGGCGGTTGCCCGGACCGGTGACCGGACGGCCACGACGGCCGTTGTCGAACAGCGAGTCCACGGCCTCCTGGAGCATGCGCTTCTCGTTGTTCACGATGATCTCGGGCGCGCCGAGGTCGAGAAGCCGCTTCAGGCGGTTGTTGCGGTTGATGACGCGGCGGTACAGGTCGTTCAGGTCGGAGGTCGCGAAGCGGCCACCGTCCAGCTGCACCATCGGACGCAGGTCCGGCGGGATGACCGGGACGCAGTCCAGCACCATGCCGGCCGGCTTGTTGTTGGTCTGCAGGAAGGCGGAGACGACCTTGAGACGCTTCAGGGCGCGGGTCTTCTTCTGACCCTTGCCCGTCTTGATGATCTCGCGGAGCTTCTCGGCCTCCTCCTCCAGGTCGAAGGACTCGAGGCGCTTCTGCAGGGCCGCGGCACCCATGGAACCCATGAAGTAGGTGCCGAAGCGGTCGCGCAGCTCGCGGTAGAGCAGCTCGTCGCCCTCGAGGTCCTGGACCTTGAGGGACTTGAAGCGCGCCCACACCTCGTCGAGGCGGTCCAGCTCACGCTGGGCCCGGTCGCGCAGCTGCTTCATCTCGCGCTCGGCGCCCTCACGCACCTTGCGGCGAACGTCGGCCTTGGCGCCCTCGTTCTCCAGCTCGGCGAGGTCGGCCTCGAGCTTCTTGGCGCGGTTCTCCAGGTCGGAGTCGCGGCGCTGCTCGACCTGCTGGCGCTCCACGGAGACCTGGGCCTCCAGGGAGGGCAGGTCACGGGTGCGGCGCTCGTCGTCCACCCACGTGATCATGTAGGCGGCGAAGTAGATGACCTTCTCGAGGTCCTTGGGGGCAAGGTCCAGGAGGTAGCCGAGGCGCGACGGGACGCCCTTGAAGTACCAGATGTGCGTGACAGGGGCGGCCAGCTCGATGTGGCCCATGCGCTCACGACGCACCTTGGCGCGAGTGACCTCGACGCCGCAGCGCTCGCAGATGATGCCCTTGAAGCGGACACGCTTGTACTTACCGCAGTAGCACTCCCAGTCCCGGGTGGGGCCGAAGATCTTCTCGCAGAAGAGCCCGTCCTTTTCCGGCTTGAGGGTGCGGTAGTTGATGGTCTCGGGCTTCTTGACCTCGCCGTGCGACCACTGACGGATGTCGTCAGCGGTGGCCAGGCCGATTCGCAGCTCATCGAAGAAGTTGACGTCGAGCACTCTCGTCAATCCCTTTCGTCACCCCTGGAAACGCGGGGTGGGGGTCGTTTACGTCTGGTCTGAAAGGGGGCCTGGGGGTCGGAGGGCCGGCCTTGCTTGAAGTGGAGGCCGGCCCTACCCCTGTCAGACCTCTTCGACGCTGCTCGGCTCGCGCCGGGACAGGTCGATACCGAGCTCCTCCGCGGCGCGGAACACGTCCTCGTCGGAGTCACGCATCTCGATGGACATACCGTCGGACGACAGCACCTCCACGTTCAGGCAGAGCGACTGCATCTCCTTGATGAGGACCTTGAAGGACTCGGGGATGCCGGGCTCGGGGATGTTCTCGCCCTTGACGATGGCCTCGTAGACCTTCACGCGGCCCAGCACGTCGTCGGACTTGATGGTGAGGAGCTCCTGCAGGGCGTAGGCAGCGCCGTACGCCTCCAGGGCCCACACCTCCATCTCACCGAAGCGCTGACCACCGAACTGCGCCTTACCACCCAGCGGCTGCTGCGTGATCATCGAGTACGGACCGGTCGAACGGGCGTGCAGCTTGTCGTCGACCAGGTGGTGCAGCTTGAGGATGTACATGTAGCCGACCGAGATCGGCATCGGGAACGGCTCGCCGGAGCGGCCGTCGAACAGCCGGGCCTTGCCGGACTGACCGACCAGACGCTCGCCGTCACGGGTCAGCGTGGTGTTGTCCAGCAGACCGGTGATCTCGTCCTCGCGGGCACCGTCGAAGACCGGGGTGGCCAGGTTGGTCCCGGCCTCCGCCTTGTCGGCGCCGATCTTCTGCAGGCGGCGGGCCCACTCCTCGGCGATGCCCGAGACGTCCCAGCCGGTCTTGGCGAGCCAGCCGAGGTGGGTCTCCAGCACCTGTCCCGGGTTCATTCGGGACGGGACACCGAGGGGGTTGAGCACGATGTCGACCGGGGTGCCGTCCTCGAGGAACGGCATGTCCTCGACCGGGAGGATCTTGGAGATGACACCCTTGTTGCCGTGACGGCCGGCCAGCTTGTCACCGTTGGTGATCTTGCGCTTCTGCGCCACGTAGACGCGGACCAGCTGGTTCACGCCCGGGGGCAGCTCGTCGCCCTCCTCGCGGTCGAAGACGCGGACGCCGATGACCTTGCCGGACTCACCGTGGGGAACCTTCAGCGAGGTGTCGCGGACCTCACGGGCCTTCTCACCGAAGATGGCGCGCAGCAGGCGCTCCTCCGGGGTCAGCTCGGTCTCACCCTTGGGCGTGACCTTGCCGACCAGGATGTCACCGGTGGTGACATCGGCGCCGATGCGGATGATGCCGCGCTCGTCGAGGTCCGCCAGAACCTCCTCGGAGACGTTCGGGATGTCCCGGGTGATCTCCTCGGGGCCGAGCTTGGTGTCACGGGCGTCGACCTCGTGCTCCTCGATGTGGATCGAGGAGAGGACGTCGTCCTGCACGAGGCGCTGCGACAGGATGATCGCGTCCTCGTAGTTGTGACCCTCCCACGGCATGAACGCCACGAGCAGGTTCTTGCCGAGGGCCATCTCGCCCTCGTCGGTGCACGGGCCGTCGGCCAGCACCTGGCCGGCGATGATGCGGGCACCCTCGTCCACGATGACCTTCTGGTTGAAGGCCGTGCCCTGGTTGGAGCGCGTGAACTTGGCCACCCGGTAGGTGGTGTAGGTGCCGTCGTCGTTGGCGACGGTGACGTAGTCCGCGGAGACCTCCTGGACCACACCGTCCTTCTCGGCGGTGATGACGTCCGCGGCGTCGACGGCGGCGCGGTACTCCATGCCGGTACCGACGAGCGGGGACTCGCTCTTCAGCAGCGGGACGGCCTGGCGCATCATGTTCGAGCCCATGAGCGCGCGGTTGGCGTCGTCGTGCTCGAGGAACGGGATCATGGCGGTCGCGACCGACACCATCTGGCGCGGCGAGACGTCCATGTAGTCGATCTCGACACCGGGGATGTAGTCGATCTCGCCGCCACGGCGACGCACCAGGACACGGGCCTCGGCGAAGGTGTTCTCGTCCGTCAGCGGCGCGTTGGCCTGCGCGATGACGTAGCGGTCCTCCTCGTCGGCGGTCAGGTAGTCCAGGTCGTCGGTGACGACACCCTCGACGACGCGGCGGTACGGCGTCTCCACGAAGCCGAAGGCGTTGACCCGGCCGTAGGAGGCGAGCGAACCGATCAGACCGATGTTCGGGCCTTCCGGGGTCTCGATCGGGCACATGCGTCCGTAGTGGGACGGGTGCACGTCACGGACCTCGAAGCCGGCGCGCTCACGGGACAGACCACCGGGGCCCAGCGCGGACAGACGACGCTTGTGGGTCAGGCCCGACAGCGGGTTCGTCTGGTCCATGAACTGGGACAGCTGGCTGGTGCCGAAGAACTCCTTGATGGAGGCGACGACCGGCCGGATGTTGATCAGGGTCTGCGGCGTGATCGCCTCGACGTCCTGGGTGGTCATGCGCTCGCGCACGACACGCTCCATACGGGCGAGACCCGTACGGACCTGGTTCTGGATCAGCTCGCCGACGTTGCGCAGACGACGGTTGCCGAAGTGGTCGATGTCGTCGTCCTCGATGACGATCGTCGAGCCGTTGGGCGCGACCGTCTCGGTCTCGCCCGCGTGGAGCTGCACGAGGTACTTGATCGTCGCGATGATGTCGTCGACGGTCAGCACGCCGGAGTCGAGACCCTGGCCGACGCCCAGCTTCTTGTTGATCTTGTACCGGCCGACCTTGGCCAGGTCGTAGCGCTTGCCGTTGAAGTAGAGGTTCTCCAGCAGCGTCTGCGCGGCCTCGCGCGTCGGCGGCTCGCCCGGACGCAGCTTGCGGTAGATGTCGAGCAGCGCGTCGTCCTGGCCCTGGGTGTGGTCCTTCTCCAGGGTGGCGCGCATCGACTCGTACTGGCCGAACTCCTCCAGGATCTGCTCGGAGGTCCAGCCGAGGGCCTTCAGCAGCACCGTGACCGACTGCTTGCGCTTGCGGTCGATGCGGACACCGACCATGTCGCGCTTGTCGATCTCCATCTCCAGCCAGGCACCCCGGGACGGGATGATCTTGGCGGAGTAGATGTCCTTGTCGGAGGTCTTGTCCAGCGTGGTGTCGAAGTAGACACCCGGGGAACGGACCAGCTGGGACACGACGACACGCTCGGTGCCGTTGATGCAGAAGGTGCCCTTGTTGGTCATCAGGGGGAAGTCACCCATGAAGACCGTCTGGGACTTGATCTCACCAGTCTCGTTGTTGGTGAACTCGGCCGTGACGAAGAGCGGGGCCGCGTACGTGAAGTCGCGGTCCTTGCACTCGTCGATCGAGTTCTTCGGCGGCTCGAAACGGTGGTCGCGGAACGTCAGCGACATGGACCCGGAGAAGTCCTCGATCGGAGAGATCTCCTCGAAGATCTCCTCCAGACCGGACTTGGTCGGGACGTTGAAGCCCTCATCGAGGGCGGCGTCGACCCGCGCCTTCCAGGCGGCGTTGCCGAGGAGCCAGTCAAAGCTCTCGGTCTGGAGCGCCAAGAGGTTCGGAACCTCGAGAGGCTCCTTGATCTTCGCGAAGGAAATGCGGAGCGGGGCGGTGGATGCGGAGGTGTTCGAGGCGTTGCGCGAGGCGGCCAAGAGGGGGTCCTTCCGAGGGCTCGGACTCACTACGCGCGTACCGGGCCCGCCCTTCTCACGGGTAGCATCCGCGCTCTCGCACCGGACCCTGCGGCAGGGGATCTTCCCTGGCCAGAGGCGGTGCGCGGGCGGGGTGCCACCCCTGGTCGGGGCAGCGCAAACTCCGGGCGACGAGTCACGGAGCAGCTAAAAGGCAGCGCAAAGGGACAGTGTAGCCATAGGCTGCACTGCTGTCCAGTCCGGATTCGGAGACCGAATCTCAGAACTCCCTACCTCGCGGGACGCCCCCTCCCGGGGACGTCCTCAGGCGGTCACTCCGCTGCCGGGGGAATGCTTCCCACCCGACGGCGATTCCATGCCTTCTTCGGTGCCTTCGCTCAAGACCTCGCGTCCTGAGAATTGCGCGCTGCCGCCCGTTCGTCAAGGGCACCGGGGCTCTCACCTCGGTTACGGACCGACATCAGCCCTGCTGAGCGGCGACGACGATCACCATACTCCCGCCTACTGACAGCAGGGCACCCACGCTAGACCAGATGGCCTGAAACGAACCGTTCCGGACATAAACAAACCGGGGCGATCACTCCAAAGAGTGATCGCCCCGGTTCGGCAGAGCGCTTCAGGCCTTAAGGCCTGGAGGTCTTACTTGACCTCGACGGACGCGCCGGCGGCCTTGAGCGCCTCGGCGGCCTTGTCAGCGGCCTCCTTGTTGACCTTCTCGAGCAGCGGCTTCGGCGCACCGTCGACCAGGTCCTTGGCCTCCTTGAGGCCCAGGGAGGTCAGCTCACGCACGACCTTGATGACCTGGATCTTCTTGTCGCCGGCGCCGGTGAGGATGACGTCGAACTCGTCCTTCTCCTCAGCGGCCTCGGCGGCCGGGGCACCCGGGCCACCAACGACGGCCACGGCGGCCGGGGCGGCGGCGGTGACGTCGAACTTCTCCTCGAAGGCCTTCACGAACTCGGAGAGCTCGATGAGGGTCATCTCCTCGAACTGCGCGAGCAGGTCGTCCTGGCTGAGCTTCGCCATGATCTTGGCGTCCTTCCACTAAGTCGGCTGGTGCCGGATGTAATGAATGGCGGGCGTGCACGGCCCGCTGCGAGAACGGATTACTCCGCGGCGGGAGCCTCGTCCTCGACGGCGGGGGCCGGCGTACCGGCACCGCCCTGCTCCTCCACCTTGGCGCGGAGCGCCTCGATGGTGCGAACCATCTTCGACGGCAGAGCCTGGAAGAGCGCAGCAGCCGAGGACTGCTTGGCCTTCATGGCGCCGGCGAGCTTGGAGAGCAGCACCTCACGGGACTCGAGGTCCGCGAGCTTCTTGATCTCGTCACCGGTCAGCGGCTTGCCGTCAAGCACACCGCCCTTGATGACGAGAGCCGGGTTGTCCTTGGCGAAGTCACGCAGAGCCTTGGCCGACTCCACCGGGTCACCGGTGACGAAGGCGACCGCCGTCGGACCGGTGAACTGGTCGTCGAGCGTGTTGATCCCGGCCTCGTTGGCAGCGATCTTGGTCAGCGTGTTCTTCACCACGGTGTACTCGGCGTTCACGCCGAGCGAGCGACGCAGCGTCTTCAGCTGCGCCACGGTCAGACCGCGGTACTCGGTCAGCACGGCCGCGTTCGAGCCGCGGAACTTGTCCGTGATCTCGGCAACGGCGGCAGCCTTGTCGGGCCTTGCCATAGGCTTACGCCTCCTTCCGTGATGTCGATGCGGGGCCGACCAATGAGTCGACCTGCTGGCCTCGACCGCCGGAAGGAAAGCTTCGGTGGAACTACGAAGAGCCCCGGCGCAGGCGCACGGGGCTCTCAACCTCCGCTCGACGCTGTGTGAGACACACGGCGGAGCGGCGGGACAGAAGTCCTCGAATCAACCTGCGCGGGCCGCCCGCAGCTTTCGCTGTGCGGATCCTTCGGTTCTCGCCTGCCCTGCGGCACACGGGAACAACCAGCGGTCAGTGGCTTGAGTCGAGAGTACGGGACCGAACCGCCGCGGAGCAAATCAGGCGGAGCCGCCCACCCCGCC
>NZ_QKYN01000098.1 GCF_003258295.1 Streptacidiphilus pinicola | reverse complement strand
CTCACAGGCAAGACTCAGACGCCACCCAGCCTCGCGCGGTCTCTCGATCACCCCGCCACGGACCTGCGACAGCTCGGCAACAGCGCCGGTGGCGCACGTCCGCCCCATCCGCCCCGGGAAGCAACGATCCGCCCCCGCCGCCCCCTCTGCACGCGCGTGTTCGCCTTCTAGGCTGACTGCGTGGCAGATCAGACCCCCTCCCCCGACCGGCTCCGCCTCCCGTGGAGCGCCCAACTCACCCGCTACCGCGGACTGGTCGGTCTGCTGCTGACCCAGGCGCTGTCACTGACGGGCACTCGGGTCTCCGCAGTGGCGCTGCCCTGGCTGGTGCTGACCACCACCGGCAGCACCGCGCTCACCGGCCTGACCGCCTTCTGCGAGCTCGGCCCGTACGTGCTGGCCAAGGCCGCGGCGGGGCCGGCGATCGACCGGATCGGACCGCGCCGGATCAGCCTGCTCGGCGATCTGATCAGTGCGGTGACGGTGCTGGCGGTACCGATCGCGCACGCGGCGGGGGCGCTGCCGATCTGGCTGCTGCTGGTGCTCGTCGCGATCACCGGCTCGGTGCGGGGGCCCGGGGACGCGGCCAAGGTGGCGATGACGCCGGACGCCGCCGACGACGCCCGGGTGCCGCTGGAACGCGTCACCGGACTGTCGGGCGCGGCCGAGCGGCTCGCGATCACCGCCGGTCCCGCGCTGGGCGCGGCGGCGGTCGCCGGGTTCGGCGCGGCCACGGCGCTGGTCTTCAACGCCGCCACCTTCCTGCTCAGCGCGGCGGCCACGGCTTTGGCCGCGCCGGAGCGCCGGGCGCAGCCCGTCGACGGCGAGGAGGAGGCGGGCTACTGGCAGCGCCTCGGCAAGGGCTTCGCCTTCCTGCGCGGCAACCGGCTGCTGGCCACGGCCGTCGGGCTGACCGTCGCCACCAACTTCCTGGACGCCGCCTGGTCGGCGGTGCTGATCCCGGTCTGGGTGCACCTGCACGACCTCGGCGTCGGCGCGGTCGGCGCGGTGTTCTCGGTGATGAGCGCGGCCTCGGCGGCCGCCGGGCTGGTCGCCGCGTGGCTGGGCGAACGACTGCCACGCCGGGTCACCTTCCTGGCGGGCTTCGTCATCGCGGGCGCGCCGCGCTTCCTCGTCCTGGCCCTGGGCGCGCCGCTGACCGCGGTGCTGATCGTCAGCGCCGTCTCGGGCTTCGCAGCGGGCTTCCTCAACCCGATCCTCGCCGCGGCGGTCTACGAGCGGATCCCGCGCGAGCTGGTCGGCCGGGTCATCTCGGTGGCGGACGCGGTCTCCTGGGCGGGCGTCCCCCTCGGCGGCCTGATCGCCGGGGCAGCGCTGGGCGCTGTAGCGCTGGCCCCCGTCGCCGCGGTGGCCGGCGTCCTCTACTGCGCGGCCACCACGCTCACCGGGCTGCGCCCGGAGTGGCGCGAACTCGACGCGGAACCGGCCGGCCCGCGCGAGCCCTTCTCGGGCCGTGCCCCGACCACCCGCCCACTGCCGGGTGCGTCGCCCGCGAGCACGGGCTGAGCACTAGAGTGTTAGGAGCACGACGAACACTCTGGCGGTCCAGACGGACGGAGCACCTCCCATGACGCCGACGCCCCAGCGCGCCGCGGGCACCAGCCACCGCACGGCGCCGGTCCACGCCGACCTGGACCAGGTCACCCTGGAGTCCGCGCTGCTCGCCCTGGCCGACCCCGTCCGCCAGACCCTCGTCCGCGAGCTCGCCACGGCGAACGACTGGGAACGCTCCTGCGGCACGTTCGACGTTCCCGTCACCAAGGCCACCCTCAGCCGCCACTTCGCGATCCTCCGCGACGCCGGCCTCCTCGAACAGCGCGACTCCGGCCCCAAGCGCCTCAACCGCCTCCGGCGCCCGGAATTCGACGCAAGGTTCCCCGGCCTCTTGGACCTCGTTCTCGCAGAGAGGTAGTTGCCGCACGCTCAGGGCTAGCGGATGGGCATCCCCGAAAGCGTGCGGGCGATGACCAGGCGCTGGATCTCGCTGGTGCCCTCGAAGATGGTGTAGATCGCCGCGTCGCGGTGCATGCGCTCGACCGGGTACTCCCGGGTGAAGCCGTTTCCGCCGAAGATCTGGATGGCCTGGGCGGTCACCCACTTGGCCGTCTCGCCGGCGTACAGCTTGGACATCGAGCCCTCGGCCGCCGTGAAGGGCTGGGCCGTCGCCGCCATCCAGGACGCGCGCCAGACGAGCAGCCGCGCAGCGTCGATGCGGGTGCGCATGTCGGCGAGGGTGAAGGCGATGCCCTGGTTGTCGATGATCGGGCGGCCGAACTGCACGCGGGTCTTCGCGTACTCCAGCGACTCCTCGTAGGCGGCGCGGGCCAGGCCGACGGCCTGGGCGCCGACCGCGGGGCGGGAGGCCTCGAACGTGGCCATCGCCGCGTTCTTGACCTGCTCGACCTTCTCGCCGCGTGCGACCGCGGCGGCGCGCTCGCGGGCCTTGGCCATGCGCTCGTCGAGCTTCTCCTTTCCGCCGAGCAGGCACGAGTTCGGGACGCGCACGTTGTCGAGGACGACCTCGGCGGTGTGCGAAGCACGGATGCCGTGCTTCTTGAACTTCTGGCCCTGGCTGAGGCCCGGCGTACCCGGCGGGATGATGAAGGAGGCCTGGCCGCGCGCGCCCAGCTCCGGGTCGACGGAGGCGACGACCACATGGATGTGGGCGATGCCGCCGTTCGTGGCCCAGGTCTTGGTGCCGTTGAGAACCCACTCGTCGGTGGCCTCGTCGTAGACGGCGCGGGTGCGCATCGCGGCGACGTCGGAGCCGGCGTCGGGCTCGGAGGAGCAGAACGCGGCCAGCTTCGGGTCGTCGGGGGTGCCGAACATCTCCGGTGCCCAGGTGCCGACCTGCTCCGGCGTGCCGTTGGTGACCACGCCGGCCGCGGCCAGCGCGCTGCCGCAGATGGCGAGGCCGATGCCGGCGTCACCCCAGAACAGCTCCTCCATCGCGATCGGGATGCCGAGGCCGGTCGGGTCGAACTGCTGCTGGGCGAAGAAGTCCAGCGAGTAGATGCCGACCTTGGCCGCCTCCTGGATGATCGGCCACGGGGTCTCCTCGCGCTCGTCCCACTCGGCGGCGGCCGGGCGGATCACGTCACGCGCGAACCCGTGCAGCCAGTCGCGGACCGCGATCTGGTCGTCGTTGAGAGCGAGGTTGAAGCCGGTCATAGGTGTGTCTCCCCGGGCGCGACGCGCGACTGGATTTCGTGGTTGCCGACCGACGGGTGTTACCGTCGGTAACGCGATCCACAGTTTGTTACTAGGCAGTAAGGATGTCAAGGCAATGGTGAGCCCCGACCGCGCCGACCGGCGCGAGGAGCTGCTGGACGCGGCGGACCGCGTGGTCCGCCGGGAGGGTCCGCGCGCCAGCATGAACGCGATCGCGGCCGAGGCCGGCATCACCAAGCCCATCCTGTACCGGCACTTCGGGGACAAGAACGGCCTCTACCAGGCGCTGGCGGACCGCCACGGCGCGGCCATGCTGGACCGGATCCGCGAGGCGCTCGCCGCTCCGCTGGGGCGGCGCGAGCTGGTCGAGAACGTGCTGGACAGCTATCTCGCGGCGATCGAGTCGGCGCCGCAGATCTACCGCTTCCTGGCCCACCCCGACCCGGCCGCCGACGGCCTCTCCCCCGCCGGGCCGCTGGCGCCCACCCTGCAGGCCATCGCCTCCGAACTGAGCGCGGCGATCGCCTCGCAGATCGACCTCGGCCCCGACCGCGACCTGCTCGCGGAGGCGTGGGGCCAGGCGATCACCGGCATGGTCCTCGCCGCCGGCGACTGGTGGCTGGAACACCGCGGCTTCCCCCGCGAGCGCATGGTCCAGACCCTCGCCGACCTCCTGTGGGGCCGCCTGGCCGCGGCGGCGGACAACCCGTCCGCGACCAACAACCACAACGGTCACCAGGGTCACTAGATCGGCAGGCGCAGCGCGACCGTGCTGTGGGAGTGGGTGAAGCCGGTGCGCTCGTAGACGCGGCGGGCCGGGTTGCCCTCGGTGACCGTCAGGGAGAGCGAGGGCTCACCCTCCTTGGCCGTCAGGGCCAGGGCCCGGCGCAGCAGCAGCGCGCCGAGGCCCGGCGGGGCGTCGTCGGGGTCGCGGAATATGTCGACGACGGCGGGGCCGGAAAGGGCCAGGTCGGCGACCGAGTGTCCGGCCCGGGGCAGGACGGAGGCGGCGAGGGAGGAGTCGCCGTTCTCCTGGCCGATCATGATGCCGGCGACCGGGCGGCGGCCCCGGAGGGCGACGGCGCTGCCGCCGAGCAGGCCGCCGAAGAGCGCACCGCCGACCAGCTGGGTGAGCCGGTCGAAGTCCCCCGCCGGGTGGTCGGGGTGGGTGCGCGGGTACGCGCGCCGGTGGACCCGGTGGAGGCGCCGCGGGCTCACCTCCTCCGGCGGGACCAGCGTCAGGTCCGGCGGCAGGGCCGGCTCGGACCACGCGGGGTCCGGGGCGCGGCGTGCGAAGTCCCAGACGTAGTGGTGCGCGTAGCGGCCCCGGCTCAGGGAGGCGTCGAGCAGCAGCCGGGCGAAGGAGTCCTCCTGACCGGTCACGCGCAGCTCGGCCATCCAGCCGGGCAGGCTGCGGCGGACCGCGGCCGCCGCGACCGCCGGGTCCGCGCCGGGGGCGGGGCGCAGGTCCGCCGCCCACCAGAAGTCGTGGCCCCGGAGCAGCCCGCGGACCTGCACGAAGTCGGCGACGACCACGCCGGCGTCGTCGTGGAGCGACCACCGCTCCGGCTGTGCGCACCAGTCGTCCGTCATGCGCGGCTCCCGCGGCCCGCACCGTCCGCACCGACGTCCGCACCGGCCTCCGCCGGGACGTACCAGGGGGCGCGTCGCATCGCGCGCAGCGCCCGCGCCCGGCGCCAGCCACCCAGCTCGTCCAGGAAGACGCCGCCGTCCAGGTGGGCGGCCTCGTGCTGGAGGCAGCGGGCGAAGAACCCGGTGCCCTCGATCTCGACCGGCGCGCCGGTGAGGTCCTGACCGCGCACCACCGCGCGGTCGTAACGGGGGGTCTGCGCGCGCAGCCCCGGCAGCGAGAGGCAGCCCTCCTCACCCGCGACGACCACGCCGTCCGTCTCGACCAGCACGGGGTTGACGACGTGTCCCAGATGGCGCACGTCCTCGTCGTCCGGGCAGTCGTAGACGAAGACCCGCAGGCCGACCCCGACCTGATTGGCCGCCAGCCCCACCCCGTCCGCCGCGTACATCGTCGCGAACATGGACTCCACCAGCGCACCCAGCTCCGCGTCGAAGCGCTCGACCGGCGAGCAGACGGCACGAAGCACGGGCGAGGCCCACGGGGTGACGGGGTGGACGGCGCCGGCGCTGCCGGGAATGCGGGAGAGCATGAGAGGACTCTATGTGCACCGCGCACGACCCCGCCGCGTCGGCGGCGACCGGGAGCACGGCGGCCGGGCGTGGCCCGCACGGGGCCGCGCCGGGCCGCAGCATGGACGCGGACAACGCCGGAAGCGATCGTGCCGGTAGGCTACGGGCAGCCGGGGGCACACACGTCCCGCAGGCCGTCCCGCAGGAGGAAAGCAACCGATGTCAGCGCATCCCGATCCGGCCGCGCCCTCGGCCTCGCTGAACGCCCGTGCCAAGCTGGCCGTCACCGCCGGCAAGGCCGCCGCCGCCGTGTCGCGCGCGGCGGGACGCGGCAGTGGATCGGTCATCGGCGGACGGGTGGCCCTCAAGCTCGATCCGGAGCTGCTGAGCCGGGTCTCCGAGGGCCTGGACGTGATCCTGGTCTCCGCCACCAACGGCAAGACCACGACGACCCGTCTGATCGCGGAGGCGCTCAAGGCCGCCGGTCCCGTGGTCTCCAACGCGCTCGGCGCCAACATGCCGGCCGGCATCACCTCCGCGCTGGCGGACAGCGGTGAGGCCCGCTTCGGCGTGATCGAGGTCGACGAGAAGTACCTGAACCAGGTCGCCCGGGCAACCCACCCCAAGGCGATCGCGCTGCTGAACCTCTCCCGCGACCAGCTGGACCGCTCCTCGGAGACCCGCATGCTCGCGGAGAACTGGCGCGAGGGTCTGGCCGGCAGCGAGGCCGTGATCATCGCCAACGCGGACGACCCGCTGGTGACCTGGGCGGCCTCGTCCTGCAAGAAGGTCATCTGGGTCGCGGCCGGCCAGGCCTACAAGGAGGACGCCTGGTCCTGCCCCAGCTGCGGCGGTGTCATGCAGCGGCCGGACGAGGAGTGGTTCTGCCCGAGCTGCGGTTTCCGCCGTCCGCAGCCGCACTGGGCGCTGCAGGGCGAGTTCGTGGTGGACCCGCAGGGCAACCCGTGGCCGATCCGGCTGCAGCTGCCGGGCCGGGCCAACCTGTCCAACGCCACCAGCACCGCCGCCGTGGTGTCGGTCTTCGGTGTGCACCCGCAGATCGCGCTGCAGCGGATGGAGTCGGTCCAGGCCGTCGCCGGCCGCTACGAGTCGGTCGTGGTGCACGGCCGCGAGGTGCGCCTGCTGCTGGCGAAGAACCCGGCGGGCTGGCTGGAGACCTTCAGCCTGATCGACCCGGCCCCCGCCCCGGTGGTCCTGTCGGTCAACGCGCTCTCCGCGGACGGCACCGACACCTCCTGGCTGTGGGACGTCGACTACGAGCGCCTGGTCGGCCACCCGGTCTTCGTGATGGGCCAGCGCAAGCTCGACCTTGCAGTGCGGCTCGAGGTCGCGGGCGTACAGTTCCAGGTCGTCGACTCGATCCAGCAGGCCGTGGCGATGGCGCCGCAGGGCCGGATCGAGGCGATCGCCAACTACACGGCCTTCCAGCAGCTGCGCCGCGACGTGGCGAACGTCAACTGACACCGGCCCGGACATCGTAGGAAGAAGGACTTCCCCCGCCATGAGTGAAAGCGCCCTGCGGCTGGTCTGGATCTACCCGGACCTGCTGTCCACGTACGGCGACCGCGGCAACGTGCTGGTCGTCGAGCGCCGGGCCCGGCAGCGGCGGCTCGAGGTCGAGCGCATCGACGTGCGCTCCGACCAGCCGGTGCCGACCAGCGGTGACATCTACCTGATCGGTGGCGGCGAGGACCGTCCGCAGCGGCTCGCCGGTGAGCGGCTGCGGCAGGACCCGGGCCTCGGCCGGGCCATCGAGAACGGCGCGATCGTCTTCGCGGTCTGTGCCGGCTACCAGATCCTCGGCCACGAGTTCATCGACGACCGCGGCGAGCGCACGGCGGGCCTCGGCCTGCTCGACGTGTGGTCGACCCGCGGCGAGAGCAAGCGCAACGTCGGTGACATCGTCGCCGAGCCGGACCCGCGCCTGGGCCTGCCGACGCTGACGGGCTTCGAGAACCACCAGGGCGTCACCCACCTGGGCCAGGGAGTCTCGCCGCTGGCGCGGGTCTCGGTCGGCGGCGGCAACGGCACCGGCGACGGCACCGAGGGCGCCTGGCGGGACACCGTCTTCGGCACCTACCTGCACGGCCCGATCATGGCGCGCAACCCGATCGTCGCGGACCTGCTGATCAAGCTGGCCCTCGACGTCAGCGCGCTGCCCCCGGTGGACAACACCTGGTACGACGCGCTGCGCTCGGAGCGCATCGCGGCGGCCCAGTCCGCCTCCTGAGCCACACCCCACCCTCACCCTCCCCCCGCGGGGCGCCGAAGGCGCCGCCCTCGCGACCGGGCCGGTACGACCGGGAGCCGCTCGGTATCATCGCGATAGGGTTGTTTTGTCCGATTTCCGGTCACCGCGCTCTGCTCGGGAGTAGTTGAACGATGCGAATTGGTGTGCTGACCAGTGGTGGGGACTGCCCAGGCCTGAACGCCGTGATCCGCTCGGTGGTCCATCGCGGCGTGGTGGACCACGGGGACGAGATCATCGGCTTTGTGGACGGCTGGCGCGGTCTGCTCGAAGAGGACTACCGCGCACTCACGTTGGACTCCGTCTCGGGCATCCTGGCCCAGGGCGGCACCATCCTCGGCTCGACCCGGGTGCAGCCGAGCAAGCTGCGCGAGGGCGTGCCCGCCGCCAAGGCCATGTGCGAGCGGCTGGGCCTGGACGGCATCATCCCGATCGGCGGCGAGGGCACGCTCAAGGCGGCCCGGATGCTCTCCGACGCGGGCCTGCCCATCGTCGGCGTGCCGAAGACGATCGACAACGACATCGCCTGCACCGACGTCACCTTCGGCTTCGACACGGCCGTCTCGGTGGCCACGGAGGCGCTGGACCGCCTGAAGACCACCGCCGAGTCGCACCAGCGCGTCATGGTGGTCGAGCTGATGGGTCGCCACACCGGCTGGATCGCGCTGAACGCGGGCATGGCCGCCGGTGCGCACGCCATCGTGGTCCCGGAGCGGCCGTTCGACATCGAGAAGCTCTCCCGCGTCGTCGGCGAGCGCTTCGAGCGCGGCAAGAAGTTCGCCATCGTCGTGGTCGCCGAGGGCGCCAAGCCGGAGCCCGGCACCATGGAGTGGGAGCAGGGCAGCATCGACATCTACGGCCACGAGCGCTTCGCCGGCGTGGCCACCCGACTCTCCGGCGAGCTGGAGCGGCGGCTCGGCAAGGAGGCCCGCCCGGTCATCCTCGGCCACGTCCAGCGCGGTGGCACGCCGACCGCCTACGACCGGATCCTCGCCACCCGCTTCGGCTGGCACGCGGTCGAGGCCGTGCACAAGGGCGCCTTCGGGCATCTGACGGCACTGCAGGGCACCGACATCAACCTGGTCCCGCTGGCCGAGGCCGTTGCCGACCTGAAGACCGTCCCGGCCGAGCGCTACGCCGAGGCCGAGACCGTCATCTGAGCCCCGTTCGGACCCCACGCCCGACGGGCGTGGGGTGGGATGTCCGATTAGCGTGGCCGCATGGAGATCCTCGCGTACGGCGTCCAGACCGACGAGAAGCCGTTGCTGGAGGCCGCGTTCGCCGGCCGTCACGAGGTGCGGTGTCTGGAGGTGTTCCTCAACTCCGACACCGCTCCGCTGGCCGCCGAGCACGAGGTGATCAGCACCAGCGTCAACGCCCAGCTCGACGCGACCACGCTGCGCACGCTCGCCAAGGGCGGCACCCGGATGATCGCGCAGCGCTCCACCGGGTTCAACAACATCGACCTGGACGTCGCGGCCGAGCTGGGCCTGACCATCGCCCGGGTCTCCTACTACTCCCCCTACTCGGTGGCCGAGTTCGCCTGGACCCTGGCCCTGGCCGTCAACCGCCGCGTCATCCGCGCCGCCAACCGCACCCGCGAGTTCGACTTCCGCCTCGACGGCCTGATGGGCACGGACGTCCACGGCACCACCGTGGGCGTCGTCGGCACCGGCAAGATCGGCGAGTGCTTCGCCCGGATCGCGCACGGCTTCGGCACCCGGCTGCTCGGCTGGGACATCGCCGAGAACGCGTACTGCCGCGACCACCTCGCCATGGAGTACACCCCGTTGGACCGGCTGCTGGCCGAGTCCGACCTGATCTCCCTGCACGTCCCGCTGCTGCCGGACACCCACCACCTGATCGACGCGAGCGCGCTGGCCCGGATGAAGCCGGACGCGATCCTGGTCAACAGCAGCCGCGGCGGCCTGATCGACACCCACGCCCTGGTCGAGGCGCTACGCGCCGGCCGCCTGCGCGGCGTCGGACTGGACGTCTACGAGGAGGAGACGGGGCTCTTCTTCTTCGACCGCTCCCTGGAGGGCGTGGCCGACGACACGCTGGCCCGCCTGATGACCTTCCCCCAGGTGCTGGTGACCTCCCACCAGGCCTACTTCACCTCGACGGCGGTGGGCCAGATCATCGACACCACCGTGGCCAACGTGGAGGACTTCCTGGCGGACCGGCGGTCGAAGAACACGCTCGTGCCGCGCCCGTAGCCACCCGGTGCCGGGGGACAAAACAGACGGTTCTACCCTGGTGCGGTAGCAGACTGCGGCAGCAGGCTGGGCACCACCACGAGGGAAGCAGGAACCGCCGATGGGCAGCATGCCGGGCATGCCGGGGATGGACCACGAGCTCGCGCCCTTCACCTTCGGTCGCGCCCTGGCCTTCCACCCCTCCGCCGACTGGGCGTTCCTCGCCCTGGCGGTACTGATGGTCGTCGGCTACGTCACCGGCTGCGTGCGCCTGTGGCGACGCGGCGACAAGTGGCCGATCGGCCGGCTGGTCGCCTGGCTGCTGGGCGTCGGCACGATGGTGATGGTCACCTGCACCGGGCTGGCCCAGTACGGGATGGTGCTGCTCAGCGCGCACATGATGCAGCACATGGTGCTGTCCATGCTGACGCCGATCCTGCTGCTGCTCGGCGCCCCGATCACGCTCTCACTGCGGGCGCTGCGCCCGGCGGGCAAGGGGAAGCGCGGCCCCCGCGAGCTGCTGGTCGCGCTGCTGCACTCGCGCTACGTCAAGATCATCTCGCACCCGGCGTTCACGATCCCGCTCTTCATCGCCAGCCTCTACGGCCTCTACTTCACCCCGCTGTTCGACTTCCTGATGAAGACGCAGTGGGGCCACTTCGCGATGATGGTGCACTTCCTCGCCGTCGGCCTGGCCTTCTTCTGGCCGATCATGGGCGTGGACCCGGGCCCGCACCGCCCCGGCTACGTGCTGCGGATCCTGGAGCTGTTCGTCGGCATGCCGTTCCACGCCTTCTTCGGCGTGGCGGTGATGATGGCCTCCGGCCTGATGGTGGACACCTTCGCGCACCCGCCCGCGTCCATGGGCATCAACCCGCTGACCGACCAGCACCTGGCCGGCGGGCTGGCCTGGGCGTTCAGTGAGATCCCGACGGCCGTGGTGCTGATCGCGCTGACCTTCCAGTGGGCCAAGTCCGAGGAGCGGATCTCCCGGCGCAAGGACCGCGTGGCGGACCGCAACGGCGACCAGGAGCTGGAGGCTTACAACGCCTACCTGACCCGGCTCGGCCAGCGCTCGGCCGGCTGAGGACGGGCCCCGGTCAGCCGCTGATCATGTCCTCGTAGGGCACCTGGCGCAGGTAGAGCGCACCGCAGGTGTGGCAGACGGGTTCCCTGGTGTGGGACCAGTCCGAGTCGTGGCCGACCGGCGCGGCGGCGTCGAGGTCGTGCCCGCACAGGGCGGTCAGCGCGCCGTCCTTCATCATGTGCCAGGTCTTGACCGAGCCGTCGCGCCCGAGTTCCGCACGCATTCCGTAGACGTTCATGGCCGAACCTCCTGAGGCCACTACCGGGGCCTCGGTGACGTGCCGGCCCGCTCAGACCAGCATGCGCCTCAGTCGTAGACCCGGCCAGCCTGGGCCACCAGCCCGTCGAAGAGCAGGTCGAGACCGAACTCGAAGCGCTCGTCGCCGACGTTGCGGGTGAGCGGCCCGGCCATGCCCGTGATCAGCGGGTAGCGCTCCGGCGGCAGCGACGCGAAGAACGAGCGGATGCCGCCGAGGTACGCGTCGACCTGTCCCTGGTCCGGCGCGCCCTCGGGGCCCTTGCGCGAGGTCTCCTCCAGCGCCGTGGCCACCACGTAGAGGCTGATCACGTCGACGCCGTAGGCGCAGACCTGCTCGGGCAGGCCGCCGGCGCGCAGCAGCGCCAGCATCGTCTCGGCTGCGTCGAGCGCGCCGGGCGACGTGGGGATGTTCTGGGTCATCGCGGCGCGGGCCAGGTCGCCGTGGGCCACCAGGTTGTCCCGCTGCCGGGTCAGGTACTCCTTGGCCTGCTCCCGCCATCGCTCCGGATCCGGCTCGGGGTGGCTGAGATCCCCGTAGACGCGGTCGAGCAGCAGCGCGAGCAGCTCGTCCTTGTTGGCCACGTGCGCGTAGAGCGAGGCCGCGCCCGTGCCGAGCCCCTGCGCGACGCGGCGCATGTTCAGCGCGTCCAGGCCCTCGGTGTCGACGATCTTGAGCGCCGTCTCCACGATCAGCTCGCGGCTGAGCGCGCGCCGCTTGCGGCGCGGTTCCGCGCCGAAGGCGCCGGGCCAGGTGGGCGGAGGCGGGGTCGTCATGAGCCACAGCCTAGTTGACACGAACAGCGTTCGCTAGTAGAACATCGTTCGTCATAGCGAACACTGTTCGTGATTCCCGGCCTCCGGAAGGAGCTCTCATGTCCACGGCCGCACCAGAGACCGAACGCGCGGATCCCGCGCGCGCCGTCGTCGCCCACCCGCTGCGGAAGCTCGCGCTCGGCGCGATCCTGCTCGCGGAGATCATGGATCTGCTCGACACGACGATCGTCAACGTCGCCGCCCCCGGCATCCGCGCCGCGCTCGGCGGCGGCACGAGCCAGATCCAGTGGGTCAGCGCCGCCTACACGCTCGCCTTCGCGATGCTGCTGATCACCGGCGCCCGGCTGGGCGACCTGGTGGGCCGCAAGCGGATGTTCCTGCTCGGCACCCTCGGCTTCACCCTGTGCTCCGCGCTCTGCGCGGCCGCGACCGGCGCCGGGATGCTGATCGGCGCCCGCGCCTGCCAGGGCGCGTTCGCCGCGCTCGTCATCCCGCAGGGGCTCGGCATCATCCGCGCCGTCTTCCCGGCCGAGGAGCTGGGCCGCGCGTTCGGCGCCTTCGGCCCCGTGCTGGGTCTCTCCTCGGTGGCCGGTCCGACGCTCGGTGGTCTGCTGCTCGGCTCCGACCTGTGGGGCACCGGCTGGCGCATGATCTTCCTGATCAACCTGCCCGTGGGGCTGGCTGCCGCGCTGATCGGCGCCCGCGCCATCCCCGCCGACCACGGCACCGCCGGCGCCCGCCGGCTCGACCTGCCCGGCGTCGCCGTGCTCAGCGCCGCGATGGTGCTGCTCGTCTACCCGCTGATCCAGGGCCGCGAGCTCGGCTGGCCCGCCTGGACCTTCGCCTCCATGGCCGGCTCGCTCCCGCTCTTCGCCGGCTTCGCCGCGCTCCAGCGCCGCCGGGCCGCGACGGGCCGCGCCCCGCTGGTCGAGCCGAGCCTCTTCCGCGGCCGGGCCTTCCCCTCCGCCGTCCTGGTCGTCGCGCTCTTCTCCGCCGCGGTCTCCGGCCTGATGCTCGCCCTCACCCTGACGCTCCAGCTCGGCGCGCACTGGACCGCGCTGCACGCGGGCCTGACCTTCATCCCGATGTCCGTCGGCATCGTCGGCGGCGCGGTGGCCAGCGGCGCCGCGCTGGGCCCGCGCTTCGGCCGCCGGGTCATCCACGCCGGCGCGGTCGTGATGTCCCTCGGCGCGCTCGCCCTGGCGGCGAGCCTGACCCACTGGGGTCTGCCGGTCACCACCTGGGAGCTGCTGCCCGCACTCCTGGTCACCGGTGCCGGCATGGGCCTGCTCATGGGCCCGCTCTTCGACATCGCCCTCGCGGGCGTCGCCCCGGAGGAGTCCGGCTCCGCGTCGGGTGTCCTCAACGCCCTCCAGCAGCTGGGCGGCTCGGTCGGCGTGGCCGCGCTGGGCACCGCGTTCCTCTCCTGGTCCCCCACGCACGGCCCGATCCCGGCCGCGGCCTGGACCCTCACCTGCGTCGCCGGCGTCCTCGCCCTGGTCGCACTGTTCACCTTCGCGCTCCCGCGCGGTGGCAACCGCTAGGGCCTGTCCTGGGACGCGGGCGGCTCCAACCGCCCGTCGTGAACGGTGAAGCCCAACTCCCGCAGGTACGGCCGTGCCTGCTCCAGCAAGGACACCACGCGGAAGCTGGTGCGGAAGCAGAGCGCCGCCAGCGGCAGCTCCACCAGACACGCCATCAGCAGCGCCACGACGGTGTCGCGCGTCGTCGCGGCCAGCATCACGTCGAACCAGGCGTCGGTGACCAGCAGCGTGCCCGCGACCGCCGTGACGATCGCGCTGCGCGGCGACAGCCGCAGGATCCGGACCGCGCAGCCGGTGAAGACGATGATCATCAACGCGTCGAAACCGCCCCAGGCCACGTCCCAGTGCGCGGCGCGCTCCCGGCCCGGCAGGGTGAGGAAGAGCAGCACCGTCCACGGCACGAGCCCGATCGCCGCGACGAAGTACAGCAGGGCCAGCCGGGGCCGCACCACCCGCTCACTGTGCTCCAGCGCGGAGGTCAGGAAGGCGGGCGGCTGCAGGAACCCAGGGAGCCGCCGCTCCCAGTGCTCCCACCGGCCGCCCTGACCTCGTTCAGCCGTCACTGCCGGGCTCCTGAGGGTTCGGCACATAGCCGAGGTCGATCGGCTCCGCGGGCGGGCCGTCGCGGCGCAGGTCCTCCAGCAGGGAGACCAGCTGCGGCGGCCACAGCACCTCGGTGACCTCCGCCAGCTCCTTGGGGGTGAACCAACGGCAGGTCAGAATCCCGTCGGCGGCGAAGGAGGCGGTCAGGTCGCCGATCGGGTCGCGGTGCGGGGCCGAGGCCAGGTAGATCACCTCGTGCTGGCGGACCAGGCCGACGTCCCCGCGGTGGTAGTCGTGCTCCCAGCGCCACAGCGCGGGGCCGGTGACGACGTCCGTCCAGCCGGTCTCCTCGACGGTCTCGCGCAGCGCCCCGGCGAGGGGGGCCTCGCCGGGCTCCAGACCGCCGCCCGGCAGCACCCAGTGCGGGCCGACCTCGGCGTCGTGGTGGAGCTGCAGGAAGACGGAGCCGTCCGGGTCCAGTACCAGCAGGCGCGCGGCGGGGCGGCGCGGGCGCTCGACGGGCAGGGGCCGCTCGGCGAGCAGGAAGCCGTGACCCTCGCTCACCCGCTCGGCGCCGTAACGCTCGCGCAGCTCCTGCTCGCGGATCTCGTGGACGAGCCAGCCGTGCCGGCGCAGCCACTGCGCGTGGTCGCGGCGCAGCCCGCCGCGCCACAGCCGGGTCGCGCCCGCCATGGCCGGATCACGCCGCGCGAGCTCGCGGGTGCGGCGCAGCGAGCCGTCGCGCACGAGCGCGAGGCGGCTGCCCGGTGCGGAGAGCGCGCCGATCCGCCGCAGCAGCGCGGCGGCGTCCTCGGCCTCCAGGTAGATGAGCAGGCCCTCGACCATCCACGCGGTCGGCCGCGCCGGGTCGAACCCGGCCGCGCGCAACGGCGCCGCCCAGTCCTCGCGCAGATCCGCCGTCACCACCTGCCGCTCCACGCGCGGCCGGGCGTCGGCCTCGGCGAGGACCCGCTCCTTGAAGGCCACCATCTCCGGGAGGTCGAGCTCGAAGAGCCGGACGCCGTCGGGCCAGTCGAGGCGGAAGGCGCGCGCGTCGAGCCCGGCCGCGAGCAGCACCACCTGGGTGCAGCCGGCCTCCGTGACGGCGTCGCGCAGGTAGTCGTCGAAGTAGGCGGTGCGCAGCACGAGATGGGCGGACATCTCGGTCCACGCCTCGCTCCGGCCGAGGCCGCCGGTGCCCGGCCCGCCCTCCGCGGGGGCGGCGGCGCGCAGGAAGAGGGCGGCGTAGGGGTCGTCGAAGAGCCGGTCGGGGCGGGCGCTCTCGACGGCCCGCGCGTACGCGACGCCGAGGGCGGTGCGACCCACGCCCTGGGGCGTGCCGGGGTCCTGATCATCAGTCACCCGATCAATCTAGGCGGCGTGTCGCGCGTGGCGGAAGTGGCTTCGGCGCCAGCCGATCGGAGGGCGCCGAACGGCGTGGACCGTCCGGGTGAACGTATTCCTCCGATTACCGCATTCGCGCAGGTCATTCCGTATTCCGGCGACAAGAAAGCGTTTTCTTAAAAGCCATCGGCGTTACTCCGGACGCAGCAAAAATTGCGCGCCAAACGCTGGGTGACAAGAATCACAATGGTCCGGCGGAACGTGAAGAGGGCATAAAAACGTGCCAATACTGTCCGCCGAACGAACAAGTCCTCGCCACCGTGGCGGGGCGGTCCGGCCGGACGCCTAGTCTCGCCACCGGTCGGACGCCAGGTGCTCACACACACCTGACAGGCGAGAACGGGAGACCCAGGCACGACGGCACGGCGTCAAGGAAACGCCGGGCCTTGGGGTGAAGCCGCGAGCACGAATGGTGCGCGGCCGGGCAGCTTCTGGAGCCCGAACCCGACAGGGACGACTTTCGTAGGCGGTTCCGGAAGGGCTTCCTCATGGCCGCGTCCAATGATTCCGCGCACCACCATGCCCTGAACCAGATCCAGAACCCGAAACACCTGGGCGGGCAGACCAGGGGCCGCCACGCACGGCGCCCCCAGGGCCGTAGCGGGAACACCGGGCCGAAACTCAAGGCCGGACTGACCACCCTCGCCGCCACCGGCGTCCTGCTCGGCGGCACCGTCGCCACGGCCCCCAGCGCCGACGCCAGCGCCCTGACGATAGGGCAGCGGGCCCTCAAGGTCGCCGAGTCGAAGCACGGCGACCCGTACAGCTGGGGCGCGACGGGCCCCAACTCCTTCGACTGCTCCGGCCTGACGTACTACGCCTTCCGCCACGTGGGCCGCCACCTCCCCCGAACGGCGCAGGACCAGTACATCCGGGTCAAGCACATCTCCTACCGTCAACTACGCCCGGGTGACCTGGTCTTCTTCCACTACGGCTCGTCCGTCTACCACGTCGGCATCTACGCGGGCCACTGGGAGATCTGGCACGCGCCGCACTCCGGCAGCTACGTGAAGCTGGAGCGGATCTGGACGCACGAGGTGTGGTTCGGCCGGGTGAACTAGGCCCTGAGGCCGCGTCACGGACGGTCATCGGCCGGTGGTGTGCGCAGCACCGCCGGCCGGCGGACCGGGGCGGCGTCCTCCGCCTGCGACAACGGCTGCCCGGCTGATCACTCCCCTGCGCGAGGCCGGCGCGGGAACAGCGTGTAGCTGAACGACCAGACGAAGTCGATCGCGAGGATCACGCCCCAGCCGCCCATCCACTGCAGCAGCGGCTTGGCGCGCTGCGTGTCGCCGATCACGGCGACGTCCACCGCGACGAGCGCGGCGCCGATCCCCCACGCGAGCAGGTGCCGCAACCACATCCGCCGCTCGTGTGCGGCGTGCGCGGGCCCACGCTTCGGCGGCCGCTGCGCCTCCGCCGCCGCGGCCTGCTCCGGCGTGCCGAAGCGGCCCGCGAAGCGGATGTCCGCCCAGCGCACCATCGCCGCGCCGAAGGCGAGGGACACCCCGACGTACAGCGCGGCCAAGGCGTGCGCCTGCGTCGGGGTCGCCCCGCGCGCGAGGTCGACCAGGGCGGCGACGAACAGGGCGAGGTCGATCACCGGCAGCGTCAGCAGCAGGACCGCTCCGGCGCGGGGCCGCCGCAGCGGGTAGCGCACCAGCAGCGCGGCGCACAGCACCACCCAGAACGCGATCTCGCACCCGGCGATGAGCAGGTAGAGCACGGTCGCCTCACTCCGTCCGTTTTTGGCACGGTCGTACCAAATAACGCTAACACGGGTTCTGGCACGACTGTGCTACAAAATGACCGTGCCCAAGGTCGTGGATCCCGAGGAGCGCCGCGCGTCCGTCGCCGCGGCGGTGTGGCGTGTCGTCCGCCGGAGCGGACTCGACGGCGTCTCCGTCCGCACGGTCGCGGCGGAGGCCGGCCTCTCCGCCGGTTCCCTGCGGCACTACTTCGCCACCCAGGCGGAGCTGCTCGCCTTCGCCATGCAGTTGGTCGCCGACCGGGTCCGCGCCCGCGTCGATGCCATCGGCCCCGGCCCCGACCCCGTGACGACGGTCCGCCGAGTGATCGACGAACTCCTCCCGCTGGACCCGGAACGCCGCGCCGAGGCGGAGGTCTGGCTCGCGTTCACCACCCGCGCCCAGGTCGACCCCGCGCTCCGCGCGTTGCGGGACGCCAGCTACGACGCTCTGGAGGGCCTGTGCGCGGACCTGGTCGACGCGCTCGCCCCCGAACACCCGCACCGGGCCGCGGAGATCGAGCGCCTCTACTCCCTCATCGACGGCCTCGTCCTCCACGCGGTGATGCGCCCCGACCGCGCGACCCCGGAGCTGATGGGCGCGGTCGTCGACCGGCACCTGGCCGAGCTAGGGCAGTGACGGTCTCAGTTGCACTGTCCAGGGGCGCCGGGAACTGCGCGACAAGCCACCCACGCAGGTAGAGCCCGAACGCGCAGGGCTGTCCGCACGTCAGTGGTTTCTCGCGCAGTTCCCCGCGCCCCTGGGTAGTGCAACCTAACGCGCGCCGTCGGGCGCCGTCTCGGCGATCAGCTTGACCGCCCAGGCGATCTGGTCGTCCGTCAGGTCCGCCCGGGCCGTGAGCCGGAGGCGGGAGAAGCGGTCAGGGACGGACGGGGGGCGGAAGCAGCCGACGCCGAGGCCGGAGGCGCGGAGCGCGGTCGCCCAGGCGAGAGCCGTTTCCGGGGAGGGGGCGCGGACGCCGACCACCGCCGCGTCGGGGACGCTCGCCTTGAGGCCCTCGGCGCGGAGCGCCGTCGAGAGGGCGTGGGCGACCCCGCGGGCGCGCTCCGCGCGCTCCGGCTCGGAGCGCAGCACGCGCAACGCGCCGAGCGCGGCACCGGCCGCCGCGGGGGCGAGGCCGGTGTCGAAGATGAACGTGCGCGCCGCCTGCACGAGATGCTCGATCACCCGGCGCGGGCCCAGCACGGCGCCGCCCTGCGAGGCCAGGGACTTCGAGAGGGTGACCGTGGTGACGACGTCCGGCGCGCCGGCGAGGCCGGCCGCGGCCGTCGCGCCCGCGCCGCCCGGGCCGAGGACGCCGAGGCCGTGGGCGTCGTCGACGACCAGCGCGGCGCCGTGGTCGCGGCAGGCGGCGGCGAGCTCCGCCAGCGGCGCGGCGTCGCCGTCGACGGAGAAGACGGTGTCACTGACGGCGATCGCCCGCTCCTCCGCGCGCGCGGTCAGCTCCGCGCGGAACGCGTCGGGGTCGCGGTGGGCGGCGCGGGCGATCCGGGCGCGGGAGAGGCGGCAGCCGTCGATGAGCGAGGCGTGGTTGAGCGCGTCGGAGACGATCAGCGCGCCGGGACCGGTCAGCGCGGTGAGTGCGGCCAGGTTCGCGGTGTAGCCGGAGGAGAAGACGAGCGCGGCCTCGACGCCGCAGAACTCGGCGAGCTCGCGCTCGAGCTCGGCGTGCAGCTCGGTGGTGCCGGTGACCAGGCGCGAACCGGTCGAACCGCCGCCCCAGCGCAGCGCCGCGTCCGCCGCGGCGCCGGTGACCCGGGGGTCGTGCGTCAGACCGAGGTAGTCGTTGCTGGCGAGGTCCAGCACGTCGCCGACGGCGGGACGGGGGCGCAGTGTCCGCACCAGCCCGGCGTTCCGGCGCTGCTCGGCGGCGGAGTCGATCCAGGCGAACGGGTCCGCGGTGGCGATGGTCATGCGCCGACACTGTCAGCTCGGCCCGGGACGGGACAACTCACCCACGGTGCGATGTCGATCACGCTGTGCGGCGCCGTCGTACCGCTACTCGTCCCACAGGACCGTGTCGCCGACCTCCGCTGACAGCGTGTACTCCGTCGCCGCCAGGGTGGCCGGCGTGGTCTGGTTCGCGCCGGTGACCGCCGCGGTCTGGATCACCGTGACGAAGCGCCCGATCTGCTGGACCCGCTGCTGCTCCGTCGCCGGCAGCTGCGCGAGGGCCGGGAGTTCCTGGCCGGGCGTGCGGAAGATGGCGACCGTGCCGGCGGCGGTCGCGGCGCCGAAGGCCGGCTTGGCGCGGCCGGCGGTCGCGGCGTCCGGGTAGCCGAGCACGGTGACCGAGGCCATCACGGTGTGGTCGGCGCTGACGTAACTGGCCGCCACATAGCCCTGGCAGGAGGTGGTGGCGGCGGCGGTCGCGGTCGGGGTCAGCACGTCCGCGCAGTTCGCCGCCGTACCGAGGGCGTAGCGGGTGGCCTGGAAAGGGGTGGGGTTGTTCGCGCCGGCGGGCACGTCCACCGTCGCCGGCAGCATCTCCGCCGCGTCGGGCATCGCCGAGGGGGCGGCGGAGGAGCTGCTGTCCCCGCTCTGCGGGAGGGCCAGGCTGTCCTGGGAGACACTGCCGCCGGCACTGCTGGCGGATCCCGCGTCACCACCGGTGTAGTGGACCTCCGCCCAGGTGGCCACCGCGGCGGCCACCGCGAGCGCGCCTATCAGCGCCAGCGCGCGCGTGCGGCGGGGCCGCTGCTCCGGGGCCGGCTCTCCGCTGCTCGTCATGCTGAACGAGTGTAGGGCTCAAACGCCCGTCCGAACGATCCGGGTCTGTGCTGGCCAGGGCCCCGCACCCGCCTTGAGGCGTCCGACCGGGGACGATTGTCGTCGGAAGTGGTTGATCCAGGACAACACACCCAGCTCTGTGTGAGATGTTCTATCCGGTTCCCCTATGGCGGCGCTCGATCCCGGCAAGGCAGGATCGCCCCCATGGACCTGCTCGACACACTCGTCTCCAAGGCGCTCGACCGCGACATGCCCACTCGCGAGGAGGCCCTCGCCGTCCTCGCCACCACGGACGACGAGCTGCTCGACGTCGTCGCGGCCGCCGGCCGGGTGCGCCGGGCGTTCTTCGGCCGCCGCGTCAAGCTCAACTACCTGGTCAACCTGAAGAGCGGGTTGTGCCCGGAGGACTGTTCGTACTGCTCGCAGCGCCTCGGCTCCAAGGCCGAGATCCTCAAGTACACCTGGCTGAAGCCGGACCAGGCCGCGGCCGCCGCCAAGGCCGGCGTCGCGGGCGGCGCCAAGCGGGTCTGCCTGGTGGCGAGCGGGCGCGGCCCGACGGACAAGGACGTGGACCGGGTCACCGACACCATCGCGGCGATCAAGGAAGAGAACGAGCAGGTCGAGATCTGTGCGTGCCTGGGCCTGCTCTCCGACGGCCAGGCCGAGCGCCTGCGCGAGGCGGGCGTGCACGCCTATAACCACAACCTGAACACGTCCGAGGCCACCTACGAGGACATCTGCTCCACGCACGACTTCGCCGACCGGGTCGACACCGTGCAGAAGGCGCAGGCCGCCGGCCTGTCCGCCTGCTCCGGTCTGATCGCGGGCATGGGCGAGAGCGACAACGACCTGGTCGACGTCGTCTTCGCGCTGCGGGAGCTCGGCTCGGACTCGGTGCCGGTCAACTTCCTCATCCCGTTCGAGGGCACGCCGCTGGCGAAGGAGTGGAACCTCACTCCGCAGCGCTGCCTGCGCATCCTGGCGATGGTCCGGTTCTGCTTCCCGGACATGGAGGTCCGCATCGCGGGCGGCCGCGAGGTGCACCTGCGCTCACTGCAGCCGCTGGCGCTGCACCTGGCCAACTCGATCTTCCTCGGCGACTACCTCACCAGCGAGGGCCAGGCCGGCCAGGCCGACCTGGACATGATCGCCGACGCGGGCTTCGTGGTGGAGGGCTCCGACGAGGCCACCCTGCCGCGCGACCGTGAGCGCGAGCACGCCGACGTCGCCGTGCGGCGCCGCGGCGCGGGCACCGACCTGCCGCCGAACGCGTGACCTCCTTCCCTCCCGAGCCGATGGACGTCGACCGGCTGCTGGAGCTCGACCGCGCCCACGTCTGGCACCCCTACGGGGCGATGCCGGGCGCGGCCGAGCCCTACCCCGTCGTCTCGGCGAGCGGCGTCCGGCTGCGGCTGGCCCGCCCGGTCGAGGACCGGGACGAGCTGATCGACGGCATGTCCTCGTGGTGGTCCGCGATCCACGGCTACGGCCACCCGGTCCTCGACGAGGCGGTGCGCGACCAGCTCGGGCGGATGAGCCACGTGATGTTCGGCGGGCTCACCCATGAGCCCGCCGTGCGGCTGGCGGCCAAGCTGGTCGAGCTGACGCCCGAGCCGCTGCAGCACGTCTTCCTGGCGGACTCCGGCTCGGTCTCGGTCGAGGTCGCGGCCAAGATGTGCCTGCAGTACTGGCGTTCGCAGGGCCGCCCGGAGAAGCACCGGCTGCTGACCTGGCGCGGCGGCTACCACGGTGACACCTTCCAGCCCATGTCCGTGTGCGATCCCGAGGGCGGGATGCACCAGCTGTGGACCGGGGTGCTGCCGCGTCAGATCTTCGCCGACGTCCCGCCGGACGGCTTCGACGCCGAGCCGGACCCGGCCTACGTCGCGCATCTGGAGGAGCTGCTGGCCCGTCACGCCGCCGAGGCGGCGGCGGTGATCGTCGAGCCGGTCGTGCAGGGCGCGGGCGGCATGCGCTTCCACTCCCCCGGGTACCTGCGGGTGCTGCGGGAGTTGTGCGACGCGCACGACGTGCTGCTGGTCTTCGACGAGATCGCCACCGGCTTCGGTCGCACCGGCGCGCTCTTCGCCGCGGACCACGCGGGCGTCTCACCCGACGTCATGTGCGTCGGCAAGGCGCTGACGGGCGGTTACCTCACGCTGTCCGCCGCGCTCTGCACGACGCGCGTCGCGGAGGGCATCAGCCGGGGCGAGGTGCCGATCCTGGCGCACGGCCCGACGTTCATGGGCAACCCGCTGGCGACGGCGGTCGCCAACGCCTCCCTCGACCTGCTGCTGGGCCAGGACTGGCAGCGCGAGGTCAAGCGGATCGGCGACGGCCTGAACGCCGGCCTGGCCGGCGCGCGCGAGCTTCCCGGCGTACGGGACGTCCGGGTGCTGGGCGCGATCGGCGTCGTCCAGCTCGACCACGACGTCGACATGCGCGCGGCGACGGCGGCGGCCGCCCGGGAGGGCGTCTGGCTGCGCCCGTTCCGCGACCTCGTCTACACCATGCCGCCGTACGTCACCTCCGACGCGGACCTCGCCACGCTGTGCGCGGGCGTGCGCGCGGCGGCCGCCGCGGGCTAGGGCGCTGCCGCGCGGGCCACGGGACCCCGGGGGGACCCCCGTGGCGAGCCGCCGGACGGCCGGGAGCCGGCCCGGTTGGCCCCGCGCCGGGGCGGCGCGACGGTCACGGGACGCCGCTCGTGCCAACCCCTCCACCTACGAGAAAGCGAAACCGCAGCGTGAGCACCATCCTCCTCGTGACCGGCACGGGCACGGAAATCGGCAAGACCGTCACCACCGCGGCGGTCGCGGCGCTGGCCGCGGCCGACGGCCGCAAGGTCGCCGTGATGAAGCCCGCGCAGACGGGGATGGCCCCCGGCGAGCCCGGTGACCTGGCAGAGGTGCGGCGGCTCGCGGGCGAGCTGACCTTCAGCGAACTCGCGCGCTACCCGGAGCCGCTCGCCCCGGGCACGGCCGCGACCCGCGCGGGCATGCGGGCGATCACCCCCGCGGAGATCGCCGCGGAGGCCGCGCGCCTCGCGGAGACCCACGACCTGGTGCTGATCGAGGGCGCCGGCGGCCTCCTCGTCCGCCTCGACGCGCACGGCGCGTCCCTGGCGGACGTCCCGGCGGAGCTGGCCCCGCTGGGTCACGCCGCGGAGGCGCTGGTCGTGGTGACGGCGGGCCTGGGCACCCTCAACGTCACCGAGCTCACCGCGGAGGCCCTCCGCTCCCGGAACATCCCGCTGCGGGGCGTCGTCATCGGCGCGTGGCCGGCGGAGCCGGATCTCGCGATGCGCTGCAACGTCGCGGACCTCCCCCTCGTCGCCGACGCCCCGCTGCTGGGCGCCCTCCCGGAGGCGTGCGCGGGCCCGGAGGTGACCGCGGCAGCCTTCCTCCCGATCGCCCGCGCGGCGCTGGCCCCCACGCTGGGCGGCACCTGGGCAGCCGCCTAGGGGCGCGGGGCTCCGCCGATGTGCGGCTCCGCCGCTCGGGCGCGACCAGCAGAGCATTCGCTCCCGCAAGTCCCTGCACTACCTCAAGGGCTCGCGCCCACGCGGCGGAGACTCGCGCCCCTGAGGGCGCAACCCAGGGTCTGCTCGATCCTGCGGCGGATGCCGCGTGCCGAGGTCAGAACTAGGCTCGGCCGTATGGCGGCAAGTGGGGAGCCCGCGGCGCGGGGCGTCGCGCTGAGTAAGGCGTACGGGAGCGGTGACACCGCCGTGCTCGCGCTGGACCGGGTGGACGTGGAGATCGACGCCGGTCGGTTCACCGCGATCATGGGGCCGTCGGGGTCGGGGAAGTCGACCCTGATGCACTGCCTCGCGGGGCTGGACAAGCCCACCGCGGGGGAGGTGTGGGTCGGCGACACGGAACTGTCGCGCCTCGGCGACAAAGCGCTGACGCGGCTGCGGCGGGACCGGATCGGGTTCGTGTTCCAGGCGTTCAACCTGCTGCCGACGCTGACCGCCGAGGAGAACATCACGCTGCCCGGCGACATCGCGGGGCGCCGCGCGGACGGCGCCTGGCTGGCGCAGGTCGTGGAGACGCTGAACCTCGCGGACCGGCTGCGGCACCGGCCGCACGAGCTGTCAGGTGGGCAGCAGCAGCGCGTCGCCGTCGCGCGGGCGCTCGCCGCCCGGCCGCAGCTGATCTTCGCGGACGAGCCGACGGGGAACCTGGACTCGCGCTCCGGCGCCGAGGTCCTCGACTTCCTACGGCGCAGCGTGGACGAGCTCGGGCAGACCGTGGTCATGGTGACGCACGACCCGAACGCGGCCTCCTACGCCGACCTCGTGCTGTTCCTCGCCGACGGGCGGATCGTGGACCGGCTGGAGCGGCCGACCGCGGACGCCGTGCTGGAGCGGATGCGCCGCTTCGACGTGCGCGGCGGCAGACAGGTCACCCTGCCCGCCCCGGAAGACTGAGCGCGAGGGGTCCGGCGATGCTGAAGGCGACACTGCGCAGCTTCCTCGCCCACAAGGGCAGGCTCGCCCTGTCGCTGCTGGCGGTGCTGCTGTCCGTGGCCTTCGTCGCCGGGACGCTGATGTTCACCGACACCATCGGCTCGACCTTCGACCGGCTCTTCCGCTCGACCTCGGCGGACGTCAGCATCACCGCCCACAACGACGTCGCGGGGCGCAACGACCAGAACTTCTCCGGCACCGTCCCGACCGTCCCCGCCTCCCTCATCCCGCAGGTCGCGCATCTGCCCGGCGCCGCCGCCGTCAACGGGCGGGTCGCGCTGGCCGGGATCGTGCTGACGGACGCGAACAACAAGAGCATCGGGGCGATCGGCGGCGCGCCGACCATCGGGATCAACTGGAACCCAGGGCCGAACTCACCGGTCGATCTCACCTCCGGCACCGCGCCCACGGGCGACGGACACGTGGTCGTCGACGCGGACACCGTCAAGAAGCACCACCTCGCGCTCGGCCAGCCGCTGCACGTCATCGCGGCGACGGGCGGCTTCCCGGTGACGCTGTCCGGCATCGCGACGTTCAACACCACCAACCCGGGCGCGACGCTGGTCTTCCTGGACACCGGCACGGCGCAGCGGCGGCTGCTCGGGCACGAGGGCGTCTTCACCTCGATCGACCTCACCGCCGCGAAGGGGGTCACCCACGAGCAGCTGCGCGACCGGGTCGCACCCGTCGTCGGCAGCGCGTACGACGTGAAGACGGCGGAGCAGACCGCGAAGGACGCGGCGCAGACGCTCGGCACGTTCCTCTCCGTGATCAAGGACGCGCTGCTCGGCTTCGCGGGGATCGCGGTGCTGGTCGGGGTGTCGCTGATCCTCAACACCTTCTCGATGCTGGTGGCGCAGCGCACCCGTGAGCTCGGGCTGATGCGGGCGCTCGGGGCGAGCCGGGAGCAGGTGAACCGGTCCGTGCTGGTCGAGGCCGCCCTGCTGGGGCTGATCGGCTCGACGCTGGGGCTGGTCCTCGGCGTGGGTCTGGCGCTCGGGCTGATCAGGCTGATCGCGCGCGGCGGCATGGTGCTGAAGGGCAGTCAGCTGGCTGTCCACTGGCCGACGATCGTGGCCGCCTACGCGGTGGGGATCCTCGTCACCACCGTCTCCGCCTATCTGCCGGCCCGGCGCGCGTCGCGGATCTCCCCGATGGCGGCGCTCCGCGAGGCGGACACCCCGGAGCGCGGCGCACCGCTGCGGGTCCGCGCCGTCGTGGGGCTGGTCGTGCTGGCCGTGGCGGCGGGCCTGCTGGTGGGGGCGGCCACCGACCGGAATCTGGGGCAGGCCGGGATCCTGCTCGGCGGCGGCGTGCTGCTCAGCCTGGTCGGGCTGATCGTCCTCGGCCCGCTACTGGCCCGCCCGGTGATCCGGGCGATCGGCGGCTGGTTCCCGCGCGTCTTCGGGCCGGTCGGCACGCTCAGCCAGCGCAACGCGCTGCGCAACCCGCGCCGCACCAGCGCGACGGCCTCCGCGCTGATGATCGGGCTGGCGCTGGTCGCCTCCCTCTCCGTGGTCGGCTCCTCGATCGCCGCGTCCTTCGACGCCCAGATCGACAAGACCATCGGCGCGGACCTGATCGTGCAGAACAGCACCGGTCTGCCGTTCCCGAACGAGGTCGGCGACGCCGTCCAGGCCACTCCCGGCGTGGGCCTCGTCGTACGGGGGCAGGGCACGCGCGGCGCGCTCGTCGCGGCCGACGGCACGCAGAAGCGAACGGTCGTGGTGGGCACCGGCCCGGGGCTCGACAAGGTGGTGCGGATCCAGATGCGCTCCGGCAGCGTGGCCGCAGGCACCGCGCCCGGCCACGCCCTGATCGGCTCCAACTACGCCGACGCGCACGGCCTCCACCTCGGCAGCCCGGTCACGATCCTCTTCCAGAGCGGCCGCGTGGGCACGCTGACGGTCGGCGGGATCGACGTGACCGACACCAACCCAGGCGGGCTCGGCGACGAGCCGGTCGTCGCGTCCACGACGCTGCGTCAGTACGTGCCGGGCGCGCTGGACGACGTCGTCTTCGTGAACGTCGCGCCGGGCGCGAGCAAGGCACAGGTCAAGAGCGCGCTGACGACGGCTCTGGCCAAGGACCCGCAGGTGCAGGTGCGCGACCAGTCCGACTACAAGAAGCTGATCCGCGGCCAGATCGACCTGCTGCTCAACCTGATCTACGGGCTGCTGGCACTGGCCATCATCATCGCGATCCTGGGCGTGGTGAACACGCTCGCGCTCTCCGTCATCGAACGGACCCGGGAGATCGGGCTGCTGCGCGCGATCGGGCTCGGGCGCGCGCAGTTGCGGCGCATGGTGCGGCTGGAGGCCGTCGTGATCGCGCTCTTCGGGGCCGTGCTCGGCCTCGGGCTGGGTCTGGGCTGGGGGTTGGCGGCGCAGCGGCTGCTGGCAGCCAAGGGCCTGCAGTCGCTGGCCGTTCCGTGGGCCACGATCATCGCGGTCGTCGTCGGCGCCGCGGTGGTGGGCCTCCTGGCCGCGCTCGGCCCGGCACTACGTGCCTCGCGCCTCGACGTGCTCGACGCCATCGCCCACGAATAACCGGGGCGCCGGCACGGCCACCAGCGGAAGGCCGGCCGGCCGTGGGACATCGGCGGACGCGGTCTCACGCCCGCAATCAGCGCCCTCCGGGGCGTCGCCAGCCCGCGGCACGTCCTCGGCCGCGGGCGGCTCCGCACGGGCCAGCAGGCCCGGGAGCGAGAGGGCCAACTCCCAGAGGTCGTCGGCCTCCTCCCGCTCCGGATCGACGCCGTCGAGCAGCGGCTCGAAGCGCCGTGCCGCCCGCCAGAGCTCGTCCGGGACCGCCACGTCGCGCTCCCGCAGCTCGGCCAGGCGCGCCAGCAGCGCCCCGCCGACGGCCCGCAGCTCGGTCAGGGAGGGCGATGGGTCCGGAAGTTGAGCCTCCATGCTCTCGACCGTACGCCCCCGCACTGACAATCGACCCCTACGGTCCGTCAGGCGAGCGGCCGGACCCAGCGGCGCCAGTGCTCCTCGCGGCCGTATCCCGCCGAGGCCCACGCGGCCTGGCCCGTCTCGTTCTCGACGAGGACCATCGCGTCGGCGCGACGGCCGCCAGCGGCCAGGAAGCGCGCGTGTGCGGCGTCCAGCAGCGCGCGCGAGATGCCCTGCCGGCGGTGGTCGGGGTGGACGGCGAGCCGGTAGAGGCTGGCGCGCCAGCCGTCCCAGCCCGCGATGACCGTGCCCACGAGCTCTCCCCCGCGCTCGGCGAGGATCAGCGCCTCCCCGTCCCGTTCGATCAGCCGGGTGACACCGGCCGGGTCGTCGCTGATGCTCGTCCCCTCGGCGGCGACCTTCCAGAAGTCGAGCACGGCCAGGACATCGGCCGCCTCGGCGGTGCGTACGCGCAGTTCTCCCATGAGCCAAACCCAAGCAGCGGGACCCCGCCCCGCACGTCGAATTCCACCAGGCAAGACACCGGAGGCTCCGTCGGGCCCGACAGCGCTGCGCCTAGCATGTTCCCGTGGCCGATACGGGAGGGGACCAGACGCCGGCGTCCGTCGGGGACCTGCTGCCGTGGGCCGTGCGCGGGATACGGGCCGGGCGGGCGTGGGTGGTCGCCGCCGATCCTGAGGTGCTGGAGGAGCGTTGGCGGCGGCTGGCCACCGCGGACGCCGCCGAGCGGGCGGAGCTGTTCGAGCCGACGCGGGCGCGGACGCCCGACTCCGCCGTGGCGGGGCTGCCCGGTCGGCGGACCAGCACCTGGCGGCTGTCCCGGGTGCCCGGCGTGCAGCCGCCGCTCGTGCGGGTCCGCCACCGGCCGCTGGACCGCGCCTGGATGCTTGCCGACCGGAGGTTGCTGGACCAGGCGCGCCCCGAGCTCTGGCGCGCCGAGAGCACGCGGCAGCGCTACCTGCTGCTGCAGCCTGACGGCCAGCCGACCCCCGCGCCGCTCACCGTCGCCGCGGAGCTGCCCGTGGACCCGCGGGTGCGCGTGTTCCCGCTGCACCGGCGGCCGGACGGCCGCGAGCCGAACCTCGCACCCGGTCTGCTGCGCTTCCTGCGACGCGCCTACGCGACCGCTGTCGCGCCCGAGGACGTGCCGGCGTGGATCGCCGCGGTCTGCGCGCACGCCGACGCGCCACGCGACGCCGTGCCGCTGCCGCGCTCCGCCGCGGTCTGGGCCGAGGGCGTCGCGCTGGGGCGCCGCGTCATGGACCTGCACACCTTCGCCCACCCCGGCCTGCGCCTTCCCGACGGCCGACGGACCTTCATCCGCCTGCCCGTGGACCGGCAGCCGCAGGAGCTGGCCTACGACGCCGAGGAGGAGACGCTGGTTCTCGGCGAGGGCCGCCTCGCGCCGGTGGCCGCGTCGGCCTGGGCGGCGGAGCCGACGCTGCGGGAGTGGTTCGCCGACCGCACCGCGTTCCGCGGCGCCGCCAGCGGCACCCTCGGCGCGCTGGGCCTGACGGCGTGGCCGCAGCGGGCCACCAAGGAGCTGATCGAGCTGACCACCACGCTGGCCCTGCTCGCCGAGCTCGCGCCGCGGCAGCGCGCGCTCGCCGCCGACGGCGGGCCCTGGTTCACCCGTGCGGACCTGCGCGAAGCGGGCGTACTGCCCGCGCCGGACAGCGCCCGGCGTCCCGCCTCGGTGCTCGACCGCCTGGAGGAGGGCCCAGAGGGCCAGTACGCGCTGCTCTGACCGCCTCCCCCAGTGTTGCCGTTTGATACCGAAGCCCCGACTGAGCTGCGATGACGCTCGCCGAGCGCTCATTCGCCCGGCTACCATCCGCCATACGTCGAAAGGGACGTCGAGACGGATCCGGGAAGCACGGAAGGACCGAGCGTGGCGCAGCTCACCGGTGGTGATTCCTCACTGCTGCGGCGGATCAACTCCGCGGTGACGCTGCGGGCGCTGCGCGACGGAGCCGTGCTGACGCTCACCCAGCTGGTGGGCGGCACAGGGTTGTCCCGGCCCACCGTCGAGGGCGTGATCGAGGGCCTGATCGAGTCGGGCCTGGTCGCCGAGGTCGAGCCGGCCGAGGAGGGCGTGCGGCAACGCGGCCGTCCGGCGCGCCACTTCCGCTTCCGGGCCGAGGCCGGACACCTGCTCGGTATCGAGATCGGCACCCACGGCGCCCGCGCGATCGTCTCCGACCTGCGGGGTCGCACGCTGGGCGCCTACGGGCGTCCGATCGACGAGACGACCGGGGCGGACGAGCGGCTCTCCCTGGTCCGGGCGACCGTCGCGGAGCTGCTGCGGACCGGCGGGATCTCCCGTGAGTCGCTGTGGGCCGTCGGTGTCGGCACACCCGGCGTCGTGGACGCCGAGGGCGTCGTCAAGCTCGGTACGGCGCTGCCGGGGTGGACCGGCCTCGACCTCGCCAACCGGCTGCGCCGCTCGTTCCGCTGCCCGGTGCTGGTCGAGAACGACGCCAACCTGGCCGCGATCGGCGAGCACTGGAAGGGCGCGGCCGTCGGCAAGGGCGACGTGGTCTTCGTCCTCGCCGGCCTGAGCCCCGGCGCGGGCTCCCTGATCGACGGCCGCCTGCACCGCGGCTTCGGCGGCGCGGCGGGCGAGATCGGCAGCCTTCACCTGCTCGGTCAGGAGGACGAGCCCTCGCAGCTGCTCTCCACGACGGAGAGCAAGCTTCGCGATCCGCTCGACGAGGCGGCGGTGGCCCGGGTCCTCAGCCTCGCCCAGCAGGGCGACCACGTGGCGATGGACGTCCGCGACCGTTTCGTCGCGCGGCTGGTGCGCGACGTCGCGGCGCTGGTGCTGGCCATGGACCCGCAGATCGTCGTGATCGGCGGCTGGGCGAGCGGCCTCGACGGCGTCGTGGAACCCCTGCGCCGCCAGCTGAGCCGCCTGTGCCTGCGCCCGCCGGAGGTCCAGCTCGCCGCGCTGGGCGACGCCGCGATCGCGATCGGCGCGGTCAAGCTGGCCTTCGACCACGCGGAGAAGCAGCTCTTCTCGGTCGAGCAGTGACCTGACCGGCCCCTCAGCCCTGTGGTGAGGCGTGTTCCGTGAGGAAGGCGAGCAGGCGCGTCAGGGTGCGCTCCGGGTCCTCCAGCATCGGCGAGTGACCGAGGCCCGGCATCGGGTCCACCGTGGCCCCGGGCACCGCCGCGTAGTCGGCGAAGCGGGCCGGCTGCCAACGGCGGTCCTCCGCGCCGTACAGGACCAATAGCGGCAGGCCGAGAGCGGTCAGCCGGGCAGGGGCCGGGCGCTGCCTCAGGTACGCCTCCGCGCCGAGCGAGGTCGCGACGGTCCCGTGCAGGGTCATGCCCCGCAGGTCGTCGACGATCTCCTGCGGGATCGCATAGCCGGGGCGGCTGAACGCGGTGCTGAGCGCCTTGCGGATCAGGCCGTCGGTGCGGAGTCGCCACACCAGCGCGCCGATGCCCGGGGCCAGCACGAGCCGTCCGGCGAGTCCGTTCGAGACGAAGGCGTCCAGCGCCGGACCGGTGTCGATGAGCGCCAACGCGCCGACGAGGCCCGGACGTTCCTCGGCGAGGGAAGTCAGCACCAGCCCGCCGGTGGAGTGGCCGATCCCGGCGACGCGCGCCACGCCGAGCCGGTCCAGCACCTCGCCGACGCGGCGCCCGTGCTCCACGAGCCCGTAGCCGGGGCCGTCGGGCCGGGCGGAGCGGCCGTGCCCGAGCAGGTCGATCCGGACGACGCGGTGACGCGCGGCCAGGTCCGGCACGACAGCGTCCCACCAGCGCGTCGAGCCGCCGAGCCCGTGGACGAGAGCGAGCGCCGGGGCGTCGCGCGGGCCGTCCTGACGGACGTGGATGTCCCCTCCCGCGCAGGGGAGCAGCAGGTCCTCTGTGGTCGTCATGCGCCCACGGTCCCGCGCGTGCCCGGACGGCGTCTTGGACAAATGTTCCGCCCTGTCCGCCGCCTGCCCCGTGTCCGTAGCATCGAAGGATGAAACCCGTATGGGACGTGGTGAGCCCGGCGCGACCCACCGGGCTGCCCGGGGTGGTGCTGGCGGGCTTCCGCGACGGCGGGGCGGCGTCGGTCGGGCAACGGGTGATCCCGCATCCGTCGGTGATGCTGGCGCTGGACTTCGGCCCGGGCTCTCCCGTCGTGACCGATGCGGCAGGGCATGAGCTGCGCGGCAGTGTCGTCGCCGGGCCGGGGTTGGGGTTCGGCGGCTCGGTGTGGGTGCGCGGCGCGGGCGTGGAGTGCGTGCAGGTCCGCCTCTCGCCGTTGCTCGCCGGCGCGGTGCTGGGCGTGCCCGCGGTCGAGTTGGACGGCGTCGTGGCGCTGGAGGACGTGTGGGGCCGGGAGACGGCGCGGATCCGCGAGCGGCTGGCCGAGACCTCGTCCTGGGCGGAGCGCTTCGCGCTGGCCGAGACGCTGCTCGAACGCAGGTGCGCGGAACGGGTGTTGGTCGACCCGGAGGTCGCGTGGGCGTGGCGACGGATCCTCGTGGGCGGCGGGCGGCTGCGCGTCGAGACGCTGGCGGACGAGGTGGGCTGGAGCCGCAAGCGGCTGTGGTCGCGGTTCCGGGCACAGGTGGGGCTGCCGCCGAAGCGCGCCGCGCAGCTCGTCCGCTTCGACCGGGCGGTCCACCGCCTGGTCGCAGGTGAGGTCGCGGCCCGCGTCGCGGCCGAGGGCGGCTACGCCGACCAGTCCCACCTGCACCGCGACGTGGCGGCCTTCGCCGGGACCACTCCCACGGCCGTGGCCCGCGAGCCGTGGCTGGCGGTCGACGACGTGGCCTGGCCCGGGGAGGGCGGCACCGGCGGTCAGGACGCGGCGCGGACCTCCACGCCCGTGTCGCCGAAGGTCAGCTTGCAGGTGTCGGCGCGGTAGGTGGAGGTGGCGACGGCCAGCGTGCCGGACTCACCGGCGTAGCGGGCGGTGAGCACCAGGACGGGGATGCCCGGCGGGCGCTCCAGCAGGCGGGCCTGCTCCTCCTCGGCGACGCCGAGCTCGACCGCGCGGGACTCGCCCTCGATCGGCAGGGCCTGGAACTGCTTGAGCACGGCGCGCGCCCGGCTGGACTCCGCGAGGAAGCCGGGGACGTGCGGCATGACCCGGACGGGGACGAACAGCGTCTCGGTGCCCACGGCCTGACCGGCCATCATGCGGACCCGGCGGACGGTGTGGACCTCGTCCGTCGCGTCGAGCCCGAGCGTCGCGGCGACCGCAGCGGGGGCGGGGCCCAGGCCGCAGTCGACGATGCGCCAGGTGTCGCGGCTGGAGGCCTCCGCGACGGGAATGCCCATGCGCGGCGCGGCGATCAGCGTGCCGATACCGCGGCGACGGACCAGGCGGCCCTCGAGTTCGAGCTGGTCGAGGGCCTGACGCAGGGTCGCGCGGGCGACGCCGAAGCGGGCGGCGAGGTCGCGCTCGTTGGGGAGCACCTCGCCGGTGCTGAACTCCTGGTCGATGGTGCGGACCAGAACCGTGCGCAGTTGCCAGTACTTCGGCTCCGGTACCGCCTCGGTCGCTGTGGTCCCCACCCTGGCCTCCGCCTGTGTGCGCCGCCCTGCTGACAGGGGCGTGATTACGATCCCTTATTTATTAAAGGACGTTGCGATATGGCGACCATAGGGGCAGCCGTGCCATTGGTCAAGACCAATGGCGGAGCCCCAGGTGGCGGGCCAGTCCGGCGCGGCCGGCGCGCATCATCCAGGCGTGATTCGCCCGAAATGCCGGTCTTCCGGGCAGGGCGAGGAGCCGCATCAGCGGCTTGTGCACCTCGACGTCCTCGTCGAAGACGGCGACGGTCCGGCCGCCGCCGTCCCGGCTGACCGTCCAGCGGGTGACCCCGGCGAGGTCGCCGGTGAGCCGAGCCTCCAGCACCCCGGCGTCGGGGTCGTGGCGCGCGGCGAACGCGGTGACCTGGAGCTCGTACGGGAGCAGCGAGCGGAACCGCATCCGCCCGCTGTCGTCCGTCAACTGCTGGACCTCGAGGATCTGCGGCCACCACCGCGGGTAGACCAGCGGGTCGGCCAGCACCTCGAAGACCCGCTGGTACGCGGCGGGAAGCTCCCAACGGGTGGAGAAACGGTAGCGATGCAGCTCAGCCTGACGGGAGAGAAGGCCCATACCGCCAGTGTCGGCCCTCAGGCCGGCATCTCGACGCGCCCGTCGCCCGTGAGCGTGAAGCCGGGAGCGTGCACGAGCTCCCACAGGTGGCCGTCCGGGTCGGCGAAGTAGCCGCTGTAGCCGCCCCATTCGGCGGTCACCGGCGCCTTGACCAGGTCCGCGCCCGCCTCCAGGGCGAGGGCCATGGCGGCGTCGACCTCCTCCCGGCTGCCCAGGTTGACGGCCAGGGTGACCTCGCGGAACACCGGCTCCCCGCCCTCGGGCACGCCCGCGTCGGCGGCCAGCGCCTCGGTCGGGAAGAGGCCCAGCGTGGCCCCGGCCGTCCGGAACCAGGCGATGGTGCCGGGCTGCGAGGTGGAGGACATCGGCCAGCCGAGCGCCTGGTAGAAGGCGACGCTGCGCTCCAGGTCGGTGACGCCGAGCGTGACGACGCTGATCGCGGCAGGAAGAGTCATACCGCGAGCCTAAGCAGGGGGCGGCCGGGAATCGTGGTGCGACATGGGGCAGGATCGGGCAGGCACGACCGCGCGCCATCGCCCGTCCGTAAGGGAGCCCTCATGACCCAGTCCCCCGCACCGCTGATCCCCGCCCCTCTCGTCGCAGCCGTCGCCGGACGGACGCCCGAGGTCAGCGACACGGCGTTCGTCGCCGTCAACGCCACCGTGCTGGGCGACGTGAAGCTGGCCGCCGGCGCGAGCGTCTGGTACGGGGCGGTGCTGCGCGGCGACTGCGAGTCGATCAGCATCGGCCCCGACAGCAACGTCCAGGACAACTGCTCCGCGCACGCGGACTTCGGCTTCCCGGTCCAGGTCGGCGCGCGGGTCTCGGTCGGGCACAACGCCGTGCTGCACGGCTGCACGGTCGAGGACGACTGCCTGATCGGCATGGGCGCCACCGTCCTGAACGGCGCGACCATCGGCGCGGGCTCGCTGGTGGCGGCGAACGCGCTCGTGCCGCAGGGCATGCAGGTGCCGCCGGGCTCGCTGGTCGCGGGCGTGCCGGCCAAGGTGCGCCGCGAGCTCACGGACGAGGAGCGGGCGCACCTCAAGCTGAACTCCGAGTGGTACGTCGCGCTCGCGGCGCAGCACCGGGACATCCGCCCGGTGGCATAGTGTCGGGTCCATGAGCGACGACACCCTGCGTTCCGTCCGGATCGAGCGCACCGGCACGGGCCGGTACACCGCAACCAATGTCCGCGGCGGCAGCATCACCTTCGGCTCGACGGGCGACGCCGACTTCACCCCCGTGGAGCTGCTCCTGGCCGCGATCGGCGGCTGCACGGCGATCGACGCCGACGTGGCGACCAGCCGGCACGCGGAGCCGGTGGAGTTCGCCGTCTCCGTCCAGGGTGACAAGGTCAGCGACGAGGACGGCCAGCACATGACGAACCTGGCCGTCACCTTCCACGTCACCTTCCCCGAGGGCGAGGCCGGGGACCGGGCCCGCACCATCCTGCCGCGCGCCGTGAAGACCTCCCACGACCGGCTGTGCACCGTCAGCCGCACGGTGGAGCTGGGCACGCCGGTCACCTCGACGGTCGAGGGCGCCTGACCGTCCGTCAACCACGGGCTGACTCAGGAACGGCTCAGGCGTCCTGGTTCAGGAAGGCCAGCACCGCCAGCACGCGGCGGTTGTCGTCGTCGGAGGGCTGCAGGTCCAGCCGGACGAAGATCGAGGCGGTGTGCTTGGCCACCGCCCGTTCGGTGATGACCAGTTGCTGCGCGATCGCGGCGTTCGAGCGGCCTTCCGCCATCAGGGCCAGCACCTCGCGCTCGCGCGGGGTGAGCGTGGCGACGGGACCGGCGGCGGCGTTGTGGGTGAGCAGCCGGCCGATCACCTCCGGGTCCATGGCCGTGCCGCCGGCGGCCACCCGGTGCACCGCGTCGATGAACTGGGTGCCGTCCAGGACCCGGTCCTTGAGCAGGTAGCCGACTCCGCCGCTGCCGTCGGCCAGCAACTCCCGGGCGTAGAGCTGCTCGACGTACTGGGAGAGCACCAGCACCGGGAGACCGGGGAGCTCCTGACGGGCGGTCAGCGCGGCTCGCAACCCTTCGTCGGTGAAGCTGGGCGGCAGCCGGACGTCGACCACCGCGACGTCCGGACGGTCCGCGCGCAGCGCCTGCAGCAGTTCCTCGCCGCTCTCCACCGCCGCCGTGACCTCAATGCCGTGCGCCTGCAACAGGCGGGTCAGGCCGTCGCGGAGGAGGAAGAGGTCTTCGGCGATGGCGACGCGCAAGGGATCTCCAGACTCGCGATGGTGGGACCGCCGACCGGGCTGCTGACGGCCAGGACCCCGTCGAAGGAGGCCAGCCTGCGCTCGATGCCGCGCAGCCCGCTCCCCCGGGTCGGGTCGGCCTCGCCGCGCCCGTCGTCGGCGACGACGATCCGCAGCACGTTTTCATTTGGTCCAGCGTCAGTATGGCCGATCTCGATCCAGGCGCGCCGGGCCTGGGCGTGCTTGACGGTGTTGGCCAGCAGCTCGTTGACCGCGAAGTAGGCCGCCGACTCCACCGCCTGCGGCGGGCGGGCGTCCAGCTCGCCGCTCACCTGGACCTGCAGCGGCAGGTCCAGGGCCAACGCCTGGACCGCGTCGACCAGCCCGCGGTCGGCCAGCACCGGCGGGTGGATGCCACGGACCAGGTCCCGCAGTTCGACCAGCGCCTTCGCCGAGGTGACCTTGGCCTCCGTCACCAGCGCGCGGGCCGCGCCCGGGTCGGTCTCGAAGAGCTGCTCGGCGGCGTTGAGGGCCATGCCCAGGGCGACCAGCCGGGCCTGCGCGCCGTCGTGCAGGTCGCGCTCGATGCGGCGCAGTTCGGCGGCGTTGTGGTCGATGGTCTCGGCGCGCGTCTCCGACAGGTGCTGCACCCGGGCGACCAGTTCCCCCTGCCGGGAGGGCCCGAGCAGCGCGTGGGCGGCGCGCGCGTGCAGGTCGAGGACGACGGGCGCGCCCCAGAGGACCAGGGCCGGGGACATCATCAGGGCCAGGCCGTAGAGGACCGCCGGCTTGGCGAACTCGCCGTTCGGGCCGAGCTGGTCGAACAGCCATGGGGAGAGCACCAGCAGGCCGAGGCCGAGCACCATGACGACGCCGCTGACCAGCGCCCAGGCGACGTCCCGCCACAGCGCCGGGTCCGTCACCCAGCCCAGCGCCGCGGCGCGGGAGCGAACCCACCGGGGCTGCGACCCGGAGTCCGGCAGCCGACGGTAGGGGTCGCGGACCGGGGTCCCGGACCAGCGCCCGACGACGCGCCGCTGCTCGGAAGCGACCCAGCGGGCGCCGAACACGCCGACCACGACCATGAACGGCGCGAAGAGCACCAGCCCGTGGTTCCCGCCCGGGGTGTCACCGTGATAAAGCAACGCGGATGCGAGGGACATCAGGCCGGGCAGCGTGAGCACCGCTCCAGCCGCCCGGCCGCGTCCGCCGCTGGCCCAGGAGAGGCCCCACACCAAACAGGGCACCATCGTGACCAGCAGCCCGAAGTAGACGTGCAGGTGGTCGCTGGGCGAGTTGTGCGTCCGGTCCATCAGGTGGTGTGCCAACAGCAGCGGCCCGCCGGCCAGCGCCACCAGCCCGGCGAAGGTGAGCGCCAGCAGGTAGGTGAGCCGGAACGGAGCCAGCAGCGAGCGGGCGAGCCACCCCCCGGGCGTGTCGGCGGGAACGACAAGGGGTACGGCGACGGCACGGCCGCGCTCGGAGCCCGGAGTTGGGTTCATGGTCGCTCTCCACGATTCGGTGATGATCGCCGCTCAGTCTGCCCACGCACCGACCCGCCCGTCGTTGGGCCTGGACACCGGAGACGGGGTGTACCTGGATACACCCCGCACCCACCGTCCAACCGTATGTCGCCCCTGACGTGCTGATTCGTAGGTTCGGTTCCCGTCAACGAAAACCGTCTGCCCCGGAGGACCCGTGTCCGCGCCGATCATCGAGATCCGCGACGTCAGCAAGACCTACGACGCGTCAGAAGCCCGTCCCGCCCTCGCCGACTTCTCCCTGGAGGTCGCGCCCGGCGAGGCGCTCGCCGTACTGGGACCGTCCGGCAGCGGCAAGTCCACGCTGCTGAACCTGATCGCCGGGCTGGACCGGCCGAGCCGGGGCTCCGTGCGAGTGGCCGGAACCGCCGTGCACGAGCTCGGCGAGGCGGGCCTGGCCGGCTACCGGCGCGAGCAGATCGGCATGGTCTTCCAGTTCTTCAACCTGCTCGACGACCTGACCGTCGAGGACAACGTGCTGATCCCCGCCCAGTTGGCGGGCGTCTCCCGCGCCGAGGCCCGCGAGCGCGCGAACGGGCTGCTGACGCGGCTCGGGATCGCCCGCCACGCCCGCGCCTACCCCGGCGCGCTCTCCGGAGGTCAGCGCCAGCGCGTCGCCGTGGCGCGCGCCCTGATGAACAACCCGCCGCTGCTGCTGGCCGACGAGCCGACCGGCGCGCTGGACAGCGCCTCCGCCGCCGAGGTGCGCGAACTGCTGGGTGCCCTGGTCGCCGAGGGCCGCACGCTGGTGCTGGTCACCCACGACACGGCGCTGGCCGCGCAGTGCGCCACCCGGATCATCGAGCTGGTCGACGGCCGGCTGGCCCGCGACGTCCGCAACTCCCCGGTGGCGGTGGCCCGGTGAGTCGTCAGGACAAGGGCGGACGCAAGGGCCCCCTGAGCCGGATCGTGCGGGCCGGCGTCGGCAGGAAGCGCGTGCAGACCCTGGTGATGACGCTGACGACGATGACCGCCGTCACCGCGTCCGTCCTGGCCGGCGGGCTGCTGCTCGACTCGCAGGGCCCGTACCAGCGCGCCTTCGACGCGCAGCACGGCGCGCACCTGTCCGCGGACTTCTCGGGCGCGACCGTGGACGCCGGGCAGCTCACCGCCACCGCGCACGCCACGGGCGTGACGCAGACCGCCGGCCCGTACGCGACACTGACGCTGCACCCGCGCGTCGCCGCGGGCAACCACTTCATGCCCGCGGGCGACCCGCTGGGCGCGATGACCGTCGTCGGGCGTCCGATCGACGGCCCGCTGGACGACCTGCGGGTCACCGTGGGCCGCTGGGTCGACGGCCCCGGCGAGATCGTGCTGCCGGACGGCGACTCGCCGCTGGCCGTGGGCGACAAGATGGTCGTCCCGAACGCGCCGGGGCACCCGACGCTGACCGTCGTGGGTCTGGCCGCGTCCGTGACCGCGACCGCGGACGGCTGGGTCGCGCCACAGGAGATCCCCGCGCTGACCCCGTCGGGCGCCGTCCCCGACCGGCAGATGCTCTACCGCTTCGCCCACGCGGGCACCCGGACGGAGGTCGAGGCCGACCACGCCGCGATCGCCTCGGCTCTCCCGGCCGGGGCCGTGCTGAGCTCCACCTCCTACCTCGACGTCGAGGTGGACGCCAATCGCAACTCGGCGACCTTCGTGCCGTTCCTGGTGGCCTTCGGGGTGCTGGGGCTGCTCATGTCGCTGCTGGTCATCGGCGTGGTGGTGAGCGGCGCGGTGACCGCGGGGCGGCGCCGGATCGGCATCCTCAAGTCCCTGGGCTTCACCCCCTCCCAGGTGGTGCGCGCCTACCTCGGGCAGGCGCTGATCCCCGCCGGGGTCGGCGCGGTCGGGGGCGTGCTGCTCGGGAACCTGCTCTCGATCCCGATCATGGGCGTCGCCGACAAGGCGCTGCACAGCGTCACGCTGGGCGTCCCGTTCTGGCTGGACCTGGTCGTGCCGCTGGTGACCCTGGCGGCCGTGGCCGGTGCGGCGCTGATCCCCGCCCGGCGGGCCGGTCGGCTGCGCACGATCGAGGCGCTGGCCGTGGGCCGCACCGAACAGGCCGGACGGTTCGGCCGCAGTGCACACGGTTTCGCCTCCCGGCTGCCGCTCCCCCGCTGGCTCACCCTCGGGCTCGCCCTGCCGTTCGGGCGTCCTGCCCGTTCGGTCACCACGGTGGCGGCCGTCGTGCTCGGCACCATCGGCGTCACCTTCGGCATCGGCCTCGCCCTGTCGCTCAACCAGGTGGAGCAGGGCCTGAGCCAGCAGATGCCGGGCTCGGTGCAGGTGATGCCGTTCCCCGCACCCGGGAGCAGTACCAAACCGCGCCTGGTCACGATGGCGGACCTGGACGCGGCGGGCCGCGCGATCGCCGCGCAACCCGGCACGGCGGGCTCGGCCGAGATGTCCTTCGCCCATGCCGGCGTCGCCGGGAAGACGGGGCAGACCCAGATCGTGACCTACCAGGGCGACTCGGCCTGGGCCGCGATGCAGCTGGTCTCCGGCCGCTGGTTCACCGGCCCCGGCGAGGCCGACGTGCCGCTGGCGTTCCTGACCGCCTACGGCGCCCACGTCGGCGACACCGTGACACTCACCTCGGGCGGCCACGGCGCACCGGTGAAGATCGTCGGCGAGGTGCTGTCGCTCCACAACGAGCTGCTGACGGACGCGGGTTCGCTCGACCCGCTGGCCCTGCCGCTGGTGCCCGACAGCCGGTTCTTCAGCATCGACCTCAGGCCCGGCACGGATCCGGTCGCGTACAGCGACAGCCTCAACCACGCGCTCGCGCCCTACGGGCTCACGGCGATGCCGAACCCGCCGCACATCAACCTGGTCGTGATCTCGATGGACACCCTGGCCACCATCCTCACGCTGATGCTGGTCGTCGTCGCGGGCCTCGGCGTGCTCAACACGGTGCTGCTGGACACCCGCGAACGGGTCCACGACCTGGGCGTGCTCAAGGCGCTGGGCCTGAAGCCGCGGCAGACGGTCGGGATGGTGCTGGCCTCCGTCACGCTCACCGGGCTGCTGGCGGGCACGGTCGGCGTCCCCCTCGGCATCCTGCTCCAGCGCACCGTGCTCCCCGCGATGGCGGGCGCGGCCGGCACCGAGGTCCCCGGCGTCGACCTCGACGTCTTCCACGCGCCCCTGGTGGCCGGCCTGCTGGTCGGCGGCCTGCTCCTGGCCACGCTCGGCGCGCTCGCCCCGGCGAGCTGGGCGGCCCGTGCCCGGACCGCCACGGCCCTGCGCACGGAGTGAGACCTCGCGCGTAGGCGCGGAAGGGGCGTGCCTAGAATCGTTGCACTATGAATCTGCCGCCCCGTTTCCGCAGCATGGTCGCGCTCGGCGACTCCTTCACCGAGGGCATGTGTGACGACGTCCTGCCCGACGGCCACTACCGCGGGTGGGCCGACCGGGTCGCCGAGCGGCTGGCGGCGGACGCCGACGGCCCGTTCCGGTACGCCAACCTCGCGGTGCGCGGCAAACTGATCGGGCAGATCGCCGACGAGCAGGGCGACGCCGCCGTCGCGCTGGGCGCCGAGCTGGTGACGCTGGCCGGCGGGCTCAACGACGTGATGCGGCCCGGCTGCGACATCGACCACGTCGAGCGCACCCTGGGCGCGCTCGCGGAGCGGGTCGCGGCCGAGGCGCGGCAGGTCGTGATGTTCTACAGCGTCGACCCGAGCCGCCGGATGCGCGGCAGCGCGCGGATCATGCCGCAGATCCTGCGCCTGCAGGGTTTCGTGCGCGACTTCGCGGCCCGGCACGAGAACATCGTCGTGGTCGACCTCTTCCACGTGCCGGCCTTCGACGACGCGCGGATGTGGGCCGAGGACCGGCTGCACTTCTCCGCCGAGGGTCACCGCCGGGTCGCCGAGGGCGTGTTGCAGGCCCTCGGCCACCCCGCGTCCTTCGACTGGCGCGAGCCGCTGCCGCCGGCGGCAGCGGTCCCCCGCCTCACCAAGCTCCAGGCCGACCTGCGCTGGGTGCGCGTCCACGTGCTCCCGTGGATCGGACGCCGGCTCACCGGCCGCTCCAGCGGCGACCACCGGCCCGCGAAGCGCCCCGCCCTGGAGCCGTACCCGGGCGAGGCGCAGGCCTGATCAGTCCAGTGCGGTGAACGCGCCGGGCTGGTAGGAGCCGCCGAGGCTGTTGACGATCACGCCCATCCGGTTGGACGCGTTGATCATCGCGATCAGGCAGACGAGCGCGCCGAGCTGGTCGTCGTCGTAGTGCTTGCGCGCCGCCGCCCAGGTCCCGTCCGAGACGCCCGGCGCGGCGTCGGCGATCCGGGTGCCCTCCTCGGCGAGCGCCAGCGCGGCGCGCTCGGCCTCGGTGAACACACTGCTGTGCCGCCAGGCGGCGACCAGGTCGAGCTTGGCCCGGCTCCCGCCCGCGGCCGCCGCCTCCTTGGTGTGCACGTCGGCACAGAAGCCGCAGCCGTTGATCTGGCTGGCGCGCAGCGACACCAGTTCCTGCAGCTCCCTCGGCAGCGGCGACTGCTGGACGGCGAGTGAGGCGTGGTAGAAGCGCTTGGCGACCTTCGCGGCGGTCGGGCTGTCGAACAGGTTGAATCGCGGTTCCATGGGTGCATCCCCTCGGTTCGGTCTGCGTTCTCACGTCGGACGGACACAGGACGCCGGCGGCCGCGATCCTGTGACAGCCGCGCCGGATGTCACATTCCGACCGCGTCGCGCGTCTGGTGGGTGGACGCGAACGAAGAGACGGGAGTCGGGGATGAGCGCACAGAGCACGGACACGGACACGGCCACCGAGGTGTTCCTCGCCCACCGCAGCCTGCTGTTCACCGTCGCCTACGAGCTGCTCGGCTCGGCCGCCGACGCCGAGGACGTGCTGCAGGAGACCTGGCTGAAGTGGTCCGGCGTCGACCACGCGGAAGTGCGGGACCAGCGCGCGTACCTGGTGCGCATCAGCACCCGCCAGGCGCTCACCCGGCTGCGGACGCTGGCCCGCCGCCGCGAGTCCTACGTCGGCCCGTGGCTGCCCGAACCGCTGCTGACCGCGCCGGACGTGGCCGAGGACGTGGAGCTCGCGGACAGCGTCTCGATGGCGATGCTGCTGGTGCTGGAGACCCTGACGCCGACCGAGCGGGCCGTGTTCGTGCTGCGCGAGGTCTTCGACCTCGGGTACGAGGAGATCGCGGAGGCCGTCGAGAAGAGCCCGGCCGCGGTCCGGCAGATCGCGCACCGGGCCCGCGGGCACGTGGCGGCCCGCCGACCGCGCGCGGAGGTCTCGGCGGCGCAGACGCGGCACACCTGGGACGCCTTCCGGCGGGCGGTGGAGACCGGCGAGCTGCAGCCGCTGGTGGACCTGCTGGCCCCGGACGTGGTGCTGCTGACCGACGGCGGCGGGGTCGCACGGGCGGCGCTCGCACCGGTCGTCGGGGCGGAGCAGGTGGCTGCCGTGCTGGCCCGCATCGCGGCCACGGTGTCGCCGCTGGCCGCACAGGTCAACGGCCACCAGGCACTGGTGCTGCGCCTGGCGGGCCGGGTGGAGACGGTGCTGGCGCTGCGCGTCGAGCGGGGCCTGATCACCGGCGTCTTCGCCGTGCGCAACCCGGAGAAGCTGTCCCGCCTCAACGAGGAGACCGTCCTGCGCCGTTGAGCCCCGGGCACAATCCGACGAACGGAACGGCACAACGCCAACTCGTCGTCAGGCGGCGGCGCCGACACGGTAGGCGCTCGCGAAGGCCGTCCGACTGCGCCAGCCCAGCGACTCGTAGAGCGCCCGGCCCTCCGTCGTCGCGCCGAGGACGGCGCGGGTGGCGCCGGCGGCGTACGCCTCGCGCTGCAGGGCTCGCATCACGACCGAGCCGAGGCCGCGGCGCTGGTGACCCGGCACCGTGAGGATCTGGTCCGGCACGGCGACCTCGCCGGCCAGACCCGCCTGGCCACGCGCGGCGAGCGAACCGTCCGGGGCGGCGACCAGCGCACGCACCACACCGCCGCGCGTCCAGGTGCGCAGCTCGTAGCCGGCCGGGGGCACGCCCGGCTCGGTGGGCCCGAGCTCGGCCGTCATCAGGTACGCGGCCGAGTCGAACGCCCACCGTGGCCCGAGCCACTCCCCGGCGAGGCTCTCGGGTGCCTCAGCGGCCTCGGGCAGGAACACCTTGAGCCACCACCCCTCCCCCTGCGCCCGAGCGGCCGCCTCCTCCACCCGCGCCCGGTCGGCGTCGACCACGACATGCCGGGCCACCTGCGCCGGCTGGCCCACATCGATCGTCCAACCCCACGGCCGGCTCGCCGGCTCGGACGCGCCCCGCGAGACGACCCACCCGGAGACCCAGTCCGCGACGACGGAAGATGTAAGAGATGAATGCGTCATAGACCTATTACATCAGGCTCCCCCGACATCCACCAGGGCAGCTTGGCCCCGGGCAGCTGCGCGCTCGAGAACCGCTCGCAGCGAACTAGGACATTCCGTTTCAAATCCAAGCTTTACTTCGCGGTCATGATCGGTTCGTGATCACGAAACACAGCTTCGGCACCATAAGGGCATGAAGCGCTCTCATTCTCAGCACGCCCTCCCCTCCGCCCGCCACCGCTGGCGCCGCGACACAGTCGAACTCTCCGCCGTCTTCAGCGCCGTGGCCGTGGCCGATCTGGTGGCGAACGTCGTGGTGCACGGCCACGACGGACCCGTGCTGCTGCTCGCCTCCGCGCTCGCGCTCGGCGCCACGGCGGTGTGGCACAGCTGGTGGACACACCGTCATACACACGCCCCACCAGGGGCGATCACCTCGGCCTCCGGGACTCCGACGGCGACGACGCCCCCGGAGGAGGTCGCGCTGTGGCGGGTCCGCGTCACCGTCGCCGACTCGCCCGGAAGCCTCGCCGCGCTGTGCCGCGGGCTGGCCGACATCCCGGTCAACATCGTCTCCATGCAGGCGCACCCGCTGGCCGAGGAGACGGTCGACGAGTTCGTCGTGCGCGCCTCCCCGCTGCTCGCGCCGCAGGAGCTGAGCCGGGCCCTGGTGGCCGCCGGGGGCTCCGAGGTCTGGCTGGAGCGCGCCGACGCCCACGACCTGGTCGACATCCCGACACGGGTGCTCACCATGGCCACCCGCACCGCTCACGACGCCGCCGAACTCTCCCTGGCCCTACGGCAGTTGTTCGGCCGCTGCCGGATCCGCTCGCTGCCCGGCGAGCAGCTCGACGAGGACGAGCTGGACGGAGCGGTCATGCGTCTGCGCGACCCCGCCGGAGGCGTCATCGAACTGACGCGCGCTCAGCCGCCGTTCACGCCCACCGAGTTCGCGCGTGCCCGCGCCCTGGTGGAGCTCGACGCGCAGCTCGGCCCGCGCGTCCCCGAGGAGCGCGACACGCTGCGCGTCAGCGGCCTGCGGCCCTCGCACGCGATGCGCGAGATCGCGGTCCGCCGCGCCGAGCCCGGCGACCGGGCCGCCGCCGTCGCGATGCACGCCCGCTGCAGCGCGGCGACGCTGCGCCGCCGCTACCACGGCCCCCTCGGCGACGCCGACCGCTACCTCACCCACCTGCTCGACCCCCGCCACGGCCAGACCCTCGCGGTCGAGGCCGAGGACGGCTCGCTCGTCGCCCTCGCCCACCTGCTGTGGGACGACGACGCCGCCGAGATCGCGGTCCTGGTCGAGGACGCCTGGCAGCACCACGGCATCGGCGGCGCCCTCGTCCAACGCCTCACCGAGCTCGCGCGCTCGGCGGGCGTCGACGAGGTCTACGCGGTGACGACGGCGTCGAACACGGGCATGATCGCGACGCTCCGCCGGCTCGGCGTCCCGTTGGACTACCAGGTCGAGGAGGGCACGCTGGTGATCACCGCGCACCTGTCTCCGACGCCCGCCCTCATCACGCCGTAGCGCGTCACTCCACCGTGACGGACTTCGCCAGGTTGCGCGGCTTGTCGACGTCCCGCTCGAGCGCCACCGCCGCGTGGTACGCGAGCAGCTGGAGCGGGATGCCGAGCAGGATCGGGTCCAGCTCCGGCTCGTTCTTGGGGATCAGGATGCAGTCCTCCGCGTACTTGGGGTCCGGCGCGGTGTGACCGACCATCAGGACCCGGCCGTGGCGCGCGCGGATCTCGCCCATCGTGGTGAGGTTCTTCTCCACCAGCTCGTCGTCGGGGACGACGGCGACGGTGGGGAGCTCGGGGCCGATCAGGGCCAGCGGGCCGTGCTTCAGCTCGCTCGCGGGGTAGGCCTCCGCGTGGACGTAGGAGACCTCCTTCAGCTTCTGCGCGCCCTCGCGCGCCACCGGCCAGCCGCGTACGCGGCCGACGAACATCATTCCGGCGTTCTGCGCGTACTGGGCCGCCAGCTTCGCGATCTCCTCCTCCTTCGCGAGGATCTCGCGGATCTGGCCGGGCAGCGCCTTCAGGCCGGCGCAGATGCGGCGGCCGTCCGCCGGGGAGAGGTCGTGGACGCGCCCGAAGTGCAGGGCGATCAGCGCGAACGCGACCGCCGTCGAGGTGAAGGCCTTGGTGGACGCCACCGAGATCTCCGGGCCGGCGTGCAGGTAGACGCCGCCGTCGCACTCGCGGGCGATCGCGCTGCCGACGGTGTTGACGACGCCGAGGACACGGCCGCCCTTGCGCTTGATCTCCTGGACCGCGGCAAGCGTGTCGTAGGTCTCGCCGGACTGGCTGACCGCGATGTAGAGGGTGTCGGCCTCGATCACCGGGTTGCGGTAGCGGAACTCCGAGGCGGGCTCGGCGTGGGCGGGGATCCGCGCCAGCTCCTCGATCAGCTGGGCGCCGAGCTCGCCGCTGTAGTAGGCCGAGCCGCAGCCAAGGATCTTGACGCGGCGGAACGCGCGGGCCTCGCGGGCGTCGAGGTTGAGGCCGCCCAGGTGCGCGGTCGCGAAGCGCTCGTCGACGCGGCCGGAGAGGGTGCGCTCGACGGCGGACGGCTGCTCGGAGATCTCCTTGATCAGGAAGTGGGCGTGGCCGGCGGTGTCGTAGGACGCCTCCTCCCAGTCCACGGTGGACGGCTGCTTGGCCGTCGCCCGGGCGTCCTCGGTGAAGGTGCTGAAGCCGTCGGCGCGCACCGTCGCCAGCTCGCCGTCGTCGAGGTGGACGACCTGGCGCGTGTAGCGGACCAGCGCGGCGACATCCGACGCGGCGAACATCTCCTTCTCGCCGATGCCCAGCACGATCGGGCTGCCGTTGCGGGCGACGACGATCCGGTCCGGGCGCTCGGCGTCCAGCACGGCGATGCCGTAGGTGCCGACGACGCGGGCGAGCGCGGCGCGGACGGCGTCCTCCAGCGTGTCGGTCTCCTTGGCCTGGGCGGCGATCAGGTGGGCCAGCACCTCGGTGTCGGTCTCGGAGGCGAAGACGACACCCTCGTTCTCCAGCTTGGCGCGCAGCTCCTCGGCGTTCTCGATGATGCCGTTGTGCACGACGGCGAAGCGCTCCGCGCCGTCCAGGTGCGGGTGGGAGTTGGCGTCGCTCGGCTCGCCGTGGGTGGCCCAGCGGGTGTGGCCGATGCCGACGCTGCCCTTGAAGCGGGCGGGAACGGCGGACGCCAGGTCGGCCACCCGGCCCTTCTTCTTCACCAGCTTGAGGCCGCCGGTCTTGCCGGTGACGGCCACGCCCGCGGAGTCGTAGCCCCGGTACTCGAGCCGGGCCAGACCCTCCAGCAGGATGGGGGCCGCGTCCTTGCCGCCGATGTAGGCCACGATTCCGCACATACGTCTCGCTCCACTTCGTGAGTCTGAACAGCCCTGAGCCGGATCGGCCTATCCGTAGACCAGGCGCCGCAGCTGGCGCGCGGACAGCTCGGGCGCCGCCACGCGGCGCTGCCGCAGTTCCTGGTCGATCCGGGTGAAGATCTGGTCGTTGGTCAGCCCGCGCGCCTGCAGCTCGCCATGGCGGCGCCGCACGTAGTCCTCGGTGGTCTCGCCGAAGTAGGCGAGCACGTCCGCGATCACCCGGGCTGCCTCGCCCGGGCCGAGCGCGGTGGTGCGGAGCACGTGCTGCAACAGGTCGTCGTGAGGGTGGCTGGCTTGGGACACGACGCACGACCTTACGCAGAGCCTTGATGCTTCTCCAAGAATCCTGCCCGATATCGGGCAGGATCTCGCACTAACGGCCGCCGGACGGGGTCTCCGGCTTGCCCGCACCGGCCTCGCGGACCCGGTTCCGGCGCGCGGACACGGCCCAGACACCGCCGCTCAGCAGCAGGACGAGCGCGGAACCGGTCGGCACCCAGTTGCCCCAGCGGACGTAGAGGGTGTCGCCCGTCGTCAGCGACACGGTGTAGACGGTCGCGGCGGAGGCGTCCTTGCCGAGCCGCGTCCCCGTCTGCCGGCCGTTCGCGTCGTAGGCGACGCTGACGCCGGTCAGCGTGGCCTGCACGACCGGGCGGCCGGTCTCGGCGGCGCGCAGCGCGGCCAGCGAGGCATGCTGCTCGGGCGCCCAGGTGGACTGGAAGGTGGGCGTCGCCGACTGGACCAGGATCACCTGGGCGCCGCGCTGCACCAACGCCCGGCTCATGTCGGGGAAGGCCGACTCGAAGCAGATCAGCGGTCCGACCTTCAGCGTGCCGCCGTCGCGGGTGGGCACGGTCATCACCACGGGGTCGCTGCCGCGCCGCCGGTCGACCCCGGCGGCCTTGGAGAAGTCCTTGACGAAGCCGAGCACCGGCCGCAGCGGGATGTACTCGCCGAACGGCACCAGGCGGATCTTGTCGTACCGCTGACCGGTCACCCCCTCCGGGCCCACCAGCACCGAACTCTTGTAGATGCCGCCCCTGCCCGGCCGTACCGCGTCGACGTTGACCAGCACGTCCGCGCCCGTCCGAGTGGCGACCCGACTGATCCCGGTGGCCAGGTCCGGGCGGGCGTCGAGGTCGAAGGAGACGCTGCTCTCGCCCCAGAGGACGAGGTCCGGCCTGCTCGCGGCGAGCGTCCCGCTCAGCTGCTCGCCGCGCACGGTCCGGTCGCCCACGGCGTCGTTGGCCACCGCCATGCCGGGCTGAACGACCCCGATGGCCGCGGTGCGGCCGGTGGGGTGCGGGGCGGGCGCCCAGAGCGTCACCGCGGCCGTCGCCGCGCCGAGCGACAGCAGCGTCAGCCAGGCGACGGCGGACCGCCCCCAGGCGGCGAGCAGCACCACCACGGCGGTGTTGACGGCGACGATCACCAGGCTGTCCAGCCAGACCCCGCCCACGGAGGCCAGCCGCAGCGCGAAGTGCTGCTGGTACTGGCTGGCACCCAGCAGCCCCCAGGGTCCGCCCAGGTACTGCCAGGAGCGGACCGTCTCGGTCAGCAGCCAGCCCGTCGGGATCAGCACCAGGGCCGCGAGCGCCCGCCCGGCGTCCGGCGTGCCATGCAGCAGACGGTGGACCAGCCAGCCCCACGGCGCCCAGAGCCCGCCCAGGAAGGCGGCCAGCACCAGGATCGCGGGGCCCAGTGAGGGAATCAGCCAGCTCATCACGCCCAGCAGGAAGCCGATCCCGCCCCACCAGCCCAGCCAGGCGGCCCGGCGCGGCGTCGGCGCGGCCCGGAGCACCAGCAGCAGCGGCACCAGGCACACGTAGGCGAACCACCACCAGCCCGGCGCGGGAAAGATCAGCACCGGCAGCGCGCCCGTCAGAGCGGCCAGCAGCGGCCCCCTGGCCCGCCCCCAGAAGCGCGCCGACCGTCGTCCTCCGTCGCGCGGCGCGGACGCGTCGTCCTGCTCGCCCATCGCCTTCTTGCCAGCGACGACGCTCACGGTGCCCCTCTCCCACGCCACAACGGGTCGGACCCCTCCAGTCTCCCTTGCGATCAACGGATGAGCACGTTGTTTGCACGCGCCGTCATCGCGAGGCACGCTGGACGGGTCGGGAGGCTGACATGGCATCAGAGAACGCGCAACCCCGCAAGATCCGTTCGGGTTCCGGCCGGAACCACCTCGGGTCCGGGATCACCCGTCACCCGCTGGCCGTCGCCCTGGGCGCGCCCCTGCGGTTCGTCTCCGACCGGATGCGAGGCAGGGGCGACCACCCCGGGCCCGACACCGGCCCGGAGCCGTCCGGCGACCGCTTCCCCCGCCGCCCGAAGCCGACGCCGCCGGACGACTCGGTCGCCCTCAGCGAGCCGCGGGGCTGAGGCCGCCGCAGACGCCGCCGCGGAACGGGGTCCTGCGGCGGGACCCCTTGGCCCCCATGCCTAGAGTGTCCGCATGACCAGCGACTTCCGTTCCGCCGCCCACGACGCCGTCGAGCTGCTCGCCGACTACCTCGAGGGCCTGTCCGCACGCGAGGTGTGGACGCCCATGCCGGCCGCGGCCCGCGAGGAACTGCTGACGCGCCCGTTGCCCGAGGACGGCACTGAGTTGGCGGCGCTGGTCGAGGCGATCGGCTCGGACGTACTGCCGTACCCGATGGGCAACGGTCACCCGCGCTTCTTCGGCTGGGTCAACGCCGCGCCCGCGCCCGCCGGCATCCTCGGCTCGTTCGCGGCAGCGGCCGTCAACCCGAGCTCGGCCGGCGGCGACCACGCGGACGTGCACCTGGAGCGGAGCGTCGTGCGCTGGCTCGCGGAGCTGGTCGGCTTCCCGCACCCGGCCGGGGGCGGGCTGCTGACCTCGGGGGCGTCGATGGCCACGATCGTCGCGGTCGCCGCCGCCCGGAACCGGGCCGCCGCCGAGCTCGGGGTGAACGTGCGCGAGGAGGGCGTGGCCGCGCTGCCGCCACTGGTCGGCTACGTGAGCGCGGAGACCCACTCGTGCGTCCGCAAGGCCGCCGAGCTGCTCGGGCTCGGCAGCCGCCACCTGGTCACGGTCGCCACCGACGCCGCCGGGCACCTGGACCCGGAGGCGCTGCGCGAACGCCTCCGCACCGACCGGGCCGCCGGGCTGACGCCGTTCCTGGTGGTCGGCTCCGCCGGCACGGTCAACGCCGGTGTCGTGGACGACCTCGCCGCTCTTGCCGACCTGTGCGCCGAGGAGAAGCTCTGGCTGCACGTGGACGGCGCGTACGGCGCCTTCGGGCGGCTCGACCCGGTCTCCGCGTCGCGCTACGCGGGCCTCGAGCGAGCCGACTCACTCGCCCTGGACCCGCACAAGTGGCTGGGCGTGCCGGTGGACTGCGGCTGCCTGCTGGTCCGCGACACGGAGCAGCTGCGCGGCACGTTCAGCCTGGTGCCGCCCTACCTGCGCGACGACGCGGCGGGCGGGCTGGGCTGGTTCTCGGAGTACGGGATCGAGCAGACCCGCCCGTTCCGCTCGCTCAAGGTCTGGGCCACCCTGGCCGCCGCCGGCCGCTCGGGCGTGACCGCCGATGTCACGCGCTGCTGCGAACTCGCCCGCGAGCTGGGCCGGATGGTCGAGGAGGCGCCGGACCTGGAGCTGCTGACGCCCGTCGAGACCTCCATCGTCGCCTTCCGCTACGCCCCGGCGGGCGCGGACGCGGAGACCCTGCACCGCGTCAACGTCGCGCTGGGCGTGGCCGTCCAGGAGCGCGGCCGCGCCTTCGTCACCGGAACCGTGCTGAACGGCCAGGAGGCCGTCCGCGCCTGCCTGTTGAACGCGAGGACGACCGAGGACGACCTGCGGGTGCTGCTGGAGGAGTGCCGCGCGGCGGGCCAGGACCTCCGGTAGGGGCCCCGGAACGCCGCGCGGCGGATGCGACATGACGCCACGTCACTGCGTGGTGAACTCCCCCATACTGGCCATGTCCTCGTGTTCGAGGTTGTGGCAGTGCACCAGGAACCGGCCCGCGTAGTCGGTGAAACGCACGGCCACCTCGACGCCCTCGGCGGGCAGCACGTCGACCGTGTCCTTCCAGCCCGCGTCGAACTCCCCGGGGGCGTCCCCGTTGCGACGGACCACCTGGAACGGGTCCAGGTGCAGGTGGACGGGATGGTGGACGTCGCTGACGAACCGCCAGATCTCCACCTGGCCCAGCTTGGGCGAGGCCAGGGACTGACCCGGCTGGTAGCCCTGGCCGTTGATGGTCCAGTTGTTCTGCGACTTGATGAAGGTGAAGGTTCGCGTCGCGACCGCCTTGGAGGCGTCCAGCTTCTCGACCTTGGCCAGCGTGCCGCCCGGTACCCGGGAGTCGTCACTCACCTGCGCGCTGCCGATGTCGAAACGCATCACCTCGGCCGTACTGCCGCTGCCGAGCCGGTTCACCAGCCGGACGCTGCTGCCGGCCGGGTAGCGGGAGAAGTCGACCACGACGTCGAAGCGTTCGGCCGAGGCCAGCTCGATCGCGTCGTGGGCGATCGGGCGCTCCAACAGGCCGCCGTCGGAGCCGATCTGCAGCAGCCCCCCGCCGCCGGGCGGCTGCGGGTCCAGCTCCAGCCGGTAGCGGCGCGCGTTGGAGGCGTTGAGGATCCGCAGCCGGTAGCGGGCCCGGTCCACGGGCGCGACCGGCCAGGGCGCGCCGTTGACCAGGATCACGTCGCCCAGCACGCCGTTCATGTAGGCCGACTGGACACCGGGCTTGACCTCGCTCGGGTCCAACGCCGGGTAGGCGAAGGAGCCGTCGGCGGCAAAGGCGCGGTCCGCGATCATCAGCGGCAGCTCGCGCGGGCCGTGCGGCAGGCCGAGCGCGGCCTCCTCGTCGTCGCGGACCAGGTGGAAGCCGGCCAGCCCCCGGTACACGTGCGGACCGGTGAACCCCATGGTGTGGTCGTGGTACCAGAGCGTCGCGGCCCGCTGGTTCATCGGGTAGTCGTAGACGCGCTCGGGCTTGGCCGTCGCCGGGCCCATGCCCGCCATCCCGGCCATGCCACCGGCGCCGGGCCCGCCCGTGCCGCCGCCGAGCGGCGCGATCAGGTCCATCGGGTAGCCGTCGCTGTCGTGCGGGGTGTGGCCGCCGTGCAGGTGCACCACGGTCGGGTGCGGCAGCTCGTTCTTGTGGGTGACCACCGTCCGGCGGCCCGAACGCGACTCGATGGTCGGGCCGGGGAACATGCCCTGGTAGCCCCAGACCTCGGTGTCGTGGCCGGCCACCAGCCGGGCCATCCCGGGGCGGGCGGTGATCTCGTAGTAGTCGGTGGTCCCGTCGGTGCGCACCGGCTGGAGCACGGAGGGGATCGGCAGTTGCGTAGCGTAGCGCTTGGGCAGCGGCACCTGACTGGCGAGCAGCAGTCCCGGCTGGCCGCTGGGGATCAGCGCGCCGAGCGCGGGCAGCCCGACGGCGACCGCCCCGGCCCCGACGACCCCCGCGGCGCCGACGCCCAGGAACCTCCGCCGGCTCCAGGCGCTCATGCCTCCGCCTCGGCGGGCTCGTTGGTCGCGGTCGACGCGGTGGCGGCCGCGTCGGCCCCGGGCTTGTAGCGCATCACGTCGGTGATGAACTTCTCGGCCATCACGAAGATGCCCACGCCCAGCGGAATGTGGAGGATCAGCACCCGGCTGAAGCCCAGGCTGATCTGCGCCACGCAGAGCACCAGCAGCACCAGGTATCCCACGGCGAACGAGCTGGGCCCACCGCCGACGCGCCACACCAGCAGCCCCGCGACGACGGAGAGCAGGACGGCCGTCGCGAGAATCATCGCGGCCACCATGTGCGCGTTGAGCAGCGGATAGAACCCCTGCAGAAACCCCCCGGCGAGGATCGGCTGGGCCACGGCCAGCAGGGCGACGAGTGCGGCGGTGACCCGGAGCGAGACCAAGGGCCAACGCGGGCGGGCGTTTTGGAGCGGCATCGTGTACTCCCAGAGACGATCTTTCGTATCTGTGGAGATAGTCTCATATGAGATTGTCTCGCGCACGCCTATACTGGAAGAGATGAACGCGACCCCTACCCCACAGCGGCCGTCCCTGGGCCTGGCTCTGCGCCATGCGCACCTGCGGGCCGCCCGCCTCTTCGCGGAGGAGCTGAAGCCCCTGGGCCTGGAGAACATCCATGCCGGGATCTTCATGCACGTCGGCCTGCTCGGGATGCTGACGCAGCGCCAGCTCGTGGACAGCATGGGCGTGGACAAGTCCGCGATGGTCCGCGCACTCGACGCACTGGAGGCGCGCGGCCTGGTGCGCCGCGAGGCGCACCCGACCGACCGCCGGGCCCACGCCGTCATCCTGACGGACGCCGGTCGAGCCACACTTGAGCGGGTCATGGCAGCGGTCCGGCGCACGGAGGAGCGGATGACCACGGGCTTCACGCCCGAGGAGGCGGAGCTGTTCCACTCGCTGGTCGTGCGCTTCGCCTACCCCTGCCCCGACACGCCGCCCGACGGATCGGACGACGTGTCGGACGAGTACGCCTAAGGCCTAGCCGACGTGAGACCGGCGGTCCGCGGAGTCCGCGGCGCCGCCCCGGCCCACCAGGCCGCGCGGCTTCTCGGCGAACTCGGCGAGCCGCTCGCCCATCGCACGCAGCCGCATCGGGCCGACCGCTCCCATGATCATGGGGACCAGGTAGCGCTGCGGCTGCATGCCGCGCAGCCACGCCTGGGCGTAGACGTGCGCGCTGCGCCGGGCGACGCCGTCGGCGATCCGGTCCACCGCGGGGCCGAGCGGGTAGGTCCGGTTGAGCGGCCACGGCAGCGCCGCGCGCATGTCGCGCATCACCGGGTCCTCGTCCGCGCCGCGGACCATGTCCGTGTCGGTCCAGCTGAGATATCCGACGCCGACCTTGACTCCCTTCAGCGCCAGCTCGGGGCGGATCGAGTGGGCGAAGGCCTCCACCCCGCTCTTGCTCGCGCAGTACGCGCTCATCAGCGGCGAGGGGGTGATCGCGGCGAGCGAGGCGATCTGCAGGAAGTAGCCGCGGGAGTCGGCGAGCGCGGGCAGGAAGGCCCAGGCCGTGTTCGCGCTGCCGACGAGGTTGACCTCGATGACGCGGGTCCACACCTCCGGGTCGGAGTCGAGAAAGGGCGCGCCTGTCGCGATACCGGCATTGGCCACCACGACGTCGATGCGGCCGTAGCGCTCCAGGATCTCCGCGGCCGCGGTGCGCAGCGCGTCGCGGTCGGTGACGTTGGCCTCCCACCAGCCGGCCTCGGGGCCGCACTCCTCGGCGACCTGCTTGAGCTCGTCGCGCTCCAAGCCCACCAGGGCGACCCGCGCCCCGCGCGCGGTCAGCACCCGCGCCAACTGCGCGCCGACACCGCGGGCGGCGCCGGTGATGACCGCGACCTGACCGGCCAGACTCTTACTTGTCGACATCTCGATATACCTCTCAGACGTTCACTGGCGCGGCGGCAGGGGTGCGGATCAGGTCGTACTCGTGCAGGTCCACTGTGCGCGTCTCGCGGCGGAAGTGGGCGGTGGTGCCGGGCCAGAGCGTGGTGTTGTTGCCCTTGGCGTCCAGATACCAGCTGCGGCAACCGCCGGTGTTCCAGACGGTCCTGGCCATCCGGCGCTGCACCTCGTCGGACCAGCGCAGCTGCGCGGAGGCGGTCACGTCCAGGGCCGCGGCACCCGTCGACCCGAGCTTGCGCAGGTAGTCCGCCAGGTAGTTGAGCTGGGACTCGATCATCAGCACCATCGAGCTGTTCCCGAGGCCGGTGTTCGGACCGATGATCAGCAGCAGGTTCGGGAAGCCGCGCACGGTGGTGCCGCGCAGGCCCGCCATGCCGTCCTCCCACTCCTCGGCCAGTGTCCGGCCGTTCATGCCGGTGATGTGCTCGGCGACGGGCAGGTCGGTGACGTGGAAGCCGGTGGAGAAGACGATCGCGTCGACCTCGTGCTCGGTGCCGTCGGAGGCGACCAGCGTGCTGCCCTTGATCTCCTTGAGCCCGGAGGCCACCACGTCGACGTTGGGCTGGGCGAGCGCCGGATAGTAGGTGTTGGACAGCAGCACGCGCTTGCAGCCGAAGCGGTAGTCGGGCGTCAGCTTGACCCGCAGCGCCGGGTCCTTGACGTGCTTCCTCAGGTTCGCGAGAGCCAACGCCTCCGGCACCTTCAGCAGGCCGGGCCGCTTCACGAAGGCGCCGACCTGGTACTCGCGCACCAGCCACAGCGCCCCGCGCAGCGCCTTCTGGCTGGCCGGGAGGTGCCGGTAGACGAAGCGCTCGGCGGCGGTGATGTCGCGGTCCATCCGGTTCATCACCCACGGCGGCGTGCGCTGGAACAGCACCAGCCTGCCGGCCTTCGGCTGGATCGCGGGGACGATCTGGATCGCGGAGGCGCCGGTGCCGATGACCGCGACGCGCTTGCCGGCCAGGTCGTAGTCGTGGTTCCACTGCGCGGAGTGGAAGACCTCGCCCGGGAAGTCCGCGATCCCCGGCACGTCAGGGACCGACGGGTCGGAGAGCGGGCCGGTCGCGGCGACCAGCACCTGGGCGCTGTAGCGGCCCTGCTCGGTCTCGATCTCCCAGCGGGCGGTCCCCTCGTCCCAGCGCGCGCCGGTGACCGTGTGGTGGAACCGCAGGTGGCCGCGGAGGCCGAAGCGGTCGACGACCCCCTCCAGGTACTTCCGGATCTCCGGCTGGCCGGAGAAGGTGCGCGGCCAGTCCGGGTTGGGCGCGAAGGAGAACGAGTACAGGTGCGAGGGGACGTCGCAGGCGCAGCCGGGGTAGCTGTTGTCGCGCCAGGTGCCGCCCACGCTCGCGCCGCGCTCGAGCACGACGAAGTCGTGTTCACCCTCTTGGCGCAACCGCACCGCGGCGCCGAGACCGCCGAATCCCGAGCCGATGACGGCGACCTTCACCTGTTGGACCGCGCTGCTCCCCATGCCGTCTCCCTCTCCTAACTGTGCCAGTAATCAGTGGCGCAATCGAGAGGGTAGGGGACACGCTCCGGCTCGGGAAGGCTTCGGACCGTGGAAGTTACGCGCCAGTACGCGACAGACCGGTGAGCAGCCGCTCCAGCACCTCGCCCGCCTCCTTGCGCGCGGTGACGTGGTCCTCCGCCCGGGCGATGTACAGGCTGGCCTCGGAGATCAGCGAGGCCAGCATCCGGGTGAGCGGCCCGATCGGCATCGGCGAGATGCTGCCCTCGTCGATCGCCCGGGTCAGCTCCTCGGCCAGCAGCACGTAGCCGTGCTCCTCGACGAGCGCGTCCCAGGCGCTGTGGCCGAGCACGGCCGGGCCCTCGACGAGCACGATCCGCTGGAAGTCGGGATCGTTGCAGGCGTCCAGGAAGGACTGGAAACCGTGCCGCAGCAGGGTCCAGGCGTCGCCGCTCTCGCTCTCCGCGCGCGCGGTCTCCTGCTCGACCAGGCGCTCCGCCATGTCCTGGGCGCAGTCGCCCATCACGGCGCGGAACAGGTCGGCCTTGTCCTTGAAGTGGTGGTAGAGCGCCCCTCGAGTGACCTGCGCCGCAGCGACAATATCCTCGGTCCCGGTCGCGGTGTATCCGCGCTCGGCGAAGAGGGTACGCGCGGCGCGCAGCAGCGCGCGCCGGGTGTCGGCGGTGTGTTCCGCGCGCCGACTCCGCAACGAACGCGTCGATCGAGGTGCTGTCATACCTGCATCCTGTTCCATACAGACTGTATGTTAGAAGAGGGCCACGGACCCGTCGCCCGGGGGAACGGAGAGAGAGATCATGGGACTCCCACTCAATCTGACCGTCAAGATGGGTAGCTACCTCCTCAAGCAGAAGCTTCTCCGCCGCGAGAAGTTCCCACTCATCGTGGAGGTCGAACCCCTCTTCGCCTGCAACCTCGCCTGTGCGGGCTGCGGCAAGATCCAGCACCCGGCCAGCGTGCTGAAGCAGCGCATGCCGGTGGAGCAGGCTGTCGCGGCCGTGGAGGAGTCGGGCGCCCCGATGGTCTCCCTGGCCGGCGGCGAGCCGCTGATGCACCCGCAGATCGACGAGATCACCCGCCAGTTGCTGAAGCGCGGCAAGTTCGTCGTTCTCTGCACCAACGCGGTGCTGCTGCCCAAGCACATCCACAAGTTCAAGCCGCACCGGAACTTCGCGTGGATGGTCCACATCGACGGGCTGCAGGAGCGGCACGACGAGTCGGTCAGCAAGGACGGCGTCTTCGACCAGGCCGTCGCCGCCATCAAGCAGGCCAAGGCGGCGGGCTTCCAGGTCTACACGAACTCGACGTTCTTCAACAACGACAGCCCTCAGGACATCATCGAGGTGCTCGACTACCTGAACGACGAGCTCAAGGTCGACCGGATGCAGATCTCGCCCGGCTACGCCTACGAGAAGGCGCCGGACCAGGACCGCTTCCTCGGCGTCGAGCAGACCCGCCAGCTCTTCAAGAAGGCGTTCGGCGACGGCCGCCGCAAGAAGTGGCGGCTCAACCACTCCGCGCTCTACCTCGACTTCCTCGAGGGCAAGCAGGACTTCGAGTGCACGCCGTGGGCGATCCCGTCCTACTCGCTCAAGGGCTGGCAGAAGCCGTGCTACCTGATGGCGGACGGCTACACGGAGACCTACCAGGAGCTGCTGGACACCACGGAGTGGGACAACTACGGTCGCGGCAAGGACGCCCGCTGCGACAACTGCATGGCGCACTGCGGCTACGAGCCGACGGCCGTGCTGGCCACGATGTCCTCGCTGCGCGAGAGCATCCGCGCGGTGACGGCAGGCTGAGCCGACACCGGTTTCGATGCTGTCGGGCCGCTGTGACCTTGCCGGTCACGGCGGCCCGTCCCTTTCGTCCCTGGCGTGGCGCCTCGGCGCGTCACTAGCATGCCCCCGACGAGCGAACCACCGAGCCAACCGGGTGAACCAGGGTGCTGGTCCTACCGGGCGATGGGGGCGTGCATGACCGTGAACGCGAATGCCAAGGACGAGCTGGACACGTTTCACGTGCTCACAGCGTTGCTGCTGACCCCGGGGCAGTTCCCGAGCGTGCTCGGCGACGACTACCCGGAGGCCTGCGCGGCCCTCGGGCTCGAGCCTTGGACGGACGGCTACGGCCTGCTCTTCGGCCAGGACGCCACCGGCGCGCGCTGGACCGTCGTCTCCGACGACGCCGCGCTGATCGGCTGCGCGATCGCCGCGTGGGACTGCGGCATGCCCTACGAGCTCTCCGCGCCCGACCGCACAGTCGTCGACACCATCGGGGGCTGGCCGCTCGCCCTCACCGTCGCGACGCCGGGCGTCCCCGACCCCCACGACCCCCGGACCGCGCCGGGCGAGATCCTGCTCACCGCCCCCGACCCGCAGGGCTGGGGCGCGGCGCAGCGCCGGATGGCCGCGGACGACGTGGCCAAGCAGTGGCTCACCTGGCGCGAGCAGGTCGGCCTGCACGCCTCCTTCGACTCGACGGGGGCCGCGCCTCCCGCGCACATCCAGCGCGTGCTGGACGAGGCCATCGGCTACACCAGCGACCCCCCGCCCGCCGGCCGCGTGCGCTCCGCGCCGGGCCCCGAGGGCGCCCGCATCGTCCGTGCGGACGGCCCCGGCTGGTCGCT
>NZ_QKYN01000012.1 GCF_003258295.1 Streptacidiphilus pinicola | reverse complement strand
CCGGTGCTGAGGTTCCTGCGGATCACCGGCCCGACGTCGGTGCCGACAACCGAGCCCGCCGTCGCACCCGTGCGCGAGGTCCAGACCGTCTGAGCGGCACGCGTCGCCCACCCCCTTCCAGGTCCCAGGCGAAAGAAGGCAGTCAGCGATGAACCGTCCACCGTACTTCGGTTACCAACGGCACTCCGAGGAGAACGTCGTGCTCATCACCTACCGCTGCCGACGGGTCTGCAGCGTGCGCGGGGCGGACCAGGTCGCCGCGCTGCTGCGGGACCTCGCCGAGGGCGACCCGCAGCTGGTGCTCGCCCGCTGGTCCGGCCTGGCGCCGACCGCCGAGCACGGCCACGCGGCCTGAAGGGACGACGACCACCGTGACCACCACCCCGACCACCCCGACCACCCTGGTCTGCCTGCCGTTCGCCGGCGCCGGCGCCGGCTTCTTCCGCAAGTGGCGCACGCTCACGCCGCAGGGGCTGACCCTGCTGCCCGTGCAGCTCCCCGGACGTGAGGAGCGGTACTTCGAGACGCCGCACACCGACGTCGACACCGCCATGGACGACGCCCTGCCCTGGGTGCTCGACCAGCTCGACGCCCTCGGCGAGGCCGCCTCGCGGGTGGCGCTCTTCGGCCACAGCCTCGGCGCGGAGCTCTCCTACGAGCTGACCCGCCGGCTGACCGCCAAGGGGCGCCCCGTCGCCCGGCTGCTGGTCAGCGGTGCCCCCGGGCCGCGGCTGCGGCAGGTGGAGCGGGTCAGCCACCTCGACGACGAGGCCTTCCTGGAGGGCCTGCGCCGGGTGGCCGGCTACCGCCACCCGGCCATGGACCACCCCGAGCTGCTCCAGGTGATGATGCCGTTCCTGCGTGCCGACAACACCATGCACGAGGACTACCGCTCGGCCCACGACGTGCTGTTGGACGTGCCGGTCACTTCGTTGCGCGGCCGTGACGACCAGCTGGTCAGCGCCGCCGAGGCGGCCCAGTGGGCCGCCGAGACGACCGCGGGGTTCCGCTGCGTCGAGGTCGAGGGCAGCCACATGTACCTGACCGAGACGGAGCGCGCGGCCACCCTGCTGCGCACCGTCGTCGACGAACTCGAAGGAGGCGGGGAGCGATGACCGTCACCGAGGCGCCCGCGACCCGGGAGCCGGCCGGCCGGTGCCCGTTCGCCCCGGCCGGGCCCGACCTGGTCGATCCGCGGCTGTACAGCCACGGCGACGCGCCGCGGCTCTGGCGCGAGCTGCGCGAGCGCGACGGCCTGCACTGGCAGCAGGTGGACGCGGACCGCGGCTTCTGGTCCGTGGTGCACTACCGCGAGGCGGACCTGGTGCTGCGGGACACCGACACCTACACCTCCGAGCGCGGCACCCTGCTGGACCTGCTGGGCACCGACGACCCGGCCGGCGGCCAGCAGTTGGCCGTCACCGACCCGCCGCTGCACACCGCCCGGCAGGCCCGGCTCAAGCGCGCGCTGACCAGCAAGGCCGTGGCCAAGGAGCGGGAGCAGATCCGCGCGCTCGTGGTGGAGCTGCTGGAACCGCTGGGCGACGGCGGGGTCTTCGACTTCGCCAGCGCGATGATGGCGATGCCGATGTGGGTCACCGGCACGATGATGGCACTGCCGCGCACCGACTGGGAGTGGCTCACCCGGGCCACCACCATGTGCATCGCCGCCGACGACCCGGAGTTCCAGGAGCCCGGCGGCCGCGCCGCCACCTTGATGACGGCCCGTCTGGAGCTGTTCGGCTACTTCCAGGACCTGATAGCGCACCGCTCCGAGCACCTCGGCACGGACCTGCTGAGCGCCCTGCTGTCGACCCGTTTCGAGGGCCGCCTGATGTCGCCCGGCGAGGTCATCTCCAACTGCTACAGCCTGCTGCTGGGCGCCAATGTCACCACGCCCCACGCACCCACCTTCGTGCTGGCCGAGTTCGCCGGCTCCGAGGTGCTCGCCGACTGGGCGGCGCACCCGGAGCTGAACGAGTCCGGCTACGCCGAGGCGCTGCGCTGGGCCTCCCCGGTCAACCACGTGATGCGCTACGCCACCAGGGACACCGTCCTGCGCGGCACGCCCGTCGCGGCGGGCGACGCCGTGGTGGTCTGGCTCGGCGGGGCCAACCGGGACGGGTCGGTCTTCGCCGAGCCGGAGCGCTTCGACCTGCGCCGCCGCCCCAACAAGCACCTGGCCTTCGGCATCGGCCCGCACTACTGCGTGGGCCACAGCGTCGCCCGCACCACGCTGGGCGTGCTCTTCGACGAACTCTTCACCCGCTACCACGACTTCCGCCCGGCCGGCCGGCCGGAGCGGCTGATCTCCAACTTCGCCTCGGGCTACAAGCACGTCCCGATCACCGCACGTCGCCGTTCCCACTCACCCGCATCGCTGGAGGTTCGATCATGACGCAGCCCCTTCTGGCCGGCATCGCCACCGCCGACGACCGGATCGCCCTGGTCCGCTCGTTGTGGGCGGAGGTCCTCGAGACCGCCGACACCGAGTCGGTACCGCAGGACACCAACTTCTTCGACGCCGGCGGCGACTCGCTGCTGCTGGTGGCCCTGGTGGAGCGGATCCGCCAGGCCACCGGCGTGCCGGTGCGCACCATGGACGTGCTGCGGGCCGGCACGGTGCGCGGCCAGGCCGCGTTGCTGGAGGGATGAACCATGGCGGAAGACCGTATGGACTTCCCCACCGACCTTCAGGGCCAGGCCTCCTCGGGAGGCCCGGCCCTGAGGGCTTTGGTGGACCCGGACGCGCGGCTGCGGGCGGAGATCGCCACCCGCTGCGCCAAGCTCGGCGTCGGGCCCGACGCCCTGCTGCTCGCCGCGTACGCGGTGACGCTCACCCGCTGGACCGGGTGCCGGATCGTGCCGGTGCGCTGCGGCACGGGCACCCTCGACGTCGAGATCCAGGAGGAGCGCGGCACCGACGACCTGCTGGCCGCCACCGAACGCCTGCTGCGCGACCCGGCCGTTGAGGCTGCGGGCGACGCGGGCGAGGCCCGTGCCGCCTTCGGTCCGGACGCGGAGCCCGGGGACGGCGTCGAGGTCGCGCTGCGCGCCGACTGGCGCGGCACGGACCGCTCCGGCTCGCTGGCCTGCCGCGCGGGCGTCTGGACCGAGGCAGAGCTCACCGGATTCGCCGCCGACCTGCTCGCGGCCGCCGCCGAACTGGCCGGCGCCTCGGGGCCGGTGGAGGACGTCCGGGCCGTCTCCGCGGACCGGCGCGCACGGCTGGCCGCGGTCAACGACACCGGCCGGCACTTCCCCGACGCCCCGCTGGAGCAGCTGTTCCGGCAGGTCGCCGACCGGCTGCCGGACACCGTCGCGGTCCGCCACGGCGACACCGAACTGACCTACCGTCAACTGGAGCGGGCGGCGACGGCCCAGGCCCGCCTGCTGGCCGAGGCCGGGGTCCGGCCCGGCGACACCGTGCTGGTCGGACTGGACCGGTCCGTGGCGGAGGCGGTGGCCGTGCTGGGCATCGCCCTGGCCGGCGCCGCCTACGTCGGCGTCGATCTCGGCGCGCCGGCCGCGCACCTGGCCCGCATCGTCGCCAAGTGCCGTCCCACGGCCGTGCTGCACGGCCCGCGGGACGAGGCCCCGGCGGGCGTTCCGGCGGTTCCGGTATGGGTCCCGGGCTGGGAGGAGTGCGTCGAGGAGGTGCCCGCGCTGCCGTCCGGGGCGGGCGACCGCCTCGCCTACGTGGCCTTCACCTCCGGCTCCACCGGGGAGCCCAAGGGCGTCTGCGTGCCGCACCGCGGCGTGGTCCGGCTGGTCCACGGCGCCGACTACGTCCGGCTCGGGCCGGGCGACCGGGTGCTGCGGCTGTCGCCGCTGGCCTTCGACGCCTCCACGCTGGAGCTGTGGGGCGCGCTGCTCACCGGCGCGACCCTGGAGGTCTACGACGAGCCGCTGCCCTCCCCGACCGAGCTGGGCGACTTCCTCGTCGAACGCGGCGTCACCGTCGCCTGGTTCACCGCCGGACTGTTCCGGCTGCTCGCCGAGTTCGCGCCGCGCTCGCTCGCCGGGCTGCGGCAGGTGCTCTCCGGCGGCGACGTCGTCCCGCACCAGCACGTGGCCCGGCTGCTCGAGGAGCACCCGGGCCTGGTCGTCACCAACGGCTACGGACCCACCGAGAACACCACCTTCACCACCACCCACTCGGTCGCCGACCCGGCGGACGTGGACGGCCCGCTCCCCATCGGCGTGCCCGTGCCGGGTACCCGCGTGTACGTGCTCGACGACCGGTGCCGACTGCTGCCGCCCGGCGCCGTGGGCGAGTTGTACACCTCCGGCGACGGGCTGGCCACCGGCTACCTGGGCGATCCGGAGGAGACGGCGCGGCGGTTCGGCCGCTTCTCGCCGGACGTTCCGGAGCGGCTCTACCGGACCGGGGACCTGGTCCGGCTGGACGGGCGCGGCCGGCTGCGGTTCCTCGGCCGCGCGGACGACCAGGTGAAGCTGCGCGGCTACCGCGTCGAGCCGGCCGCCATCGCGGCGGTGCTCGCCCGGGTGCCGGGCGTGCAGGACGCGCTGGTCTTCGCCGTCGGCGCGGACAGCGCGAGCAAGCGTCTGGTCGCCGCGGTCGTCCCCGCGACGGAGGCGGGTGCCGACCCGGTGGCGCTGCGGCTCGCGCTGGAGCGGCAATTGCCGTCGTACATGGTGCCCGCGCTGTGGACGGTGGTGGAGAGCTTCCCGCTCACCCGCAACGGCAAGGTCGACCGCAAGGCGCTCGCCGCGACGGCGCGCGCCGCGCGCTGAACCACCAGAGGCCCCCGCACCGCTGCACGCGGTGCGGGGGCCTCCTGCGGTGCGCCGACAGGGTCGGGGCACGCCGAAGGGGCGGCCGCTCGTGTGACGAGCGGCCGCCCCTTCCGGTGCGACTGATGCCGGGTCAGGCCTTCTTCGAGAGCAGGACACCGAACTGCAGGCCGGTGGAGTCGGCGCGCGGGTCGGGGTTGGCGGAGGCCTCGACGGTCAGGCCGAGGCGCTCGAAGAGCTCCTCCCACCAGCCGCGGGTCTGCAGCCGCTGCTCGGTGATGTGGTGGATCAGGAAGTACGGGTTGTAGAAGGTCTGGGCCAGGCCGTGGCTGCCCATGACCGGGGAGAGCGGCTGGTGGTCCATCTCGACGACCAGCCAACGGGCCTCGGGGTAGCGCTCGAAGGTCTGCTTGAGCAGGTTCTCGACGAACTCCTCGCCCTCCTGCTGCAGCACCTCCTGGAGCACGAACGCGGTCATGAAGCAGATGCCGCGGCCGTTCTCCGGCAGGTCGAGGGTGAGCGCGTCGGCGGCGCCGCCCTGGACCAGGTCGACCCGGCCCTCGAGGCCGAGCTCGGCGCGGCGGCGCTCGCCGAGCACCACGGAGCCCTCGTTCGGCTCGAGACCGAGACCGCGCAGGTCGGGCTGGGCCACCAGCAGGTCCATCAGGAAGCTGCCGTCGCCGCAGCCGAGGTCGACGATGGTCTCCGGACGGTTCACCGCGGCCGGGTCGAGGATCTGCTCGACCAGCGGCAGCGCGTCGTGCGCGCCGATGCCGCAGCTGCCCTCGCCGACCTTGGTGGTGTTGCGGGTGGCGTAGCGGGTGCCATCCGCGAGGATGTCGCCGAGCTGGTCCATGGAGGGCGCGTAGCCGCCGACCATCATCTCGTACCAGGGGGCGAACGGGAGCACCTCCAGCGCCTTGCCGCTGATGGTCCAGCCGCCGTCCTCGAACACCGCGTAGCCCTCGTTGCGCAGGTAGCGCAGGAGGCCGCCGGTGCGGTAGGCGTCGAGGCCGAGCTGCTCGGCCAGCGTCTCCGCGGTGGCGCCCGGCTCCTTCTTCAGGGCCTCGAACAGGCCGACGTGCATCGCGTGATGCAGGGCCTGGGCCAGGAAGAAGAAGCGGACGGGCTGGGTGTTGTCGATCAGACGGCGCTCGAGGTCGTCGGTGAGAATGGCCATGACGGATTCACCTCTCGGGTGTGGGATACGTGCGGATTGCCGTGCGTGGTCGGGATGGCGGTGCATGGTGCGGGTGCTGTCTCAGGCGGCCGCGCGCTCGGCGTGCGAGCGGGCGAGCCGGTCCAGGCTGTGGCCGAGGCGGTCGTGGTCCTCGGGGGTGCCGACGCTGATGCGGAGCCAGCCGGCCAGGCCGACGCCGGAGCAGTCGCGGACCCTGACCCCGTCCTCGGCGAGCACCGCGGCGAGCGCCGCGTGCACGGAGGCGTCCGGGCGGGCCAGGACGAAGTTGGTCTCCGACTCGCGGACCTCGGCGAACAGGCCGCTGCCACGCAGCAGCCCGCACAGCTCGGCGCGGCCCTCGCGGACGTAGTGCGCCAGCCGGGTCATGAACGCGGGCTCCTCCAGCAGGCCGGCCGCCGCGTGCAGGCTGACCGCGTCGATCGGCATGAAGCGGCGCAGCGGCTCCAGTCGGGCGATCACGCGCGCCTCGGCGACCAGGCAGCCCAGGCGGATCCCGGCCAGGCCGGCGGCCTTGGAGAAGCTGCGGTAGACCAGCAGTCCGGGCTGCGGTCCGCCGGTGCGGGCGAGGATGCCCGGCTGGGAGGAGAACTCCTGGTAGGTCTCGTCGACGAAGACGTACCCCGCGGTCTCCCGCAGCGTGTCGATCCACGCGGGTGACAACAGGTTGCCGGTGGGGTTGCCGGGCTGGGCCAGGTAGACGATGTCGTCGGAGCCGAGACCCGCCGGTACCCCGACGCGCGGCTGCCAGTCGGCGTCGAGCGGGATCGGGTGGAAGGCCTTGCCGTTGGCGGCGGCGCGGTCCGGGTAGCCGTCGAAGCCGGGCACCAGGCCGAAGGCCCGGTCGGCCAGCGAGAGGGTCATGTCGATGGCCTCGTCCACGCCGGCCATCAGCAGCACCTGGTCGGTGGCGACGCCGTGGTGGGCGGCGGCGAGGGCGGTCACCTCCTCCAGCAGGCCGCGCGGGTAGCGGTGCAGGCGGTCCGCCGCGTCCACGACGCGCTTGACGGCCAGCGGCGGCGGGCCGATCGGGCTCTCGTTCCAGTCGAGCAGGGCATCACCGTCAGCGGACGGATGGGCTGCGACCACGTTCTGCCTCCTTGGTTCGTCGTGGACGGGCTTCGTGCGCCTCGGCGATTCTGCTGTCGCGTCACCCCCTGCTCCCAGGCAACGAACAGGCAACTCGGCCGCGGCGCCCGGCGGTACGGGCTGCCGGTCGGTCGGCGGACCGGCAGGTCAGCGGACCGGCAGGGCGGCGTCGGCGGGCACGGCGGAGTGCAGCGCGGCGACCAGCGCGTCCTGGACGGCCTCCCGGTTGGCCGGGTCGAGCAGGTAGAAGTGGGCGCCCGGCAGGACCACCACCCGGCAGTCGCCGGTGGTGCGCCGCTCCCAGGCGGAGAGCTCGGCCGCCGGCACGTACGGGTCGTCGGCGCCGCCGAGGGCGAGCACCGGCAGGTGCAGCGGGGCGTCCTCGATCACGGTGGACACCTCCTCGTCGAGGGCGATGTCGCTACGGAAGAGCTCGATCAGCCGGGCCCGCCAGAAGGGGTCCTCCAGCAGCTTGGGCGCGGTGTTGCCGACGGAGCCGAAGAAGCCGACGATCGCCTCGTCGTCCAGGCCGCGCAGCGACTCCAGGGCGAGGCCGCCGGGCTTGCGGGCGCTGGTGACCACGCCATGGCACAGCTCCGGCGCGGCGAGCGCGCAGGCCAGGGCCAGGCTGGCGCCCATGCTGTGGCCGAACAGCCAGGTCGGCAGCGGTTCACGGGCAGCCAGCTCGCGGGTGACGGCGGCGACGATCTCGTCGTGGCCGGTGACCGGCGGCTCGGAGAAACGGCGCTCCCGGCCGGGGAGGGAGACTCCCAGCACCTCGATCTCGGGCGGCAGTCCGGCCACCAGCGGCCGCAGCGACGCGGCCCCGGCGGCGGCGTACGGGAGGACGAGCAGCCGCGCCTCTGCGGGCGGCGCGTCCCCCCGCTGCTTGCGCATCGGGAAGAGCCACTGCGGGGCGGGATCGGTCGTCACGGGTCACTGCCTCTCGGTCGGCGGTTCTTGGGGCGGCGGCAGCGGCGTGCGGAAGCCGATGGTCACGACCTCCACGGCCGCGGTGCCGCGCCGCGCCAGGCTGTCCAGCAGCCGGCGGGCCTGTCCGGCCCCGTAGACCAGGAGGCTGTTGCCGTGCAGCCGCCGCTGCTCCAGCTGACGGCGGGTCACCTGCAGCAGCGGGGAGTCGTGGGCGGTCACGGTCACGTCGGTGACGTCGGCACCGGCCAGCCAGTCGCGCACGGTCTCGGCGGCGTCGACCCGGTCCGCGGGCACCTCGACGATGCCGAGGATGTGCGCGCCGCCACCGGGACGCAGCACCCGGGGGGCCATGGCGACCGCGGCGTGCAGCAGCCACTCCATGGTGGACTGGCCGAACTCGCCGTCGCCCTCCTCGTCGTCGATCCTGGGCAGGGTGGGGGCGTTGAAGACCAGGTGGTCGAAGCGCCGGTCGGGGGTGAGCGTGTGGTCGGCGAAGTCGCCGGCGGTGAAGGCCACCTCGTCGCGGCGGTTCAGGACGGCGTTGGCCGTGGCGTAGGCGACGCAGCGCGGGTTGAGGTCGAGTCCGGCGCTGCGGTCGGTCCCGGCGCCGGTGTTGAGGGCCAGGAAACCGGTGCCGCAGCCGACGTCGAGCACGGAGCCGCGCAGCGCCTGGAGCGTGTCGAGCACCAGCAGGCTGGACGCGTGCGGCGGCATCACCAGGTCACGCTCGGTCGCGGCCACCAGTTGCTGCGGGGCGGGGCTGTGGAAGAGCCGGTCGGCGAGGAACCAGCGGCCCTGCCAGGGGGTCAGCGAGACCCGGCCGCGGGCGAGCTCGCCCGCGTCGTCGAGCAGCTCCAGTTCCCGTAGCAGGTCCAGCAGTTCGGGTCGCAGGGCGCCGCCCAGCCAGTCGGCGGGGAGGCTGCGGTTGAGCACGAAGAGCGAGGTGAGCAGCGCCACCTCGGCGTGCGGCCCCTCGGGGCGGGAACGGTCCGCGAAGAAGGCGTACCGCGCCGAGTTGCTCAGCAGCAGGTCGGGCGCGGGGGCCGCGACGGCACGGGCGGCGCCGTGCTCGTCGAAGCCCACCTCGCGGAGCAGTGCGCCCAGCGCGCGCAGCGCGGGCGCGGACGCGGGGGCGGCGAGCCCGGCGGGGTCGAAGGTGCGTTCCAGGACGGCCACCGGGCGTCCTCCCTCTCGTGTGTGTCGTCGTGCGTGTCTTCGTGTGTGTCGTAGCCGGTCAGGACTCGCCGGAGCTGTTGCGGACGATCAGGGCGGCGACCGCCTCGACCGAGCTGCCCTCGAAGAAGTCCTCGGGCGGGAGCACGTCCTCGCCGAAGAGCTCCTCCGCGCCGGCCAGGAAGCGCGCGGCGGCGAGCGAGGTTCCGCCGACGGAGAAGAAGTCCGTCGCCGGACCCGCCACGGTCAGTCCGAGGGCGCGCCAGCTGTCGGCCACCCACTGCTCCATCTCCTGCTGGGTCGCCGGACGGCTCCCCGTCGTCTGCACGGTCATGCGGACCTCCGAATCTCACGGACCGGGAACTCGTAGCCGTTCACGGTCTGCTGGACGAACGTGTTGTGGTGGAAGGTGTCCTCGCCGGAGGTGAGGACGGCCCCGTAGCGGGCGAGGCTGACGGTCGAGCCGAACTCGTTCAGCTCGGTGAGCCCCGGGTAGACCCGGGCGGCGGTGGGCAGGTAGCGCACCGAGTAGCCCAGGCGGGCCTGGTCCTGGCTGGTGTTGGGGTGCGAGGCGTGCATCAGCGTGGACCAGAAGATGATGAACTGACCCTGCTTCATGACCGCGGAGATGGCCTTGGACTCGTCCGGGGCCCAGTTCGGGTCCTTCTGCAGCTGGCGGTAGTCGTAGCCGAAGAAGCCGCGGTTGGTGCCCTGCTTCTCCAGGTTGTTGATGACGTCGGGGTCGTAGCTCAGGCCCTTGGTCTCGTCGTAGTTCATCTCCTTGTGGGTGCCGGGGATGAACTGCAGCGCCCCGGTCTCGACGCTGGCCTCGGTGAACGCGGTCCAGACGGTGATGGTGCCGCGGCGGTCGGAGTCGGCCGGCCACTGGATCTGCGGCGTGTGCTCGTCGGTGAGGCTGGAGAAGTCCTCGGCCTGGTGCCAGTCGGTGCCCTCGTCGCCGGGGTACTTGGCCAGGAACTCGGAGCGCCAGCACAGGGTGTCCGGGCCGAGGAGGGAGGAGACGCGGTCGACGATCTCCGGGCGGGTGACGTGGGAGGCCAGGAAGTCGATGTCGAAGTGGCGGTCGTAGTTGGAGATCGCCGAGGCCTGCTTCTCGTCGCTGTAGATCGACTTCTTGGTGCTGATCAGCTTGGGGCGCAGCGCCCGCAGGTGCTGCTCCATCTCGGCCGGGTCGTACAGGTCGAACGGGCCGATGTAGCCGTCGCGCTCGAACTGGGCGATCTGCTCGGGGCTGAGCGAGAACTCGTTGCTGGACATGTGCTTCCTCTCTGCGGGTCGGGTCGGGTCTGTCGGTTCGGTTCAGGTCGGTCAGGCGGCGGTGCGCCGGGCGTCGGCCCGGAGCTTGGCGGCGAGGTCCTCGATGGCGCTGCAGGCGTACAGGTCGCCCACGGTGACCTCGTGGTCGGGCAGGGCCTCGGTGAGGATCGAGTGGACGCGGATCAGCAGCAGCGAGTCGCCGCCCACGTCGAAGAACCAGTCGGCCGGGGTGAAGTCGCGGTGGCCGAGGACCTCGGCCCAGGCGTCCGCGATCGCGGCCTCCAGTCCGTCGCCGGCCTGCCCGGGTACGGGCTGCTGCGGGGCGGGCTGCGGCGGTGCGGCGACCGGCGCGGGGACGGGCTCCGGTTCGGCGGCGAGCAGGCGCAGTCGCTGGTGGTCGAGCTTCCCGTTCGCGGTGACCGGGAACTGCTCGACCTCCACCCACAGGCCGGGCACGGCGTGGCCGGGCAACCGCCCGGCGGCGTGGGCGCGCAGGGTGTCCAGCAGGCCGGGACGGGCGCCGACGACGGCGGCGAGCAGCTGGTGGTCGCCGTTGCCGAGCGGCACCACCACCACGGCGGCGTCGCGGACCTCGGGATGGGCTCGGAGCACCGCGGTCACCTGGTCCGGCTCGACGCGGAAGCCGCGGATCTTGACCTGGCGGTCGCGGCGCCCGAGGAACCTCAGGTTGCCCTCGGCGTCCCAGCGCACCAGGTCTCCGGTGCGGTAGAGCCTGCAGCCGGCGGCCGCGCCGCCGAACTCCCCGAAGACGAGCGCGGTCTCGTCGGGTGCCCGGGTGTAGCCGGCCGCGAGTCCCGCGCCGTAGGCGTAGAGCTCGCCGACGCCGCCGGGTGGCACCGGGCGTCCCGCGTGGTCGAGCACCACGACGCCGGTGCCCTGGATCGGGCGGCCGATCGGCAGCGCGGAGGCGGTGGCGCCGACCGGGTCGTCGACGTGGTGCACCGTGGTGAACGTGGTGTTCTCGGTGGGTCCGTAGCCGTTGCTGACGCGCAGCCCGGGGCAGGTCCGCAGCACGGCGGCGACCTGCGCGGGCGGGACCACGTCGCCGCCGGTCAGCAGCTGGCGCACCGAGCGGAAGGCCTCCGGGCGGAAGTCGGCCACCAGGCGGAACAGCCCGGCCGAGAGCCACAGCCCGGTCACCCCGCGCTGCTCCAGGCACTTGGCCAGCGCCGAGGCGGTGACGTGGCGTCCGGTGAAGACCTCGACGGTGCCACCGGCCAGCAGTGGGGCGAAGATCTCCAGGGTGGAGGCGTCGAAGGCGAGCGGGGCCAGGCGCAGGAAGCGGTCGGTCGCCCCGGGCCGCAGGAAGCGCGGCTCACGGGCCAGCCGGACCACACCGCGGCAGGGGATCATGGCGCCCTTGGGCGCGCCGGTGGTGCCGGAGGTGAAGGCCAGGTAGGCGATCCGGTCCGGATCGGCCGGGGCCGGCTCGGGGACCGCACCGACCGGCCCGCCGGCGGCCCGCACGTCGAGCAGGGTCCGTCCGGCCGCGGCGGGGCCCAGTGCCGCCAGGCTGTCGGCGTCGCCGAGCACCACCGTGGCCTGCGCGCCGGTAAGGACGGCGGCGGTGGCCGCCGAGGGGTTGTCCGGGTCCAGGCCCACGTAGGCGGCGCCGATCCGCAGCACCGCGGCGATGGCGACGATCTCCGCGGCCGAGCGGCGCACCGCGAGGCCCACCCGGTCGCCCGCGCCGATCCCGGCGGCGGAGAGCCGGGCGGACAGGACGGCGGCCGCCTCCAGCAGCTGCCGGTACGTCAGCGTCTGGTCCGCGCCGTCGCCCTCGCGCACGGCGGGCGCGTCGGGGGTGCGGGCCGCGGCCTGCTCGATCAGCTGCCACAGGCCCGCCTCGGCGTCGGCCTCGGGGCCGTGCTCCAGCGCGTCCAGACGACGGCGCTGACGGGGCGTCACCGTGGTGACGGCGGCCAGCGGCCCGTCCGGTGCGGCGGCCATCTCGACGAGCGCCTGCTCGAAGGAGGCGGCCAGGTCGGCGGCCTCCCCGGCGGTCAGCACCGAGGTGGCGTACTCGAGTTCCAGTCCGGGGCGCTCGTCCCAGACCAGGGCGTGCAGCATCGCGTCGTAGGCGGTGCCGCCGGTGTGACCGACGTGCAGGTCGAAGGTGACCTCGCCGGCGGGCAGGCCGGTCGGTACCAGTTCGCTGTGGGCGCCGAAGGCGATCTGCGCCAGCGGGTTGCGGGCCCGGTCGCCGCCGCGGGTCAGCGCGGTCGCCAGGTCCTCGAACGGCACCCGTCCGTACCGCAGGGACGCCTGGAGCGACTTCGCGGTGGCCCGCACGTAGTCGGCGACGGTCCCCTCCTCCGGCACGGAGCAGGCGACGGGGCCGAGTCCGGTGGCGCCGCCGACCACGCGCATCGCGGCCCGGGAGTGGCGTCCCACGGTGGGGATGCCGACCAGCAGCCGGTCCCGGCCGGTGCGCCGGGCCACGGCCAGCACCCAGGCACCCATCAGCACCGCGTTGCGGCTCACCCCCAGGGAGGCGGCCAGCCGGACGCAGCCCTCGCGGGCGGCGTCGGTCAGCGTGAACGGCAGCCGGACGCCGGCGCAGTCGCGGACCGCGGGCCGGTCCAGGTCGGAGGGCAGTTCGAGGACGGTGGGCCAGTCGGCGAGCATCGCGGCGCGTTCCACGGTCAGGGCGGCGACGGCGTCGCTGCGTTCGGCCTCGGCCAGCAGCTCCATCCCCGGCACCTCGTCGGTGTCGGTGGCGCCCGCGTATCCGGCGGCGACGTCCTCGAAGATCAGGCCGATGCTCCAGCCGTCCAGCACGACGTGGTGGCCGAGCAGGGTGAGCACGGCGCGCCCGGGACCGGCGAGGCTCAGCACGAAGCGGACCGGCGGCGCCTCGTAGGGGCGCAGCACCGCGGGGGCGGTCGGGGTCAGCAGCCGGTGCACCACGCGCACCGGGTCGGCGTCCGCCGGCAGCGTGGGCAGCTCCTGCTCGACGACCGTCGGCCGCCACTCCGTCAGCACCCGGCTGCCCAGCTCGCCGGTCGCGGCGTCGCGGGTGAACACGGTGCGCAGGGCGGCGTGCCGCCGCGTGACGCGGTCCAGCGCGGCGTGGAGCCGGTCGCGGTCCAGCGGTCCGGTGATCAGGGCGCTGACCATCACGTGGAACGGCGAGGCCTGTCCGGCCAGCGGTCCCTCGGCGGAGAGGATCCCCTCCTGGGCGCGGGTGACGTTCACTTCGGGCTTCCTCCGGTCGTCGTTGTCGAGGGGGCGGTCAGGCGGCGCGGTCGGCGCGCAGCTCGGCGGCGAAGGCCGACAGCTGGGCCTTGTCGCGGGTGAACCTGACCGGGAGGCGGCTGAACCCCGCCAGGAAGTTCGAGTGGAACCTGGCGGGTTCGCCCACCACCTCGATCTCGCTGGTGAACCGCCGCAGCGCCTCCAGCAGTGCGGTGATCTCCACCCGCGCCAGGTGCGCGCCGAGGCAGAAGTGCGGGCCGTAGCCGAAGGCGACGTGCCGGTTGGGGGTGCGGGCCAGGTCGAAGCGGTCGGGGTCGGCGAAGACGGTCTCGTCGCGGTTGGCCGCGGAGTGCCAGACGGTGACGATGTCCCCGGCCCGGATCAGCCGGCCGTGCAACTCCGCGTCCACCAGGGCCCGGCGGCCGAAGTGCATGGCGGGTGTCGCCCAGCGCAGCGCCTCCTCGCAGGCGGTGTCCAGGCCGACGGCGCCCTCGCGCAGCAGGCGCCACTGCTCGCGCTCACCGGCGAGCGTGTGCACCACGTCGTTCATGGTGAGCCGGCTGGTCTCGTCGCCGCCCAGGATCAGGCTGTAGCAGTTGAGCACGATCTCGTCCCGGCTGAGCGGGACGCCGTTGATCCGGGCGTTGGCCAGGACGCTGATCACGTCGTCGGCCTCGTGGCCGCGGCGCTCCTCCATGAGGTCCGCGAAGTACAGCAGGATGTCGCTGCGGGCGCTCCAGCCGTCCTCCTCGCTCTGGCCCGCGGTGTGCGAGCTGAGCGCGCGCTGGGCCCGGTCGACCAGGAACGGCCGGTCCGACTCGGGCACCCCGAGCAGGTCGGAGATGGTGGTCATCGGAATGTGCTCGGAGACCTCGGCGGCGAAGTCGCACTCGCTCAGCAGCACCGCGCGGGCAACCCGGCGCAGCGTGTTGTGCCGCACCCGCTCGGCGATCGGCGCCAGCACCCGCGGGGAGAACGACTTGAGCAGCAGGTTGCGCACCTCGCGGTGGCGCGCGCCGTCGGTGACGGCGCACATCTTGCCGCCGGCCGCGTCGCCGCCCGCGAGCAGCGTCACCAGGACGTTGCCCTGCTCGGAGGTGAACCGGGCCTCGTCCCGGTAGACGGCCATCAGGTCCGCGTGCCGGCTGATCACCCAGAAACCCGGGCGGTCCGGCGCGGCCGGGTGCCAGTGCACCGGGTCCTCCTGGCGCAGTCGACGCCAGTACGCCCCGAGGTCGCCCCTCGTGAACGTCTCCGGGTCGGCCAGGTCGACACCGAGGTCCAGCACCTGGGCAACCATCCCTCTCACCTCCGCTTGGCGGCGCTCCCCTGCTGTGAGCGATGAGGAGATTCCAGCCCGCCCGACGGTCCGTCACCAGGCAGTGGCACCGGCAAGAACGATGCCGCCGCAACGACCGGCACCCGGCCGGGTCGTGCCTGGTCCGGGGCTCCGGTGGGACCCCAGGGTGGTGGGCGCAACCGCACGCACCCGTGTCAGGAGGATCCCGTGACCGAATCAGTGAGCGACACAGCGAGCGAGGGGGTCGCGGAACCGGCCCCGGGGTCGCTGTGGCACAACGGCGACTACCTGGGCTGGTGGGCCGGCAACACCCTCTCGGCGCTGGGCACGAGCGTGTCCACGATCGCCTTTCCGCTGCTCGTGCTCGCGAGCACCGGCTCGGTGGGCAAGGCCGGCCTGATCGGCTCCGCCAACCTGCTGGGCGTCGTGGCGACGGCCCTGTGGGGCGGCGCGCTGGCCGACCGGGTGTCCCGGCGCGCGATCCTGACGGTGGGTCCGCTGGCCCAGGCGGCGGCGCTGGCCGTGGTGGCGGTGCTCGCCCGCGGGCACCACCCCGCGCTGCCGCCGCTGGTGGCGGCCTCGCTGCTGAGCGGCCTGCTCTCGGGCGTCGTGCTGGGCGCGAGCACGCCGGCACTGGCCCGGATCGTCCCCAAGGAGCAGCTGGCCACCGCCAACGGCCAGGCCATGAGCCGGGACATGCTGGCGCAGCTGCTGGGCGCGCCGCTGGGCGGGGTGCTGTTCGGCCTGGCCCGCTGGGTGCCGTTCGGCGCCGACGCGCTCTCCTTCGTCTTCGCCGCGCTGGGCGCACTGAACATCCGCCGCCCGCTGGGTCCGGACCGGGACGCGGACGCGCCGCGCACCTCGCTGCTCCAGGACGTCGGGGCGGGCCTGCGCTTCGTGCGCCGGCAGCCGTTCCTGCGCTTCGTCGTGGTGATGGCCTCGGTGCTCAACATGGTGGCCCAGGCCTTCATGCTGCTGCTGATCGCGCTGGTCGGACACCGGGGCGGCGGCGCCACCGCGGTCGGCCTGGTCAGTGCGACGACGGTGGCCGGCGGCTTCGTCGGCTCGCTGGTCGCCCCGGCGATCGTGCGCCGGTTCCGGCCGCGGACGCTGCTGTGCGCCGCGGTGTCGGTGTTCACCGTCGGCCTGGCCGTCACCGCCCTGGTGCCGCAGGTGTGGGAGATCGCCGTGGTGGTCTGCCTGACCCAGGTGGCCACGGTGCCGGTCAACGTCGTGCTGATGACCTACGTGATGCGGCTGGTGCCGGACCGGCTGCTGGGCCGCGTCGCCGCGGTGAACCGCTTCGGCGCCTACGCGCTCGAGTGGTGCGGCCCGCTGCTGGCCGGCCTGTTCGTGGCCCTGTTCGGGGTGCCGGGCGGGATGCTGGCGCTGCTGGTCGTGATGGTGCCGATGACGGTGGCGCTGATGGTCGCGCCCGCCCTCGGGGTCCTCGCCACGCCCGCGGAGGAGCTCGTCGAGCTCACCGAGGAGCCGGCCGCGCCGGTCGTGTCGGTGGTGCCGGTCGCCGTGTGACCACGCGACACGGGAACGGCCCCGGCCCCGGACCGGTGTCCGAGGGGCCGGGGCCGTTCCCGTGTCGGGCTCAGGCGGTCGCGAGCGTCGCGGGGTCGTCCAGGAAGGCGCGCACGTGCCGGAGCATCCGGTACCGGTAGCGGCCGCCCCGGTCGACCTGGAGCAGCGAGGTCTCCGCGAGGTCCGCGAGCAGTCCGACGGCCTCCAGTTCGGAGAACTCGTCCGGGTCGACCTCCAGCTCGCCGACCCGGAAACCGGCCTCGCCGCCGTCGCGGGCCAGCCGCGTCAACAGCCGTTCGTGGCGCGGGCCGAGCAGCGCGAGGCTCCAGCGCAGGCTGGCCTCGGGGGTGCGCTGGTGCGGCAGCGTCCGCACGTCGCCGGACCCGAGCAGGCGCACGGCCTGACCGTCCGTCAGCAGTGACTCCAGCGGCACCATGCGCAGGCGGTGCGCGGCGAACTCGATCAGGCGCGGCAGCCCGTCCAGCAGGCCGACGAGCGTGGTGAGCCGCTCCCCCTCCGCGGACAGGTCCAGATCCGGGCAGCAGCTCCGCAGCCGGTCCAGCAGCAGCTCGACCGCGACCGGCGGCGCCAGCGGCGCCAGCTCGCACAGCACCGCGCCGGCCAGTTCCGGCGCGCGCCGGGCGGTCATCAGCACGTGCATCCCGGGGAAGCGGCCCAGCAGCCGGTCCACCAGCCGCGCGCCGGCCTGCGGCAGGTGCTCGGCGTTGTCGAGGACCATGAGCATCCGGTGGCGGCCGCCGGCCGCCGTCTCCTCCCCCAGTCGGTCGGCCACGGCCTGCTCGGCGAGCTCCAGGACCGCGTCCTGGTCGAGGTCGCGCTCGCCCGGAACGGTGCCGAGCTCGACGACGGCGACACCGTCCGGGAGCTGGGTGGCCACGGCCTCCGCGACGGCCAGCGCGATACGCGACTTGCCCACACCGCCGGGGCCGGTGATCACGACGAGCTGCTGCTCCAGCACCAGCCGTCCCAGCAGCTCGACGTCGTGATCGCGGCCGACCAGGGACGAGCGCGGCGGGCGGCTGCCGCGCCAGGCGCCGGGCTCGGGCCCGACCAGCTTGAGCCACTCCGCGGCCATGCCCACCGGCATGCCCAGATCGTCCATGGGAGCGGAACGCAGCTTCTCCTTCAGTCCGGGATCCAGCACGTCCAGGAGCATGTCCACCGAGCTGCGGCGCGGCCTTTGGATCAGACCGCGCTCGAAGTTCCGGATGGTCCTGACGCTGATTCCGGAGCGCTCGGAGAGCTCCTCCTGCGTCATGCCGCTCTGGAGTCGCAGCCGCAGCAACAGGTTCTCGTTCATTCGTTCACCTCCATTGCGACAGGTGACACCGCGCAACGCGGCGCTCAGCCAGGTTGACCGACAAGGGGAGTGTGGGTTCCCGGGTTCCCGTTCCGCTCCCGTTGATGTACCGCGTGACAGGTACAAGGCCTATGATTCGGGGGCTGGTCAGGGGAGGATTCGGCATTCGGGCGGGGGCGCACATGGGCATGGGTGGCATATCCGACATAGCTGCTGACAGATCGGCGGTACCGTCGGCGCCTCCTGCACTGCGCTTCAACATTCTCGGTCCGCTGGAGGCCTGGGCGGGCGACCGGCGCATCGAACTCGGCGGCCCGATCCCGCGCCGTATTCTCGCCGTCCTGCTGTTGGAACCGGGGCGATTGCTGACGGTGCCCCGGCTGGTCGACTCGGCCTGGCCGGACGAGCCGCCCGCGACGGCGTCGCACCAGGTCCGCAAGGCGATCGCCGACCTGCGGCGGCGGATCCCCGGCGGCAACCGGGTGCTGGTCACCGACGGGCCCGGCTACGCGATCGCGGCCGACACCCCACTGGACGCCACCGAGTTCGACACGAGAACCCGCCAGGCAAGAAGCCTGATCCAGCAGGGCCGCGGCGAGGAGGCCGCGGCCCTGCTCGGCTCCGCGATGGCACTGCGGCGCGGACCGGTGCTCTTCGGCATCGGGGGCGGCGGCGTGATCGAGGCCGCCGCCCGTGCCATGGAGGAACGTCATCTCGCGGTCGTGGAGCAGTACTTCGAGCTCCAGTTGGCGGCCGGCGAGTCCGCCGAGCTGATCGGGGAGCTGCGGGAGTACACCGGGCGCCACCCGCTCCAGGAGAACCTGCGCGGCCAGTTGATGCTGGCGCTGTTCCGCTCCGGCCGCCGCGCCGAGGCGCTGGCCGAGTACGGGCGGCTGCGGGAGGAGCTGGCCGAGGAGCTCGGCATCGACCCGGACCCGCATGTGGCCAAGCTGTACGAGAGGATCCTGGTCGAGAGCCCGGAGCTGGACGCCCCCGTCCCGGCCGGACCGAAGCCAGCCGTCGCGCCGGGCCCCGTGGGGCCGACGCGTCCCGATACCGACCCGGCGTCCGCCCGCGGTCCCGGCTCGCTTCCCGATCCGGTCCCGGCGCCGCGGACGACCGCGACCGCGTCCGGCGAGGACCCGACGGATCCGAAGGCCGCGGGATCGCCCCGCACGCTCCCCTTCGACCTCGCCGACTTCGTGGGCCGCGACAGGGAGTTGCGTCACCTGCTGGCCGCGGCGCAGCCGGACGAGCAGCGCACCCGGATCGTCGCGATCGACGGGATGGGCGGCACCGGCAAGACCTCGCTCGCGGTGCGCGCCGCCTATCTGCTCGCCGACCAGTACCCGGACGGTCAGCTCTACCTCGACCTGCGCGGCTTCTCCCCGGACGAGCGGCCGGTCAACATCGGCACCGCGCTGGAGGTGCTGCTGCGCGCGCTCGGCGTGACCCAGGACCGGATCCCGGACGACGTGGTCGGCCAGACCCTGCTGTGGCAGTCCGTGCTGGCCGGCCGCCGGGTCCTGCTGCTGCTCGACAACGCGGGCACCGACGCCGCCCTGGTGAGCCGGCTGCTGCCGACCACCCCCGGCTGCCTGGTCCTGATCACCAGCCGGGCGCGGCTGGTGGAGCTGGACAGCGCCGAGTGGATCTCCATCGATGTGCTGGCACCCTCGGAGAGCGTCCGCCTGGTCGCCCAACTCCTGGGCCCGCAGCGGATCGAGGCCGAGCCGGAGGCCGCCAGGGAACTGACCCACCTGTGCGGCTACCTGCCGCTGGCGCTGCGCATCGCGACGGCCCGGCTGCGCAACCGGCGCGCCTGGACGCTCGAGTACCTCGTCGAGCGGCTGCGCGACGAGAACCGCAAGCTCGACGAGCTCAACTCCGGCGAACGCGGCGTGGCGACGACCCTGCGGCTGTCCTACCAGGTGCTGCCCGAGTCGTGCCGCCGTGCCTTCCGCACCCTGTCACTGCACCCGGGCCGGGAGTTCGACGCCTACTCGGCGGCGGCGGTGCTGGCCGAGGACGTGCGCGACACCGAGGACCAGCTGGAGCACCTGCTCGACGCGCACCTGCTGCAGCAGCCGGAGGTCGGCCGGTACTCGTACCACGACCTGGTGCGCAGCTTCGCGCGCGGCCTGTGCGAGGAGATGGCCGCCGAGGAGCGGGCGGCCGCCGCCAAACGGCTGCTGGAGTACTACCTCACCGCCAGCGAGACCGCCTGCGAGGTGCTCTACCCCGGCCGCAGCCGCCGGCCGACCGGCCTGGACCTGCCGCCGCTGCGACAGCCGGCGCTGTTCCGCGCCGAGGGCGCGCAGACCTGGTTCGCCAAGGAGCACATGACGCTCGCCATCGTCGTCGACCGCGCGGTGACGGACGGGTACCACCGGCACGCCGTCTGCCTGAGCCGCAACGTCGCCTTCTACCTCAACGCCCAGGGGAACCTGGACGAGTTCGCGGCGCTCACCCGGACGGCCGTGCAGGCCGCACGGCATCTGGGCGACGCGGGACTGCTGAGCGTCAGCCTCGCCAACCTGGGTGTCGCCTGCTGGCAGCTCGGCCGCTACGACGAGGGCATCGAGGTCGCCTCCGAGAGCCTGGCGCTCGCCCGCCGGGTCGACGACCGGCACACCGAGGCCCACAGCCAGGGCACGCTGGGTCTGTACAAGAGTCTGCTGGGGCAGTTCGCCGAGGCGCTGGAACACCTGCAGGCGGCGGTGGCGCTGGAACGCGAGCTGGAGAGCCCCCGTGCGGAGGCGGACACGCTGACCGCGCTGAGCACGCTGTACGAGCAGTGGGGCCGTTACGAGGAGGCCGCGGAGGCGGCGATGCGCGCGGTCGCCCTGGTCGGCGGTCTGGACCGGCACGAGAACGCGCTGGTCGCGCAGACGGATCTGGCGCTCGCCCGGCTCGGTCTGGGGGACCTGGTCGGGGCCGAACAGTGTCTGGCCGAGGCGCGTGAGCTGTGTGCGCACCGGAACGAACCGGGGCTGATGGCACTGGCGATGGCCCTGTCGGCCGAGGTCGCCCACTGCTCGGGGGACCGGGAGCTGGCCGACGGTTTCGCGGCCCGGGCGCGGGAGCAGGTGGAGCAGAGCCTGTCGCCGCTGCGTCAGGCCAAGACGTTCAACGTCCTGGGGCGGCTGCTGCACTGTCAGGGGGAGTACGCGGAGGCACTGCGTCTGCACAGTCAGGCCTACGAGGTGGCCGCGACGGTGAGCTTCCGGATCGAGGAGGCCTACGCGCTGGCCGGCATGGCCGCGGCCGCCGACGGGCTGGGCGACGAGGGCGCCCGGCGGATCCACGCCGCCGCCGCCGAGGAGGTCTTCGGGTTGCTGGGTGTGCCGGCCGAACGCCGCCGCCGGCCCGCGGACCGGGTCACGCCGTCGGCCCCGAGGTGACGGTGCCCGTCGGGCTCTTGCCGTCGGCCAGGGTCGTCGCGGCCGCGGTGGGGCCGGTGCCCGTCGGGCTCTTGCCGTCGGCGCGCTGCACGTGGGCCGTCCCGCGGTGACCGGTGTGGCCGTCGGCCTCGGCGCCGCTGACCACGCCCGCCCCGAGCCCGATGGCGAGGGCGGCGACGACGAGACCGGAGAGGCTGACCAGCGTGCGCTGCATGATGACTCCTGGGGAGTTGGAGGCCGTTTCTTTCGACGGGTCCTACGTTCCCCGAGCCGGTTCCCGAACGGTTACCGTCACGTTCCCGGAACGGACGGTAACCGCGGGAAGCCGGCGGAGCCGCTGGTCACAGGCTCCGGGTGCGACAGCTGACGATGCTCGTTCCCGCGTCCGACATCACCACCTCGGTGAGCGCCGGGCCGCGTTCGTGCCCGAGGAGGTCGAGGTGACCGCGGACCGCGGTCCTCACCTCCGCCAGCACGGACTCGCTCAGGCTGGTGGCGTCGGCCACCCCTCCCTCGGCCAACTCGTTGATCCTGACGACCTCGTGCATGCCACCGTGGGTCGTCGTCTCGACGCTGAACACCGTTCTCCCTCCTCCTGTGCGAAGGTCGCTGCGATGACGGCGCGTTGCCCTGCGCTCATCCGACCCCGGCCGCGACCGCGGGCCGCGGCAGCAGGTCCTGGACGTGGCGGAGCAGCGCAGCCGGATCCGTGTGCGGAAAGGCGTGGCCGCCGGGCAGCGTGGTGACGCGGAAGTCCCCGCCGGCGCAGCGTTCCCACAACGGGACGTAGGCGGGCGGGGTGATGGCGTCGTCGGCGCCCGCGAACACGTGCAGCGGGCTGCGCAGCCGCGTCGGGTCGGGCTCCAGGTACTGCTCGGCGTAGCGCAGGTCGGTGCGGACGGCCCGCAGGATCTCGGCGACGAAGCTGGGATAGCTGAGGATCTCCTGCGGCAGACCGCCGTTGGCGGCGATCCAGTCCAGCAGCCGGTCCTCGTCCACGTCCGACATGGTCCGCAGCGAGGGCGTCTGCGGTGCGCGCGCGCCCGAGATCAGCACGGCCAGCGGCTCCCGCAGGCCCTGCGCCTCGACCCGGCGGGCCACCTCGTAGGCCAGCAGGCCGCCGAGGCTGTGCCCGAACAGGACGTAGGGCATGGTGAGTTCGGGCCGAAGACCCTGGAAGACCGCCTCGGCCAGGGCGGTCACGTCCTCCGGGTGCGGCTCCCGTTCGCGGGTGCCACGGCCCGGCAGTTCGACCGGGGCGAGCTCCACCCCCTCGGGCACGTGCCGGCGCCAGCCGGAGAACGCGCCCGCGCCGGCCCCCGCCTGCGGCACGCAGATCAGGCGCACCGTGGGCTCACCCACGGCGTAGCGCCCGGTGATCCACGGGTTGCTCGGTTTCATTACCACCTTCCACCCCTTTCTCCGCCGACGATCCTCCGCCTGCGGAGCACCGGCTCACCAGGTGCTCTTTCGGCAACTTGGGGGAATGTGCCCGGCAGTCATCGGGATTGGGTGGAGCGGGGCGGAAATGACCGGCAGAACGGGAGCAACGGGGCTGTCAGTAGCCCTGCTTGCCGTAGGCGACGGTCTCGAAGGAGCCGTAGCGGTCGTTGGCGTAGCGGACGCCCGCGATGATGTTGTCGACCGGGTTGAAGATGTCCTTGTGGCCCGGCAGGGAGTACTGGGCGAAGGTCGGCTTGATCGTCTGGATCAGGCCGAAGGTACCGCCGTAGAGGGCCTGGTTGCCGTCCCAGTGGTTCTCGGCGTGCGGGTTGCCGGAGGACTCGGTCAGGGCGCGGGCGTGGATGGAGGCCGCGGAGGGCACCTTGTCGCCGTGGGCGCCGAGGATGTCACGGGCCTCGGCGATCCAGCCGTCGAGGTTGTTCGGGTAGGTCTTCGCCGCCGGCTTCGCCGGGGCGGGCTTCGCGGGCGCCGGCTTCGCGGCCGGGGCGGCGGGCTTGGCGGGCGCGGGCTTGGCCGCGGCCGGAGCCGCCTTGGCCAGCTGCTCGGCCACCTTCGCGGCGTCCTGGCCGGAGGCGGGCGCGGCCGGAGCCGGCGTCGCCTTGGCCAGCTGCTCAGCCACCTTCACGGCACCCTGGCCCGAGGCGGCAGGGGCCGGCGTCGTCTTGGCCAGCTTCTCGGCCAGCTGCACGGCGTGCTGGGTCGGTATTCGGTCGGCCACGGCGGTCGTCTTCGTGGCTGCTTCGGCGGGCGTCGCGTGCTGGCCGACGAGAACGGCGGAAGCAGCGACGCAGGACGCCATCAGGACGCCCGTGGTCAGGCGGGCAGGGGTACGGGTCAGGCCGAGACGCATGTCACTCCAGAGGTCGTGGGCGGCAGGAAGCTCCCGCCCGCGAACAGGGCGGGCGGGCAGCAGGGAGCCGCTCGGGGTACTGGCTGGCTGTTCTCGACACGCCCGGCGCACACACGCGCTGCGGGCTCTTCCGGTCGAGCGTGTTCGCGGGGCTGATCCGCCGGGCTCACCGGTCCTGGACCGGGCCCTCTCACGGCGCTGGGTTGCTGCCGCGTTCCGCTGAACGATTTCCACGTTCACACGACCGTCGCCGCAGGAGCAAGGAACTTTGGTCCCAAGTGGTTCAAACCACACAAAGCATGAGCAATCCGCTCATCAGGCTTGGAACCGCAGGAATACGCCCACATCGGCTCTGTTGAGCCGCGGGGACCACCCGCCCCCGCGACCCGGGGGCGGCTGCGGGGGCGGGGACGCGGTGAGCCCCGTCACGCCCGGGACGGACGCCTCAGGGTGAGCGGAACCAGGACCGCGAGCAGCAGCAGCGGACCGGCGACGAAGACGCCGCGGGCACCGGCCGGGGCGGCGAGCAGCAGGCCGCCCAGGGCCGAGCCGGCGGCGGAGCCGAGGTTGATCGCGGTGTTCACCCAGGCCCCGCCCTCGGTGCGGGAACCGGCCGGGACCACCTCCTCGACCAGCAGGTACGCGGTGATCAGCACGCAGTCGGTGGCCGCGCCGACCAGCAGGAAGCCGACCGCGGCGCCCGCCGGGGAGAAGCAGAGCGCCGCCAGCACCAGGCCGGCCGCGCCCAGCGCGGTCGACCAGACCAGGCGGTGCCGGGCCGGCCGCCGCCAGGAACGCCGGCCGTAGGCGAGTCCGCCCAGCACCCCGCCGACGGAGACCAGGGCGTCCAGCGCTCCGGCGACTCCTCCGCCCCAGGCCGCGACGGCGGCCAGCGCCGTCAGGGCGCCCGCCGTCCCGACCGAGAACACCGCGAGCAGCACGGACGAGAACGCGGCCGAGCGCAGCGGCACCCGGGACGTGGCGGAGGGCGCGGCGGGGGACGGGCAGCCGCCCTCGGCGCGCGGGACGGGCAGGCCGCGGAAGACGGCGGCCAGGGCGAGGAAGCCGAGCGCGAACCAGGCCGCGCACAGCCCGAGCACGACCGGTGCGGCCAGGACCGTCAGGCTTGCCCCGGCCAACGCCGGGCCGAGCGCGAAGACGGTCGACTCCAGCACCGCGTCCAGGCTGAGCGTCGCCTGGCGCTCCGCGTCGGTGCGGGCGAGCCCGCCGAGACGGACCCGGACCAGGGGCCCGACCGGCGGCGCGAGCAGGCCCGCCACCGGGGCGAGCACGGCGGTGACCGGTCCGGCGCGCAGGCCCGCCAGCAGGGCGAGTGCGCCGAGCAGCCCGGCGAATCCGGCCGCCAGCCAGGGCAGCGCGGCGGGCCGGCGTTCCACCAGCCGGGCGCGGGCGGGCCCCAGCACCGCGCCGACCAGCGAGTACGCGCCGACCGCGAGACCGGCGACGGCGTAGGAACCGCCGGCCGCGCGCAGCGCGAGCAGCAGCGGCAGCAGGTGGAGGCCGTAGGGAAGCCGGGCGAGCGCACCGGCGGCGAACAGACCGCGGGCATGCGGCAGGGCGAGGACGGCGCGCGGCGACACGCCGCCCCGGGCAGGGCGGGACATGGGAACTCTCCAGGAAGAAAGGCGCACGAAGGGACGGAGCGGGGGCGCGACGCGTCAACTGACGCGGCGTCGGCGCTCGGTCTAGTGCGGCCCGGAGAGATGCATGGCAGCAGGCTAACGGATGGTGCATGGTGAAGCCATGCGGTGGTTGGAGGCGCCCGGTGACTGGCTGGGCCGGCTGCTGTTCCAGCGCGCGCTGGCGGGCGTCTACCTGGTCGGCTTCCTGGCCGCCGCGCGGCAGGGACGGGCGCTGCTGGGCACCCGCGGGCTGACGCCGATCCCCCGGTTCCTGGCCCACCGGCGGTTCCGGGAGGCCCCGTCACTGTTCCACTGGCGCTACTCCGACCGCCTCTTCGCCGCCGTCGCGTGGACAGGCTGCGCGCTCGCGGCCGCGCTGGTCTCGGGGGCGGCGGACGCGGTGCCGCTGGGCGCGGCGATGGCGCTGTGGGCGCTGCTCTGGGCGCTGTACCTGTCGATCGTCAACGTCGGGCAGACCTGGTACTCCTTCGGCTGGGAGTCGCTGCTGCTGGAGACCGGCGCGCTGGCGGTGTTCCTGGGCAACGGGCAGGTCGCGCCGCCGGTCACGACGCTGGTACTGATCCGCTGGATCCTGTTCCGGGTCGAGGTCGGCGCGGGACTGATCAAGCTGCGCGGGGACCGCTGCTGGCGCGAGCTGACCTGCCTGTACTACCACCACGAGACCCAGCCGATGCCGGGCCCGCTGAGCTGGTGGTTCCACCGGCTGCCGCGTCCGCTGCACCGGGTCGAGGCCGGGGCCAACCACATGGTCCAGCTGGGCGCGCCCGTCGCGCTGTTCCTGCCGCAGCCGGGGGCGACGGTCGCGGCCGGGCTGATCGTGGTCACCCAGCTGTGGCTGGTCCTGTCCGGCAACTTCGCCTGGCTGAACTGGCTGACCGTCACCCTGGCGCTGAGCGCGGTCAGCAGTGGCACCCGGCACGCCTATCCGGCCACGCCGCTCTGGTTCCAGGCGGCGGCGCTCGCGTACGCGGCGCTGGTGCTGGCGCTCAGCTACCGCCCGGCGCGCAACCTGCTCTCCTCGCGGCAGCTGATGAACGCCTCCTTCGACAGCCTGCACCTGGTCAACACCTACGGCGCGTTCGGCAGCGTGACCCGGCTGCGGCACGAGGTGGAGTTGGAGGGCAGCGCGGACGGGCACACCTGGCTGGCCTACGGCTTCAAGGGCAAGCCGGGCGACCCGCGGCGGCGCCCGCGCCAGTTCGCCCCGTACCACCTGCGGCTGGACTGGCTGATGTGGTTCGCCGCGCTCAACCCCGGTTACGCGCGCGGGTGGTTGACGCCGCTGTTGCGCAAGCTGCTGGCCGGCGACCCGGACACGCTGCGGCTGCTGCGCCGCGACGGCAACCCGTTCCCGGACGCGCCGCCCGCGTTCGTGCGGGCGACGCTGTACCGCTACCGCTTCACCACCCGTGCCGAGCACCGGGCGACGGGGGCGTGGTGGCACCGGGAAGTGGTCGGCGGCTACCACCGCACGCTGTCGCGCTGAGCGTCGCGGGCGGCGCCGCCGCGCTCAGCCGAGCGGCCACTGGATCTCGGTCACCCACTCCTCCTGCGGGCCGCAGGAGTTCAGGTAGAGCTCGCGGCCGAGGCGGTCGGCGGTGTGGCCGGAGGACTCGATCCAGCGGGCCAGGGTCTGCACCGTGCCGAGCACCCGGTCCATCGAGCCGTGGTGGACGATCGTGGCCGCCCGGTCGACGGCCGGGAGCTCCACGACCTCGAGGCCGGGGACCGTGCCGGGCGCGACGGAGACGGAGATCCCGGCGTGGACGACGATCCCCTCACCGAGCGCCCCGTCGCCCTCGGGCTCGTACCAGGCGATGTCGGGTCCGGCCACCGCCACCCCGAGCGTGCCGAGGCGGGCGTGCAGCTCCTGGTAGAGCGGGCCGATGACAGGACCGATGTGGCGCGGGTCGAAGCTCTCGGCCAGGCCGGTGGCGACGGCGACCCGGGCGGCGGGCAGGGACTTGAGAACGACTTCGGCGGCGGGCATGGACCCCTCGCTTTCGATGGTCCGGAGCCTCGTCTCGACCTGGGCCAGGCGCGCCGTCGCGGCGGCGACCGTCTCGGCCAGCTCGGCCCGCCGCAGCCGCAGCATGCCGCGCAGCTCCTCCGGCCCGACCTTCGCGTCCAGGACCTCGCCGACCTGCTGCAGGCTGAAGCCGAGGTCCTTGAGCGCGATGATGCGGTTGAGCCGGGACAACTGGGCGGCCTCGTAGGACCGGTAGCCGGTCCACGGGTCCACGTGGGCGGGGCGCAGCAGGCCGAGCGCGTCGTAGTGCCGCAGCATGCGGACCGACACCTGGCCCAGGCGGGCGAAGTCTCCGATGGTGAACATGACCCCTCCAGTGACGGGTCTCCCACTGTGTCAGGGTCAAGCGGCCGCGGCATCGCCACCAACTGTTAGGACTCTTGACAGTTATATGGTCCAGACCAATCATTGGCAGAGCTCCGACACGACACTGCACCACTCCACCCCACGGGAGTCCTGCATGAGATCAGTCCGTGCCCTGCTCACCGCCGCCCTGCTGGGCGCCGGTCTGGCCGCCGTCGCCGCCCCCACGGCACACGCCGCCAACACCCCCGTGCCCGCGCACGTGTTCTCGCCCTACTTCGAGGCGTACAGCTCCGACGACCCGGCGACGCTCTCGTCCCAGTCCGGCGCGAAGTACCTGAGCATGGCCTTCGTCCAGGCGGCGAGCGCAGGCTCGTGCACCGCGTACTGGAACGGCTCGACCAGCCAGCCGATCGCCTCCTCGACCTTCGGCAGCTCGATCGCCTCGATCCAGGCGGCCGGCGGCGACGTCGTCCCGTCCTTCGGCGGCTACAGCGCCGACCACGGCGGCACCGAGATCGCCGACAGCTGCACGAACGTCAACTCCATCGCCCAGGCCTACGAGAACGTCATCACCACCTACGGCGTCACCCGGATCGACCTGGACACCGAGGACAACTCGCTGACCAACAGCGCCGGCATCGACCGCCGCAACAAGGCGATCGCGCAGGTGGAGTCCTGGGCGGCGAGCAACGGCCGCACCGTCCAGTTCTCCTACACCCTGCCGACCACCACCGGCGGTCTGGCCTCCAGCGGGCTCGCCGTGCTGCAGAACGCGGTGCAGAACAACGCCCGCGTCGACGTGGTCAACATCATGACCTTCGACTACTACGACGGCGCCACCCACGAGATGGGCACCGACGCGGAGAACGCGGCCACCGGCCTGGAGGGCCAACTCGCCCAGCTCTACCCGTCCAAGAGCGCCGCGCAGCTGTGGAACATGGTCGGCGTCACGATGATGCCGGGCATCGACGACTACGGCGCCGCAGAGACCACCACCGTGGCCGACGCGAAGAACGTGGAGAGCTGGGCTGCCGGCAAGGGCCTGGCCGAGCTCTCCTTCTGGGCGCTGGAGCGCGACAACGGCGGCTGCCCCGGCACCGGCGGCTCCGACACCTGCTCCGGCATCAGCCAGAACACCTGGGACTTCAGCCACGCCATGGAGCCGTTCACCAGCGGCGGCGGGCAGACCCAGAACGACTTCTCGCTGAGCGTCAGCCCCTCCTCCGCCTCGGTCGCACCGGGCGCCTCGGCCACGGCCTCGGTCGCCACGGCGGTCACCTCCGGCAGCGCGCAGAGCGTCAGCCTGAGCGCGAGCGGCGCGCCGTCCGGCGTCAGCGTCTCGCTCAGCCCGACCTCGGTCACCGCGGGCGGCTCCAGCACGCTCACCGCGACCGTGGGCTCCTCCGTCGCGGCCGGCAGCTACCCGATCACCGTCACCGGCACCGCCGCCTCCGGCAGCCACAGCGCCACCTACACGCTGACCGTCACCGGCTCCGGCGGCGGAGGCGGGAGCGGCAGCCTCGTCAACGGCGGCTTCGAGAGCGGCAGCCTGAGCCCGTGGACCTGCCAGAGCGGCAGCGCGGTCGTCTCCTCCCCGGTCCACAGCGGCAGCCACGCGCTCGCGGTGGTGCCGAGCTCCTCGACCACGGGCGAGTGCGACCAGGCCGTGACGCTGCAGCCGAACCACAGCTACACGCTCCAGGCCTGGGTCCAGGGCCCGTACGCGTACATCGGCGTGAGCGGCGGCGCGAGCGCCAGCACCTGGTCCTCCGGCAGCGCCTGGAACCAGCTGACGGTCTCGTTCACCACCGGCAGCAGCGGCGCGGTCACCGTGTACGTGCACGGCTGGTACGGGCAGGGGAACGTCTACGCGGACGACTTCAACCTGGCCTGATCCCGCTGCGGGGGTCCTAGTTCAGGACCGGGACGTCGATCCTGACCATCCCCGCGATGCCGAACTGCAGCATCACCGGGACGGTGCCGCCCACCTTCAGGGCGGCACCGTTCGTCAGCACGATCTTCGGGCCGTCGGCGGCGCCGAAGGAGGCGGTCGTGCCGGAGGCGATCAGCACGCCCGCGGTCGACTTCGCGTTGTTCGCGGTGCCGTCCAGGGTGGCCACCTTGCCCTCGACCGCGGCCAGCGCCAGGTGCTCGGTCACCGGGCCGGCGTTGTCGACGCCCATCTGCAGCTGCGCGCCGCCCGTCGTGCCGAGCCGGACCGCCGCCTGGGTGATCCTCAGGTCCACGTTGCGCCCCTGTACCGAGAAGTCGGTGCCCTCCGGGCCGACCGAGGACGAGGACTGCGCCGTACCCGGCAGTTCCCGCTGCACCCCGCCGCTGGAGCAGCCGGACAGCGCGAGCGCGGCGGACAGAGCCAGGACGGGAAGCGCGATCGCGGCGCGGGAACGGTGACGCATAGCAGCATTATCGCCACCGCCCGGCACCCCCTCGCGCCCGGGGTAGGGGCCGGCCGACAGGAGCGGGTCGTACGCGTCCGGACGGGCGACTCGGCGTGGCGTAGACCGGGCGGGCCGGAATGGCGGCGCACAGTGAAGCTGTGAACACGAAGGGCGACCGGGGCGCGAGCATCGGTCCGGCGCCCCCGACCACAGCAAGGAGCAAGCATGCGCATGCCCTCTCGGCTGGCAGCCGCCGGCGTTCTCGCGGCCGGCCTGGTTCTCTCCGCCTGCGGTGTGGCGAGTGCGGACGCCACCGCCAACGGCGTGGCTGAGAACTCGCCCGGATTCCTGTCCGGCAACCTGATCCAGGTGCCGATCGACGCCGACCTGAACGTCTGCGGCAACACGGTCAACGTCGTCGGTCTGGGCAACCCGGCCTTCGGCAACCACTGCGCCAACGGCGAGGAGGTCGGCGAGGGCCACACCGTCGTCTGGCACCACTGGTGGTTCCACCACGACGACGACATGGCGACCGACCAGGACCACGACCAGGACTGCGATTGATACCGACCCACCGCACCGGGGCGACCACACGTCCTGACGCGCCGTCACCCCCCATAATACGCATCGGCCCTGCTCCCGAGCATGGAGCAGGGCCGATCCGTGTGCGGCGGCGGGGCCGCGAGGGGGGCTGCGTCAGCCGATGTTGGCGGCGTGGTTGCCGAAGGCCGGGTTCAGCACACCGATGACGTTCGCGGAGTTGCCGACCACGTTGACCGGGATGTGGATGGGCAGCTGCAGCTCGTTGCCGCTGATCGCGCCCGGGGAGTTCGAGGCGTCGCCGCAGGCGTGGGAGCTGGCGAAGGCGGCACCGGCACCGGCCGCGACGACGGCACCGGCGGCGGCGGAGGCGACCAGGGCGCCCTTCAGAACGTTCGTCATGACTCTCAATTCCTCACACGGATGGACCACGTCACCGTGTCGACGGGCAACGGGACCCGCGGTACCGAAACACCGCAGGCACCACGCCCAACGAGGGCAGTTCCCAGCCGTCACCGGCCATTTTCGACATTCACCCGGACGACGGATCCGGCCGAACACTTCGGCCATTCGGGTGGAGCTGGAGTCCACCCATGTCCTGGTGGCCGAAAGGTCGTTGGAGAGTCCGGATGCAGGCGCCTGACCGCCCATCCCGAGAACTTCGTTCCACGAGAGGGGACACTTCCCATGCTCAACACCAAGCGCGGCCTCATGGTCACCGTCGCTGCGGCCGGCCTGCTGGCCGCCGGTGGTGGCGTCGCGGCCGCCAGCAGCGACGCTCACGGCGTCGCCGCCAACTCCCCGGGCTTCCTGTCCGGCAACCTGATCCAGGTTCCGGTCCACGTCCCGGTCAACGTCTGCGGCAACACGGTCAACGTGATCGCCCTGCTGAACCCGGCGTTCGGCAACCACTGCGAGAACGAGGGCTGACCCTCCGCCCTCGCAGTGTGGGGCCCGGCCGCGAGCAGCGGCCGGGCCCTTCCTCGATCGGCTGTCCGAGTGGTCGTTCGATCGACCTCGTATCCCGGCGGCCCCGCGCTCGTTTCGTCCTGTGTGCCCTCCGTTCCGGACGGGCACGCAGGCAATCACACAAACCTGAAGGATTCTCAGATGAGCAAGGTCCTCAAGGCCGCCGCGCTCGGCGCCGCCGCTGCCGTCCTCTCCCTGACCGGCGCGGGCATCGCCTCCGCCGACGCCACGGCCAACGGCGTCGCCGCCAACTCCCCCGGCTTCCTGTCCGGCAACCTGATCCAGGTCCCGGTCCACATCCCGATCAACCTGTGCGGCAACTCCGTCAACGTCATCGGGCTGCTGAACCCGGCGTTCGGCAACCACTGCGTCAACAAGTAGGACACGTCGGCTCGTCCACAGCCTGGCGTTCCAGCGTTCGAGATTGGAGATCCACCGTGCGCAAGCTCAAGACCGTCGGCACCGTCTCCGTCGCCTCCGTGGGCCTGTTGCTGGGCGCGGCCGGGGCCGCCTCGGCCGACTCCACGGCCGACGGCGTCGCCGCCAACTCCCCCGGCTTCCTGTCGGGCAACCTGCTCCAGGTCCCGGTCCACGTGCCGATCAACCTGTGCGGCAACTCCGTCAACGTGATCGGCGCGCTGAACCCGGCGTTCGGCAACAGCTGCGAGAACGCGCCCTGCTGACGCCCTGCTGACCCTCACCCAGCAAGGCGGGTCCGCCGCGTCCCCCGCACCTCGTCTGTGCGGGGGCCGCGGTGCGCCCACGACCGGATCAGGAGACCCCCATGCAGAAAACCCCCACGAAAGCGGCAGCTGCCCTCGGCACCCTCGTTCTCTCCGTGGCCGGCCTGATGGCCGCCTCCCCCGCCCAGGCGGCCACGACCTCCGCGACGAACAGCGGAGCACAGCCCAAGGCCTCGCTGCAGCCGCTCGCGGTCAGCCCCGCCCTCGCCGGACTGACCGGCGCCGTGCCCGACGTGGTGCGCCCCGCCAAGGACTTCCGCCTCGACCCGCTGGCCAACTCCGCGGCCGACCCGCTCAACAACGGCGTGGCCCTCAAGCCCGACCAGGGCGGGCCGGTCTCGACACAGCCGGTCACCTCCGGGCTGAGCAACGGCGGCGGCCTCGGCAGCCTGCCGCTGGTGGGCGGCGCGGCCGGCCTGCTCCCCGGCTGACGCGCTTCCTGACTGACGTGCTCCCTTAACTGAGCGGCGCGCCGCACAGACGTCCGCCGGTCCTGCCTCGAACTCCTCCTTCGGCAGGACCGGCGGATTCTTGCTGTGCGCGTCCCCGGTGGTGCGCGGACTATCCGCGCGCGGCGTTCAGGGCGCTCTGGGCGCTGGCGACGACGTCCTCGACCGGCTTGGCCAGGTTGCCGTCGGGCGTCCGCTGGTTCAGCGAGAGCTGGCCGCCGGGCGCGCTCTGCAGCTGCGGCGGGGTGATCTCCGGCTGCAGGCGGGTGAGGTCCAGCTGCGGGAACGGGAGATCGCTCGTCGGCGGCTCGTAGGGCAGCGAGCGACCCTGGTAGGTGACCGGGTGGCCGACGCCGAGCGCCGCGCTGACCGCCTTGAGCGGCGCGGCCGGGACGGCCAGGCGGGCACCGCCGTCGTGGACGCTGCCGTCAGCGGAGGGCATGGGGGCGGTCAGCCCCAGCTCCGGCGTCCGGTCGGCGGAGTTGACGGCGGGCAGCAGCGGGTCCGGGATCAGCGACTGCTGGCCCCGGCCCTGCACCGGCGGCTGGAGCGGCATGGCCGGCACGCTGCCGGCGAGACCGCTGTCGGAGTGCTGCCCGGTCACGTGCTGCACCAGCGTGCCGAGCGGGACGGCGAAGGGCACGTCCATCCGGCCGACGCTCTGTTCCAACGCCTCCTGCTGCTGCGGCGAGAGCGGCTCCGCCTGGGCGCTGGTCGCGCTCACCGCGGCCAGGACCGGCGCCGCGCAGGCCGCCAGGGCGGCGGCCGTTCCGCGGAGGGACTTTTTCATCGTGACGCTCCTGAAGCTCTGGACCGAGACATTGGCATGGGTTGAGGGCGATTCAACAGCCTTTGCCGCTCGGAATTTCCGAAGAAACACCCGTATGGCGCAGCGCGAGCTCACATTTCCCTCCAGCGCCCACGGAATTCCTCCTTGTGAGTGAGTTCTCGCTCGGCACGCTGATTACCGGATTCCCTCGTTCGGAGTCGCAACCCCGAGTCCTCTCGGCTCGTTGGTTTGTGTGCCAGCACGACATGTTGATTGGTGTTCAGAAAGGCACTTCAGCGCATGCTCAAGAAGTCTCTGGCCGGTGTCGGCCTCACGGTTGCCGCGATCGCGGGCAGCATCTCTCCTGCCATGGCCGTCGGCGACTCGGACGGGCTCGCCAACTCTCTCCAGGGCGCGGGCGGTACGAACATGACCGGGACTTGGGGTGACGACAGCCCCAACTTCCACTTCCTGGACAACCCGAACATCTGCGTGCCGGAGATCCACAACATCGGCGTCGGCGTGCTCGGCGTGGCCGTTCCGGTCGAGGTGCCGGCCCTGAGCGGCCAGAGCAAGCAGTACTGCTCCGTCGGCGAGACCGTCCAGGGCTCGGGCGACCACGGCATCTCCCACGTGATCGGCTAGCCGAACCCCTCCCCGCGTGGGCCCGTCCGGGCCCACGCCTCCCCCAGCACACAGTCAGTGAAAGGAACTTCTCCCATGTACAAGAAGGCCCTCGGCGCGATGAGCCTGGCCGCGACCGCACTCGCCATGGCGGCTGTCCCCGCCTCGGCCATCAGCGACAGCGACGGCCAGGCGACCGGCATTCAGGGCAACGGCGGCACCAACATGACCGCCACGCACGGCAACGACAGCCCGAACTTCCACACCCTGGACAACCCGAACATCTGCGTGCCCGAGGTTCACAACATCGCGGTCGCGGTCATCGGCGTGGCGGTCCCGGTCGAGGTCCCGGTCCTCAGCCAGCAGCTCAAGCAGTACTGCAACGTCGGCGAGACCACCCAGGGCACCGGCGACGGCGGCGTCTCCCACCTGATCGGCTGAGCCGAGGCAACACCGGCACCACCCTGACCCTCAAAGTTCGACGCGTGAGGCCCCGGGAGTCTTCGACTCCCGGGGCCTCACGTGATTGTCAGTCCTGGCGGAGCCACCCGGCGACCTCGGTGCCCCAGTACGTCAGGATCTGCTCGGCGCCGGCCCGGCGGATCGAGGTGAGGGTCTCCATGATCATGCGGTCCCGGTCGACCCAGCCGTTGGCCGCGGCGGCCTCGACCATCGCGTACTCGCCGGACACCTGGTAGGCGGCGACCGGCACCGGGCTGTGGTCGGCGATCTCGCGCACCACGTCCAGGTAGGCCATGGCGGGCTTGACCATCACCAGGTCGGCGCCCTCGGCGACGTCCAGCTCCAGCTCGCGCAGCGACTCCCGGGCGTTGGCCGGGTCCTGCTGGTAGGCCTTGCGGTCCCCCTTGAGGGAGGAGCCGACGGCCTCACGGAACGGGCCGAAGAACGCCGACGCGTACTTGGCCGTGTAGGCCAGGATCGACACGTCCTGGTGCCCCGCCTCGTCCAGCGCCTGCCGCACGACCGCGACCTGACCGTCCATCATCCCGGACGGCCCGACCATGTGGACGCCCGCGTCCGCCTGCACCCGGGCCATCTCGGCGTAGCGCAGCAGCGTCGCGTCGTTGTCCACGCTGCCGTCCGCGGCGAGGACGCCGCAGTGACCGTGGTCGGTGTACTCGTCCAGGCACAGGTCCGACATGACCACGACCTGGTCCCCGACCTCCGCGACGACGTCGCGGATGGCCTGCTGCAGGATCCCGTCGGGGTTGGTGCCCTCGGAACCGATCGCGTCCTGCACGGCGGGGACACCGAACAGCATGATGCCGCCGACCCCGGCGGCAGCCGCCTCGTTGGCGGCCTTCTTCAGGGTGTCCCGCGTGTGCTGGACCACGCCGGGCATGGACGTGATGGGCTTCGGGGCGTCGATCCCCTCCCGCACGAACATCGGCATGATCAGCTCGGCGGGGTGGAGCCGGGTCTCCGCGACCAGCCGACGCACGGCGGGGGTGGCACGGAGTCGCCGAGGACGGATGTACGGACTCTCGATACCCATGACTACGTGCTCCTTCTGCGATTCCTCGGGTGGCAACACCATCCGCACGCCGGCGGTTCCTCGCGCAGTTCCTCGCGCCCCTGAAGGCTATCGGGCCTTGCGACGTGACCCGGGTCGCCGCTCACTCGGACGGTACACCGGCTCGCCGGCCTCCAGCGCAGCGTCCCTGCGGGCCGCGCCGAACTCGGCGAGGGCCTCGGCGAGGGCGTGGACGGAGGGGGCCGGGGCGAGGACGTCGACGCGGAGGCCGTGCTCCTCGGCCGTCTTGGCCGTCGCCGGACCGATGCAGGCGATGACGGTGACGTTGTGCGGCTTGCCCGCGATGCCCACCAGGTTCCGGACCGTGGACGACGAGGTGAAGATCACCGCGTCGAAGCCGCCGCCCTTGATCGCCTCGCGGGTCTCCGCCGGCGGCGGCGCCGCGCGCACCGTGCGGTACGCGGTGACGTCGTCGACCTCCCAGCCGAGCTCGACCAGACCGGCGACCAGCGTCTCGGTCGCGATGTCGGCGCGCGGCAGCAGCACCCGGTCGATCGGGTCGAAGACCGGGTCGTAAGGCGGCCAGTCCTCCAGCAGTCCGGCGGCGCTCTGCTCGCCGCTCGGGACCAGGTCCGGCTTCACGCCGAAGTCGACCAGGGCCTGGGCCGTGGTCTCGCCCACCGCCGCGACCTTGATGCCCGCGAAGGCACGGGCGTCCAGCCCGTACTCCTCGAACTTCTCGCGCACCGCCTTGACCGCGTTGACCGAGGTGAACGCGATCCACTCGTAACGGCCGGTCACCAGGCCCTTGATCGCGCGTTCCATCTGCTGCGGGGTGCGCGGCGGCTCGACCGCGATCGTCGGGACCTCGCTCGGGACCGCGCCGTAGCCGCGCAGCTGCTCGCTGAGCGCGCCGGCCTGGTCCTTGGTGCGCGGCACCAGGACGTTCCAGCCGAACAGCGGCTTGGTCTCGAACCAGGAGAGCGACGACCGGTGCTCGACCTGCTCGCCGACGACCACTATCACGTTGCTCGCCGGGTTCACCGGCGCCGAGACCGGCGACGGCAGCACCTTGGCCGACTTCAGCTCGGCCGCGATCGTGCCGAGCGTGCCGCACCAGGTGCGTTGCCGCGTCGTCGTGCCCTCGAGGGTGACCGAGACGGGGGTCTCCGGCTTGCGGCCGTGGTTCACCAGCGCGGAGGCCGTCGACGGGACGGAGCCGAGGACGGTGCGGACCACCAGGGTGGACTCGCAGGCGCCGAGGTCGGCCCAGGCCGACTCCGGGAGCAGGCCGTTCGCGTCGACGAAGCGGACGTCCGCGCCCTGCGCGCCCGCGCGCAGCGGGACGCCGGCGTAGGCGGGGACACCGACGGACTGGGCGACGCCGGGCACGACCTGGAAGGGCACGTGCGCCTGGGCGCAGGCCAGCATCTCCTCGGCGGCACGGCCGTCCAGGCCCGGGTCGCCGTCCACGGTGCGCACGACGTGCTTGCCGCCGCGGACCGCGCCGAAGAAGCGGGAGACCGCGGCGCCGCCGTCACCGCCCAGCACGCCGCCCTCGTCGAGAACGAAGGCGTCACCGTCGTCGGCGGCCGGGTGCACCTCGACCTGCGCGGGGCAGTGCGCGCGCACGGCCGCGGCGGTCAGCGGGTCGGACACCAGCACGTCGGCCGAGGCGAGCACCTCCACGGCACGCAGCGTCAGCAGGCCGGGGTCGCCGGGACCGGCGCCGAGGAAGGTGACCTGGCCGACGGGGCGACGCGGGGTGTCGGGACTGGCGGTCGGGCTCACTTGGCTCGCTCCCCCATGAGACCGGCAGCGCCGGCGGCGAGCAGGCGCGCGGCGAGGCCGCGTCCCAGCTCGTCGGGGGCACCGTGGCCGGTGGCGGACATCTGCACGACGGTCTCACCGTCGACGGTGCCGACGACAGCCCGCAGTTCGAGCTCGTCGTCGGCGTTCCCAGGAACGCCGGCGGGGTTGGCCCCGGCCAGCGCGCCGACCGGCGCGGAGCAGCCGGCCTCGAGCGCGGCCAGCAGCGTGCGCTCGGCGGTGACGGCGGCCCGGGTGGCCGCGTCGTCGAGGGCGGCCAGGGCTGCCGCCAGCTCGGGTCGGCCCGCGGCGCACTCGATGGCGAGCGCGCCCTGGCCGGGGGCCGGGAGCATCACCGAGGTGTCGATGACCTCCGTGGCCTCGGCGAGGCGGCCGAGGCGGTTCAGACCGGCGGCGGCGAGGATGACGCCGTCGAGGCGGCCGTCGCGCACGTAACCGATGCGGGTGTCGACGTTGCCGCGGATCGGGACCGTCTCGATCGCCAGGCCCTCGGCGCGGGCCCAGGCGTGGAGCTGGGCCGTGCGGCGCGGAGAGCCGGTGCCTATGCGGGCCGGGTGCAGCGGGTCCGCCTTCTCCAGCAGCTCGGCCAACGTCAGTCCGTCGCGGGCGACGAGCGCGTCGCGCGGGTCCTCGCGCTCCGGGACCGCGGCCAGCACCAGGCCCTCGGGCGCGGCGGTGGGCAGGTCCTTGAGGGAGTGCACGGCGAAGTCGATGGTGCCGGCGAGCAGCGCGTCGCGCAGCGCGGAGACGAAGACCCCGGTGCCGCCGATCTGCGCGAGCGCCTCACGGGAGGTGTCGCCGTAGGTGGTGATCTCGACGAGCTCCACCTGGCGGCCGGTGGCGGCGACGACCGCCTCGGCGACCATGCCGGACTGGGCCATGGCCAACGCGCTGCGCCGGGTGCCCAGTCGAAGTGGTGGTGCTGGTTCTGGGGAGGGGGGCGAAGTCGTGCTCGTCTGACCCGTCATGAGATCATCCTGGTGGTGCTGACGGCCTCAACGGCCATGGGATCGAGGTCGAACAGTTCGCGCAGCGCCTCCGCGTAGGAGGCCCCGCCGGGCTCGCCGGCGAGCTGCTTGACGCGGACGGTCGGCTGGTGGAGCAGCTTGTCCACGACGCGGCGGACGGTCTGCTGGATCTCCGCGCGGGTGCGCGCGTCCAGCTCGGGGAGGCGTCCGTCGAGACGCTCCAGCTCGGCGTTGACCAGCTCGGTGGCCATCGCCCGCAGGGCGACCACGGTGGGCGTGATCGCCGCGGCGCGCTGGGCCGCGCCGAAGGCGTCGACCTCCTCAGCGACGATGCGGCGCACCGCGTCGACGTCGAGGGCGCCGGAGTCGGAGTGCTGGGCGGCGGTGGCGAGGGTCTCCAGGTCGACCAGGTGGACGCCGGGCAGGGTGTGCGCGGCCGGGTCGACGTCGCGGGGCATGGCCAGGTCGAGCACGGAGAGCGGGCCGGCGAAGGCGCTGCGCTTCTCGGCGGCCAGCGCGAGGTCCTCGGCGGTGAGCACGATGCCGGCCGCCCCGGTACAGGAGATGACCACGTCCGCCTCGGCCAGCGCGCCGGCGACCTGGTCGAAGGGGACGGCCCGGCCGCCGAGCTGCTCGGCGAGGCGTTCCGCCTTCTTCTGCGTGCGGTTGGCGATCACCAGTTCGGCGACGCCCTCGCGGGCGAGGGTGGCCGCGGCCAGCGAGCTCATCGAGCCGGCGCCGACGACGAGCGCGCGGCGCTCGGCCACCGGCCCGGCCACGGCGGCGATCTGCTGCAGGCCGAAGGTGACCAGGGTCTGCCCGGCCTTGTCGATCGCGGTCTCGCTGTGGGCGCGCTTGCCGACCCGCAGGGCCTGCTGGAACAGCTCGTTGAGCCCGCGCGCGGCGGTGTGCTGGTCCTGCGCCAGATGCAGCGCGTCGCGCAGCTGGCCGAGGATCTGGCCCTCGCCGACGACCATCGAGTCCAGGCCGCAGGCCACCGAGAAGAGGTGGTGCACGGCGCGGTCCTCGTAGTGCACGTAGAGGTGCGCGGTGAGCTCCTCCATGCTGACGCCGGAGTGCTCGGCGAGCAGCGTGGACAGCTCGGCGACGCCCGCGTGGAACTTGTCCACGTCGGCGTAGAGCTCGATGCGGTTGCAGGTGTTCAGCAGCGCGGCCTCGGCCACCGGCGTCGCCGCGGCGGCGGCGTGCAGCAGCCGCGACGGCTGATGTCCCGTCAGCGCGGCGCGCTCCAGCAGGCCGACCGGCGCGCTGCGGTGGCTCAGTCCCACGACCAGCAGGCTCATCCCGCGGCCTCCTCGTATCCGTGGCCCTGCTCGGGTCCCCGTCCGGAGACTACTGCGGCCGCAGGGGCGGAAGGGACCTCCCCGTCCTCGTCGGCGAGGTCGTCGCCGGCCTTGCGCTGCTCGTGGAAGGCGAGGATCTGCAGCTCGATGGAGAGGTCCACCTTGCGGACGTCTACCCCGTCCGGCACGTTCAGCACGGTCGGCGCGAAGTTGAGGATGCTGGTGACGCCCGCGGCGACCAGCCGGTCGCAGACCTGCTGGGCGGCGCCGGGCGGGGTGGTGATCACGCCGATGGAGACCCGCTCGTCGCGGACGATCTCCTCCATCTCGTCGGTGTGGCGCACCGGGAGGCCGGCGACGACGTTGCCGGTGATGGCCGGGTCGGCGTCGAGCAGGGCGGCGACCCGGAAGCCGCGGGAGGCGAAGCCGCCGTAGTTGGCGAGGGCGTGGCCCAGGTTTCCGATACCGACGATGACCACGGGCCAGTCCTGGGTCAGGCCCAGCTCGCGGGAGATCTGGTAGACGAGGTACTCCACGTCGTAGCCGACGCCGCGGGTCCCGTAGGAGCCGAGGTAGGAGAAGTCCTTGCGCAGCTTGGCGGAGTTGACCCCGGCGGCGGCCGCGAGCTCCTCGGAGGAGACGGTGGGCACCGAGCGCTCGGACAGGGCGGTGAGCGCGCGCAGGTACAGCGGCAGCCGGGCGACCGTCGCATCGGGAATACCCCGGCCCCGGCTGCGGCGGGTGCCGCCGGCGGGGTTGGGGTTGTGCTGAGTGGATCGGCCAGTTGCCACGGTGCTCCTGAGGGTGAAGCTGGGCTGCGAACGCCAGGCTATGTCTTTGTGAACGCGTGCACAAAGATGGTGTCCGTTTTGTCCACCAGGAGTGATGCGCATCACGCCCATTCCCCCCGGGTCGCGGGAACCACCGCTGGAACGACGTACGGTACGGCGCACGGTACGGCGTACGCATCGAAGAGCAGGGCAGTGGAACGATTCTGCGTGCGCAGCACCTCCGCCCGGCGGCGCAGTTTCGGCCAGAGGGCGCGCTGCGCCTGCTCGACCGTGGCGCGCACCGGCTCGACGCCCCCGGCGGGAGTGGCGAGACACCGGCGCAGCAGCCGCGCGGTGGCGCGGGCGTCGCCGAGGGCGGTGTGCGCGGGGAAGTCGGGCAGTCCGAAGGCGGCGGTGCAGGCGCCGAGCGAGCGGCCGGCGAGCCGCCCGCCGAGGACACGCTCGGTGAGCGCCATGGTGCACAGCGTCGGCACATCCGGCACGGCCACCCCGATCCGCGCGAACTCCCGGGCCAGGAAGCCCAGGTCGCAGGCGACGTGGTGGCCGACCAGGACCCGGCCGCGCAGCAGCTCCGCCAGGTGCGGGGCGATCTCACGGAAGACCGGGGCGCCCAGCACGTGATCCTGCGTGATGCGGTGCACCGAGGTCGGCCCGACCGGGCCGCCGGGATCGATCAGGGTGCTGAACTCGCCCTCGACGCGCAGCAGCGGATAGTCGAGCAGCACCACGCCGACCTCGACCATGCGGTGGCGCCAGGGGCTGCGCCCGCTCGCCTCCACGTCCACGACGGCGAACCCGCGAGCGGGTGGCGGCGTGGCGGGGGGCTGCACGGGGGGCTCCTTCTCGATCGTCCCCCCACGGCACAAAACCCCTTGATGGTAAGCGCACTAACAGCGGATGGCTAAGCCATTACAACGGGGTGAATCGGACATATCTTCCCGCAGCCACCCCGTTGGAGGCGTAATCGTTATGCGCGAACCGCTCGTGTTCAGGCGCCCAGCGCCTTGCGCAGCCGCACCGGGTCGACCTTCCAGAAGTCGTGCTGCTTACCGTCGATGAGCGTGACGGGAATCTGCTCCCAGTACTGCCGGAACAGCTCCTTGTCCTCGTTGATGTTCAGCTCCTCGACCGCGAAGCCCAGCTCCTCGGCGAGCTCGGAGACGACCGCGCGAGCGTCGTCGCACAGGTGGCAGTCGGGCTTGCCGATCAGTGTCACCACGTGGTCGGCGGGCTGCTTTGCGCTACGGCGCGGAAGAAGTGGTGCCATGCCGCCATTGTGGACCGGTCGGGCCGCCATGAGTTAACTCCCCCTCCACGCTGCCGATACGAGTTTCCGGTCGGTATCTGGCTATGCTCGCGGCATGGCCAGGCAGCGGAACACCACGCGGCTCGCGGGCGAAGCCTCCGCGGAGGCGGCCGCCACGCAGGACCGACCGACGGAAGACACCTCGGTCGACCCTGCGGCAGGCGCGTTCTTCGACTGCGACAACACGATCATGCAGGGCGCCGCGATCTTCTACCTGGGCCGCGGCCTCTACAAGCGCAAGTTCTTCTCCACCCGCGAGCTGGCCCGCTTCGCCTGGCAGCAGGCCTACTTCCGGCTGCACGGCGCCGAGAACGCCGGGCACATGGCCGACGCCAAGGAGAGCGCCCTCTCCATCGTCCAGGGCCACCGCGCCGCGGACCTGGAGGCGATCTGCGAGGACGTCTTCGACGAGTTCATGGCCGAGAAGATCTGGCCCGGCACCCGCGCGCTGGTGCAGATGCACCTGGAGGCCGGCCAGCGGGTCTGGCTGGTGACGGCCGCCCCGCAGGAGGCGGCCCGGGTCATCGCCGCCCGGCTCGGCATGACCGGCGCGCTCGGCACCGTCGCCGAGACCATCGACGGCGTCTACACCGGCCGTCTGGTCGGCGAGCCGCTGCACGGCCCGGCCAAGGCCGAGGCGGTCAAGGCGCTCGCCGCCCGCGAGGACCTGGACCTGGCCCGCTGCGCGGCCTACAGCGACTCCGCCAACGACATCCCGATGCTCTCGCTGGTCGGCTACCCCTACGTCATCAACCCCGACTCCGAACTGCGCCGCCACGCCCGGCGCAACGGCTGGCGGGTGCGTGACTTCCGCACCGGCCGCAAGGCGGCCAAGGTCGGCATCCCCGCCGCCGCCGGACTGGGCGCCGCCGCGGGCGGCACCGCCGCGGCCGTCGCGATCTACCGCAACCGCCACCGCTGACCCCGCCGCCGACCCCGGCAGCAGCGCTTTTTCCGGGCTGAGCGCCCGGCATGCCAACTGACCGCTTCTGACCGGTCCTTGCTCGCGCGTATGCGCGGGATTCTGCGCGCGCACGCTCGGGAAGCCCCCGGAATCCGGTCAGCCCCGGCCCGACGCGGGTCAACTCCGACCAGACGTCCGCCAACTGATCGGGGGACAGCCGGTCACATTCTGCCACGCAGCGGTAACAGATGTGACTGAAGCGGTGAATTTGGCAACTGGGTGTAGCTGTTGTTGCACGAAGCGTTATCCTCGTGCAGCGGTCCCCACCCTGAACGCCACAGTCCTGCCTCTGGGAGTCCCGTGTACCCACACGTCCGTGACGACGACGGCCTGACCCTGCTGCGCAGCCTGGTGCGTCGGGAGCAGTTGCTCCCGGTGCCCCTCCTCGCCGTCGCGGGCGGGCCAGTCGTCGTCACGGACGTGTGGGTACACGGGACTCCCAGAG
>NZ_QKYN01000097.1 GCF_003258295.1 Streptacidiphilus pinicola | reverse complement strand
GATGAGGGGGTGCTCGTCGAGGCCGCCGCCGATGAGGCGGTGCAGCGGTGGAACCGGCCCGGGCGGGGGGTGACCGAGGCCGACGCCGCGGCGAGGATCGAGCGGTGGCGGAAGCGGTGGCGCAGCGAGGAGGCCGCGATCTGGGCCGTGCTGCGGGCCGGGGAGGAGCGGCCGGTGGGGTTGATCGGGTGGGGGGACATCGACCTCGCGGGCGGGAGCGCCGAGGTCCTGTACTGGCTGCTGCCCGCGGGGCGCGGGAGCGGGTTGGTCGGGGCGGCGCTCGTGGCCGTCAGCCGGTGGGCGGTGGACGAGCTGGGGCTGCAGCGGCTGCGGCTGACGCACTCGGTGGAGAACCCCGCCTCCTGCCGGATCGCCGAGCGGGCCGGCTTCGTGCTGGAGGGGACGATGCGCGGCGCGCTGCTGCACGAGGACGGCTGGCACGACGAGCACCTGCACGCACGGGTGCGCGGTGACGCCTGGCCGGGGGATTGACCTGGATCGAATGCTGATCCGATGGGATGAAGATATGACCGACGGTGGTTCAGTTCCGTGCTCGGAAGCCACCGTTGAGGGTCATGGAGAATCGTTCATTCGGAGCGCCTCGGTGGCTTCGGCGCGGCAGCGCCCTCGCCGCGGTGCTCGCGTTCCTGGTGACGGCGCTCGGCGCCGTGTTCGCCCCCGCCGCGCAGGCGCAGGCGCGGGTGGTCTACCCGACGGCGGCCGAGCGGCAGCACTGCCGGGCGGACGGGTCGAGGCCCGTGGTCTGCGTGGATCAGAACGCGCAGCGGCTGTGGGTGATGCGCGGCACGTCGGTGGTCTTCGGCCCGGTGACGGTGCGCACCGGACGGCACGGGCATCTGACCAGGACCGGGAAGTTCCACATCTACTGGCGGCACCAGCACCACTGGTCGTCCATCTACAACGCACCCATGCCCTTCGCCCAGTTCTTCAGCGGCGGCGAGGCGCTGCACGGCGTCTACGGCGACCTGGGCAAGGGCCCCGGCTCGTACGGGTGCGTCAACCTGACCGTCCGGGACGCGGCGCGGCTGTGGCCGCTGACGCGGAAGGGCACCTGGGTCGAGGTGTGGGGACACCGGCCGGGATCGTGACGGTCCTGGGTGGAGAAGCCGCCAGGAAGGTGTCATTCCGGCGCCACCGGGAGCGATCACTGCGCCGGGGATGTGAGGATGGTGCCCATGAGTGACAACGTTTTCTTCGACATCACGGTCAACGACGAGCCGGCCGGCCGGATCGTCTTCCACCTGTTCGACGAGGTCGTCCCGAAGACGGCCCGTAACTTCCGCGAGCTGGCGACCGGCGAGCACGGTTTCGGCTACGAGGGTTCCCACTTCCACCGCGTCATCCCCGCCTTCATGCTGCAGGGCGGTGACTTCACCGCCGGCAACGGCACCGGTGGCAAGTCCATCTACGGCGAGAAGTTCGCTGACGAGAACTTCCAGCTGAAGCACGACAAGCCGGGTCTGCTGTCGATGGCCAACGCCGGCCCCGGCACCAACGGCTCGCAGTTCTTCGTCACCACCATCGTCACCGACTGGCTCGACGGCAAGCACGTCGTCTTCGGCGAGGTCGTCGAGGGCATGGACGTCGTCAAGAAGATCGAGTCCCTTGGCTCGCGCACCGGCGCCCCCAGCGCCAAGGTGACCATCGCCAAGTCCGGCACGATCTGACAGACGCGTCCGGCGGATCACTGATCCGCGCCTGGGCGGATGGGGCGCCCGACCCGCAGGGGTCGGGCGCCCCACGCATGTCCTGGTGCGTCGGGCGGTTTCAGGCCCGGGCGAGCAGGTCGAGCTCGTGCCAGTGCTTCGGGCCGGTGACGGCCACGCCCTCGCGTTCCTGCTCGCGCAGGGCGAGGATCTGCAGGCCGTCCAGCAGGGCGCGGGCCTCCTCCAGGCTGTGGGTGGTGAGCTCCGGGTCGTCCGCCCAGGTGTCGCGGGGCCCGAAGAGGTTCACCGCCAGGATCGCCCCCGAGCCGGGACGCAGCGCGCCACGGATCAGCGACCAGGTGCGGGCGAAGACCTCCGGCCGCTGGAACGGCAGCGCGTAGCCGGCGTAGACCAGGCCCGCCTCCGGCAGCTCGTCGAGCGCGGCGAAGGACTGCTCGGCGACGCTGAGGCGGTTCCGGTCCGCGGGCGGCACCGAGGCCTCGATCCGCAGGTGCGCGCCGGCCGCGCCGTCCAGCGCGAGCACGCGCCATCCGGCGGCCAGCAGCGCCGCGCTCTCCCGCCCGGCCCCGGCGCCCAGGTCGACGGCCAGCCGCCCGCCCGGGTCCCCGGCGGCATCGATCGCCAGCAGGCAGAGCGCGCGGACGGGGCTGCCGGCGGTGGCGGTGTAGAAGGGCTCCCAGTCTTCGATCACGTCGTTCATTCTGCGCCGCCTCGGACGGGTCAGGGGCCAGTCCACGCTCCGGGAGTTGTCAGTGGTCGGTGCCATGCTCGGGCCATGGACAGCACGGAGCTCGGTGTCGAGCGGTTCTGGCAGCTGGTGGGGGAGGCACGGGGGGCGTCCGGCGGCGCGGTCGCGCACACCGCGGTCGCACTGCTCGCGCGGCGTGAGGCGGGGGAGATCCTCGCGGCGCAGCAGGCGCTGTGGACGCTGATGGCGCGGTCCTACCGCAGTCCGCTGTGGGCTGCCGCCTTCCTGATCAACGGCGGCTGTTCGGACGACGGCTTCGACTACTTCCGCGGCTGGCTCATCCTGCAGGGGCGGGAGACGTTCGAACGGGTCGTCGCCGATCCCGACTCGCTGGCCGGTCTCGACGCGGTGCGGGCGGCGGTCGCGGGCGGCCTGGATCTCGAAGGCGAGGAGGCGCTCTCCATCGCCTGGGAGGCGTATCGCCGCGCGACGGGCGAGCAGCTCCCCGCGGGTTCGTTCCGCGTCCGCTACCCGGAGCTTGATCAGGCGTGGAACTTCGACTTCGACGACATGTCGGAGATGCGCCGCAGGCTTCCGCGCCTGGCCGCCCTGTTCGAGGGCCAGCCCGCCGTGTGAACCGCAACCGCACGCAACCACACGCAAGCGCACCCACGCCTCTGCCCCGACGTGAACGCCGGGGCAGAGGACAAGAGGTGACCGGAGGTCAGCGCTCAGCGGTCAGTGCGAGGCCGCCACCAGGTCCGGGAGGAGCAGCGCCGCGTTCGGCGTGCCGAGGCCGGTGACCGGGTCCCAGCCCTGGGACGCGGAGTAGCCGGGGACGGACGGGTCGGCCGTGTTGTTGCCGACGGTGATGTCGTGGAAGTCCGCCGCGTACTGCGCCGGGTTCGCCGCCACCTTGTAGAGGGCCGGGTTGATCAGGCCCAGGCCGCCGCCGTTCAGCTGGTCGGCGATGGCGACCAGACCGGCCCACTGCGGGCAGGAGAGCGAGGTGCCGCCGATGTCGTACCAGCCGGTGCTGCAGGGCGCCCCGCCGCAGATCAGGCCGCTGTTGCCGTCCGGCGGCAGCGTGAGGTAGACGAGCATCCCGGTGCCGGCGCTGGCCTGCAGGGAGATGTCCGGTACGCCGCGCATCGCGCCGATCGCGGTGCTGCCGGTCGGCAGGGTGTTCTGGTAGGACGGGCGGGCGAAGACGGAGCTGTAACCGCCGCCGCCGTCGGTCCAGCCGATTTCCGACTGGCCGGCGTTGGCCTGGCACTTGGCCGGGTTGCTGCTGCTGTCGGTGGTCCGGGCGCTGCTCGCGGACGCGGTCGCGTCCGTGCAGAGGTAGGTGCCGCCGACGCCGGTGACCAGCGGGTCGGACGCGGGCCACTCGACGCCCGGGTCGGGCAGCGTGGTGGGGTTCTTGACCGGGGTCTTGATGGTGATCGCGGAGCCGTTGTCACCGGAGGAGCCGAGGACGCTGACGCCGTTGGCGGCCGCGTCCTGATAGGCGTAGCGCAGGTTCAGCATGGCCTGGCTGCTGGAGAACGCGCCCTCGCCGGAGGCGAAGGACTGCGAGATGACATTGGCCAGGTGGTGCTGGACCACGTAGTCCTCGGCGGCCATCATCTGCGGCATGCCCTGCACGCCGAGGGTCTCCGCGGTGGGCGTGGTGACCAGCAGGATGTTCGCGCCGGGCGCCATCGCGTGGGCGGTCTCCACGTCGAGGGAGACCTCCAGCGCCCAACCGGCCTTGTTCTCCTGGCCGGTGCCCTTGCTGGTGGACGGCGGCGCGACGGTGGCCGGGGCGCCCTGCAGCTGCAGTTCGCTGAAGGTCGGCATGCCGGGGGCGCAGCTGACGCCCTCCTCGCCGCAGAGCGGCGCGATGCCGAAGGCCTGGTCGAAGACGTGCAGGTCGTGGGCCATGGTGTCGCTGCCGTAGGAGTCCACGATCGCGATGGTCATGCCCTTGCCGTTGTCGCCGTTGGCGTACAGCGGTGCGAGGTTGTACGCGGACTGCACCGACTGCGGGTCGAAGCAGCGCCGGCCCGCCGAGCTGCACTGGGCCTGGGTCGGCGGGGTGGTGGAGGTCGTCAGCTGCGTGTACTCCGCGACGGTCGGTCTGACCTGCGGGTACGTGGCTGCTGATGCGGTGGTGACGGCGCTCGCGCTGAACGCGGCGCTCGGCACGACCAGGGTCAGGCCGCCCACGACTGCGGCCAGCAGCCGGCGACGCATGGATGGAACCATAGAGAGCCCTCCGAAGGGTGTGAGGGGATCAGGTTCGTGCGGCGCTCACGCTAGAGGCGGACCGCACCTTCGCACTACGCCTTGGACACGACCGAGACCGGAGCGCAACCTGCTGCCCCCTCGCTGCGTGGTGCCACCCCTCGGGTCCAGGGCCGGGCCTACGACCTGAGCCTCGCTCGAGCTCATCCTTGAGATGGTTTTTGCGCACACAGGTGTGCGCTACATTTACTTGCTGGGAGCAAGCAACTAAGTAGGGGGTCGCCGGGGTGGAGCAGACGGCGCAGATGACAGAGGGCGACGAGGCGGCCGATCCGGTCGCGGCCGAGCTCGGTGAGGAGCTGGTCCGCTTCTTCCGGCTGCTGCAGGCGCGCAAGCAGCGCTCGCGCGACGAGCACGGGGGCGGCGACCGCGCCCTGCTCGCGGCCCTGGTCCGCTTCGGACCGAAGCGCGCGACGGATCTCGCCGTCGTCGCGCACCTGGACCTGTCCACGGTCAGCCGGCAGATCCGCTCGCTGATCGAGCGCGGCCTGGTCGAGCGGACACCCGACCCGGAGGACCGGCGCGGTGCGCTGCTCTCGGTCTCGCCGAGCGGCCTGGCCGCCTTCGACGCGTTCCGCGAGCAACGCAACCGGGAGCTCAGCGCCCTCCTGGAGAACTGGACCGGGGAGGACCGGCAGCAGCTGGTCCGCCTTCTGGCCCGCCTGAACGACGAATTCGCCCGGCAACACACCGCCGAGCAGGGAGCAGCCAAGTGAGTAGCAACAGCCACGGGGGAGCGGCCACCGCCGCGGCGCCGGGCATATCCGACGCCTCGGCCCAGGCCGGCCTGAGCCATCGCCAGATCCTGACGATCCTGTCCGGCCTGATGATGGGCATGTTCCTGGCCTCGCTCGACCAGACCATCGTCTCGACCGCGATCCGGACCATCGCCGACGACCTGCACGGCCTGAGCGAGCAGGCCTGGACCACGACGGCCTACCTGATCACCTCGACGATCGCCACGCCGCTCTACGGCAAGCTCTCCGACATCTACGGCCGCAAGCCGTTCTTCCTCGCCGCGATCAGCATCTTCGTCGTCGGCTCGGTCGCCTGCACCTTCTCCACCTCGATGATCGAGCTGGCCGGGTTCCGCGCGTTCCAGGGCATCGGCGCCGGTGGCCTGATGTCCCTCGCGCTGGCGATCATCGGCGACATCGTGCCGCCGCGTGAGCGGGCCCGCTACCAGGGCTACATCCTCTCCGTCTTCGCCACCTCCAGCGTGCTCGGCCCGCTGGTCGGCGGCTTCCTGGCCGGCCAGAGCATGATCCTGGGCATCGCCGGCTGGCGCTGGGTCTTCCTGGTCAACGTGCCGATCGGCATGATCGCGCTGGTCGTCGTCGCCAAGGTGCTGAACGTCCCGCACACCCGCCGTGAGCAGCGGATCGACTGGTGGGGTGCCGTCACCATCGCCCTGGGCGTGGTGCCGCTGCTGCTGGTCGCCGAGCAGGGCCAGAGCTGGGGCTGGACTTCGCCACGTTCGCTGAGCTGCTACGCGATCGGCGTCGTCGGCATCGTCGTCTGGCTGTTCGTCGAGCGCCGCATGGGCGACGCCGCGCTGATCCCGATGCGCCTGTTCTCCAACAAGGTCTTCAGTCAGACGAGCGTCCTGTCCGTTTTGATAGGGATGGCGATGTTCGGCGGAATGATGATGATTCCGCAGTACCTGCAGATCGTGAAGGGCGCCAGCCCGACCAAGTCCGGTCTGATGATGCTGCCGCTGATGCTCGGCATGATGGTCACGTCGATCGTCGTCGGCCGCCTGATAGCCCGGACCGGCCACTACAAGATCTACCCGGTGATCGGCACCGCGGTGATGATCGGCGCCATGCTGCTCTTCCACTTCCGGGTGGAGTGGAACACCCCGCTGCCGGAGACCATGGGCTACATGGCCCTCTTCGGCGTCGGCCTCGGCCTCACCATGCAGACGCTGACGCTGTCCGTGCAGAACGCGGTCCCCCCGCAGGACATGGGCGTCGCCACCGCCTCGGCGACCTTCTTCCGTCAGCTGGGCGCCACGGCCGGTACCGCGATCTTCCTGTCGGTGCTGTTCAGCACGGTGAAGGACAACATCACCAAGGCCGTCACCGCCGCCTCGCACACCCCGGCGTTCCAGCAGGCCGTCGCGCAGAACCCGAAGGCCCTGTCCGGCGCGAACTCCTCGTCCGTGCTGAGCGACTCCTCCTTCATCCAGCAGCTGCCGGACGCCCTGGCGGCCCCCTTCAAGGTCGGCTTCGCCGACTCGATGCACCTGGTGTTCCTGATCGCCTCGTGCGTGGCCGCGGCGGCTTTCGTCCTCTCACTGGTCATCAAGGAGGTTCCGCTGCGCAAGGTTTCCGGCATCCAGGCCCAGGCAGCGGCGGAAGCGGACAAGTCGGCGTAACTCGGGTCACCCCTACGGGTGATACGGTGACCCGCCATGAAGGGATTCCGGAAGTTTCTGCTCCGCGGCAATGTCGTTGACCTGGCTGTCGGTGTCGTCATCGGTGCCGCGTTCACGTCCGTCGTGAAGGGCTTCACCGGGGACTTCCTGACCCCGCTGATCGGTCTGTTCGTCGGCAAGAACAACGACCTCAGCAGCCAGGTCCAGATGGTCCACGGCCAGCACTTCGCCTATGGCGACTTTCTCAACACGGTGATCACCTTTCTGATCACCGCTGCGGTCGTCTACTTCTGCGTGGTGCTGCCGGTCACCAAGCTGAGCGCCCGGTTCGCCACCAAGGCGGACGTGGACGCGCCGAAGAAGGACTGCCCGGAGTGCCTGAGCTCCATCCCGGCCGCCGCCAGCCGCTGCGCGTTCTGCACGGCGTCGGTACAGCCCGAGTTCGCCACCGTGCCGAGGCAGTAGTCGTCAGTCGCTGACGACGACCAGTGCGGGCCGACGAGGATCGTCGGCCCGCACGGTCATGTCCGCGGACTCCTCCGGGCGGGTCTCCGCCTCGTAGCGGGCGAGGGCCGGGAGGGTCCAGCGCTCGGAATCGGGGGTGCGGCGTTCCAGCGCCGCCCGGGTGAGCCGCAGGTGGACGGTGAGATCCAGCGGGAACCAGCGGCCCAGCAGTAGCGGACCGTCGAGGACGAGGACGCCGCCGGGCGGCAGGGGGACGCGCTGCGCGCGGGTCGCGCGGTCGGTGGCGGGGTCCCAGAGCGTGGGCAGGACCAGGCCGGAACCTCCCGGCTCGAGCGGGTCGAAGACCTCGCGGAAGAGCGCGCCCGTGTCCAGCCAGCCGTCCAGGTAGGCGTCCGGGTCGTGGTGGCCGAACTCGAAGCGCAGTGACGCGGGGCGCAGGAAGTCACGTGCGCGGACGCGCCGCACCGGGCGGCCGCGCAGGCGCAGCGGCTCCACGAGCGCGTCCGCCAGGTCGCCGGGACGGGCGGCCTCCGCGCCGTCCACGGCGACCCTGGTCCAGGTCCGGCCGTCCTCCCCGGCCAGCCGGCTGATCCGCTCCGCGAGCTCCTCGGCCAGGAGCTCCGGGGTTAGCGGCCGGACCTGGACCGGCATCAGGCGGAGGCCGCGGTCAGCGCGTCCAGCTCGGCCTGGGTGAGCGTGAGCTCGGGGAAGGCGACCAGCGCGGCCAGCTGCTCCACGGTGCGGGCGGAGGCGATCGGCGCGGCGACGGTCGGCTGCGCGGCCAGCCACGCCAGCGCGACGGTGGCCACGGCGACGTCGTGCGCCTCCGCGACCGCGTCCAGGGCCGCGAGGACCCGCTGACCCTGCTCGCCGGCGGCGAGCTTCTCGGCCGCGCCCGCCCGCACGCTGTCGACGGCCGGGCCGCCCGCGCGGTACTTGCCGGTCAGGAAGCCCCCGGCCAGCGCGTAGTAGGGGACGCAGGAAAGGCCGAACTCGGCCGCCACGGCGGCCGGCTCACCCTCGTACGCGTTCCGGTAGCCGAGGTTGTAGTGCGGCTGCAGGGCCACGTACTCGGCCAGGCCCTCGCGGCGCGCGAACTGCAGGGACGCGCGCAGGCGGGCCGGGGAGATGTTGGAGGCGGCGATCTGGCGGACCTTGCCGGCCCGGACCAGCTCGTCCAGCGCGGTCATGATCTCCTCGACCGGCGTCGACTCGTCGTCGAAGTGCGTGTAGAGCAGGTCGATCCGGTCGGTGCCGAGCCGCTTCAGCGAGGCCTCGGTGGCCGCGGCGATGTTCTCCGCCTTGAGTCCCTTGAAGTCCGGGTGTGCGCCGACCTTGGTGGCGATCACGACGTCGTCCCGGTTGTCCCGGGCCGCAGTCCAGGCCCCGATGATCGTCTCCGACTCGCCGCCGCTGTTGCCGGGGATCCAGGCCGAGTAGACGTCGGCGGTGTCGACGAAGTTGCCGCCGGCGGCGGTGTAGGCGTCCAGGACGGCGAAGGACTGGTCGCGGTCGGCAGACCAGCCGAAGACGTTGCCGCCGAGGTTGAGCGGGAAGACGGAGAGATCGGAGTTGCCGAGAAGCACACGTGCGGAGGAGGTCATGCCGGGATCAACGAGATCGCCGGGACGACGTGTTCCCCGACACGCCGCACGACTTCTCCACGCTAAATACCGGGTTTCTGTCACAGAGCTGCGACATTCCGGCCTCCAGCTTCCGCTCCGCATTGGCTAGAGTCAGGGCCCATGTCGAACTACCAGAACTACCAGCCCTCCAACGACGACACCGCGGCGAGCACCCAGATGTTCCGCGCCTTCGTCGAGGAGCCCGCCGCCACGCCGGCGACCGCGCCGAGCGAGTCGCGCCACACCGGCGTCATCGCCGCCGCGGTGATCATCGGCCTGGTCGTCGTGATCGGCGTCGTCTACCTCGCGTTCAAGTAGGCCTTCAGCCGAGGGTCTCAGCCGAGGGTCGCCGCCCGCGTCTCCAGGTGCATCCCAAGGGGAACGCGCCACGCGTCCAGGCAGACGGTCCAGCTCTCGTCCGCGGTCGCGTGACCGGCCACCGGACCGGTCAGCGACTGGCTCGTCTGGTACGTCCACCAGTCGATGCCGAGTGCGCCGATGACATGTGTGGCGAAGGTCACCGTGCCGCTGGTCGCGGCGCGGTCGCCGCTGTTGACGAGCGTGAGCGTGACCCGCTGGCACCAGCGTTGCGCGGTGTCGGTGGTGTGCAGCGCGGTCACCGTGAGATGGGCGGGCGTCTGCGGCGCGCCGGTCCCGCCGGATGCTGCACCGGTCGAGCCGCCGCCACCTGCGGTGCCGGTGCCTCCGCCTTTGCCTCCGGTTCCGCCGCTGCTGTTGTGCGGGGGCGTGCTGCCGGCCGGAGTGCCTCCGCCGCCGGCCGTGCCGCCGGTGGTGCCGCCCACGGACCCGGAACCGCCGCCGCTGCCCGTCGAGCCGCCTGAGCCGCCCGAGCCCCCCGACGTGGTCGGCGCACTCGGCGTGGTCGAGCCGCCCGTTGCCGGTGTCGGAGCCGGTGAGTCCAGGGGCACGAAGACCACGCCGCTGTTGGCGGGCGTGGTGAGGGCCCGAGCCGGGGCGCTGTCGCCGATGGCGACGGAACTGCCCCGGTCGCTGGCGCAGCCCGCCAGGGTCAGCGTCGTGGCGCCCACCACGGTCGCGCTCAACACCCCGCCGATGATCAGCCTCGTCGTGGAACGCGTCACCGTCGATCGCCTCCCGCCCGCTTCGGAGGCGCCAGTTTACTGATGGGTCATCAGATCAGGAAGGCTCTTCGGCGCGCCATCGGGCCCTGCCTACACTGGCGAATGATTGCACGACGAAACGTTTTGCCGAACCGAGGAGCCGCCGTGACCCAGCAGGACCGCGCCGTCGACGCCCCCGCCGACCGTGCCCCGGGGCGCAGCCTCGGCCTGCAGGGTGCCGTGAACGCCCGTGACCTGGGCGGTTACCGTACCGCGGACGGGCGGACGGTCCGTTTCGGCGTCGCGCTGCGCGGTGACGCGCTGCACCGGTCCTCGGACGAGGACCTCGCCGTGCTGGAGGGTCTCGGCCTGCGTCACGTGATCGACCTGCGCGGCCTGAACGAGGTCGCCGAGAACGGTGAGGACGTGCTGCCCCCCGGCGTGGCGCTGGAGGCCCAGCCCGTCTTCGCCACGGACCACGACATCTACGCCTCGCTGCGCGACACCCTCGCCGCGCAGGACGCCGAGGCGCAGCGCGCGCTGCTGGGCGACGGTGGCGCGGAGCGGATGATGGTCTCGATGTACGGGTGGTTCGTCACCGACCCCGGCATCCGCGGGCGCTTCGCGGAGACGGTCAAGGCGCTGACCCGGGCGGAGCGGTTGCCGCTCTACTTCCACTGCACGGCCGGCAAGGACCGCACCGGCTGGACGGCGGCGATCGTCCTCACTGCGCTCGGGGTGGACCGCGAGACCGTCTACGCGGACTACCTGCTCACCAACGAGCGCACGGACGGGCTGATCGCCCGCATCCTCGACCACCTGGGCACCCAGGGCGTCATGCGCGAGCCCGAGCTGATGCGCCCAGTCATGCGCGCGGAGCGCGCCTACCTCGACGCGGCGTTCGCCGCGGTGGATGCCGGTTGGCCGAGCTTCGAAGCGTTCCTCCACGACGGCCTCGGCCTGACGCCCGCCGACCTCGAAGCCCTGAGGAAGAACCTGCTCGCCTAGCAGCAAGCCACCGACGTGCGGATGTCCTCAACGCGCAGGGCCATCCGCACCTCGGTGGTTTCTCGCGCAGTTCCCCGCGCCCCTAGGCAGTGCAACTACCCCTCGGCGATCAGGCCTTCGCGGAGGGTGGCCAGCGTGCGCGTCAGGAGGCGGGAGACGTGCATCTGGGAGATGCCGATCTCCTCGCCGATTTGCGACTGCGTCATGTTGCCGAAGAACCGCAGCATGATGATCCGTCGCTCGCGGGCCGGCAGCCGTGCCAGCAGCGGCTTGAGAGCCTCCCGGTACTCGACGCCCTCCATGGCCGCGTCCTCGTAGCCGAGGCGCTCCGCGAGGGGGCCGTCGCCGTCCTCCTCGGACGGGGTGCTGTCGAGGGAGGAGGCCGTGTAGGCGTTGCCGACGGCGAGGCCCTCGACGACCTCCTCCTCGGTGACGCCGAGGCACGCGGCCAGCTCCGGGACGGTGGGGCTGCGGTCGAGGCGCTGGCTGAGGTCGTCGCCGGCCTTGGTGAGGGCCAGGCGCAGCTCCTGCAGGCGGCGCGGGACGCGGACCGACCAGCTGGTGTCGCGGAAGAAGCGCTTGATCTCGCCGATGATCGTCGGCATCGCGAAGGTGGGGAACTCCACGCCGCGGTCGTGGTCGAACCGGTCGATCGCCTTGATCAGGCCGATCGTGCCGACCTGGACGATGTCCTCCATCGGCTCGTTGCGGCTGCGGAAGCGCGCGGCCGCGTAGCGGACCAGCGGCAGGTTGAGCTCGATCAGGGTGTTCCGCACGTAGGCGTGGTCCGGGTGGTCCGGCGTGAGCTGCGCGAACCGCAGAAAGAGCGACCTGGAGAGGGTGCGGGTGTCGAGCCCGTCCACCTCCGGGGCGACTGCTGGGACATCTGCCGGGTCGACCGCGGGGGCGACCTCCGGCGAGACCTCCGACATGCCTTCGGGCGCGGTCGCCCGCTGGGCGGGAAGAACCACGGCGCCGTGGGCGAGAGCGTCGTGTGCGCCGTGAGCCTCATGCACCAGAGCCTCGGACACCTGCAACCCCCTTCAACTCAGCCATCGATGAGTCGACATGCCGACGACTCCGTACCTCCACTGGGATACCGGCACAGGATCCCCGGCAAACCACGAGAGGGCCAGATGTCACGTCGTGGAAACGTGGTGTCAGGAGCGTTTTCGTCGGTTGATCAGTAGGACGATTACGGCATATGACGGACGCTCGACTACGCAGAGCGATCGGCGTGAGGCGTGGGCGCGTGCGCCCGCGCAGGCCTCAGTTCTCCCAGTGGTTGCCGCTGCGCAGCCGTGCGAAGATCCGTGCGAGCAGGCGTGACACGTGCATCTGCGACATGCCGAGCTCGGTGGAGATCTGGGACTGCGTCAGGTTGCCGAAGAACCGGAGCATCACAATCTGTCGCTCCCGGTCCGGCAGTTGCACGAGCAGGTGACGGACCATGTCCCGATGCTCCACATGGGTGAGTGCGGAGTCCTCGTAGCCGAGCCGGTCCAGCAAAGCCAGGCCTCCGTCGTGCTCCTGCTGGGCCTCGAGTGAAGTCGCGTTGTAGGCGCGACCGGCATCCAGGCAGGCGCGGACGTCCTCCTCCGGGATGCGCAGCGACGCGGCGATCTCGGGGACCTTGGGCTGGCGGCCGTGAGTGACCGTCAGTTCCTCCATCGCACTGCTGACCTGGACCCACAGCTCCTGGAGCCGGCGGGGCACGTGCATGGTGCGGACGTTGTCGCGGAAGTAGCGCTTGATCTCGCCCAGGATGGTCGGCAGCGCGTAGGTGGGGAACTGGACGCCGCGGCTGAGGTCGAACCGGTCGATCGCGTTGATCAGGCCGATCGTCCCGACCTGGACGACGTCCTCCATCGGCTCGTTGCGGCCGCGGAAGCGCGCGGCCGCGTAGCGGACCAGCGGCAGGTTGACCTCGATCAGCGCGGCGCGCACCCGTTCGTGTTCGGGGCTGCCGACAGGAAGTTCGGCCAGGCGCTCGAAGAGCACCCGGGTGAGAGCGCGGACGTCCACCCGCGACTCCGCGATCGCGGCGGAGAGCGGCTCGGCCGGCTCTGCCGGCTCTGCCGGCTCGGTCTGCTCGCTCGGCGCGGCAGGGCCGGGCGGCCCGGCCGGTTGGGCCGGCGGGGCCGTCTCGCCCGTGCCGCCGGGTGCCTCGCCCGGTGCCTGCATCGCCGCGCCGCCCCTCGTGATGTCCCTGCGAGCCAGATCGTTTGCCGGTCGGCATATCTGGCAAAACTGGTCATAGCATCACAAGTCGGCCGGGAGGCGGGCAAGCACCGGCTTTACGCGTGTTGGTGGAATCCTGTCTTCCGGTTGCCGGATTCGGGATGACTGCTCAGACCTCGAAGTCGGCGATCACCCAGGTCGCGAACTCGCGCCACAGCTGGGCGGCGGCCACGTGCTCGGGGTGGGTCAGGTAGGACTGGAGCGCCTCGCGGTCCTCGACCAGGCTGTTGATCGCGAAGTCGTAGGCGATGTCGCGGTCGGTGATGTTCCAGCCGATCTGCCACTCACGCAGCTGCGGCACGGCCGTGCCGACCTTCTCGAAGGCCGCGACGGCGGCGGGGATGCGGGGGTCGTCCTTGCTGACGCCGTCGTTCAGCTTGAAAAGGACCAGGTGGCGGATCATGAGGGCACTCCTTGGGGGGTCGAGTGCCCCGAGGGTACTTCACCTGCGGGATTACTTGATCAGGTTGCTCATGAACGTGCCGACGGCCTTCGCGGCGTGGGAGATCCCGGTGAATCCGACCTGCACCAGGTCGGCCGCCCGGACCGGCGAGGTGATGATCGTGTACAGCACGAAGATCACGACGGCCCAGGTCGCGATCCTCCTGGCCTGCCCCATCCCGTGCACCTCCCGCGTGCCTGTGCCGTCTGTGCCGTCCCTGCCGCTGACGGGTCGTCCGGTTGACGGTCATTCACCCGTGCGGACTCTCACCCGTACGGGCGAAGCCTAACCCGCTGCCCCCGGCCCGTGTGAGCGCTGCGTCAAGGCAAAAGGACCAAGGTCCTCCCACGAGGAGCCCAACGCCGCCTGCGCGGAGCGGCGCCGGGCGGCAGAGTGGAAGACGTACCGAGCAGGTCTGGCAGGAACCGCCCGGTGCTGGGGGCACCCCCGGCCGAAGGCTGGGGGAGGATCCGGAGATCCCGCTGTGGGATCGGTGACGCGCTCTCCCCCGAACGCGTCGCCGATGGGGAACTCCGCGGGGGAGTGGCGAAGTCCCCCCATCGCCGCTCCCCCTCCGTGTGAGAGTCCCGCTTCCGGCGCCATGGCAGGGTGGTCCGCGCCGGGAGCGGGGCCTTTCGCCGTTCTCGGCCCGGCTTCCCCTTGAACATGCAAGAGTTCGAACGCAGTTGGTCATGTCGGGGAGGGGACGCAATGAACAGCGCGGGCGTGGAGAACGACCTGCCGGAGTGGACCGGCAGACGCCTGGACTTCGACGGTCTGCGGGACCGCGGTCCCGTGGTCGCGCAGGCCCTCGACAACCAGTGGCTGCCGCCCGCGCTGCTGGACACCTCGCGTCGGCAGCCCGGTGCCGGCGAGCGCAGGGCCGTCGTCGGGGCGGAGTTCAACCGCGCGCTCGTCAACGGCGACACCCTCATCGTCAACCGCGCCTACCTGCTGAACAACGAGGCGGTCTACCGCCACTTCCTGCCGGACGCCCCGCACGAGGAGCGCCGCGCCTTCGTCGAGCTGCTGCGCCAGGAGGTGATCGTCCCCTTCCTGCTGCACGAGGAGCATCCGGCGCAGGACCCCGGCTTCGACATCGCCGCCGACGTCCGGATCGCCTGGCGGAACCTGCTGACGGAGCTCCCGGAGCTGAGCTGTGTGCGCTTCTCCTGGGACCGGGAGCGGAACGCCGAACGCGTGGCGGAGCTGTTCGGCGGCTTCGGCAACGGCATGCTCGGGCTCAAGGAGATGGAGCCGCACCAGCTGGCCAAGGACCTCGGCATCGGCCGCTCCGAGGCGGAGGAGTTCAAGCGCGGGGTGCTGACCACCCTCGCGGACTGGGTCGACGACGACAGCCACGGTCCGATCACCCGCAACGCCGTCTACAACCGCTTCATCACGGTCCCCGACACCGGCGTGCACGAGCGCAGGCTGCGGGAGGGCCAGTTCGTCGTGCCGCTCAAGCAGCTGGTCGACCTGCAGTACAACATGCTGCTGCCCAAGGTGGCCGATCTGGTCGGGCTCACGCCGCCCGCCTCCCCACCGCGCAGCGCGCTGCAGGACGCCGCCGACGAACCGGACCTGGAGGCCCTGGGCAGGATGCTGCGCGGCATCGCCGTGGACACGGTGGTGCGCCAGGTCGACGGCCCGAACTCCTACGGTGCGCTGAGCCTGCCCACGCTCCTCCGGTTGCGCCAGGAGGAGGCGTGGAAGGACTACCAGGACGCGCTGAAGCGGATCGAGCGGCTGCCCTTCGGCCCGCAGGGCGTGCCCGACGCCGACCTGCTGAGCGGCTACGCCCGGGCGGTCTCCACCGAGCACGCGAAGATGCTGCGCGTCGCCCGGCGCCTGGTCGCGCCGGACCGGAACATGGCGGGGGCCATGAAGCGCCTCGGCACCTCCCTGGTGATCGAGAGCCCCGGCTCGCTCGTCCTGGTCCTGGACTCGGCCGGACACACGCTGCACGGGATGGCGGCCGACGTCGCCGCGAAGGCGGGTGTGCTGGTGGTCCGGCTGGTGATGGAGGAGCACGGCCGGCGCAAGGCCGGACTGAACAACCTCGACCACAGCGTCACACTCGTCTCCTTCCGGCTGAAGAACATGCGAAAGCAGTGGGAGGAGCTGCTCGGGGCGTACGGTCGATCCATGGCGCAGGCTCCGACGCCGGAGTTCGGGGTGCGCATGGCCGACCAGCAGGTGGCCGTCGTCTGAGCGACGGCCCTGCCGACGAGAGGGGACCTGCGTGGAGTCGCGGACCGGGACGGACGCGTACGAGGCCCTGCGCAGGGACCACCCCGAGCTGTTCCGCAACGACCCCGGCGGGATCGAGATCCTCCACGGGCCCGAGGGCGCCGCGGCGGTCGCGACGCTGGCGGGCGGCTTCGGCGTCGTCTACGCGGACCGGTTCGTGACCGTGGTCCGCGACCCGGTCCGGTTCCCCGGCGGCGCGCTCGGCGGCTACCTGCGCGTCGTGCACGCGGGCACGCCCGGCGCGGTGGTCCTGCCGCTGCTGGGGGGCGAGGGGCCGACCCGGGTGGTGCTCCTCGAGCACTACCGGCACGCCACGCGCGCCTGGCATCTGGAGGCCCCGCGCGGCGTGGGCGAGGTGGGCGAGACCTCGGCGGCCTGCGCGGCGCGCGAGCTGCGCGAGGAGCTGGGCGCGGAGGTCCGCGAGCTGCTGCCGATCGGTCCCCTGCACGCGGACACCGGACTGATCGGCGGGCGGGTCGAGTTGTTCGCGGCGCGGATCGACGCCTGGGGGCGGCTGGAGGAGGAGGAAGGGATCCGGCGCGCGGTCGTGCTCGGCTTCGACGAGGCCGAGGACCTGGTCCGCGACGGCCGGATCACGGACTCCTTCACGGTCGCGGCCCTGTACCGCGCCCGGCTGCGGGGGCTGCCGCAGCGGGCCTGAGAGAATGGTGCGCATGCCCGCCGATCTCTCCCTCGTCTCCGACTGCGGCAGCTGCTTCGGCCTGTGCTGCGTGGCGCTGCCCTTCGCCAAGTCCGCCGACTTCGCGCAGGACAAGGCCGGCGGGACGCCGTGCCGGAACCTGCGGGACGACTTCCGGTGCGGGATCCACTCGCGGCTGCGGGACTCCGGCTACACCGGTTGCACCGTGTTCGACTGCTTCGGGGCGGGACAGAAGGTCTCCCAGCTGACCTTCGGCGGCGTCGACTGGAGGCGTGAGCCCGGCTCCGCGCCGGCGATGTTCGCGGCGTTCCCGGTGATGCGGCAGCTGCACGAACTGCTCTGGTACCTGAACGAGGCCCTCGACCTCCCCGCCGCCGCACCGCTGGCCCCGCGGCTGAGCCGCGCGCGGCAGGACGTGGACGCGATGACGCGCGGCGACGCCGAGACGCTCGCCGGGCTGGACGTGGCCGGGGTGCGCGCCGGGGTGAGCGAGCTGCTGCTGGAGGCGAGCGAGCTCGCCCGCGCTGGGCTGCCGGGCCGGCGGCGGAACCACCGGGGCGCGGACCTGATCGGCGCCAAGCTGCGGCGGGCCGACCTGCGCGGGGCGAACCTGCGCGGCGCCTACCTCATCGGTGCGGACCTGCGCGACGCCGATCTGCGCGGGGCGGACGTCATCGGCGCGGACCTGCGCGGCACGGATCTGCGCGGCGCGGACCTGACCGGGGCGCTCTTCCTCACCCAGGCCCAGCTGGGCGCGGCCCTCGGCGACGCCGCCACGCGCCTGCCCGAGGCGCTGACCCGCCCCGGCCACTGGACGGACTGACGTTCCGAATCCGCGCGTCGCCGCTGTCGATTCCGCCCCACCCCGCTCGTATAGAGGGTGAGAGACGGTGAGAGAAGCTCAAGGGAGGCGCCACCATGAAGAAGCAGTACCTGCTCAGCATGTACCAGCCGCAGGGCCCGATCCCGGACGCGGAGTTCCTGGCCAAGGTGATGGCGGAACTCGGCCGGATCAGGGCCGAGCTGGAGTCGACGAACTCGTGGGTGTTCGGCAACGGACTGCACGATCCGAGCACGGCGACGGTGCTGCGACCCAAGGACGGCGAGGTGCTGGTCACCGACGGGCCGTTCACCGAGGGCAAGGAGTACCTGGGCGGCGTCACCATCATCGCGGTGGAGGACCTGGACGCCGCGCTCGCCTGGGGCCGCCGGTACTCGGAGGTGACCGGCCTGCCGATCGAGGTGCGCCCGTTCTACGGCGAGGTCGAGGGCTGACCCCGATGGTTGCGCCCGAGGAGATCGCGCGCGTCTTCCGGGCGGAGTACGGGCGGGCCGTGGCCGTCCTGGTCCGAGTCCTCGGTGACATCGACCTCGCCGAGGACGCGGTCCAGGAGGCCTTCACGGTGGCCGCCGAGCGGTGGCCGACGGCCGGGCTGCCGCCCAGCCCGGCCGGCTGGATCATCACCACGGCCCGTCACAAGGCCATCGACCGGGCCCGCCGGGAGGCCACCCGGGAGGCGCGGCAGGCCGAGTCGGCCCTGCTGCACGCGCCGGAGCGGAGCGAAGGCCCGGACGCGGAGGAGGAGGATCCCGTGCCCGACGACCGGCTGCGCCTGATCTTCACCTGCTGCCACCCGGCGCTGGCCGAACCCGCCCAGGTGGCCCTGACGCTGCGCCTGCTCGGCGGCCTCGGCACCGCCGAGATCGCCCGGGGGTTCCTGGTGAGCGAGTCGACGATGGCGCAGCGCCTGGTGCGGGCCAAGGGCAAGATCCGCGATGCCCGCATCCCCTACCGGGTCCCCGCCGAGGCCGACCTGCCCGACCGGCTGCGCCCGGTGCTCGCGGTGATCTACCTGATCTTCAACGAGGGCTACCTCTCCGCGGAGGGCGCCGACGGCGACCCCGCTCGTGAGGAGTTGTGCACGGAGGCGATCCGCCTCGGCCGGCTGCTGGCGGCGCTGATGCCGGACGAGCCGGAGGCGCTGGGCCTGCTGGCTCTGATGCTGCTGATCCAGTCCCGTCGCCCTGCCCGCTTCGGGCCGGAGGGCGAGCTGGTACTCCTCGCCGACCAGGACCGAGGCCGCTGGGACGCGGAGCTGATCGCCGAGGGCCAGGCGCTGGTCCGCCGCTGCCTGCGCCGTGACCGGCCGGGGCCGTACCAGATCCAGGCCGCGGTCAACGCCGTCCACAGCGACGCGCCGACGGCCGAGGCGACCGACTGGGGGCAGATCCTGCGGCTCTACGACCAGCACCTCGCCGTGGCACCCACACCGGTGGTCGCGCTCCACCGCGCGGTCGCCCTCGCGCAGGTGGCGGGTCCGGCCGTGGCCCTGCCGGAAGTCGACGCGCTGGCCCCGCAGTTGGACGCCTACTACCTGCTGCACGCGCTCCGCGCTGACCTGTTGATCCGCCTGGACCGCCGTCCCGAGGCGGCCGACGCCCTGGGGCGCGCCCTCGCCCGCACCCGCAACCCCGCCGAACAGGGCCACCTGCGACGCCGGTTGGCAGCGCTCTGAGCTGCTCCTTCGCCGAAACCCCCGCCGACACCCCCAACGAAACGCGACAGCTGTTCGTGTTACTTGGTGACGGCAGGAGGCGCATGTGACCGAGTGGTCGGATCAGCTCGCACAACTGGTGCGGGCCAGAGGCGCGGAGCTGAGCAGATACGGCTATCTGCTCTGCGGCGACGCGACGGAGGGGGCGGACCTCGTCCAGGAGGCGCTGGTCCGCGTGTTCGCCCGGCCGCGCCGCTCGTGGTCGCTGGGGGACGTGGAGGGCTATGTGCGCCGGACCATGCTCAACGACTTCCTGGACCGGCGGCGTCGCAGCGAACGGTTCACCCGGCTGCTGCCGCGCCTGTCCTCGCCCGACAGCGCGCCCGACCACAGCGGGGGCGCGGTGCGCCGCCTGGACGTGGTCGAGGCGCTGGGCACACTGTCGCCGCGCCAGCGCGCCTGCGTGGTGCTGCGCTACTACGAGGACCTGCCGGTGGCGGGTGTCGCCGACCGGATCGGCCTCAGCCAGGGCGCGGTCAAGCGCTACCTGAGCGAGGCGCTCGCGCGGATGTCGGGCGCCGTGGACCCGCCCTGGGCGGACGCGGGGGCGGGGCCGGACGAACAACGGGTCGGCGCGGGCCGCACGGTGGGAGAGGGGAACGCGCGGTGACCGCACAGCAGACGTCGCACACGCCGGGCATGCCGGAGGCGGACCGGCCGGAGCTCTCCTCCGCGCTCCACCACGCCGCCGAGCGGGCCGCCGCCCCGCCGCTGGACCTCGACCACCTCGTCGGCCGGGTCCGCCGCAAGCGCCGGTCCCGGGCCGGCCTGGTGGGAGCGCTGGCCCTGGCCGTGCTGGCCGCGGGGGGTGTCGCCGTACCGCGGCTGCTGTCCGCGTCGCCCGGCCCGGCGGACCACGGCCACCACGGCAAGCAGCAGCAGAAGCTGACCGTCCAACAGGTCGACGCGCAGCGGATGGTCGCCGCGCTGCAGAGCGTGCTTCCGCCGGGTGGCAGGGTGAGCGCCGCCAAGGGTGAGGGGCTGGGCAACCAGGCCGCTCCAGGGGTGCCCAGCACCGGCGCGTACGTGGCGAACGCCGGCCTGATCTACGACGACGGCCACGGTGCGGGCTGGGTCGACGTCGTCGCGGACCGCTGGGACGGGCCGGACAGCTCGGGGATGCCCCAGGGCTGCGACTCGGACTCCCAGGTCGAGCACTGCCACAGCGTCGCCCTGCCGGGGGGCGGGGTGCTGCGACTGGTGCAGCTGATCCTGATGGACCTCCGGAACCCCGTCCGGCAGTGGGACGCGGAGCTGTTCCTTCCCTCGGGTGGCATGCTCTCCCTGCGGGCGGTGAACGCGACCGTCCCGAACGCCGGTCCGCCCACCCGGCAGGACCCGCCGCTGACCTTGGCGCAACTGCGGGCGGCCGCCACCGCCCCGGTGTGGCAGCCGATCCTCGCGGCGGTGCCGAAGCAGACGAAGATCGTGATGAACGTGCCCGGCGTGAACACGGTGCTGGCCGCGTCCATCCCCGCCGGCTTCGCCAAGACGCCCGTGATGATGGCCCACAACGTCATGATGGGCGTCACCACGGTGCTGACGGACAATCAGGGCAAGGGCAGCGTGTTCGCTCAGGCCGAGACGGAGGGCGACCCGGCGTCGACGCTGCTCGGCCAGTTCCGGCACCAGTATCCGGGCGCGGTGAATTTGAGCGACGGGGACTGGCTGGTCACGTTCCAGAAGCCGGGCCAGAACTGGGCCGTGCTGCTGCACGGCGAGCTGCGGATCCAGATCGTCGCGCTCGACAGCGTGGACCTGGCCGGCCCGAGGACCCGGCCGACGCCTGTGCTGACGCCGGCCCAGTGCGCGGCGATCGCGCGGAACCCGCAGTGGCGGCTGGTTCCCTGACCCCGCCCCCTCCTCTTGGTCGGGCCCGTACGAGGGGGCGGGCCCGACCAGGACCTCTCACGCGCCGGTCTCCTCCAGCGCGAGCAGCTCGGCGACCGTCTGCCGGCGGCGGATCAGCCGGGTCGTGGCGCCGTCGACGAGGACCTCGGGGATCAGCGGACGGGAGTTGTAGGTCGAGGACATGCTCGCGCCGTAGGCGCCGGCGTCGTGGAAGACGAGCAGGTCGCCGATCTCCGGCTGCGGCAGCGGCACGGCGTGGACCTCGCCGCCGGCGCCCTGGGTGAAGACGTCGCCGGACTCGCACAGCGGGCCCGCCAGCACGGTGTCCAGGACATGGCCGGTGCGCGGCTCGCCCTGCGGGGAGAGCAGCGTCGCCCGGTGTTCCGCGCCGTACATCGCGGGCCGCATCAGGTCGTTGAAGCCGGCGTCGACCAGCACGAAGTCGTTGCTGCCGACGGGCTTGGCCGCGCGCACCTCGCTGACCAGCACCCCCGAACCGGCGACCAGGAAGCGGCCGGGCTCGATCTCCAGGCGCACCGGGTGCCCCAGCTCGGCGACCAGCTCCTGCCGGGCGGCGTCCCACAGGTCGAAGTACCGGTCGGTGTCGATCTCCGGATCGCCGGGCGCGTAGGGGACGGAGAGCCCGCCCCCCGCGGAGATCGCCCGCACGTCCTGACCGGCCAGGCGCACCTGCTTGACCATGGTCTCGCAGACGGCTTCCAGGTGGCCGTAGTCCACGCCCGAGCCGATGTGCATGTGGAAGCCGACCAGGTCGAGCCCGCGGCGCCGGACGATCTCCAGGCTCTCGGCGAGGTGCTCGTGCCAGATGCCGTGCTTGCTGTGCTCGCCGCCGGTGTTGGTCTTGCGGCTGTGCCCGTGTCCGAAGCCGGGGTTGATCCGGATCCACACCTTGTGGCCGGGCGAGGCCGCGCCGATCTGCTCCAGCATCTGCGGCGACCCGGCGTTGACGGGCACGCCCAGCTCGACGACGCGGTGCAGGGTGGCCCGGTCCAGCAGGTCCGCGGTGAAGACGACGGGCTCGTGCTCCCCGGTCACGTCGTACCCGGCGACGAGCGCGCGCTCGATCTCGCCGAGCGACACGGCGTCCACGTGCACGCCCTCGGCGCGCATCAGGCGCAGCAGGTGGGTGTTGGACGACGCCTTCTGCGCGTACCGGATCGTGTCGAACCGGCGCAGCCGGGCGATCTGGGTGCGGATCGTGGCGGCGTCGTAGGCCCACAGCGGCGTCCCGTACCGCTCGGTGAGCCCGGCGATCCGGGGTCCGTCGAGTGCGCCGGGGAACGGGGCGGGCAGGCGCGTCACGGCGGATCCTTGTCTCACGAGTCTGGCAGCACGCGGGTCTGGCAGCACACGGGGCCGCGGGGCCCTCGCGCACGGCGCGGGTCTCCGACGCTACTGCGCAAAACGGACGCCCCCTCGCCGCGTCCCCTCGCTGCCGCCGGCCCGGGCGCAGATCCTGCGACCGGGCCGGGGCGGGGCGGGAAAAAGCCCGGCCGGACCTGGGCTTTACGCACGACACCGCAGGTCCGGGGCCGAAGAAACCCAAGTCTCACAGTTCGGGACGTCGGCCGGTCCGCGCTCTCGCGGGCGGACCGGCGCCGCGGTCAGACCGGGTCCGGCGCGGTGGCGTCCGGGCCGAAGGGGCTGCCGCCGAGCGCCTCGCGGCCGTGCGGGGTGAGCAGCAGCGCCGGGTCCGGGCCGTGGGCCACGATCCGGGTGGGGTTGATCATGTCGTGGGTGGCGTAGTAGTGCCGCTGGATGTGCTCGAAGTCGATGGTGTCGCCGAACCCCGGGGTCTGGAAGAGGTCCCGGGTGTAGCCCCAGAGCGCCGGGTACTCGGCGAGCTTGCGGATGTTGCACTTGAAGTGGCCGTGGTAGACCGGGTCGAAGCGGATCAGCGTGACCCACAGCCGGACGTCGGCCTCGGTCAGCCGGTCGCCGACCAGGTAGCGGCGGGTGCTGAGGCGCTGCTCCAGCAGGTCCAGCCGGCGGAACAGCTTGGTCACCGCGCGGTCGTAGACCTCCTGGCTCTGCGCGAAACCGGCGTGGTAGACCCCGCAGTTGACCTCCTGGTAGACCTCCTCGGCCACGGTGTCGATCTCCTCGCGCAGGTGCGCGGGGTAGAGGTCGGGCGCACCGGGGCGGTGCAGCGCCCGCCACTCGGAGCCGAGGTCCAGGGTCAGGTTGGGGAAGTCGTTGCTCACCAGGTGGCCGGTGGTGGTGTCCACCACGGCCGGGACGCTGACCCCGCCGGTGTAGTCCGGCTCCGCGGCCAGGTAGGCCTCGCGCAGTGCGTGGATGCCGAGGACCCGGTCTCGTCCGTCGGGGTCGCCGTTCGCCTCGGAGAAGACCCAGTGGTAGTCGCCCTCGATCATCTCCTGCACCGGGTCGGTGACGGCCACGGGGATCGCCTGCTCCAGCCCGAAGAGGCGGCGGGCGATCAGCAGCCGGTTGGCCCAGGGGCAGGCCAGGCTGACGACGAGCCGGTAGCGTCCCGCCTCGACCGGCAGGCCCTCGCGGCCGTCCGCGGTGATCCGGGTCCGGAAGTGCAGGGGAGCCCGCTTGTGTTCCTTGCGCTCGCGCTGCTGGACGCTCATGCGGGCACGCCCCCCTCGGACGCCTGGGCGGCGCGGGCCGCATGGGTGGGACCGTCCGGCACGCCGGCCGCGCGGCGGTTCGCGAACTCCTTGCGGAGCACCGGCAGGACCTCCTCGCCGAGGAGGTCGATCTGCTCCAGCGCCTCGGACAGCGACATCCCGCCGGAGTCCACCAGGAAGAGCTGGCGCTGGTAGTCGCCGAACGTCTCGGCGAAGCTCAGGGTCTTGTCGATGACCTGCTGCGGGCTGCCGACCGTCAGCGGGGTCTCCTCCATGACCTCCTCCAGCGGCGGACCGCCCTGGTAGATCCCGAAGTTGTCGAAGTAGGGACGGTAGCGGCGCACCGCCTCCTGCGAGTTGCGGTGCAGGTAGACCTGCCCGCCGAGCCCCACGTAGGCCTGCTCGGGGGTGCCGTGGCCGTAGTGGGCGTACCGGGTGCGGTACAGCTCCACCAGGCGCTGGAAGTGCCCCTTCGGCCAGAAGATGTGGTTGGCGAAGAAGCCGTCCCCGTAGAACGCCGCCTGTTCGGCGATCTCGGGGCTGCGGATCGAGCCGTGCCAGACGAAGGGCGGCACGCCGTCCAGTGGACGGGGCACCGAGGTGAACCCCTGCAGCGGCGTGCGGAAGCGGCCCTGCCAGTCGACGTTCTCCTCGCGCCAGAGCCGGTGCAGCAGCGCGTAGTTCTCGACCGCGAGCGGGATGCCCTGGCGGATGTCCTTGCCGAACCACGGGTACACCGGCCCGGTGTTGCCGCGCCCGAGCATCAGGTCGACCCGGCCGTCCGCCAGGTGCTGCAGCACCGCGAAGTCCTCGGCGATCTTCACCGGGTCGTTGGTGGTGATCAGCGTCGTCGAGGTGGACAGGATGATCCGCTCGGTGCGCGCCGCGACGTAGCCGAGCAGCGTCGTCGGCGAGGAGCTCACGAAGGGCGGGTTGTGGTGCTCGCCGGTGGCGAACACGTCGAGACCGGCCTGCTCCGCGCGGACGGCCATGGCAGCCGTGGCCTTCAGGCGTGCCTGCTCGGTCGGCGGGGTCTTCGACCCGGGCTCCGGGGTGAGGTCGCCGACGGTGAAGATTCCGAACTGCATGGTGGTGTGAACCCCTCTCAGGGCTGAGTCATCGCGCGGCCGGGACAGCGCCCACGCGCGTCCCGTGCAGCCACTCGACCTTGTCGTACATCTCCTCGGCGGACAGCGCCGCCAGCATCGCGTTGCGTTCCACGGCGCGCTCACCGGCCGGGTGGTAGAGCTGTCGGCCCATCTCCCGGGCCAGCAGCTGGGTGGCGTCGGTCCGGTCGCGGCGTTCCGCGGTGAACTTCTCGAAGCGCTGCTCGAACTCCGGCTCGTCGGCGCCGATCAGCTCACCGAGCACCACCGCGTCCTCGACCGCCTGGCAGGCGCCCTGCGCGGCGTACTGCAGCATCGGGTGGGCGGCGTCGCCGAGGAGCACCACCCGGCCGTCGCACCAGGTCCGCACCGGGTCCCGGTCGCACAGCACCCAGGACCGCCACTCCCGGCCCAGTTCCAGCAGGCGGCGCGGGATTTCACCGAGCCCCGGGAACTCGCCCAGCACGTGCGCCCGCTCCACCGGCACCCCGGTCACCGCCACGGTGGCGTCGTCGTCCCTGGTGGCGGCGAGGTTGAGGAACCTTCCGCCGCCGATGGGGTAGTGGACGAAGTGCCACTTGGGTCCCGCCCAGAGCGTCACGGTGTTCCAGCGCAGCTCCGCGGGCACCTGGTCCATCGGCACCACGGTGCGGTAGATGGTGTGGCCGGAGACCTTCGGCGGGCCGTCGCCCACGAGCTGGCGGCGCACCCGGGAGTTGATGCCGTCGGCGCCGATCAGGGCGGCGCCGTGCACCTGCTCGCCCGAGGCCAGGCGGACGGTGACGCCCGCGCGGTCCTGGGTGTAGCGCTCCACGTGGGCGCCGGTGCGCAGCTCGATCCCGTCCTCGGCCTGACAGGCTGCCAGCAGCGGCGCGTACAGGTCGATCCGGTGCACCACCGTGTACGGGTTGCCGAACCGCGCGCGGTACGCGCCGGTCAGCGGCATCACCGCGACGCGCTCGCCGGTGGTGCCGTCCATGAACCGCAGTTCGTCGATGTGGACGGCACGGCGGCGCACCTCCTCGCCGACGCCGAGCCGGTCGAGGGCGTGGAAGGCGTTCGGGGCCAGCTGGATGCCGGCGCCCAGTTCGGTGAAGGTGTCCCGGCTCTCCAGGACCACCACGTGGTGCCCCGACCGGGAGACGCTCAGTGCCGCGGCCAGCCCGCCGATCCCGCCACCGGCGATCAGTATCCGTGCCATGTCGGTCCTTTCGTCAGGAGTTGGTCGCTCAGGCCGGTCGAGCAATTTCGTCAGAACGCCGCAGGGCATTCCGTGGGTGGAATCTCCTGCGGGTGTGGAGGAATTCGGCGCGACGTCGTTCAGATGTTCGCGAAACCGACTTTCAGCGCCGTGGCGATCTCGACCGCGCGACGGGTCTGGTAACCGATCGCGCTGAGGTTCTCCTCACCGGGCGAGTCGCTCTGGCTCGAGACGTGGCTCGTGCCGTAGGGGTTGCCGTTGGTCGGCGCGAACTGGATCGGGTCCGCGTAGCCGGGGGCCACGATGATGGCGCTCCAGTGGTAGAAGGTGTTGTTGAGCGCCAGCAGGGTGCTCTCCTGGCCGCCGTGGGTGGTCCCGGTGGAGGTGAACGAGGAGACGACCTTGTTCACCAGCTTGCCCTGGTGCCACAGACCACCGGTGGTGTCGATGAACTGCTTGAGCTGGGCGGACGGCAGGCCGAACCGGGTGGGAGTGCCGAAGAGCAGGACGTCGGCCCAGTCCAGGTCGTCGAGGCTCGCCTCGGGGACATCCGAGGTCTCCGCCAGATGTTCGGCCCAGCCGGGCTTGGCGGCGATGGCCTCCGCCGGGGCGAGCTCCGCCACGCGGCGCAGACGAACCTCGGCGTCGGCCTTGACGGCGGCCTCGGCGGCTTCGACGGCCAGCTTGTGGGTGTTCCCGGTGGACGAGTAGTAGATGACGGCGACGTTCGTCACGTGAGCAACTCCCATTCGGATGTGTCAGATTGTTCGGGCCCGGCCCGACACCGCCCACCAGGACTGTCACTCCGGCCGGACTCCAGCGGCAATCAACCGTCCTGCACTTCATCACCTTTGACGGACCGTCGGGCGGGGCTCCCGACGAAGTGCCGGCGGAACTGTGTCAGGTCGCTCACCGATATGACGCTGTGCGAACTGGTTGGGCCGCCGTGGTGACGTTCTGTCTAAGCTGTTCCGTACCGAGAGTTCCGTCTTTCCGGCGAAAGGAGCACCGACCATGAACCTGGAGCAGCCACGTCCTGGCCGAGGGGTCCTCACGCCCGAGCGCGGGGTGCCGGTGTCGCGGCGCGCGGCCGTGCTGGGCTCGCCGGTCCGGCACTCGCTCTGTCCGACGCTGCACCGGGCCGCCTACGCCGCGCTCGGTCTGGACTGGTCGTACGAGGCGGTGGAGTGCGACGGGCTCGGGCTGGCGGCCCTGCTCGGCACGCTGGACCCGTCCTGGGGCGGGCTCTCGCTGACCGAGCCGCTCAAGCGCGCGGCGCTGCCGTTGCTGGACGAGGTCTCGGATCTCGCGCTCGACGTCGGCGGCGCGAACACGGTGGTGTTCCGCGACGGCCGCAGCTTCGGCGACAACACGGACGTCGCCGCGATGGTGGCCGCCCTGCGGGAGGCGGGCGTCGAGGCCCCGAGCCCCGCGGTGGTGCTGGGCGGCGGTGCGACCGCCTGCTCCGCGCTGGCCGCGCTGCGGGAGTTGGGCGTGCGCGAGAGCACCCTGGTGGTGCGGGAGCGGGGCCGGGCCTCGGAGGCGGACACCGCGGCGGGGCGGCTCGGGGTCGCCGTGGAGGTGCGCACCTTCCGCGAGCTCGACCGGCTGCTCCCCGGCACCCGGCTGGTGATCTCCACCCTCCCGGCGAAGGACGCGGACCGGTACGCCGCCGCGGTGATGTACTCCGGCGCCGCCGTCTTCGACGTGGCCTACGGTGCCTGGCCGACGCGTCTGGTCAAGGCGGCCGGGTTCGCGGGCAGCACGGTCGTGGACGGCCTCGCGCTGCTGGTGCACCAGGCGGTGCGCCAGGTCGAGCTGATGACGGGCCGCGGCGACGTGTCGGTCGAGGTCCTGCGCGCGGCCGGCCAGGCGGAGTTGGCCCGCCGCGCCGCCTGACCGCCGGAGCCGGCACCGCTCGTCGCACCGCCCGACGGTTCGGGCGGTACGACGAGCGGTGCCGCGGTCGTTTCCACTGCCGGGTTCAGGCGCTGTGCTCGCCCGGGCCCTCCAGGCCCTGACGCCGGGCGCAGGAGAGCACGGTGATCGCGTGCGCCACGCAGCACAGCGTCGTGTGCCGGTGCCATCCGGCGAAGGAGCGGCCCTCGAAGTCCCGCATGCCGACCTTGCTGCTGATCTCGGTGAAGTCCTTGGCCACCCGGCGGGTGAGCTTGCCCAGGCGCAGCAGGGCCACCGGCGGCACCTCGGCCATGTTGGACAGCCAGAGCTCGACCGGCCGTCCGCGGGTGCCGGACCAGCCCCCGACCAGGGCGAGGGGAAGGTCCTGGGGCGCCCCGTCCGGGCCGGGCCGGCGGGTTCCCGGCAGCGCGGCCTTGGTACCGCTGACCAAGATGCTGCGAGTGATGGAGTAGTCCGGGTCGACCCACCCCACCGGGCGCGACCAGCGCTTGGCCCACTCGATCAACTGCTGGGCCTGGAAAAGGCGTTCGCCGCGTCCCGGCAGGCTCGGGTCGTAGCCGACCAGGCGGGTGCCGCCGTCGACGCGCAGCACGAACGGGATCTGGTGCCGGTTGAACTCCTGCACCAAGGCCGGGACGTTGGCCTCGCGGGCGTCCATCACGACGGGTCGCCGGCGCAGTCCCCACTCGGCACCGGTGATCTCGACGGCCGCGTCGACCGCGCTGGCCTCCTTGCTGGTGAGCGCGACGTCGTCGGGGATCTTGGCCCGTCGCCGTCGCGCGTCGTCGGTGAGCCAGTCCGGCGGCAGCACCAGGCGCCAGTTGACCGGCACGCTCATGTTCTCGGTGGCCAGCCACACGCCGTACGCCTGTTGGCTCTTGACGACGCGCCCCAGGGCGCTGCGGAACGACTCCTCGACCCCGACGGAGTGCTCCCCGGCCTTCGGAATGGCGATCGAGTCGAGCACCCAGGCCTGGGGGAGCAGCACTCGGTCCAGGTGACGCGCGAGCGTCTGCCGGACCGGCTCCCAGCGCCAGGAGGAATCACTGATGAAGTGATGCAGACTCTGCTCGGCCGCACCGTGGCCGGCGACGACCGCGAGCGCCCGCATGGACTTGCGGCCCGGCACCGACAACAGGCCGGAGATATACCACTCGCCCCTCGCCCTTTGGTCCCGTCGCCGCAGCGGGGCCAGCATGCGCTGGGAGAACTCGGTCACGAAGTCGTCCGCGACGTCGCCCCAGCTCTGCTCAGCGGCGCCTCTCCCAACGACACCCTCCATGGTCTTCCATCCCCCTTCTGCGTCGCCGACCTTGCGGACACCTTGCAGGATACAAAACCGACCGCCTGGTTTCTATACTCTGTCAGTTCGAATATGACCTGGTCGTTCCCCGGGACCTGCGGGTGTCCCCGTCACCAGCGCTTGCCTTAAACCGCTTGGTTGGTTTGTTAAACTGATGCTCGCCTCCACTCCGTCTCAAGGCAGCCTCCATGTGGCCTCGCTACACAGCGGTGTTGCCTCGATACATGGGAGAAGTGATGACGCACCATCGCCAAGACCGGGCCGAGCGCACCCGGCTGCTCCTCGTGGAGGCGGCCGCGGCCTGCTTCGACGACGTCGGGTTCGCGGACGCGAGCCTGGTCGTCATCACGCAGCTCGCCGGGGTCTCCAAGGGGGCGCTCTATTTCCACTTCGACTCGAAGGAGCAGCTCGCGGCCGCCGTCATGGCCGAGTCCCGGGAGCGCCTGCGCCAGGTCGTGCGCGCCGCGCGGCAGCCCGGCGGGCCGGCCGTCCAGTACCTGATCGACCTGTGTCACGGGCTGGCCCGGCGGCTGGACGAGGACCTGGTCTTCCGGGCCGGACTGCGTCTCACCGAGGAGCGGCGTCCGGGCGCGTCGCTCCTCGTTGAGACGCAGTCCGGTACGGCGTCGGACGAGGTGTGGAGCCGCTCGCCCCGTCCGGCCTGGGCGCGGCTGGTCCACCGGCAGCTGGCCCTGGCCGCCGCCGCCGGCGAACTGCGGCCCGGCGTACCGGTCGACGAGGTGGCGTCGGTGCTCGCGGGCGCCACCACCGGCTTCGAGGTCCTCGCCCGACAGGACCGGGTCTGGCTCAGCGGGCGTCGCCTGGAGCAGGTCTGGCAGGCCGTCCTGCCCGCGCTGGTCCCCGCCGAGCGGGTGTCCGACCTCCAGGCACACGGAAGGCCGGGCAGCAGCGGTGTCGCGTCGCTGCTGCCCGGCCAGGGCCGGCTTGCGCGGGCGGCTCACGCCGCCGAGCCCAGCCGACCCTCCAGGGGCGGCTGAACCGCGGGCCCGGCGCGCTGCGGCACCGCGCCCGAACATCCCAACTGCCCTCGGTACCAAGCCGCGTGCCGGTTGAACCGTTCGGCCGTGGCCGGGCTCGGCGGCACGCCGGTCCGCTGCCACAGCCGCCTGCCGTCGTACCAGTGGTCCACGCCGAGCAGACTGAGCCGCCGCTGCCACAACTCGGCCTCGTCGTCCGGCAGCAGGGCGAGCGCGTCGGCCGCCGTGATCTCCCCCGCCGGCAGCGCGAGGCCCAACTCCGCCGCCACCAGCCTCGCCAGATACCGGATCCGGACGGGTTCGGGCTCGCAGGCGTGGTAGATCTCGCCACCGGGCGTCGGATCCCAGGGAGTTCGGGCCAGAGCCACCAGGTGGCGGGCCAGGTCCTCCACGGCGATCACCGAGACGCGGGCCCGGCCGCCGCCGACCCAGCGCGGGACGTGGCTCAGGAGCTCGACGAGCGCGGGGATCACCCAGCGGTCGCCTGTCCCGTAGACCAGGTGGGGGCGGAGCACGATCCCGTCCGCCGCCACCACCCGTCGCTCGGCGGCCAGTCGGGTCCTGCTGGTGGCCGAGTGGGGGTCGAGGGGGAGCAGGTTTTCGCCGGCGCCGCGGTGGACGCCGTCCCGGTACACCGCCGTGGTGCTGAGCGCCACGAACCGCCGCACCCCCGCGCGCCGGGCCTCCGCCAGCAGTGCGGCGGTGCCCAACTCGTTGACCTGCCGGCAGGTTTCCGGGGCCCCGCCGATCTGGACGGCGAGGTGGAGCACGGTGCCGACACCGTCGCAGACGCCGTGCAGGGAGCCGGCGTCACGAAGGTCGCCGGTGACGACCTCTAAGAGGCCGGTGCGAGCGGCACCGGGGAGTCCGCGCCGGTGGCGCAGGACCCGTACCCGGTCGCCGCCCGCTTGCAGAAGGCCTAACACATGGCTGCCCACGAAACCGGAGCCGCCCGTCAGCAGGATCCGGGAGCTCATCGCTCCTGGCCTCTTGGCTCGGCCGCTCCGGGCAGCGCCCGGATGTCCAGCACGCCTTGGGCGACGGTCTCGCCGTCCTGCTCGACCTCGACGCGCACCACGCGGTCGCCGTTCTCGCGCGGCTGCCCGGGGGTGGCCTGGACGAAGACGGGCCGGTCGAGCTCTGCGTACTTGGCGAAGGAGACGTCGAGGCCGAAGGGGCCGTCGAGCCGGCGGCCGGTGACGACCTTCGCCGCCTGACGCATCGCCTCCACCAGCACCATGCCGGGCAGGTGGTCGACGGGGTGGTCGAAGAGCACCGGGTGCCGGCGGTCGGCCTCGATCACCCAGCGGTACCGGGTGGCCGTGGGCGCCAGGACGGAGTCCCGGACCCGGTGGCCGAGCCGTCCGTCGTACTGCAGGGGCGCGCTCATGACGTGCCGTTCGAAGGCGTCGCCGCGCAGCCGGGCGTAGGCCTGGGGGGAGACGCTCTCGAAGGCGCCGCCCCCGCCGCCCACGTGCTCGTGTCCCCGGTAGAAGGCGAAGTCGTAGCGCATGGCGGAGACGACCGAGCGGCGGCGGCGGATGTCGCGGCCGGTGATGCCGATCGTCACGTCGGTCGGTCCCGCGCCGACGCCCAGTTTGCCGGGGTCGACCTGGAAGGACATGTCCTGCATCAGGAACGCGTGGTCCAGCGGGATCTCGTAGGCCACGTGCGAGAGGAGGAGGGCCGCCTGGCGCAGGGTCTCCGCGACGATCAGCGGGTCGTGCACCTCCTCGACCGGGGCGTAGAAGCTGTGGCCGCGCGGCCACTGGGCGCCGACCAGGAACCGGTCGGCCCCGACCCGGCGCCAGCCGGTGATGAGCACCTCCGACACGGAGGCGCGGTGAACCAGCCGCCGGGGCACGGTTTGCTGGTGGAGGTCCGGGTCCGGGCCGTCCTCGACGAGCTGGACCGGGGTTGGGCGCAAGGGGCTGTCTAGCAATGTGCTCATTTTTCCCCCAGAAGCAGTGTTGTCCGGGCCGTCGGACGGCCCGGGATGCGTTCGGTGGCCGGGAAGAAACCAGCCGGTGAAGAGCAGTGCCTCGCCGTAGGTTCTCCCTGACCTCGGCGTCACTCGCATCGCGCACCAATTCAACGTGAGCCAGGGTAGAGTACCACCCGGTCGGTTTTTTTCCAGGGGCACGACAGGGAACATGGGGCGATCAATGGCCAGGCAGGAGCGGGCAGTCCGCACTCGTCAGGAGGTGCTTCGCGCAGCGGCCGAGGTGTTCGACCGGCGCGGCTTCGCGGCCGCGACGATGTCGGAGATCCTCTCGGTCGCGGGGCTGACCAAGGGGGCGGTGTACTTCCACTTCGCCTCCAAGGAGGAGTTGGCCCACGCCGTCATTGCGGAGCAGTCGACCTGGGCCGAGCAGGTGGACTGGTCGGCGCCGGGGTTCCAGGCGGTGATCGACGTCAGCGTGGCCTACGCGCGGGCGCTGCTGGACGATCCCTTCATCCGGGCCACGGTCCGCCTCGTCATCGAGCACGGCGCCTTCGAGGCGCCGGACGTGGAGCCCTGGCGGGTCTTCATCGACATGGCCCGACAGCTGCTGCAGCGTGCCGAGGAGGCCGGCGACCTGCTCCCCGGCCTGGACCTGGACCAGGCGGCGGCGGTCGTCACCGCGTCGTTCACCGGAATCCAGCTCACCTCGCAGGTGCTGGCCGGCCGGGCCGACCTGCTGGAGCGCATCACCGCGTGGTGGAAGCTGCTGCTGCCCGGCCTGGTGACCCCGGAGCGGTTGCTGACGCTCGACCCCGGCGGCTCGTCCCGGGTGGCCGCCAGGACCGCCGCGCGACCGGCGTCCTGAACCGCGGCGTCCTGAGCGGAACGTCCTGAACGGGCGGGCGCGGACCGGCTGGGGAGAACGGTCCGCGCCCGCGGGGGGCGGCTGCGGGGAGGTCAGCCACCCAGGAGACAGGTCAGCATGTCGGTGATGATGCTCAGGCCGTCCTGGCTCAGCACCGATTCGGGGTGGAACTGCACGGAGCGGAATCCCTCTCCGCGCAGCGCGTGGATCTGCCCGGTCTCCGGGTCGCGGCACACCCGGACGGTGCCCGCCGGGCCGTCCGTCTCCACCACGTCGGCGTCGCTGCGCCCGGCGAAGGTGTTGTAGAAGCCGACGAGCTGGGTGCGGCCGAAGAGATCGATCTTCTTCTGCACGCCCTGGTTGGGCCGCTCGCGGCGGACCAGGTCGAAGCCGAGCACGGTGCAGAGCACCTGGTGGCTGAGGCAGACCGACAGGAACGGCGTCCCGGTCCTCAGCAGCCGGCGCGTGACGCCCCGCAGGTGCGCGATCTTGGGGTGGTCCAGCTCCTGCGGGTCACCCGGACCCGGGCCCAGCACCACCAGGTCGTAGCCGTTGGGCCAGTACTCCTCGTCGAAGCGCCGGACCGTCACGTCGAGCCCGAGCGACCGCAGTTGCTGGTCCCACATCGCCGTGAACGTGTCCTCGGCGTCGACGATCAGCACCCGCCGGCCCTCCAGCAGCGGCAGCGGACGCCGGCGCTCCTGGGCGGACTCCAGCCAGAACGGTGCGAGCGCGTCGTTCCGCGCCGCCAACGCCCGCAGCACCTCGGGGTGTTCGGACAGATCCGGGGCCTGCGCCGCGGCGCGCTCCGCCTCCGTCGGCAGCCCGGGTGCCTCGAGGTACGCGCCGCCGCCCCGGAGGGCGGCGAGCAGCCCGGCCGCCTTGGCCCGCGTCTCGGCCACCTCCGAGTCCGGATCCGAGTCGCGCACCAGCGTCGCGCCGACGCCGATGCGGACCCGGCCGGTGGCGTCGATGTCGGCCGTCCGGATCAGGATGGACGAGTCGAGGGTGCGCCCGCCCTCGGCGTCGCGGCCGATGAGCGCCATCACTCCGCTGTAGTAGCCACGGCCCTGCGGCTCGTGACGGCGGATCACCTTGGCCGCGCTCTCGAGCGGGCTGCCGGTGACGGTCGGGGCGAACAGCGTCTCGCGCAGGATGTCGCGGACGTCGCGCGTCGTCTCACCCTCGATGAAGTACTCGGTGTGGGCCAGCCGCGCCATCTGCATCAGGTGCGGACCCCGGACGCGCACCCCGGCGGGGCTGATCCGGGCCATCATCTTGAGCTCCTCGTCGACGACCATGTAGAGCTCACCCGCCTCCTTCGGGTCGGCGAGGAAGGAGAGCACGCCCCACAGGGTCGGTCCGGTGACCGGGTAGCGGTAGGTGCCGCTGATCGGGTTCATCACGGCCACGCCTTCGGCGAGGCTGACGTGCCGCTCCGGCGTCGCGCCGACGAAGGTCCGGTCACCGGTGTGCACCACGAAGGTCCAGTAGGCGCCGCGCTCGTGTTCGAGCAGTCGGCGGAAGAACGTGAGGGCCGCCGCGACCGACCAGTTGGTGATGTCGGCGACGAACGAGCGCCGGATCACGAAGTTGGCGCCCTCGCCCCGGCCGATCTCCTCGCGGATGATCTGCCGGACGGTCTCGGCGTAGTCGGTGTCGGCCACGTCGAAGTCGCCGCCGGAGAGCGCGATCTGCGCCTGCGGCAGGTGGTCCAGCAGCCAGGGCAGCGGGAGCGTCTCCTGCGCGTGCACGGACAGGGCCAGCAGCGGCGAGCCGTCGTCCGTGGCCGCGAAGCCGCGCTCGGCGATCTGCCGGTAGGGGATCAGCGCCAGCACCTCGTGCTCGACCCTGCCGGTCCCCGCCGCCTTGTCCGCCCCGTCCGTCCGCAGCGGGATGTCGGACAGCGCGGCCACCTCGGCCACCTCGCCGACGAGCAGGTCGACCGTGTCCGCCCGGCCCGTCTCCGGACGGTGGAGCAGGGCGAAGGCGGGCACCTGGTCCCAGGAGCCGGCCAGGATCCGCTCCAGCAGAGCGCCCCGTGCGTGTTCCGGACTGTCCGTCATGTCCTTTCCCTCCTTGTGAGTCGGTCCGGCACGGTCGTCAACCGAGTTGGTTCAGAACGGTCTTGGTGGTCACCGTCATCGCGCAGCGCTCCGCCGCGTACCGCAGCGCCGAGTGGTGGTACTCGAGGGAGAAGTCCGCGACGGCGTCGGCGACCAGGAAGGGCTGGATGTCCAGGGAGAACGCGTCGCAGGCGGTCATCAGCACACCCACATGGGCGTACACGCCGCAGACGACGAGCTGGTCGCGGCCCCGGTCCGCCATGAACTCCCGCAGCGGGCTGCGGTGGAAGGCGCTGTACCGCCACTTGGTGAGGACCAGGTCGCCCTCGGTCGGCCGGATCGGGTCGACCACCTGGCGGTGCTCGGGGGAGACGGTCATCCCGGGACCCCAGAAGTCCTTGAGCAGCCCCCGCTGCTCGGGCGTCATGCCGCCCGGCTGCGCGGTGTAGGCGACCGGGACGCCGAGCTCGGCGCACCGCTCGCGCAGCAGGGTGGCGTTCCGGACCAGGTCCGTCACGGGGGACTCACCGGCCGGGAACGGGGCCAGGAAGTACTTCTGCATGTCGTGGACGAGCAGCACCGCGCGGTCGGGGTCGACCGTCCACTGCGCGACGGACTCGGGGAAGTCGCCCTGCTCGGGCATCGGGTACGGGGCGATCTCGGGGATGGCCATGCGAGTTCTCCTCTTGGGTTTCGGTGGTCGACGCGGGCCCGACGGCGCGGGCCCGCGTCTGCCGGTCAGTGACCCAGTGCGGCGCCGCCGTCGACGGTGAGGTCGTGCATGGTGATGTGTGCGGCCTGCTCCGAGAGCAGGAACAGCACCGCGTCCGCGATGTGCTCGGGCCGGGCGATCCGGCCCAGCGGGATCCCGACCCGGTAGGCCGAGGCGACCCCGTCGATGGAGGCGCGCAGGGCGTCGTCGTCCCCGCCGTCCTCCCACAGGGCGGTGAGCATCGGCGTGTCGGTCGAGCCCGGGGCCACCACGTTGCAGCGGATGCCGAACCTGGCGACCTCCAGCCCGAGGCACTTGGTGAACATGGTGGCCGCGGCCTTGGAGGCCGCGTACGCGGACATCTCCATCCGGGCGGTGCCGGCCGCGTTCGAGGCCACCGTCACGATCACCCCGCCGGAACCGCGGGCCACCATGCGGTTGACCACGGCCCGGGAGACGAAGAACACCCCGGTGGTGTTCACCGCGAAGGTGGCCGACCAGTCGCTGTCGCTCAGCTCCCTGGCCTCCCCGGTGCGCAGCACCCCGGCCGCGTTCACCAGGTAGTCGAGGCCGCCGAGCCGCCGCTCCGCCTCGGAGACCGCGGCTTCGACCTCCGCGCTGTCCGTGACGTCGGCGGGGAGGGGCTCGGCCCGTCTGCCGTCCCGGCGCAGGTCCTTGGCCAGGACCTCCAGCCGCTCCCGGTTCCGGTCGACCAGCGCCACCGCGACGCCCAGCCCGGCGAGCGCCCTGACCACGGCCTCACCGATCCCGCCGGCGGCTCCGGTGACCAGCGCGACCTTGTTCTCCATCCCGTTCATGGCGACCCCAGCTCTGGAGGGTGATCAAAACGAATTCTGTGCGGCGGGGAAATCAGCCGCGCCAGACCGAGGCGACCCGCAGCGCCTGTGACGGGTTGAGACGCGGGTCGCAGAAACTCGTGTACTTCTCACTCACCCGCGAAATCTGCGTCGCGTCGTGAGCGCATTCCGTCACCTCGTCCGGGGTGGTTTCCAGGTGAATTCCACCGGCCACCGCGCCCACGGACGCGAGTGCCTCCTGGAAGCCCTCGACCTCACGGACGACGGTCTCCACCAGCCGGGTCTTCAGCCCGTCCGGCCCCGCCACGGTGTTGCCGTGCATCGGGTCGGTGAGCCAGATGACGGGGTGCCCGGCCTCGCGGACGGCGGTCACCAGGGCGGGCAGCCGCTCTGACACCGCGTCGGCGCCCATGCGGGCGATCAGCGTGAGCCGGCCCGCCTCGCGCCGCGGATCGAGCAGGGCGCAGAGCCGCAGCAGTTCGTCCGCCGTCATGGTCGGCCCGACCTTGCAGGCGATCGGGTTGGCGACGGTCGCGAGCAGCGCGACGTGCGCCCCCTCGGGCTGCCGGGTGCGCTCCCCGATCCACGGGAAGTGGGTCGAGGCCAGGTAGCTCAGGCCCGCGTCGTTGCAGCGCAGCAGCGGGCCCTCGTAGTCCAGCAGCAGCGCCTCGTGGCTGGTCCACACGGGCGTGCCGGGGACCGGTGTGGCCACGGCGAGCAGCCGCAGGCCGTCCATGGCCGCGGCCGCCGCGTCGTAGCCGGCCAGCAGGCGGCGCGGGTCCGGCCGGCGCAGCTCGGGGTCGGGCTCGGGGCTGTTCACCAGGTGTCCGCGGAACACCGGCAGCTCGACGCCGCCGACCGTCTCGGTCGGCCGGGACCGGGGCTTGCCGAACTGCCCGGCCATCCGGCCGATCCGGACCACCGGACGCGGGGAACGCAACGACATGACACCCGCCAGGGCGTCCAGCAGCGCGACCTTGCGCGCCACGTACCCGGGCTCGCACTCGGTGGGATCCTCGGCGCAGTCGCCCGCCTGCACGACCTGGAGCCTCCCGCCGGCCACCTCGGCGAGGAGCGCCCGCAGTTCGGCGACCTCGCTCCAGTCGACCAGTCCCGGCCGGGTCTCCAGCTCCGCAGCGGTCTCCGACAGCAGCCCGAGATCCTCCCAAGCCGGCTGCTGTTTTGCGGGCAGGGTTTTCCAGTCGCCGACGGCCGGCGGTGGCATGGTCGCGTCGGTGATCATATAGAACCTCCGTGCTCGCGAATTCTTGGCCTGCGCGAAAGTCTCGACAGCGACAAAGGAGAGGGTCAACGGCGGAATTTCCACTTCGTCAGGTCCTCGGGCGGCCCATTTGAATTCACCACCGGACCACTCTGTCGAAAAGTGCCCCGCCTATTTCCGCCGGTTCACCCGGGCCTGCGGAAGTCGGCCCGATACTCCGTCAACTGCCCCGCGCCGCCCGGACACGACGAAGGGCCCCGACCGTGACGGTCGGGGCCCTTCGGTGGTCCTGCTCAGAGCGGTAGCGGTGGGATTCGAACCCACGGTGGAGTTGCCCCCACACACGCTTTCGAGGCGTGCTCCTTTGGCCGCTCGGACACGCTACCGTCGGACAGCCTACCGGACGTCGGCGTGTGCTCCTAAACGGGTTTCGGCGAGGTGAGCGCCGTCACTCCCGATGGCCGTCGAAGAAGGCCTGGAGCTGGGCCGTGCAGTCCTCGGCGAGGACGTCGGAGACGACCTCGGGGCGGTGGTTGAGGCGCCGGTCGCGGATGACGTCCCAGAGGGAGCCGGCCGCACCGGCCTTGGGGTCGGCGGCGCCGTAGACGACGCGGTCCAGGCGGGAGAGGACGATCGCCCCCGCGCACATGGTGCAGGGCTCCAGCGTCACCACGAGCGTGCAGCCCGACAGCCGCCATTCTCCGATGACATCCGCCGCCTCGCGGATGGCGAGGACCTCCGCGTGGGCCGTCGGGTCGCCGACGGCCTCGCGTTCGTTGTGGCCGCGGCCGATGATCGCGCCGTCCGGGCCGAGGACCAGGGCGCCCACCGGGACGTCGCCGCGCGCGGGGGCCAGCGCGGCCTCGGCGAGGGCGAGGCGCATCGCCGGCTCCCAGCGGGCGCGGACAGGGTCGGGGCGGGTCGGGGCGGGCAGACCGGTCATGGGGACCAGTCTGACCGAACCCCGAACCTGGTCCGTCCTACCGGACCGCCTCCAGGACCTCGCCGCAGCCGAGCGACTCCGCGATCTCGCTCAGCGCGTCGCCGGGGACGGAGCCCTCGGCGGCCAGGTCCATCAGTTCCTTGGCGCCGAAACCGAACTCGATCAGCAGCCCGGCGTCGCCCAGCGGGCCCGACGGGATGCCGTGCTCGTCGTCGCCGTCGGAGCCGTCCTCGTCGTCCGCCGCGTCGGCGGAGTCCTCGGCGTCCTCCTCGTCCAGCTCGGCGACGAGGTGATCAAGATCACCGAGCTCGTCGTCACCCTCGCGGCCCAGCAGCTCGTCGGTGAGCACCAGCTCGCCGTAGGAGCTGCGGGAGGCCGCGGCCGCGTCGGAGACGAAGACGCGCGGGTCGTCCTCCCCGTCCACGCGGACGACGGCGAACCAGGCGTCCTCCTGTTCGATGAAGACGAGGACGGTCTCCTCGTCCTCTGCGGCCTCGCGCGCCAGGTCGGCCAGGTCGGCGAGGGTTTCGACGTCGTCGAGATCGGTCTCGCTCACGTCCCACCCGTCCTCGGTGCGAGCGAGCAATGCAGCGAAGTACGCCACCAGCGACTCTCCCAGGTCTTCGGCCGTCAGGACCGGTCGGTGCGGTCCAGGGCCTCCACCGATGGACGCCCCATCGGCATCGTGACAGAAAGCAGTGCACTCCGGGGAGTGTTCCGGCGCGCGTCTTCCCAGCTCGTGTTGAGGAGTTGGCGAGATCGACAACTCCCGGGACCGGCCTGCGGCGGATCTTTGGGCGGTTCCGTGGCGATCCGCAGCCGGTCAGAAGCGGAAGGTGCGCATCCGTGCGGCCTGGCGCAGCCGCAAGGCCTTGGTGCGGCGTGGCTGGACCCGCTCGCGCAGCGCACGGGCCTCCGCGAGCTCGCGGAGGAAGACGGCACGGCGGCGACGACGCTCGGCGGGATCCTCGGTCAGGTCCGCGTCGGGTCCGTCGGCGGAGCCCTCGGCGGGGCTCGTCGCGGCGGGTTCGTCGTCGGCGCGCTGGGTGCGCCGCTTCGGCTTCGGCATTCGGCGGTCACCCCTGGGGGTCGCGTGTCCGGGTCGCGTGTCCGTTCCCCCACTCTCCCTCTCGCCCGCGCGGGGCACCAGTGGGCCGCACGATTGGGGTTGGGGCCGGTTTCGCTCGGTTAATGTCGTCCCATGCGGATTCATGTCCTGGACCACCCCCTGGTCGCTCACAAGCTGACCACCCTGCGTGACGAGCGCACCGACTCCCCGACCTTCCGTCGCCTGACGGACGAGCTGGTGACGCTCCTGGCCTACGAGGCCACCCGGGACGTGCGGACCGAGCAGGTGGAGATCACCACCCCGGTCGCGGTCACCACAGGCGTCAAGCTCAGCTACCCGCGTCCGCTGGTGGTGCCGATCCTGCGCGCCGGCCTCGGCATGCTGGACGGCATGACCCGGCTGCTGCCGACCGCCGAGGTCGGCTTCCTCGGCATGGTCCGCAACGAGCAGACGCTGGAGGCGTCCACCTACGCCACCCGGATGCCGGAGGACCTGTCCGGTCGCCAGGTCTACGTGCTCGACCCGATGCTCGCCACCGGCGGCACCCTGGTCGCCGCGATCCGCCTGCTGATCGAGCGCGGCGCGACCGATGTCACCGCGATCTGCCTGCTGGCCGCGCCCGAGGGCGTCGCGGTGCTGGAGAAGGAGCTGGCCGGGATGCCGGTCACCATCGTCACCGCCGCGGTGGACGACCACCTGAACGAGCACGGCTACATCGTCCCGGGCCTCGGCGACGCGGGCGACCGCCTCTACGGCACCGCCGGGGACTGAAAACGGCTCCGTCCCCGGCGGTCCTGCGGGTGCGTCAGCAGTGCGCGCCGGCCACCGGGGAGGGGGACACGGCCAGAGCCAGCGCCTGCGCGGCCTGCGCCGGGCTCTGCAGCGCGCTGAAGCCGTTGCCGATCACCAAGTCGACGCTGCCGTCGGTGCGGGTGTCGTTGGTGGCCGTGGAGCCGGTGACCTCCGAGCCGACCAGCTGCATCGCCGCCTTGCTGGCGATCGCGCCCATGACCTGCGCGGTGCCGGTGACCTTGCCCTCCAGCGGCGCCGGGGCGTTGGCGATCTTGCCGATCTTGAAGCCGCGCTGGGCCAGCAGCTTCGCCGTCTGACCGGCCAGGCCGGGGTGGTTGGTGGCGTTGTAGACGTTCACCGTGAAGGTGGACGGCTGCGGTACGCCGGCCGGCAGCGGCGGCAGGCTCGCACCGGCGGACGCGCCCGCCGACGCGGACGCCGAGGCGCCGGGAGCGGCCGAGCCGGAGGCCGAGGCGTGCGGGCTCGCGGAGGACTTCGCCGCGTCACCGGCCGCGGCGGTGGCCGGGCGGACGCAGTGGCCGGCGGCGGCGACCGGCTTCTTCTTCGAGCCGAAGACGCTCACCAGTTGCACGGTGCCCCAGCCGATCAGCGCCAGCGCGACGACGGCGCCGAGCACCTGGAAGACCCGACGGCGTTTCTGTCCTGGGCGGGCCAGACGCGGATACGCCTTGCCGCTGATGCGGTACTGCTTTCCCTTGAGGCCGGGGGGAGTCAGCATGCTCACCGCGGGTTGCCCCCTTGTGCGCTGGGCGGCCGCCGCCTGACGGAAAGTCCTGTACGCCGGAGTACAGCGCCGAAGGACGGCCATGGTTCGGGTGTCGTTGCTCACAGTAGCGCCGACGACCAGCTGCGCGCCCCTCCAGGCGTACTAACGGATGATCAGTGAACCCGTTCAGTCCAGTTCGAGGACGCGCGCGTGCAGCACCTGGCGCTGCTGGAGCGCGGCACGGACCGCGCGGTGCAGGCCGTCCTCGAGGTAGAGGTCGCCCTGCCACTTCACCACGTGGGCGAAGAGGTCCCCGTAGAAGGTCGAGTCCTCGGCGAGCAGGGTCTCCAGGTCGAGCTGGCCCTTGGTCGTCACGAGCTGATCGAGGCGGACCGGGCGCGGCGCGACGTCCGCCCACTCACGGGTGCTGACCCGGCCGTGGTCGGGATACGGCCGCCCGTTTCCGATTCGCTTGAAGATCACACGGAGAGCCTACCGTGTATGGCTGGGCGACGTGCCGATCCGGCCGGGTGCGGAGCGCTTTGTCCGGCCTTGGGGTCAGGCTCCGGCGGCGGAGACCGGGGATCGGGTCGGGTCGCTCGAAATCACGTTCGTGGGGGTAGTCGTGACCCGGCTCGTGGATGCGCCCCGCGCGTGCTCCGCGGCGTGCGCCGAGCTCGGCAGCAGGGTGGTGCCGAGGGTGAACCCGGCCGTGAGGGCGACGGCGGCGACGGTCAGGGCGTGGGCGCGGGTGCGGGGCTCCATGCCGTCAAGGCTCCCGCGCGGACCTATGGGTTCCGTGCACCGCGAGTCACAGCTTCGCTACGCCCCCGCGCGGTCTTGATCATCGTTGACCGACATGCTCCCCTTCCGATTATGTCGGTGGCAGAGATAAACTGGGCCACGTGACCCTCAGCGACGCCCCGATACCCCGCGGCCGGGACCTCCTCACGACGGAGCGGCCCCGGCCCGACGCGATCCGCCGGCGCAGCTGGGCGTGGCGGCTCGCCGTGGCGACGGTGTGCTTCGGCGCGTTCATGGGTCAGCTCGACGCAAGCATCGTGACACTCACCTACCAGGCGCTCGGCCGGGGCTTCCACGCCTCGCCCGCCGCCGTCGAGTGGGTCTCGCTCGCCTACCTGCTGACCCTGGTCGCGCTGCTCGTCCCGGTCGGGCGGTTCTCCGACGCGCACGGGCGCAAGCTGATGTACCTCTACGGCTTCGGCGTCTTCACCGTCGCCTCCGCGGCCTGCGGGCTCGCGCCGGGCCTGGCCGTGCTGGTCGTGTTCCGGGTGGTGCAGGCGCTGGGCGCCGCGCTGATGCAGGCCAACAGCGTCGCGCTGGTGACCACCTCCGCCCCCGCGGGCCGGATGCGGACCGCGCTCGGGATGCAGGCCGCCGGCCAGGCCGTCGGGCTCGCGCTCGGGCCGACCGTCGGCGGGGCGATCGTGGCGACACTGGGCTGGCGCTGGGTCTTCCTGGTCAACGTCCCCGTCGGGCTGATCTCGCTCGTCGCCGGGCACTACCTGCTGCCGCGCACCCGGCGCCGCTGCGCCGGCCGCGCTGTGGACCCGCGCGACGTCGCGCTGCTGGCGCTGACCACGACGGGACTGCTGCTCGCGCTCTCGGTCCTCTCCGGGCTCGGCTGGCCGCTGTGGACGGCGGCCGTGCTCGCCGTGGTCTGCGTCGTCGCCGGGTGGACGCTGATGCGCCGTCAGGCCGAGGCGAGCCGGCCGCTGCTCGACCCGCGGCTGCTGCGCTCGCACGGGCGCGGGCTGCTGGCGGGGATGAGCGGCTACCTGGTGCTGTTCGGGCCGCTGGTGCTGGTACCGGTGGTGCTCACCCGCCAGGGCGTGGGGCTGGTGACCTCGGGCCTGGTGCTGACCGCGCTGCCGCTCGGCTTCGCGCTCGCCGCCACGACCGCGGACCGGCTGCTCCCGGCCTCTCTCTCCGACCGCGCACGGGCCGGCGCCGGATCCCTGCTCTGTCTGCTCGCGCTCGCGCTGATGCTGGTGCTGCCGCTCAGTGTGACGGCACTGCCGTTCGTCCTCGGTCTGCTGGGCTGCGGGCTGGGTGTTTTCACCCCGGCCAACAACACGATGGTGATGCGCGCATTTCCGACCGAATCGGCCGGAACGGGCGGCGGAATGGTCAATATGGGCCGCGGCCTCGGCACCGCGCTGGGCGTCGCCGCGGTGACGCTGATCCTGCAGCTCGGACCGGGCATTTCGGGCGAACGGGCGGTCGTCGGGGCCCTGCTGGCCTGCGTGCTGCTGATGGTTCCGGGCCGCCGGGCTTCGTTGTCGTAACGTTCGCGTCCAAGCCGGGCACCCCCCGTTTTCGCTGTTGATCGAAGCTGATAGAAAGACTCCCTATTTCACTGTTCGGGGAGTCGTCGGACCGCCTCTCAGGCGCTCCGCCATGCCGCCGCGTCCCGCCCTGTCCGGTCGACGCGGCGTCACCATGTCTTAGGAGATCCAGCATGGCCAGAAGGGCCAAACGGGTCGGGCTCATATCCGCAGGCCTGGCCGCGGCCGTGTGCGTCACCGGCAGCCTCGCCTACGCGTCCGCGTCCGCCGGTGGCGGCGACGCCACGGCGGGCGCGTCCCCGACGCGTGTGGGCACCGCCCCGCACCTGCCCGCGAGCGCGCACACCACCGGCAGCGCCCCCGCCGGGCAGCAGCTCCAGCTCGGCGTCAACCTGCAGCCCCGTGACCCGCAGGCGCTGAAGGCCTTCATCCAGGCCGTCACCACGCCCGGCAGTCCGCTCTACCACCACTACCTGGCCAAGGGTCAGTTCGGCCGCGAGTTCGGCCCGACCCAGGCCACGATCGACCAGGTCAGCGCCGCGCTGCGGGCCCAAGGCCTCACCCCCGGTCACGTCAGCCCGGACGGACTGACCATCCCGGTGGCCGCGACCGTGGCGCAGGCGTCGAAAGCGTTCGGCACCGGGATCAACTCGGTCAAGCTGGCCGACGGCCGCACCACCGTCGCCAACACCCAGGCGCCCCTGCTCCCCGCGGTCATCGCTCCGGTCGTCTCCGGTGTGACCGGTCTGGCCGACCTCGCCCCCGCCGCCTCGCACGTCCGCAACAGCGGCAAGCACGGCAAGGCCAAGCCGATCGCCCGCACCAGCGCCCCGCGACTGACGACGGCGCACGCGACCGGTCTGGCGAGCTGCCCGAGCATCGGCTCCAGCCTCGCGACCAACGGGATGGTCGACACCCGGAACTACTACAGCCCCGCCCAGCTGGCCTCCGCCTACGGGCTGAGCACCTCGGCGACCGCGGGCGCCGGCCAGACCATCGCGGTCATGGAGCTGGAGTCGGTCGACTCCACCAGCATCGCGACGTACCAGAGCTGCATGGGCACCAACGTGCCCTTCTCGATCGTCCCGGTGGGCAACACCTCCGGCAACACCCCGCCGAACAACTCCACGGTCGGTGTGGAGTCGGTGCTCGACATCGAGAACATCATGGGGCTGGCCCCCGGCGCCGCCGGGGTCGTCGACTACGAGGGTCAGGACGGCAGCAACTCCTCGCTGCCGCAGAACCAACTCGACGTCTACCAGCAGATGGTGACCGACGACAAGGCCCAGGTCCTGTCGACCAGCTGGGGCCTGTGCGAGGGCTACACCCCGGACGCGTTCCGCAACGCCGAGGCCAACATCTTCGCCGAGGCCGCCGCCCAGGGGCAGACCGTCGTGGCCGCGGCCGGCGACTCCGGCTCCTCGGACTGCTACGGCGCCGACGGCTCCACCACGAGCCTCGGCGTGGACGACCCGGCCAGCCAGCCCTACGTCACCGGCGTCGGCGGCACCTGGATGAACGGCTCCGGCAGCTTGCTCGCGCAGCGGGTGTGGAACAACACCACCGACGGCCACAACCAGGTCGCCGGCGGTGGCGGCGGCGCGTCCAGCAAGTGGCCCGCGCCCGCCTTCCAGGGCGGCATCACCGGCCAGGGCACCCGCAGCGTCCCGGACGTCTCCGCGGTCGCCGACCCGTACTCCGGCTACCTGCTGGTCCTCGGCAGCCAGTCCAACCCGACCTGGAAGATCGTCGGCGGCACCAGCGGCGCCGCGCCGCTGTGGGCCGCGCTCGTCGCCCAGGCCAACACCAGCGCGGGCTGCCAGACCAACGGCCAGGTCGGCTACCTCAACCCGTCGCTGTACGACGCCGCCCGGGCCAACTACGGCGGCGCGTACTACGACATCCGCACCGGTGACAACGGCCTGCGCAACCTCGGGCAGACGTCCTACGGCGCCTACCCGAACTACGACCTCGCCTCCGGTCTCGGCACGCCGAAGCTCAGCGGCCTGGTCAACTCGCTGTGCGGCGCCAAGGGAACCGCGGCCACCGGCCCCGGCACCTACCACACGCTGACCGCGCCGACCCGGTTTCTCAACACCTACACCGGCTACGGCCAGGGCGTCAGCGGCACCAGCACCAGCCGTCCGCTGCCCGCCTACGGCACCCAGCCGGTGAGGATCACCGGCCAGCACGGCGTGCCCAGCAGCGGTGTCACCTCCGTCGTGCTCGACGTGACCATCGCGTCGCTGAGCGGCGGCGGTCAGCTGACCGTCTACCCGGACCGCGCCGCCAAGCCCGGTACCCCGCAGCTGTCCTGGCCCGGCGCCAACCGTCGGATCAGCGTGCAGGTCACCGTGCCGGTGCCCGCCGACGGTGTCGTCGACCTGTACTCCAACGCGACGGTCCACATGACCGTCGACGTGATGGGCTACTACTCCGGCGCCACCGGCGGCGCGAAGCTCAGCGTCCTCCCGACCGCGAGCCGCGTGCTCGACACCCGCAACGCGGTGGGCGTCGGCACCAAGACGATCGTCACCAACAACACGGTGACCTTCCAGGTCGCGGGCCGCGGCGGGGTGCCCGCCACCGGCGTCTCGGCGGTCATGCTGAACCTCGGCTCGGTCAACTCCACCGGCGCGGGCTACTTCACCGCCTACGCGGGCGGCGCCTCCCGGCCGGGCACGACCAACCTGTCGTGGATGAGCGGCGGTCCCTACGTGGCGAACACGGCGGTCGTCCCGGTCTCCGCCAACGGCACGGTCAGCATCTACGTCACCGGCACCAGCCACGTCGTCGCCGACGTGCAGGGCTACTACGGCAGCGGTGCGGCCGCGCAGTTCACGCCCGTCACGTCGACCCGCCTGCTGAACAGCCAGGTCGCTGCCGGCAGCACCACCCCGGTCCCGGTGACCGGCCACGCCGGCATCCCAGCGGGCGCCGAGTACGCGCTGGTCTCGCTCACCTCGGCCTCGGCCTCCGCCTCGGGCTCCGGCCTCGCCTACGCGACCGGCGGCAGCCACGCCTGGATGGCCGACTGGTACTGGCTGACCGGGCAGACCACCTCCAACGAGGCGCTGGTCCCGCTCAACAGCAACGGCCAGCTGAGCGTCTACAGCTCCACCGGCACCCGGCTCCAGGTCGACGTGCAGGGCTACTTCAGCTGAGTCCGCCTCACCCACCCACCGCCCCGTCGACCGGACCACTCCGGACGGCGGGGCGGTTCCGTTGTGCTCGCAAGGCCGACTGCCGGGCTGTCGGCGGCGTGACCGATGATGGTCCCATGACCAGCCAGCCAAGCGAGACGACGCGGCAGCAGACCGAGACCCTGACCGAGGTCTTCGACGCCCTCCCCGCCTGGGAACGGCGCTTCCGCGCCGCCCGGGTCAGCCTGCCCGAGTGGGCCGAGGACGCACCGGACCGGTCCCTGTTCGTCTCCAACGCGACCGGCACGTACGAGATCTACGCCTGGGACCGCGCCAGCGGTGGCCGACGCCGGGTCACCGACCGCCCCAACGGCACCACGGAGGGGACGCTCACCCCCGACGGCGAGTGGATCTGGTGGTTCGACGACACCGACGGCGACGAGTTCGGCGTCTGGCGGCGCCAGTCCTTCGCGGGCGACGGTGACGGCGCCGACCCCGAGGCGGTGCCCGGGCTCGCGCCCTCCTATCCCGCCGGGCTGGCCCTCGGCCGCCACGGCGAGGCCGTCGTCGGCCGCTCCACCGACGAGGACGGCTCCACGCTGCACCTGGTCCGCCCCGGTCTGGGCGAGCCGTTGGAGATCTACCGCCACCGCGAGTCGGCCGGCGTCGGCGACCTCTCCCACGACGGCACCCTGATCGCGGTCGACCACACCGAGCACGGCGACGCCATGCACAGCGCGCTGCGCGTGCTCCGGGTCGACGGCGACGTCGTCAGCGCCGTCGCCGAGCTCGACGACGCGACCGGACGGGAGGAGCCGCTCGGCCTCTCCTGCCTCGGCTTCGCGCCGCTGGCCGGCGACACCCGGATGCTCGTCGCGCACCAGCGGCGCGGCCGCTGGGAGCCGCTGATCTGGGACACCGCGACCGGCACCGAGCACGAGATCGTGCTCGACCTGCCCGGCGACGTCACCGCCGAGTGGTACCCGGACGCCACGGCGCTGCTCATCGAGCACGGCTTCCGCGCGCGCAGCGAGCTCTACCGCTACGACCTGGAGAGCGGCCAGCTCAGCCGCCTCGACACCCCGACCGGCACCGTCTCCGGCGCCTCCGCGCGGCCCGACGGCAGCGTCGAGTTCCTCTGGTCCTCCGCCGAGCAGCCGCCGGCCGTCCGCTCCACCTCCGGTGCGGTCGTGCTCGCCGCACCCGGCCCGCAGGCGCCGCCGTCCGTCCCGGTCGAGGACGTCTGGGTCGAGGGCCCCGGCGGCGTCGTCCACGCCCTCGTCCAGCGCCCCGCGGACGCGGGCGACGGCCCGCTGCCGTGCGTCTTCGACATCCACGGCGGCCCCACCTGGCACGACTCCGACTCCTTCGCCGCGGGCCCCGCCGCCTGGGTCGACCACGGCTTCGCCGTCGTCCGGGTCAACTACCGCGGCTCGACCGGCTACGGCCGCGCCTGGACGGACGCGCTGCGGCACCGCGTCGGCCTGATCGAGCTGGAGGACATCGCCGCCGTGCGGGACTGGGCGGTCGCCAGCGGCCTCGCCGACCCCGAGCGGATCGTGCTCTCCGGCGGCTCCTGGGGCGGCTACCTGACCCTGCTCGGCCTCGGCACCCAGCCGGACTCCTGGGCGCTCGGCCTGGCGGCGGTCCCGGTCGCGGACTACGTGACGGCCTATCACGACGAGATGGAGGCCCTGAAGGCGATGGACCGCACCCTCGTCGGCGGCACGCCGGAGGAGGTCCCCGACCGCTACGCGGCCTCGTCGCCGCTGACGTACGTGGAGTCGCTCGCGGCCTCGGTCTACATCAGCGCGGGCGTCAACGACCCCCGCTGCCCGATCCGCCAGATCGACAACTACGTCGGCGAGCTGGCCCGCCTGGGCAAGGCCCACGAGGTCTACCGCTACGACGCCGGCCACGGCTCGCTGGTGGTGGAGGAGCGGATCAAGCAGCTGCGCCTGGAACTGGACTTCGTCTCCCGCCACCTCTGACCGGCGCCGCCCTCAGGCTTCGAGACCCAGCTCCCGGTCGCGCTGGGTCTCGACCTCACGGCGGACGAAGCGGAACCACATGAAGACCACGAACCCGGCGAAGACGAACCACTGCCCCACGTAGCCCAGGTTCTGGATCGCCTGCAGGCTCATCCCGCCGCCTGAGGAGTCCGCGGCCGAGGCGGCGGTGTAGGGCACGGGGGTCAGGCCGGAGGTGCCGAGGGTGCCGGGGTCGAGCGAGGCGTAGCCGTTCCAGACGCTGTACGGCAGGGCGTTGACCAGGGTGACCGGTGAGATCATTCCGAGCTGGCCGCTCGGGAGGGTGCCGGAGGAGATCGCGCCCGGGGTGTCGGGCGTCTCCGCCGCGCGCAGGCGCGCGGTCACGGCGACGTCGCCCCCCGGCGGTGCCGGCACGGTGGCCGGGGCACCCGGCAGCCAGCCGCGGACCACGGCGAGGTAGGTGCCGCTGCCGTCGAGCCGCAGCGGGGTGACGACCAGGCTGCCGGTCCGGCCGTTCAGCGTGCGCTGCGGCACGAGCAGCTGGTGCTTCGCGTCGTAGCTGCCGGAGAAGGAGACGCGGCGTCCGTCGTCGTTGTTGACGCCGTCCTTGTCGGCCCCGCCGAGCAGCTGCGCGAGCGAGGTCGGCGCGGCGTCGGTGGAGGCGTGCGCCGCCTGCTGCTTCTGGGCGTGACTGTGCAGCTCGAAGCGGCTCAGCTGCCACAGCCCGAGGATGATGCAGACCGGGACGGCGACCAGCGCCAGCAGGTGCAGTGCCAGCCAGCGCGGGGTCAAAAGGGTCCGGTACACCCCACCACGGTAACCAAACCCTCCCCGCACCCCACCGCCGGGCCCACCACCGGCCTTCGTCCGGGGCGGTCAGTGCGAAGCGGCCGGGAGCGGGTCCGTGCGGTAGATGGTGCCGCCGCAGGCGTTGGGGAGGGTGGTGGTGGCGGCCGGACTGCCGCCCGAGGCCGGGACGGTGGCGAGCTGGACGCTCGGGGAGCCCGGGGTGGTCGGGTTGCCGGTGCCGCCCGTGCCGCCGGAGGTGCCCGAGCCGCCGGAGGAGCCGGGTGACGCGCTCGGGGAGCCGGGCGAGCCGCCGGTGGAGCCGTCGTTGGTCCCGGCGGTCGCCGCCGTCCCGCTGGTGCTGCCGGTGGAGCTGGCGCCGGGCGAGGCCGTGGTCGCGCTGGCGGTGCCGGTCGGGCCGGCCGAGCTGCCGCTCGGGCACGCGCCGGGGACGTAGGCGAAGTCGACCACGTACGTCTGGCCGGGGCCGAGCTCCACGGGCGGGTGCGTCGGGTCGGGCGTGGGCAGCGCGGCGGCCGGGTCACCGGCCGTGTGCGGGGTGACCGTGAAGCGCGAGGCCTGCGTACCGACGGGCGACTGCACGTCGATCGCGCCCGAGCCGCTGACCTTGCACGGCGAGGACGAGACGTTGCTGATCGCGAACGAGCCGTAGACGATGCCCGAGGCGTCCGCCGGGGCGACCCCCGCCGCGCCGTTGCCGAGCTGGCCGCGGCTGCACTCGGCGAGCGCGCCGGTGCCGAGGGCGTGCGTGGGGCCCGCGGCGAGCGTGGTCAGGCCGCCGGAGGGCAGCGGGAACAGCACCGTGCCGGGCTGGTGGGTGCGCCTCGCGTAGGCGGAGCTGTCCGCGGTCGCGTCGCCCGGGGAGGTGGGCGTGCTGGCCGTGCCGCCCTGGCCGTGGCCGGTCGCGGACGGGTGGGCACCGGGCAGCAACTGGCCCGCGGGCCCCGTCTCGGCGCTGCTGGAGGCGTCGGGGCCGAGCGAGTGCAGGGCGGTGAGGCCGAACAGGGCGAGCGAGGCGGCGACGGCCGCGCCGCCGTAGGCGCGGCGACGCAGGGTTCGGCGCTGCGGCACGGCGCGGCGGAGCCGGGGGAGGGAGTCGGGGGCGGGGCGCACCCCGCCGACCGCCTGGTGCAGGCGTGCGCGCAGGGCCGCGCTCATCGGGTCCTCGTCGTCGCCGTCGGAGGTGAAGGTGGCGCCGACCGGACCGACCGCGCCGAGCGGGGCCGACTGCACCGGGATCGCGCCGTGCGCGGGCGCGGTGACCGATGGCACCTCGCGGCCGAAGGCAGCGGGCGGGTCGAGCCAGAGCGGCGGGGTGAGCGGCGGTTCGACGGGAAGCGGCGGCGTCATGGCGGCATCGGAACCGGCACCCGATCCCGGTCGCACCACGCGCAGGTAGCGCGAGCGCCGCTCCGCGCTCACCGCTGCCTCCCCTCTGTCCGTGACTCAGTGCGTGAGTCGGTCCGTGACGGTGTCCGCGCCTCGCTGGTCCGTGTCTCGCCGTTCCGTGCCTCGTTGCGTGACTCCGACGCGGCCGAGCCCGATCCGGTTCCGCCGGAATCGGCGTCGGGTGCGCCGCCGTCCATGGTGCTCCGCAGCGAGGCGAGCCCGCGCGAGCCGTAGGCCTTGACCGAGCCTACGGAAATCCCCAGCGTGTCCGCGACCTGAGCCTCCGTCATATCGGAGAAGTAGCGCAGCACCAGCACCTCGCGCTGACGCCGCTGCAGGCCCCGCAGGGCCACGATCAGCTCGTCGCGCTCCAGCGCGTCGTACGCGCCCTCCTCCGCGCTGGCCGCGTCCGGCATCGGCTTCTGCAGCAGGCGCAGGCCCATGATGCGGCGGCGCAGCGTCGAACGGGACAGGTTGACCACCGTCTGCCGCAGGTAGGCGAGCGTTTTGTCGGGATCGCGTAGCCGGCGCCGCGCGGAGTGGACCCGGATGAAGGCCTCCTGGACCACGTCCTCGCAGGAGGCGGTGTCGTCCAGCAGCAGTGCGGCCAGGCGCAGCAGTGAGGAGTAGTGGGCCTGGTACGTCTCGGTGAGGTGGTCGACGCTCGCGCCCACGGCGACGCTCGGCGCGGCCTGGGGGGCCTGACCGGCGGTCTGCGAGGCCGGCGCATGGGAACGGGACGTATCCGCCGCGGTGAAGGGTGCTGTCATGACGAGCACCGAGCTTGGTGGCACGCCAGTTGGACGCATGACCCGCCTCGAGGGTTGTACGTCACCTGGCCCCTCCGTGACACCGTGTTCAGGGGCACTACGGTACGGGCCCGCCCAGCAGCACGGAAGCCGAATCCGGCGTCTGCACCAACTCCCCTTAAACCTCTCCCGAATCCGTTCCGGCCGCTGCCGGGGGTTGCTCCGCGGCGACCAGTTCGGCGATCTGCACGCAGTTCAGGGCCGCGCCCTTGCGTAGATTGTCCCCGCACAGGAACAGCTCGAGACCACCGGGGTCGTCCAAGGAGCGCCGCACCCGGCCGACCCAGGTCGGGTCGGAGCCGACCACGTCCGCCGGGGTGGGGAACTCGCCCTTGTCCGGGTCGTCGTAGACGATCACGCCGGCCGATGAGTCGAGGATCTCGCGGACCCGGTGCACGTCCGGCTCGCGCTCGAACTCGGCGTGGACGGTCAGCGAGTGGCCGCTGACGACCGGCACGCGCAGGCAGGTCGCGGAGATCGGCAGCTCGGGCAGGCCGAGGATCTTGCGGGTCTCGTTGCGCAGACCCAGCTCCTCGCTCGACCAGCCGTCCTCGACGCTGTCCCCGGCCCAGGGCAGCAGGTTGTAGGCGAGCGGCGCCTCGAACGGGTCGTCGTCGTGCTCGGAGACGGCCCGGCGCAGGTCGCCGGTGCGGGTGCCGACGGTCGGGTCGCCCGCGACCTCCGCGGTCTGCCGGCGCAGCGCGTCGACGCCGATCCGGCCGCGCCCGGAGGCGGCCAGCGCGGCGGTGACCACCAGCCGGCTCAGCCCGAACTCGGCGTGCAGCGCGGCCAGCGCGACGGTCAGCACCAGCGTCGCGCAGCGTGGCGCGGCGATGATCCCGATCCGGCGCATCCGCGCCGCCGCCGGGTTGATCTCGGGGACCACCAGCGGCACGTCCCGGTGCAGCCGGAACGCGGCGGAGCCGTCCACCGCGACCGCGCCCGACGCGACGGCGAGCGGCGCCCACTCCAGCACGACGTCCTCGGGGGCCTCGAACAGCACGATGTCCGTGCCCTCGAAGCAGCCCGGCTCCAGGGCGCGGACGATCTCCGTCCGGCCCAGCACCGGCACCTCGGAGCCGACGCCCTCGGGCCCGGCGAAGAGCCGGACCTCGCCCCACACGTCCGCGCGGGTGGCGAGCAGCTCCACCAGCACCCGGCCCACGGCTCCGGTGGCTCCGACGACGGCCAGGGTGGGCCTGGCCGCCACCTGTCGCTTGGCCGACGCGGGTGTGACGGGGTGCTCGCCCCCCGGGAAGGTCATCGGCCGGTGCCGCCGTAGACGATGGCCTCGTCGGTCTCGCTGTCCAGACCGAACGCGGTGTGCACGGCCTGCACCGCGGCGTTCACGTCCTCGGAGCGGGTGACGACGGAGATGCGGATCTCGGAGGTGGAGATCAGCTCGATGTTGACGCCCGCGGCGGACAGCGCCTCGAAGAAGGTCGCGGTCACGCCCGGGTGCGAGCGCATGCCCGCGCCGACCAAGGAGATCTTGCCGACCGTGTCGTCGTAGCGCAGCGACTCGAAGCCGATCGACTCCTGGACCTTCTCCAGCGCCTCGATGGCCCTGCGGCCCTCGGTCTTGGGCGCGGTGAAGGAGATGTCGGTGCGGCCGGTGGTGGCGGCGGAGACGTTCTGCACCACCATGTCGATGTTGATCTCGGCGTCCGCCACGGCACGGAAGATGCGCGCGGCCTCGCCCGGCTTGTCGGGGACGCCGACGACCGTGACCTTCGCCTCGGAGGTGTCGTGGGCCACACCGGAGATGATGGCCTGCTCCATGTCGATCTCGCCCCCTTCGGGCTTGGTCAGCGGCTTGTTGGAGACCCAGGTGCCCGTCAGTCCGGAGAAGGACGAACGGACGTGGATGGGCATGTCGTAGCGGCGCGCGTACTCGACGCAGCGGGCCAGCAGCACCTTGGAGCCGGAGGACGCCAGCTCAAGCATGTCGTCGAAGGCGATCCAGTCGATCTTCTTGGCCTTCTTCACCACGCGCGGGTCGGCGGTGAAGACGCCGTCCACGTCGGTGTAGATCTCGCAGACCTCGGCCTTCAGCGCCGCCGCGAGGGCGACGGCGGTGGTGTCCGAGCCGCCGCGGCCGAGGGTGGTGATGTCCTTGGTGTCCTGGGAGACACCCTGGAAGCCGGCGACGATGGCGATATTGCCCTTGTCGAGCGCGGCCCGGATCCGACCCGGCGTCACGTCGATGATGCGCGCCTTGTTGTGGACGGCGTCGGTGATCACACCCGCCTGGCTGCCGGTGAAGGACTGCGCCTCGTGGCCCAGGTTTTTGATCGCCATCGCCAGCAGGGCCATGGAGATCCGCTCTCCGGCGGTCAGCAGCATGTCGAGCTCGCGGCCCGCAGGGAGGGGAGACACCTGCTCCGCGAGATCGATGAGCTCGTCCGTCGTGTCACCCATGGCGGACACCACGACGACGACCTCATGGCCGGCCGTCTTGGTGTCGACGATCCGTCGGGCGACCCGCTTGATGCCCTCGGCATCCGCTACGGATGAGCCGCCGTACTTCTGCACGACAAGGCCCACGTGCGCTCCTCGACTCTGGTGGTCCTGGCCTTCGGAGGTGTGGGTGTCCGGCAGGCCTGTGGTCGCTGGCCAGTCTAGCGATCGGCCTTGTCCCGGCGGGTGGCGTCCGAGGGACGAGACGGGCGTATCAGGATTTGATCATCGGTCGTCCGGGGACGGGAAGGGGGTGGACGGAAGATTTGCCGGAGCCGGTCGGCGCGGGGGGCGGATTTGCGGGCCGGACGGCGAGGGGCGCCCACCGTGTGTCCTTCGCCACATCCGGTGAACGCCCCTGCCGTCGTCCTGTGCCGCGTTGCCCCGAGGCCCGATCAGATGCCCAGCTCGGTGGCGAGCTCGGCGACCATCAGGTCGCCGGCCTGCTGCTCCAACTGCTCGTCGGTCAGCCCGTCGTGGTCGGTGTCGGTGCCGTCGACCGGCGCGGAGATCGGGCTGTCCATCCGCACGTGCGCCACCAGCGACTGCAGCGCGCGCAGCACGCTCGTCGCCGTCGAGCCCCAGTTGGCCAGGTAGGAGTACTGCCACCACCACAGCGCCTCGGAGATCCGGCCCTCGCGGTAGTGCGCCATGCCGTGCCGCAGCTCGGTGACCACCTCGGCCACGTCGTCCGAGATCCGGCACGGCAGCGGCTTGTCCGGCGGCCCGTACGGGTCGAAGACCTCGTGGTAGACGTCGATCGGCGCGAGCAGCTCGGCCAGCTGGCCGCGCATCTCGTCCTCGTCCGCGTCCGGACCGGTGTCGGCCTCGTAGCGGTCGTCGGGCACGATGTCCTCGATGGCGCCCAGACGGCCGCCGGTCAGCAGCAGCTGGGAGACCTCCAGCAGCAGCAGGCTGATCGCGCTGCCCGGCTCGTCGCCCTTGGCGATCTCCGGCACGGAGAGCAGGAAGCTCTGCACCGAGTCGGCGATCTGCACGGCGAACTCGTCCGGCGTGCCGTCGCCGTGCACACCGATGCTGGGCGCGTCGGGGGCTGCTTGGGTCGTGGTGGGCGTGTCAGACATCGAGAAGTCGTCTCCCTTCGAAGGCCCGGCCGAGGGTGACCTCGTCGGCGTACTCCAGGTCTCCCCCGACGGGCAGGCCGCTGGCCAGGCGGGTGACCTTCAGGCCCATCGGCTTGAGCAGCCGGGCCAGGTAGGTGGCGGTGGCCTCGCCCTCGAGGTTCGGGTCGGTGGCGAGGATCAGCTCGGTGACCGTGCCGTCCGCCAGCCGCTGCATCAGCTCGCGGATCCGCAGATCGTCCGGGCCGACGCCCTCGATCGGGCTGATCGCCCCACCGAGCACGTGGTAACGGCCGCGGAACTCGCGGGTGCGCTCGACCGCGACGACGTCCTTCGGCTCCTCGACGACGCAGATCAGGCTCGGATCGCGGCGCGCGTCCTGACAGACCCGGCACAGGTCCGCCTCGGAGACGTTGCCGCAGACGGTGCAGAACCGCACCTTCTCCTTGACCTCCGTCAGGGCGTGCGCCAGCCGGCGCACGTCCGTCGGATCGGCCTGCAGGATGTGGAAGGCGATCCGCTGCGCGCTCTTGGGCCCGACGCCGGGCAGCCTGCCCAACTCGTCGATGAGGTCCTGGACCACGCCCTCGTACACGCTGCGTTACCTGTCTCTCTGGTGTTCTCTGGTGCTCTGCGGTGTTCTGCGGTGGGTTTCTACCTATTCGGGCCCATCATCCTCCGGACGGGCGCGCAGTCACAGCTCCCCGACACACCCACTTACGCGTGGGGAGCCGTCCAGGTTCCGCGGCGGAACCGGCAGGGTCAGAACGGCAGGCCGGGGATGCCGCCCCCGCCGCCCAGGCCCTGGGCCAGCGGGCCGAGGCGCTCGGCCGCCAGGCGCTGCGCGCCGGCCGTCGCGTCGCGGACCGCGGCGAGGACCAGGTCCGAGAGGGTCTCGGTGTCCTCGGGGTCGACCGCCTTCGGGTCGATGACGAGGGCCCGCAGCTCACCGGCGCCGGTGACGGTGGCCTTGACCAGGCCGCCGCCGGAACTGCCCTCGATCTCGGCGGCGGCGAGCTCCGCCTGCGCCTGGGCGAGCTGCTGCTGCATCTGCTGTGCCTGCTGGAGCAGGGCCTGCATATCGGGCTGGCCGCCGGGGAACATGGGTGCTCCTGTCCTGCCTGTTCGTCGTGGCATTCGCGGAGCGGGTGCGCTCCTGGGGTGAGCCTACGTGCTGGGCGCGTCGGATCGCCGTCAGTTCGCCATCGGTGCGCGGGTTCTCGCGCGGGTTCGTGCGCGGGTCGTGCGCGGGTTCGTGCGTGGCGTCAGCGATCGTGCTGGGTCTCCTGGATCACCGTCGCGCCGAGCTCGCGGATGATCAGGTCGTGGCCGGAGACGGAGGTGGTGTCCTGCTCCGGGATGTCCTCCTCCGGGTCGAAAGGGGGCGGCGGCATGTCGTCGTCGTCCGGATCGTCGGCGAAGGCGCTGGGCGCGCTCGGCGCG
>NZ_QKYN01000096.1 GCF_003258295.1 Streptacidiphilus pinicola | reverse complement strand
ACGACCCGCGGCGGCGCACCGGACGACGTCGAGCGGGTCGCGGGACCGCGCGCCGCGCGGGCGCCCCTCCGGCCGCCGGCCGGCCGGCGACCCGGACGGGGGCGGGCGCGCCGGCGACCGCGACCCGCGCGTCGCCGCCGACCGCGCGCAGCGCGAGGTTCCCCAGCGTCGCCTCCAGCGCCGCCGCGCCCGGCGCGTTGCCGACGAGCGCGTTCGCCCAGCGGTGGGCGGGCCCGTCCAGCGCCCCGGCGCGCGGCACGCCCAACGCCGCCACCCCGCGCCGCCCCGCGTCCTGCACGGTCGTCAGCGGCCCCGGTCGCACCACCTCGAACACCCGGGCAGCGGACGATCCGTTCTGACGGGTGGTCATGATCCCGCCTCCGCCGCGACGGCCGTGAACCGCACGCGCGTGCCGGGCGTCAGCAACGCCGCCGGGCTGCGGTCCTCGTCCCACAGGCACAGCTCGGTGCGGCCGATCAGCTGCCAACCCCCCGGCGAGGGGCTCGGGTAGACGCCGGTGTAGGCGCCGGCCAGGGCCACGGAGCCGACCGGGACACGGGTGCGCGGGGTGGCGCGACGCGGGACGGCGAGCTCCTGGGGCAGGCCGGTCAGGTAGGCGAACCCGGGTGCGAAGCCGCAGAAGGCCACCCGGAACGAGCACGCGGCGTGCCGTCGCACCGCCTCCTGGGGCGTGACGCCCCACAGCGCGGCGACCTCCGCGAGGTCCTCGCCGTCGTAGACGGTCGGGATCTCCACGAGTGATCCGGCGTCCGTGCGCACCGCGTGCGGCACCCAGGCGTCCAACCAGGCGGTCAGCGTCGCCCGTTCACGAGGTGAGCCGAGCCCGTCGACGAGCACGGTTCGGGCGGCGGGCACAAGCTCCACCTCCGCGCCGAGCAGACCTCCGTGTTGACGCTGCGTCAGATCGCCCAACAGTGCGGCCACCTGCTCGTCCGAGCCGACCTCGGCCAGCAGCGCCCGCGCGCCCATCGGGCGAACAAGCGTCCGTCGCACGGGGGATGCCTCTGCGGTGTCAGGTCCGCCGCTCAAGCGAAGGCCCCGATCGCCACGCCCGCCGACTCCAGGGCGGCCCGTACCCGCCGGGCCAGTGCCGCGGCGCCCGGTGTGTCGCCGTGGAGGCACAGCGAGTCCGCCGCGACCGGCACCTTCGCGCCTGTGACCGTGGCCGCCTCGCCCCTGACGGTGATGGCCAGCGCCTGCGCCACGACCGCGTCGGGCTCGTGCAGGACCGCGCCTGCCTGCGTCCGCGGAACCAGCGTTCCGGCGGGGGTGTAGGCGCGATCGGCGAAGGCCTCCGCCACGGTCGGCAGCCCCGCCGCGGCGGCCAGGCGCAGCAGCGCCGAGCCCGGCAGGCCGAGGACCGGCAGCTCGCGCCCGAAGGCACGCGCGAAGGCGGTCACCGCGTTGACGACGGCCGCCGCCTGCTCCTCGTCCGCCACCGCGCGGTTGTACAGGGCGCCGTGCGGCTTCACATAGGCCACGCCCGCCCCCGCGGCGCGGGCGAAGACCTCCAGTGCACCCATCTGGTACGTGAGTTCGGCGGCCAGCTCGACGCGCGGCACGTCCATCGCGCGCCGCCCGAAGCCGGCGAGGTCGCGGTAGGAGACCTGGGCGCCGATCCGCACCCCCCGCACCGCGGCGCCTTCGCAGACGCGGCGCATGGTGGCCGGGTCGCCGGCGTGGAAGCCACAGGCCACGTTGGCACTGGTGACCACCGACAGCAGCGCCTCGTCGTCGGTGAGCGTCCAGCGGCCGAAGCCCTCGCCGAGATCGGCGTTCAGATCCATCTCCACCTCCAGCGAGAACGCCCACCAGGGACGTCCAGGGCTCCCAGGACGATCGTAGGCGGCACGCCCGGTGGCCGTCAGGAACGCCCACACCTCGGTCCCGGCGCCCAAACCTCCGCTCGGAGTGGCGCAGTCGGCGCGCCGGGAAGATCACCCGAGTGGCCCCGCCCGAAAAGCCGTGTACGTACCACCGACCTACGGTCGCGATGGGTGCGCCTCCCCGCTCCGGGTGGCATCCACCTGCTCTCCAACCCGTCATCCGGGCTCACCGGGAGGTTTACCCATGGGAAGCGCACGGATCTTCCTCGCCGAAGCCGTCGGCACGGCGATCCTCATCATCGGCGGTGTGGGCACCGCCGTCTTCGACGGCGACAAGGCCGGGGTCCTCGGCGTGGCGCTGGCCTTCGGGCTCTCACTCGCCGTCGCCGCCTACCTGATCGGTCCCATCTCGGGGTGCCACATCAATCCGGCGATCACGGCCGCCATGGCCGTGGTCAAGAAGACCGACCCCCGGCTCGTCCCGGCCTACGTCGGCGGCCAGGTCGTCGGCGGCCTCTTCGGTGCGCTGCTGATCTGGTCCATCGGTCAGGGCATGCCCGGCTTCACCGCGGTGGGCGTGGACGGCCAGAAGAACATCGTCTCCGTCAGCGAGGCCGGCTTCGCCTCCAACGGCTACGGGATCCACTCGCCCGACCACTACAATCTCGGCGCGGTCATGCTCGCCGAGGTGGTCGCGACGGCGGTCTTCGCCCTGGTCGTGCTGGGGACGACGGCCAGCGGCTTCCCGGCCGCGGTGGGCGGACTGGTCGCGGGCGCCGGCCTCGGCCTGGTGCACCTGGTGACCATCCCGGTCAGCAACACCTCGGTCAACCCCGCCCGTTCGCTGGCCACCGCGGTGTTCCAGCACGGCTGGGCGCTCAGGCAGGTGTGGGTGTTCATCGTCTTCCCCTTGCTGGGCGGCGCGTTGGCGGGCGTGGCCTGGATGACGCTGCGCCGGGCGCACGAGGCGGCCGCGGTCGCCGCGAGCGCGGAGCCGGCGACGGTCGCGGCCCGGGACTGAGCGGGCGGCGGCGCGCCGCGGTGAGGCGCGGCGCGTCGACCAGTACGTGGCCGACAGGCCGCGGGTGCGGCGGCGGACCAACCGCCTGCCACTCCCGTGGCCTGTCGGCGCACCGGCCGGTCCGGCGGCGTGAACGACCGGGAGCGAACGACCGGGCGCGAACTCGCGGGACAGACCGGGGCGATCCGTGCCGTTTGGGACGTTGTCGGTCCGAGCCTCTACGCTAAACCCCCGTGACCACCACCGCCGAAGCAGCGCGCCCGGCCCCGGGCCCCGCCGCCGACGAGGGCCTCGCCCGTCGGCTGCGCGCCCTCGCCTGCACCGCGCCGCTGCACGACCTCGACAACCGCAAGGCCAACCTGGCCGGCGAGTACGCGGTCTACGGCATGGCCGAGGTCGCGCTCGCCGCGATCGACCTGGTCACCCTGCACATGGACTTCGACACCGGCGCCGACCGGGACCAGGTCCTCGCCCGCCTGCTGCCGCGCGTCGCCGCGCAGGCGCCCGAGCGCGAGTGGCGTGAGCACGAGCGGGTCTCCAAGTGGGTGCTCGAGTCGCTGATCAACGTGGGCAGCGTGGACCGCGGCTTCCGCGCCGTCTACGGCACCTTCGGCTCCGACGGCTCGTACGTCCGCCGGGACTACGACTTCAAGCTGATCGAGGAGGTCCCCGGGCCGGACGGCGGCGTCTACCTGCGGACCACCGACGAGGCGGTCAACGTCCTGGTCGGCGCGCTCGACACGGACGTCACCTCGGCGCAGATCGCCGCCGAGGTCAAGCTCGAGGTGCTGATCCGGCGCGGCCGCCTCGCCGACGCGCAGCTCGCCGCCGAGCAGGCGCGCTACCGGACCGTCCAGTACAGCGAGCTGCTGCGCCGCGCGCTCGAGGCGACGCGCCGCAACGTCCGCGCGGTCGACTGGATGGAGGCCGTCCCCGACCTCATCGCCGAGGCGCTGGAGCACATCGCCGACCGCTACCGGCACGAGAACGCGATCCTCACCAACATCCGCAAGGCCCGCGACGAGTCGGAGGACGTCGAGCACAAGCGTCGCGCCGCGGAGCTGGTCGACATCGTCAAGGACTGCATCCGCCGCCACACCCAGCTGCAGACCCGCCTGCTGGAGGCGGGCCCGCTGTTCCGCGCGGAGCAGGACCGCCAGGCCTTCGCCGCGCCGAGCGCGCGCAGCGGCCTCGACCTCTACGGTCAGTTGCTCGCCCCCGTGCTGCCGCTGCCGCTGGAGCAGGCGTCCGCGGTGACGACGGCGTTCTTTCGCAAGGGGATAGGGCTGCGCACGCCGTACTCGGTCCGGCTGACGGACCTGGTCGACGTCCTGCTCACGCCGCCGGTGGAGCGCGAGCACCTGGGAGCGGAGCTCCCGGAGCCCGACCTGATCTCCACCCCCGACGACAGCCGCTTCTCCGACGAGCAGTTGGAAGCCGCGCTCGGCCTGCTGGACCTCCCGGCGGACGCCCCCCGCCGGCTCTCCGGCCTGCTGGCCGAGGCGCGCCGGGTCGACCCGGACCTCCCCTACCTCGTCGCACTCCTCGCCGTCCACGCGGCCAGCCCCGGCGTGGGCACGGCCTACCGCCAGGGCGAGGAGCGCCTCCTCTTCGCCGTCGACGACGGCACCCGCCTGCACGACGACGAGTTCGGCGGCGCCGACCTGATCGTCGGCAGCGCCCTCCTCGACGCGGTCGGCATGGCCGCGGACCGTACGGAGGCGAGCTGATGCAGTACCTGGGGGCGCGAGGAACTGCGCGACAAGCCACCGACGAGCCGATGGTTCTCAATGTTCAGGGCCATCCGCGTGGGGTGGTTTCTCGCGCAGTTCCCCGCGCCCCTGAGGAAGTTGCAACGTCCCTTGGCCCGGAAGTGAAGCGATGATCGACGACGACTACGATGCACCGAGCGCCGGTGAGACTGCGTCCCGGCCCGCACCGATCACGCCCGCCGACGTCGCCGACGCGTCCCGGCTGGTCTCCTTCGGCCTGCAGCCGAAGCTGCTGCCCGCTCGTGACGCCGAGTACGCCGAGCTGATCCGGCGCTACCGGGACGACCCGTCGTTCGCGCGGCTCGCGGACGCCGTGGCCACCGGCCTCGGGCTGATCGTGCTGGAGGTGTCCGCGCGAGCGGGGATGGCCGTGGCAGCCGACGAGGAGAGCGTGTTCGCCGTGCGGATGGGGGAGTACTCCCGGCGCGCCGCGTCCGAGTCCACGGACCGGTTCCTGCACGGGCTCGCGCACCTCGCCGTGGCCGCGCTGGCCTTCCCGCGGCCGGAGGACCTCGCGGACGACGGGTATCTGGGGCGGATCACCGTCAACGGCGTGGACGCGTTCGTGCGGCAGGCCTGCCGCAAGCTGGAGCAGCAGGCGGACGAGACCGGCGACAACTCCGATCCGGTCAGCGACGCCCCGGGGCTGGAGGCTGCCTGGCGGGTCTACGCCCGCCGCAGTGCGACGGGTGCGACGAAGGACGCCCGGCGGCTTGCCGGGTCGACGATCGGCATCGTCGGAAAGGCGGTGTCGTTCCTGGTCGACTCCGGTTTCCTGCAGAAGACCTCGGACGACTCGGGCGGCACCTACCGCACCACCGCCCGCTACCAGCTGCAGGTGCGGGACATGGCGGGCGGCGCCGCGATGGCGGAGCTGCTCGCGCTGGGCGTCGTGCCCGTCTCGGACGGCAGCGCGACGCTGCTGCCGCCGGACGACTCGGACGACCTGGTCACCGACGCCGGCCTGCCGTTCCACAGCGTCTGACAGCGCCTGAATCCCCCACCCTCTGATCGGAGATCCGCCGCACCATGTACGAGCTGAACCGGGTTCGCCTGTACTCCATCGGCCCTGCCGGTGCGCGGTACGCCGACACCGTGCTCGACCTGAGCGGCGTCGGCGATGCCGTGCCGGACCCCGCGCCGCGTCAGCCGGGGTTCTTCGACGAGGAGGACAACGGGCCGGTGCGCCGCCCGGCGCCCGCGGGCGTGCTGTTCCTGGAGAACGGCGGCGGAAAGTCCGTCCTGCTCAAGCTGATCTTCTCGGTGATGCTGCCCGGCCACCGCAACACCCTCGGTGGTGCCAGCTCCGGCGTGTTGCGCAAGTTCCTGCTGGCGGACGACTGCGGGCACGTCGCGCTGGAGTGGCAGCACACGCTCACCGGCGAGACCGTCGTCGTCGGCAAGGTGAGCGAGTGGCGTGGGCGCCAGGTCTCCGCCGACCCGCGCAAGTTCGCCGAGGCGTGGTACTCGTTCCGGCCCGGTCCGGCGCTGAGTCTGGACTCGCTGCCCGTCGCCGAGCGCGCCGTGCTGATGCCCGCACCGGGCCTGGAGGCGCCGAAGGTCAGCGCGCGGGGCCGTCGCCGCACCATGAAGGGCTTCCGCGACCTGCTGATGGAGGCGGGCAAGCTCGCCCCCGAGCTGGAGGTCAGCTGGGAGGAGGGCCACGAGCGCTGGACCGAGCACCTGAGCGCGCTCGGCCTCGACCCGGAACTCTTCCGCTACCAGCGCGAGATGAACGCCGACGAGGGTGAGGCGGCCGGCCTCTTCGCGGTCAAGAGCGACAAGGACTTCACCGACCTGCTGCTGCGGGCCGTCACCGACACGCGCGACACCGACGGACTGGCGGACCTGGTCCACGGCTTCGCCAACAAGCTGGGCCGCCGGGCCGAATTGACCGCCGAGCGGGACTTCACCGGCGGCTCGCTCGATCTGCTGCACAGGATCGCCGAGGCCGCCACGGCCCGCGAGTCCGTGCGGGAGCACCACCGTTCCGCCGAGCGCCGCGCCCGCAGGCTCGCCCGTTCGCTCTCCGCCCGCGCGGGCCTGGAGCGGGCACGTGTCGGCGAGTTGGAGGAGCAGGTCGCCGCCGCGGCCGACGCCGTGGCCGTCGCGCACGACGCCCGGACCCGGCAGTCGCTGATCACGGCCGAGTTGACGCACCGTCATGCCAGCCTGGCGCTGGCGGACGCCACCTCGGACGCGGCCGGGCTGCGCCGTGAGCTGCTGGACGCCAGGACGCTCCACTCCGCCTGGCAGGCAACGGAACTGGTGCTCCGTCACCGCGCGGCCGCGGACCGGGCGGCGCGCGTCTCCGCCGCGATCCGCGAGGCCGAGCGGGACGCCGCGCCCGCGCTGGCCGCGCGCACCAAGGCCGCCGTCGCCCTGGTCCGCGCGCTGGAGGCCGCGGCCGAGGCCGCCGAGGAGCGCGCCGACAGTGAGGAGTCGCGCGCCCACGAGCTGCAGACCCAGGGCGAGGCCGCCCGTCGCGACGCCACCGCCGCCGTGACCGCCGCGCAGAAGGCCCGGTCCGAGGGCGATCACCTGCGCCAGCGTCTCGCCGAGGTCGAGCAGGAGACCCAGCAGGCTGTGCGCGCCGGCTGGATCGACACCACGACGGGCGACACCGACAGCCCGGAGGCCGTCGACCCGGCGCGCGCCGCGCTGGAGGCCGCCGACGCCGAAAAGCTCGCCGGTGTGGCCTGGGAGGAGGCGCGCGCCACCGCCGAGCAGGCGGCGGGCCGAGCACGCGAGGCCGCCACCCGCGAGAGCCGCGCCGAACTCGCCGCCGCCCGCGCCCAGGACGCGCTGGCCGCCGCCGAGACGGCGCTGGCGGCCGAGGAGCACACCGCGGGCCTGCTCGCCGCCGAGCCGCGGATCAACGCCCTGCTGGGCGTGGCCGACGGGGAACTGACGCCGCAGCAGCTCGACGGCGCCGCCGACTCGCTGCGCGAGCAGCTCGAGAACGCCGTGGCCAGTGCCGAGCGCAACCTGTTCGACCTGCGCACCCAGGCGGCCGACGACTCCCGCATCCTGGCCGCGCTCGGCGACGGCGGTCTGCTGCCGCCGGGCCCGGACGTGCTGGCCACGGTCGAGTACCTCGGCGAGCACGGCGTCCCGGCCCTGCCGGGCTGGCGCTACCTGGCCCAGTCCGTCGACACGGTCGACCACGAGCGGATCCTCGCCGCCCGCCCTCAGTTGGTGGACGGCGTCATCGTCACCGACCCGGCCTCACTCGCCCGCGCCCGGGAGACCCTGGCCGCCGCCGCGCTGCTGCCGCGCTCCGCGGTGGCCGTCGGCACGGCCGCGGCGCTGCTCGCCCCGGTCACCCAGGAGCCGTCCGCGGAGGGCGAGAACGGCGTCTTCCTCGTGCCGCCGAACCCGGCCATGCACGACGAGTCCGCGGCCGACGACGAGCGCCGCCAGCTGCGCGACCGCGCCGCCGCCCGGGACGAGCAGATCCGCGAGCTCGCCGCGCGCCTCGGCGGGGACCGGCTGCTGGTCGGCCGTCTCTCCTCCTGGCGCACCGGTTGCCCGGCCGGGCGTCTGGCCGAGCTGGCCGCCGACGTCGAGGCCGCGCGCACGGCGCTGGAGTTCGCGTCCGCAGAGCGGGGTGCGGCCCGTGCCGCGCACGACGAGGCCGAGCAGGAGCGCGCCACCGCCGCCCGCACGCGGGAGACCCGGCTGGAGGCCGCCCAGCAGGCCCGGCGCCGCGCGGACGCGCTCGCCGGCCTCGCCTACCGCCTGCGCGAGCGCTCCGCCTGGACGACCCGTCTGCGTGCGGTCGCCGACGAGACCACCCAGGCGGAGCTGCGCCAGCACGCCTGCACCGAGCTGGCCCAGGCCGCCGACGAGGACCGCCGCGCCGCCCAGCGCGCCGCCGACGACGCCCGCCGCACCGCCCGCGCCCTGCGCGCCGAGCGGGCCGAACTGCCCAGCTCGGACCTGCCCGACGACCTGTCGGACACGGCGGCCTCCGGCGACGTGCCCACGGCGTCGTTGCCCACGCTGCGCGAGGCGCACCGGGTCGCCGCGCAGCTCTACGAGAAGGTCGGCGTAGGTGCGGACCTGCGCGCCGAGCAGGCCCGTGCGGAGAGCGACGAGTCCTCCGCGCGTGCCGAGTTGGACCGGCTCACCAACAAGGTCCGGGTGCGCGCCGAGGAGCTGCTCGGGAGCCCCGACGGCGCCGACGGCCCCGCCCGCCAGGCCGCGGCCACCCGCGCCGAGGACCTGGTGCAGACGATCGAGGCCCGCGCCTCCGCCGCCAGCGAGCAGCTCGGCCGCCTGCGCGGCGACGCCGAACGGAGCGCGCCCGCCTCCGGCGAGGCCCACACCGAGCTGCCCGAGGATCTGGTCCCGGCCGACCAGGAGCACGCCCGCGCGCTGCTGCGCGCCGCCACCGCCGAACTGGCCTCCCGCAGCGACGCGTTGGAGGCGGGCCGGGCCGCCCACGCCGAACTGCAGCGCACCCTGGATGCCGCCCAGCACGCCGCCGCCGAGTTCGAGGAGACCGCCGCCCAGGTGCGCGACGGCCTGCGCGAGCCCGCCGCGGACGGCGCGGGGCACGGGGAGGACGAGGAGCAGGCCGCGCCGGTCACCGGCACCCTGCCCGAGGCCCGGCACGCCGCCTCCGACGCGCGCCGCCACCTGCGGGCCGCGAGCGCGGAGTTGTCGGCCGCCGACCTCGCGGTCCGGGACGCCAGCGACGCGCTGATCCGGCACGCCAACTCCACCCGCTTCGAGGCCGTCCGCACGCCCGCGCGGCAGCAGATCCGCGAACTGCCCGCCGCCGTGCTGCCCGAGCACGCCGCCCAGTGGGCGGCCGCCTTCGCGCCGCGCCTGCGGGTGCTCACCGACGAGCTCGACCAACTGGAGCGCAACCGCGACAGCATCGTCGACCGGCTGCGCGGCCTGGTCGAGACCTCACTGACGACGCTGCGCGCGGCGCAGCGCCTCTCCCGCCTGCCCGAGGGCCTGGGCGAGTGGTCCGGGCAGGAGTTCCTGCGGATCCGCTTCGAGGAGCCCGACCACGCGGTGCTGACGGAGCGTCTGGGCGAGGTCATCGACGAGGCGACCCGCGCCGCCGTCAGGCGCCAGGGCGCCAACTCCTCCTCCGGAGCGGTCGACTGGAACCGCCGCGACGGCATGTCGCTGCTGCTGCGCGGCGTCCACGCGGCGCTGGAGCCGCGCGGCGTCACCGTCGAGATCCTCAAGCCGGACGCGGTGCTGCGCGCCGAGCGGGTGTCGGTCAGCCAGATGTCCGACGTCTTCTCCGGCGGTCAGCTGCTGACCGCGGCCATCGCGCTCTACTGCACCATGGCCGCGCTGCGCGCCAACGACCGCGGCCAGGCCAAGCTGCGCCACGCCGGCACGCTCTTCCTCGACAACCCCATCGGCCGCGCCAACGCGACCTACCTGCTGGAGCTCCAGCGCGCCGTGGCCGACGCGCTCGGGGTCCAGCTGATCTACACCACCGGCCTGTTCGACACCACGGCGCTCGCGGAGTTCCCGCTCATCATCCGTCTGCGCAACGACGCAGACCTGCGCGCCGGGCTGAAGTACATCTCGGTGGAGGAGCACCTGCGTCCCGGCCTGCCCCAACTCGACGAGGAGGAGGGGGAGATCCACGGCGCGGTCAGCGCGACCCGCGTCTTCCGCCGCCCCCGCCCGGAGGACGAGCCGGAGGCGGAGCTCAGCGCTGGCGCTTCGCTCCCGTCATAGGAGTTATCCCGCCGGAGCCGTAGAGGCGTTCCCGCGCCGAGCGGTGGGTGATCCACGCGTCCAGTCCGAACCAGGTGGTCACCAGCACGCCGGCCACCGTCGCCGTCAACGCCCAGCCCACGAAGGGGGCGTCGGCGAGCGAGCCGAACAGGGTGAAGAGCAGGGCGGCCAGGGTGAGGGCGAGGGAGAGCACCAGGCGCACTCTCGCCCGCCGGGCCTCGTCGGGGACCCGTGCCATGTCTCGTCGGCCTCCTATGCCTCCACGTACGCGACCAGGATGGCCGAGCGCAGAACCGATACTGAGTAGATGACGCGCACGCCCTCCGCATCGTTGCGGTAGTCGCGGATCAGCGGGAATCGCGTCGGCACGCCCATCTCCGGGTCGATTGCGAGCTCGTTGAGGGCCCGGTCCAGGCGGCGCACCTCCTCCGCGTCGGTCAGCGCGTCGACCTGCTTGCGGGCGCCCTCGGTGAACCGGATCTGCGCCGGCCGGCGCCGGAGCCTACGGGACACGGCCGTCGAGCCTCGCCAGCGCCAGCTCGCGGATCTCCTCCCAGTCCACGCACTCCTCGTCGGTGGGCAGCCCGTTCGCCGCGATCTGCTCCAGCGCGGCGGCGAGACTGTCCGCCCTGGCCCGCTCGTCCGCGGCCCACGCGCGCAGCGCGTCCGCCTCGTCGGGCTTCAGCTCCATCCCCGGCTGACTCACTGGCCCTCCCCAGGCCGCGCCTTCCTGCCTCCGCAGGCTACCCGGACCCTATCGGGTCGACGCTCGTCCGTTCGAGTGAGGGGACGGGGCGGTGCCTGTCCGGGACGTCGCAGCTCAGGGCCGGTTCGGGTCCGGATGCAGGGCGAAGAAGAGCGACCACGCGGGTGCTGAGGCGTCGTCGGGGCGGGCGGCGAACTCCTCCAGCAGTGCCTGCAACCGGCTGCGGAACTCCGCCATGTCCTCGGGGGAGAGGCGCAGCCCGAGCCGCGTCGCGTCGACGTCCGCGGCGGGGGCGAGCGCGACCTCCTCCAGGAACGCGTCGAGCAGGACGCGGTCCATCGCGGGCGCCTCCAGCTGCCAGGACTTCCGCGTCGCCAGGTAGGGGATCTCGCGCGCGCCGCGGGCGCCGCGTCGCTCCTGCTGGGCCTCCAGAAATCCGGTGCGCACCAGCGTGCGGGTGTGGTGCAGCACGCTGGCCGGATCGCGGCCGAGGATCGCCGCGATCTGCTTGTTGGTGCGCGGCTCGCTCAGGCAGATGCGCAGGATGCGCATCCGCAGGGACGAGGCGAGGGCCTTGGCTTCCTCGTCCGTCGCCGGCCTGCGTTCGGTCATGCCAGCAGGGTACTGAACGGGGCTCGGGGGAACCGCTCGCGTCCAGGAAAGTGATTGACAAAACCCAATCACTTGGCGACGGTGGTCGCCATGACGTCCCTTCAGACCCCGTCCGAGGGCACCGCCCGCCGGGGCGGCCTCTGGCACCACCCCGACTTCCGGCGCCTGTGGATCGGCGAGTCGGTGAGTCAGTTCGGCTCCACCGTCAGCCAGTTGGCGCTGCCCCTGGTCGCGGTGCTGGCGTTGCACGCCTCGACGTTCCAGGTGGGGCTGCTGACCGCCTGCCAGACGGCGGCCTTCGTCCTGGTCGGGCTCCCGGCCGGCGCGTGGGTCGAGCGGATGCGGTTCCGCTCCGTGCTCGTGGTCAACGACCTCGCCCGGGCCGCAGTGCTGGCGTGGATCCCGACGGCGGCGCTGCTCGGCGTGCTGCGCATCTGGCAGCTCTACCTCGTCGCCCTGGTCACCGGCGTGGCCACGGTCTTCTTCGACGTCGCCTACCAGTCCTACCTTCCGCAGCTCGTGAACCGGGAGGAACTGGTCGAGGGCAACGCCAAGTTGCAGGCCAGCGAGTCGACCAGCCAGATCGTCGGGCCGGGCCTCGGCGGCCTGCTGGTGCAGGCGCTCGGCGCGCCCTACGCGCTGCTGGTCGACGCGCTCAGTTTCGTCTGGTCGGCCGGCTGGGTCCGCGCGATCCGCGCGCAGTCCCCTCGACCCGAACGGGCCACCGATCGCAGTCTGTCGCGCGAGATCCGGGAGGGGCTGAGCTTCGTCCTGCACAACCGGATGCTGCGCGCGATCTCGGCGTGCACGGCCACGGCCAACCTCTTCGCGGCCATGATCAACGCCGTCTTCCTCGTCCTGCTGGCCCGCGAGCTCCACCTGTCGGCGGGCGTGATCGGCCTGATCACCTCGACGGGCTCGGTCGGCGGCCTGGTCGGCGCGCTGGTGGCCGGCCGGGTCGCGGCGCGGATCGGGCAGGGCCGCGCCATCTGGGTCCCCATGGCCCTGGTGGGACCGTGCTCGCTCGTGGCGCCGTTCGTGCACCGCGACTGGACCCTCGGCCTGCTGGCCGTCAGCGAGTTGGCGATGTGGATCGGCATCGTCGTCTACAACATCACCCAGGTCAGCTTCCGCCAGGCGCTCTGCCCGCCCGGCCTCCTCGGCCGGATGAACGCCACCATGCGGTTCCTGGTCTGGGGCACCCTGCCGCTCGGCGGGCTCGTCGGCGGCCTGCTGGGGTCCGCGATCGGCGTCCGCGGCACGCTACTGGTCGCAGGCATCGGCCAACTCCTGGCCTTCCTGCCCGTGTTCTTCTCGCCGCTGCGCCACATGCGCGAACTCCCGCGCCACGTCGAACCGAGCACGGACGACGACGTGCCCGCCGCGGAGGCGCTCCCTGCGGAGGCCTGACCGGCGGATCCCCGCCGGTCAGGCCCGGGTGGGTGTTAGGGCGTCAGGCGATGCAGGTCGCGCGGGAAGAGCGTGGCCAGGCGGACGTTGTCCGCGCCGGTCAGTCGCGCCGTCCAACGCTCCAGCCCCAGTGCGAACCCGCCGTGCGGGGGCATGCCGTGGCGGAACGCCGCCAGGTATCCCCCGTACGGCTCGGGGGACTCACCGCGGGCGGCCAGCGCCCGCAGGTAGTCCTCGTACCGGTGCAGCCGCTGCCCTCCGGTGATCAGCTCCAGGCCGCGGAAGAGCAGGTCGAAGCTGCGCGACCAGACCGGGTGCTCCGGGTCGGGGTGGGTGTAGAAGGGGCGCTTGGCCATCGGATAGCCGGTGACGAAGAGCAACTCGCTGCCGTACTCGTGCAGCGCCCACTCCGAGAGCCAGCGCTCGTGCGCGGGCGCCAGGTCCGGTTCGCCGCGCGGGTCCTCGTCGGTGTGCGCGGCCAGCAGTTCCTGCGCCTCGGCGAAGTGGATCTCCGGGATGCTGTCGGGGACCGTCGGCAGCTCGACCTCCAGTACCGCACACGCTTCTCCCGCGCGTTCCCGCACCGCCGCCGTCATGCCCGCCAGCACCTCCCGCACCAGCCGCATCACGTCGCGGTGGTCGGCGACGAAGCCGAGCTCCGCGTCGAGCGAGGTGTACTGCGCCAAGTGCCGGGCGGTGTCGTGCGGTTCGGCCCGGAAGACGGGTCCGGTCTCGTAGACGCGCTCGAAGACGCCCACCATGGCCTGCTTGAAGAACTGCGGGGACTGCGCGAGATAGGCGGGCGTGCCGAACCAGTCCAGGGTGAACACGTTCGCACCGGACTCGGTGGCCGAGCCCACCACCTTGGGCGTGTGGATCTCGGTGAACGACAGCGCGTCCAGCGTCGCGCGGAAGCCCGCGACGGAGGCGGCCGCGATGGCGTGCGGGGCCCGTAGGCGTGGGTGGCGCAGCGTCGCGGGCGCGTGGTCGAGGATCGTCGGCAGCCCGGCCGGGACGGCGGGCCGGAACAGGTCGAACGGCGGCGCCGCTTGCGGCGTGCTGACGACGGTGAGTTGCGGGGACGTCAGCTCGACGCCGCCCGGCGCCTGACGGCTGGCCGTCGCCAGCCCGGTCACCTCGAGAACGGACTCCGCGGGCAGTCGCGCGGCCAGCGCTCGCACGGCCTGCTCGGTGACGACGATCTGCGCGAGCCCGGAACGGTCGCGCAGGATCAGGAAGTCCACGGCTTTGAGGCTGCGGGTCCGGTGCAGCCAGCCCTGCAGGGTCACCTGGCGGCCGGTCAGACCGGGCAGCTCGGCGGCGAGCGTGCGCCGCTGCGGGGGAGCCGCGGTGGAAGTGGAGTGAGGAGGGGAGATCATCGCAAACCTCTGCTGAGTGCTTGGTGATCCCTTGGGAGTGCGGGCGAGAAGGGGACTCGCGGTGCCACCGCACTTTCGCCGCCGCCGGGTGACGGCGGCCTCGAAGCGGCCCGGTGACGGGGGCCGGCCGGCGGGGCATGGGGCGCTGCCGCGGGTGCGGCGGGCCGTTCCTCCCCGCGCTCGGGAGGGTCTTCACCACCGGGGGCAGGTCCGCCTTCTCAGCTGCCGGCGGCTCTCTCCGACCTGCCCGGGTCCGGTGACTACTCGTCTCCGTCGACGCGTTCCGGCGAGCGTACGCGCGCGAGCCGCACCACGGCAACGGGATTTCCTCAGGTCAGGACCTCGTCCAGCTCCTCCAGTGCGCCCGTCACGATGGCGCGCATCGCGCGTTCGGCGGCGGCGGCGTCGCCGGCCGTGACGGCCTCGGCGACCTCGCGGTGGAGCTGGACCGCGTACTCCTGCGGGTGATGGGGCATCAGGTGGTGCTCGGTGCGGCCGCGGAGCACCGCCTCCACGGTGGCGCCGAGGTGGGCGAACATCTCGTTGCCCGAGGCCTGCAACAGCGTCGCGTGGAAGTCCGCGTCGTGGCGCAGGAACGAGGCCAGGTCGCCGGCGCGGCCGGTCATGGTCATCTCGACGGCGAGGGAGCTGAGCGCGCGACGCTGGTCGTCGGTGGCGTGGACGGCGGCGAGGCCGGCCGCCGCGGGCTCGACGGCGACGCGGAGCGAGCCGAGGGAGCGCAGCTGGGCGCCGCGGTCGGCGCCGGCGAGGCGCCACGCGATGAGGGTGGGGTTGAAGACGTCCCAGTCGGACTTGGCCCGCACGATGATGCCCACCCGCCGGCGGGAGGTCACCATCCGCATCGACTCCAGCATCCGGACGGCCTCGCGTACGACGGTCCGGGAGACGCCGAAGCGGTCCTCCAGCTCCTCGATGCGCAGGACGGACCCCACGGCGATCTCGCCTGAGGCGATCGCGGGTCCGAGATCGGCGAGGAGGCGGCCCGGCAGGCCCTGGATGTCCATTGGTCCAGGTTAGAGGCCGATCGGGCGCGCCGGGTGCGAGGGCGGGGATCCCCCGGCGGCGCTGGGAATGGAGGGTAACCGAAGGCCGTTTTGAAAGTATGACCATTTGGTTTCGATGGCTTGATTAAGTCATACCTTTGCATACACTTGGGCGACCGGAAAGAACGGAGCACCAGCAATGGCTCTCAGCGTCGAGAACCAGCGGCCGGCTCGGACGGCCCCTGCGATCGTGGTGATGGGCGTGTCCGGGGTCGGCAAGACCACCGTCGCCAAGGCCCTCGCGGAGCGCCTCGGCCTGCCCTACGGCGAGGCCGACGACTTCCACCCCGCCGCCAACATCGCCAAGATGGCGGCCGGCCACCCCTTGGACGACAAGGACCGCGAGCCCTGGCTCAAGGCCATCGGCGGCTGGCTCGCCGAGCGCGTCGAGACCGGCACCGGGGGAGTCATCACCTGCTCGGCCCTCAAGCGCGGCTACCGCGACCTGCTGCGCGAGGCCTGCCCGGAGGCCTTCTTCCTCCACCTGACCGGCTCGACCGCGCTGGTCGAGGAGCGGCTCGCGCACCGCAGCGGCCACTTCATGAAGGCCCGGATGCTCGACTCCCAGCTCGCCATCCTCGAGCCGCTCGCCGCGGACGAGAACGGCGCGGTCCTGGACATCGGTCCCAGCCCCGAAACCCTCGTCGAGTCCGCCGCGGCCCTCGTGCTCCGGCCTGTCAACGGAGACCTCGCGTGAGAACCCTGCCCGCGCTCTACGTCGCGGACGCGCCCCCGCCGCTCACCCACACCAACAGCCAGGGCCAGCTGCTGCTGGCCGCGCTGCTCGGCATCGCGGTCATCGTGGTGCTGATCACCAAGCTGAAGGTGCACCCCTTTCTCTCGCTGACACTCGGCTCGATCGTGCTGGCCGTCGTCGCCGGCGCGCCCTTCGCGAGACTCACCGACAGCTTCGCCACCGGCTTCGGAGCCACTGTCACCAGCGTCGGTCTGCTCATCGGCCTCGGCGCGATGCTCGGCAAGCTGCTCGCCGACTCCGGTGGCGCCAACGTCATCGCGGACACGGTGCTGGCGCGCTCGACGAAGAAGACGCTGCCCTGGGCCATGGCGCTGATCGCGACCGTGCTCGGCCTGCCGCTCTTCTTCGAGATCGGCGTCGTGCTGCTGATACCGATCGTGCTGCTGGTCGCCCGCCGCGGCAACATACCCGTGCTGCGGGTCGGCATACCGGCCCTCGCGGGCCTCTCCGTCCTGCACGGCCTGATCCCGCCGCACCCGGGCCCGCTCGTCGCGGTCTCCGCGCTCCACGCCGACCTCGGCGTCACCCTCGCGCTCGGCCTCCTGGTCGGCATCCCCACGCTGATCACCGCGGGCCCCCTGTTCGCCCGTGTCGCCGAGCGCTGGGTCGGTCCGCTGGAGATCCCCGCGACCACGCCGCCGACCGAGACCACCACCGAACGCCCCGAGCGCACCCCCGCGTTCCGCGCGGTGCTCGCCACGATCCTGCTTCCGGTCGTGCTGATGCTGGCCAAGGCGCTGGTCGACGTGGTCGTCAACAAGCCGACGGACGCGGTCCAGCGCGCCTTCGACTTCATCGGCTCGCCGCTGATCGCGCTGCTGCTGGCGGTGCTGGTCGCCATGTTCACCCTGGGCAGGGGCGCGGGCTTCACCAAGGAGCAGATCTCCGCGACCGTGTCGACGTCGCTGGCCCCCATCGCCGGCATCGTCTTCATCGTCGGCGCGGGCGGTGGCTTCAAGCAGACCCTGGTCGACGTCGGCGTCGGCAACGCGATCAGCTCCTGGGCGGACAAGCTCCACCTCTCCGCCCTGCTGCTGGGCTGGCTGATCGCCGTCCTGATTCGCCTCGCCACGGGCTCGGCAACCGTCGCCACGATCACCGCGGCCGGCATCGTCTCCCCGCTGGCGGCCGGCATGTCCACCACCCACACCTCCCTGCTGGTCCTCGCGGTGGGCGCCGGCTCCCTCTTCTTCAGCCACGTCAACGACGCGGGCTTCTGGCTGGTGAAGGAGTACTTCGGGATGAGCGTCGGTCAGACGGTCAAGTCCTGGTCGACGATGGAGACCGTCATCTCGGTGGTGGCGATCGCGTTGATCCTGCCGCTCTCGCTGGTCATCTAGCTTCCAGCGCCGCAAGCAGCGGCCCCAGCGCGTTCCCCCGACGCACTGGGGCCGCTTCGCGTCTGCGGACGAGGGCACCGAAAGTGGGCCAGACGGCTGCGAAGGGCCCCCACCCCAGCCGGGCGCGGCGCGCGTCCGACGTCGCCAGCAGCGGAACACCGGGGCACCTCCACGGACCAGGCGGCGGACACTTCCCGCCAACTGCCGTGCCGCGTACCGTCGAAGACGTGACGGCCCTCAGGAGATCCGGTCAACGCCCGCCGACGCCACGCCGAACCCAGGCCCTCACGGTCGCGTTCTTCGCCGTCGTCGGCCTCATCACCTGGAACGAGTTCGTCAACGGCAACACGGCACGAGCGTGGTTGCTGGTCGTGGTCTTCTTCGGGCTCCCCGCTCTCGGCGCGCTCGGTCAGTACGCCCAGTTTCGGCGCGGCAGCGCGCAATACCGTCAGCGCCCGGGTGACCCGCAGCACAGGCAGCGTCGCGACGCCGCGTACTTCTTGGTGGGCCTCACGGGGATCGGCGCCCTCGCGATTGTGGCGGCCAAGCCGGTCGACCGTGCAGCAACCGGGATCGTCGTAGGTGTCGCGCTCGCTGTGATCACCCTGGTTCTCTGGGCGATCGTATGGGGCCCACGCGACTGAGCCACCCGGAGGACCTTCGGGCTTTCAAGGCGAAGTATGCGCGAACTTGCGCGCCTCGCTTCCCCTGCTGCGGAGAGAGCGCGGATCGAACGCGCGCAGGGTCGCCCCTGACTACGGCTTAGCAAGCCGCTGCCTTACCACTCGGCCATCTCTCCGTAGCGCTGACAGGATTCGAACCTGCACCGTGCGGCCCCTCAGACCGCCGCCTCTACCCATTGGGCCACAGCGCCTTGCGTAGCGTCGGTGCGATTCGAACGCACACTGTTCCGGTCCTGAACCGGATCCCTCTGCCGTTGGGGTACGACGCCGTTGGCCTGGCAGGACTTGAACCCGCCACCTCCCGGTTCGTAGCCGGGCGCTCTGTCCAACTGAGCTACAGGCCATTGAAGTCCGCTGATCGGGCGTCCTTCGTTGTGCCCTCAGCCTACGAATCGAACAGGTGGCGAGCCAAAGGGTTTTCCAGGTCCTGGCCGCCGGCAGGCAGCGGCGGCCGTCATGGGCCGACGGAGGTGACGCCGCACATCTGGGAGCAGGCGCAGAATCCCGGGAACGACTGCACCATGTCCGTGGACCACGTCGGCTTCGACAGCAACCGCAGCCAGGCGATCGACGGCCCGAGTTGGTACTACGGCCCTTGGGACGGCGGGGGGGTGGATGTGCGTCCGCATCTATGTCGACGAGCAGTTCACCAACAACGGTGACTACAACGAAGTGTGCTGATCCAAGGTCTCACCATGGTGACCGAGCGTGCTCCCCGTAGGTCACAGAGTCATCTCGGGTCATCTCGGCGGCGGCCAACTCCCCACCGGATCTGGCAAAGTACAGCTCCGAACACAGAATCTTCACAATCTGCGGGAGTTCCCTTTGCTGCGTCGTTCCATAGCCGCCGTCGCCACCGCCGCCGCGCTCGTTCTCGTGCCGGCCGCGGCGGCGCAGGCGAGCACCCCGTTGCCGGTGACCAACACGTCTCACCACTGCGTCTCGCACACCACCGGGCTGTGCGGCTGGACGCACCGTCAGCGGCCCGTGAACCGGTACGAGACGGCGCAGTGCCGGGACTACACCGTCTCGTACAGCCGGCACTCCTCGGGCACCTGCTCGCACCACCGCGGCGTTCGTTACTGGTTCAAGTAGAAGTCAGGGGCCCCGGCTCCGGCGACGGAGCCGACGCCGGAGCCGGGGCCCGCTCTCAGGCGGCGCCGATGACGTTGGCGAGGTCCGCGGGGGTGACGTCGCCGGGTTCGCGGCCGTCGGAGAAGAGGTGGACGCCCGCGACGTCGTAGGCCGCGTCGCACAGCTCGGAGCAGATCATGGACCTGCGGGAGGCCATCACGGTGCGGGCCCAGGCGATCCGCAGGTGGAAGTGCCACAGCGCAAGGGCCAGGTAGTCGGCGGCGGAGTACGGGACGCCGATGAACGAGCGGGCCGCCGCCACGATCGCGGTGCGCTGCTCCTCCGTCAGTTCGACGTGGCCGGTGGACCAGGCGACCGGGCGGCCCTGGTACTCGTCGAGGTTGGCCAGGCGCGCGCCGCCGGGCTCGGCCTCGACGAGTTGGTCGTCGCCGACGTAGACGAAGGCGTGATCCCAGTGGCCGAAGCGGGAGCCGTTGAGCCACTCGCCGACCGAGATCAGGAGCCCGACCTGGCCCCTGACCGATGTGACCGCGAAATCGCCGGGCAGGGGCTGCACTTGTGGCATGTCTACCTCCGGAGTTCGTCAATGCCGGGAGAACTGGCTGGCACCACTGCCCAGATTCATACCCATTTCCGCCCCCGTCGTCGCACGCGGCGCGCGAACGCCACTCGACCAGGCGACCTGCCGGGGACCGGGCAACGCTCGCGGGCAAAGCGTTGGTGCCGGTCCAGTCAGGCGTGCACCATGAGGGGATGACGTCAGAGGCAGTCGTGCTCGTCGAAGGGGTCAGTGACCGGGTCGCGCTGGAGGTGCTGGCGCGACGGCGCGGGATGGACCTGGCGGCGCACGGCGTCTCCGTCGTGGCGATGCACGGCATCACCAACATCGGACACTTCCTGGCCCACTACCGCTACGGCGAGGCGACGCCGGGGAAACGGATCGCCGGGCTGTACGACGAGGCCGAGGAGCGGTTCGTGGTGCGCGGCCTCGGGCAGGTAGGTCTTCTCGACGAGAGGCCGGAGCGTGGGGAACGCAAGCAGCGCGTCTGGCTGGAGTCGCTCGGCTTCTTCAGTTGCTCGGTCGATCTGGAGGACGAGCTGATCCGGGCCCTCGGGCCGGACGCCGTGGAGGCGCTGGTCGCGGCGGAGGGGGAGTTGCGCTCCTTCCGAACGCTCCAGAAGCAGCCGGCACTGCGCGAGCGGAGCCTGCAGCACCAGTTGCGGCGGCTGATGGGCGGACGCTCGGGCGGCAAGGAGCGCTACGCCGCGCTGATGGCGGAGGCCGTCGAGCCGGCGCGGATTCCGCGGCCGCTGACGCGGGTGCTGGACTACGTCGCCGCAGGTGTGCCCGGCGGTGTGGCCGGGCTCGCCCGGCCCGCGCCGTCTCCGTCCCCGGCCTCGGCGGAGCGAGAGAGCCCTCGCGCCAGGTCGGTGTGACCCGGGCGCGAGGGCCGCGCGGGGAGGCGCGCTAAGGGCAGTTCAGCTCGCCGCTCTCAACTGCAGTTGTGCGCGCCGCTGGTGGCGGAGCCCACGACCACGTCCACGGTGTTCGCCCCGCCGAGCAGGCCGGGGACGATCAGGTGGACGGCGTTGACCGTGGTGCCGAAGTCGGCACTCGGGTCAGGCGTCTGCTCGTTGATCACCAGCCGGGCGCCGCCCGGCAGACCGATCACGCTGTTGGGCGCGGTCGGGACGGTCACCGGCGCGCCGGCGATGGTGAGCGTGAGCGTCGCGGAGCCCCTGGTCCCGGTGCAGGAGCTCACCGAGGTCGCGGTGAGACCGGAAATGCCGATCACCGGGAGGCCCGGGATCCCGATCGTCGCGTCCTGGACTGTCGACGTCGCAGTCGAGGTGCCCGGAGCCAACTTCGTGGTGACGTTGGCGCAGAGCGCGTCGGCCGAGATGAGCGCGGTGCTGAGGGTCGCCGTGCAGGGGGTGTCGGTGGTGGTCGCCTGTGCGGTGCGGATCTGGCCGGTGTCCGGCGTGGGCGGGATGGTCAGCTGCGCCAGCAGCAGGTTGACGTCGGCCGAGAGGCCGTAGGACCGGCCGGTGTAGTACTCCAGCCGCACCGTCGCCGAGGCGTTGGACGGCAGGTAGTACGCGTCGCCGGCGAAGGTGACCGCGACCGGGACCGTCGCGGTGTCGTTGAGCGGCTGGTTGACCGTCGGGATGGTGCAACTGACGGTGCCGTCGCCGCCGGTGGTGCCGGAGCAGGTCTGCTGCGTCGAGCCGGTGCCGAGCGCGATCTGGACGGTACGGCCGGCGATGGCGGCGGTGCCGTCCTCCTTCAGCACTCCCGACAGCGTGGCCGGCACGCCGTTGGCGACGTGTTTCGGGCCGGTGTAGGCGAGCGTGGTCTCCTCGTGGGTGATGGTGAACGCGGCGGTCGTCGAACTCGCCTCGTGCGTCGGGTCACCGGCGTAGTCGGCGTGCAGCGTCACGCCGCCCGCCGGGTCGACCGGGGTCAGTCCGCAGGAGGCGTTGCCGGAGGCGTCCGTCGTGGCGGTGCAACTCGCGCCGCCGAGCGTGAACTTGACCGTACCGCCGGAGACCGGCGAGCCCTGGCCGCTGACGTTCGCGGACGCCGTGAAGGCGTCGTGGTAGTCGGCGGTGGTGGCGCCGGTGTAGCTGACGGAAGTGGGGATCTTGCCGGGGTTGGTGCTTCCGCAGGGGCTGGACTGGACCGTCGGCTGCGCCTTGCTCAGCAGGTCCTGCATCGCCACCGACGAGCATGCGGAGGCGGGTTGGCCCACCTGCACCGGCACGGTGGCGGTCACCGTGATGCTTTCGGCCTGGTGGACCGGCAGCGTGTCGTAGGAGACGGTGAAGGAACTCGACGTCGAGCTCTGCGAGGCGGAGTTCGGCGCGCTCAGACTTGTCAACGTGTACCCGCTCGGCAGCGGGCCGTTGACGGTGGCGTTGAGCGCGGCGCCGGTGTCGTCGTTGTTCTGCACCTTGACGGTGTAGGTGACGGTGGAGCCGACCACCGGGTTCGGGTTGTCGACCGTCTCGGCGGCCGTCACCTGAGGCGGGCAGACGTAGCCGGTGCCGCCGCTGATGACGCAGTCGTCCATCGCGCAGGTGTGGACGGCGTTGCTCCACTCCTGCTGCAGGACGTACGGGTGGCCGTGCAGGAAAACGTCCGCACCTGAGTCGTTCTTCGGCGCGTAGGGCGTGCCCGTCTCACCGGCCTCGCACTTGTCGCCGATCTCGCCGCCCGTCGTCTGCGAGGTCAAGTCGGTCCAGGCGGGCGTCGTGTTCACGTACGGGTCGGTGGCGGTCTCGCTGATCTCGTGCGACAGGATGCTCACTTCGTTGTCGGCGGCGAGGTTGCCGTTGGGCGCGCTGTCCTGGATGAGGCAGTTGTTGCCGGGCGCCCCGTGGTCCCCACCGGAGTCCGACATGAAGGCGTACAGCTGGTTGTTCCCGTTGCTGGAGTGGTAACCGCAGACCCAGCCTCCCTTGGGGACGGTGGGGAAGGTGCACTGGTTGCTGCTCAGGCACTGCTGGATCCCGGAGGCGGTGAACACGACGACGATGTGCGTCGCGTCCTGGGGCCAGCCCTTGGCCGCCGCCGCGTGGGATGCCTCCGTGGCGATGTCGCCGTCCGTCAGCGGGTCGGTGGTGGTCCCTGCGTGCGGGTACGGCTGGGTGTCGGTCCAGGATCCGCCGAAGGACACCGCGTTGGGTACGTGACCGGTGCTGTCGGCGTACTGGTTCACGACGTTGAAGTACGGTGTGCCGCCGACGTCCTGGACCCAGCGCTGCTGGAGGCTCTCGTAGGCGGCGTCCGTGCCGTCCGAGGTGAAGTGGTCGCCGGTGGGCAGCCAGTACACGAGGGAGACGGTCACGCCGTGCATGACCGAGCCGCCGTGGTTCGCCAGGTCGGCTTCGCTGCCGGGCGTCGGGGTGTGCGTGTACGGCGTGTCCGTGGTGATCCGCGGTGGCGTCTGCACCGACGAGCTCCCGTGCGGGTAGGCCATGAAGACGCCGGGCCGGTGGTGCCCCGTCTGCGGCGTGGACGTCGGCACGGCCGGCGTCTGCCGTCGCGCGTTCGCGGTACGGGACGTGCCGGCCTGAACCCTCACCGTCGGTGTGATCGCCTTGGCGGCGACGGTGGGTTGGTGGTGCGCACCGCTCGGTGTCACCGCCTCGGCGCCTGTGGCTTGCAGACCGAGCAACAGCATCCCGGCCGCCGCCACCCCCGCACAGGCCCGCGCGGATAATGACCAGATCTTGCGCAAGATGGTTCCCCCTAGGTAAGTCGCTTGCCGCGCACCGGAGTTGCCGGGGCGGAGGCACTGACCGACAGGCCACGCTAGGGGAAGGCGGCGGGGCACGCACAGAGGGTGTGTCGTGAACGATTCGCCATGAAATCCGCACAATCCTGCGCCCGCGGCGGGGAACCCGGGTGACCCGGCAGCCGTCGGAAAGGCGACCGAACAGGCGAACAGGACGGTGCCTCTGATGGATCGACTTCAGGTCTCGCTGCTCTGCGCTGCCGGTGCGACAGTGCTGGCGCTGGCCGGGTGCACGTCCGCGAGCTCCCCGGGGTCGCCCGGGCCCGGGGGGACTCCGCCCTCGACGGGGCCCACCACGACGGCCTCCGCCTCTGCCGCGGCGACGCCGGGTACACCCTCCGGCGGCGGCGCCACCGCCGTCATGGCGAGCGGCGCCGACGACGGCAAGACCGTGACCCTGCACGTGGGCGAGCGGCTCCACGTGGATCTGCCTACGGCCTTCTGGACCTTCCAGCCGGTTGGCGCGTCACAGGTCCTGCGGACGGTCGCCACGGCTTGGGCGAGCCCGAGCACGTCCTGCCCGCCGCCGATGGGTATGGCCGGCTGCGGAGATCAGACCGCCGACTACACCGCGGTCGGCCCGGGTCGTGCCACGGTGTTGGCGACCCGCCAGGCCTGCGGCGAAGCCGCAGCGTGCACGGGAGCCGCCGGGCGGTTCGAGCTCCACGTGACCGTGTCGGGCTGACGCCGGCTGGCGGGCGGAGGCTTACGGCTGGGGGTGCCGCCCCGGGGTTCAGAGGCCGGGGAGGGTCTCCTCCTGGGTGACGCGCGGCGGCTCCGGGAGACGGAGCTCGGTGCAGACGGGTCCGTGGCCGCGGGCGCGGGAGGCGGGGTCGCGCAGTGGTCGGCCGCAGCCCGAGCAGCGCACGACCGCCTCCTGGACGGCGGAGGCCGGAATCAACGCGTCGTCGGTCACCAGATCAGCGTAGGCGACGGCCGCTCGGGGCCGGCCGCTTCGCGGCTCAGTGCTCCGCCGCGCCGTGCTTGGCCTTGCGGGCCGCCTCGCGGCGGCCGAGGCGGCGGCCCGTGCGCAGGCCCACGAAGAGCACCGCCAGGACGAAGACCACGCAGCCGATGATCAGCAGCCAGAACAGGCCTTTCACGATCGCGCCGAGGAACCCGAAGACGACCGCGATCAGCAGCAGGAACAGGAAGACCGCGAGCATGGCCGCTCCTCGTCGTCGGTGTCCGATCACGCCCCTCCAGTCTCGTCCGGACCCCTCCGTGTCGCGCGTCGGGGCTCCGAACGGGTGGGTCGTGTCACCCGCGGGACATCTTCTGCTCGATCAGAGGTTGTCAGGCGAACAAATCGTGAAGGGATGTCATGTTCCCTTCCGTGCTGCCTCGTCCGTCCGCACACTCATTGACATGAGCATCTCTCTACGCGCGTGGAACGCGCGCACCGCGACCCTGTTCCTCGCTGCCGGCGTCCTCGCCGCGACCTGCCCCGTCCTGCTGCCGGCCGCCAGCGCGCACGCCGACGTCAGCGGCACGGTGTGCCAGAGCCAGCTGCCCTCGCAGGCCGACGACACGCTCAACCTGATCGCCCAGGGCGGCCCGTACCCGTACAGCCAGGACGGGACGATCTTCTCCAACAACGAGGGCGTCCTGCCGAGCGAGCCCTACGGCTACTACCACGAGTACACCGTGGTCACCCCGGGCAGCCCGACCCGCGGCGCGCGCCGCATCGTCCAGGACCAGCCGGACCAGATCGACTACTACACCGACGACCACTACGCGACGTTCGAGCAGATCGACCTCAGCTGCTGACGCCCGCCCCCACGGACTGACGGGCCCGGCCGCCGCCGGGCCCGTCTCCGTGCCGCTGCGGCGGTCAGCCGCGGTCCACCGCGAGGAACCAACAGTCGCGCCCAACTCGCGCTCTGGGCAGCCTCGTTGCCGGACCTGGTGCCGCCCTGTGCCGTGGCGGGGCCCATGCGCAGGTACGGGAACATGCCCACCTCGTGCCCCGCGTCGGGGTAGACCACGAACTGGTGTGGGAACGGATCGTTTCCCCCGTCCGCCGAAATCCGGGGCCGATCTTGCGCCCGTGCCGCCCGGCTGTCCGGACCCCCATGCGCGGCCGTCAGCGCCGCATCCGGCGGACCAGGTCGTCCGCGGCCTGCGGCCACCCCTCGCACTCGAATGCGAAGCCCGCCTCACGCAGGCGGCCCGGCGTCACCCGGCGGCTCTTCAGCAGCAGCTCGGTGTCGCTGCGCAGCGCGAACGCGCCGAGCTCGGCCATCCAGCGGGTGGCCGGGATGCCGACGGGCATGCCCCAGGCCTGCCGCAGGGCACGTCCGGCTCCTTGCCGCCGATCAGGCCGCCGGCCTCGTCGTTCGGGGCGTCGAAGCGGTGGGCGTAGATCGTCGCGGTGCTCATCTGCATCCAGACGCGCGGCGGCCGCCTCGCTGCGGCGATGGCCTCGCCGACGACGCGGGCGGAGTCGACGCGCGAGTCCATCATTTGCCGCAGGTTCGCCTGTGTGTAGCGGCAGCTGACGCTGCGACCGGCCAGGTTGACCACGAGGTCGGCACCGTCGATCGCCTCCGCCGCCCAGGGGCCGAGCGTGCGGCCGTCCCAGGCCAGCTGCCGCTCGCGGGTGGGGTGCCGGGTCAGCACCACCACCTCGTGACCGGCGGCCGTCAGCGCCCGGTCCAGGATTCCGCCGACCTGCCCGGTCCCGCCGGGAAGCACGACCTTCATCGTGTCCGTCCCCCTGGCGCTCGTTGTTGAACGCGTTCAAAATACACCCGGGCCCCGCCGTCGACGACGGCGGGGCCCGGGCGGTGGGGGAGCCGGGGTGTCAGGCCTGCGGCAGGCGGGTTGCCAGGAAGGTGTCGACCTCGGCGCGGACCTCTGGGGTGTCGAGGCCGCGGACGGTCGTGGTGGTGCGGCGGCGCAGCACGTCGTCGGTGGTGGCGGCCCACTCCTGGTCGACGGCGTAGGCGACCTGGGCCCAGACGTCCGGGCCGTCCGGGTGGATCTGCCGGCCCAGCGACGGGTCGTCGTCGATCATCCGGGCGATGTCGAAGGAGAGGGTGCCGTAGTGGGTGGCCAGGTGGCGGGCGACCAGCGGGTCCATCCGGGCGCCGGGCTCGCGGTCGACCAGCAGGCGGTGGGCGACGGCGTTCGGGCTGGCCACGCCCGGCAGCGGGACGGTGCGCGGGATCGTCGACATGTCCTCGGCGAGGCCGGTCCCCGCCACGTGCGCGAGCTTCTCCAGCACGACCCGGCCGATGTGACGGTAGGTCGTCCACTTGCCGCCGGCGACCGACAGCATGCCGCCGCGGCCCTCGGTGACGACGGTCTCCCGCTTGGCGGCCGCGGTCTGGCCGGGGCCGCCCGGCAGCACCCGCAGACCTGCGAAGGAGTAGGTGATCAGGTCGCGGTCCAGGTGGTCGTCGCGGATCGCGTGGGCGGCCTCGCCGAGGATCTGGTCCACGTCGGCCTTGGTGGCACGGACGTCGGCCGGGTCGCCGGTGTACTCCTCGTCGGTCGTGCCGAGCAGGACGTGGTCCTCCCACGGGATGGCGAAGGAGACGCGGTACTTGTCGATCGGGATTGTCAGCGCGGCCTTCCAGGGCGCCTTGCGCTTGAGCACGACGTGCGCGCCCTTGGACAGCCGGATGCTGGGCGCGGCGTTCGGGTCCTCCATCGCGCGCAGGTGGTCCACCCACGGGCCGGTCGCGTTCAGCACGAGGCGCGCGTCGACGCCGAACTCCTCGCCGGTCAGGCGGTCGCGGACCTCGGCGCCGGTGACCCGGCCGCCGGTGAAGCGAAGGCCGGAGACCTCGGCGTGGTTGAGCACGACCGCGCCCGACTCGACGGCGGCGCGGACCGTCATCACGGCCACGCGGGAGTCGTTCATCTGGTGGTCGCCGTAGACGGCGACGGAGCGCAGGCCCTCGGTCTTCAGCGCCGGGACGGCCTGCCCGGCGCGGGCGGCGGTGGCGACGTGGCCCATGCCGTCGCGGAAGGCGGAGAGCGCGGAGTAGAGGAAGACACCCGCGCCGAGCTTCGGCGCCGAGTGCGGGCCGCCCTTGTAGACCGGGACGAAGAAGGTGAGCGGGTTGACCAGGTGCGGTGCGACGTCCGTGGAGAGCGCGCGGCGCTCCTTGTGGTTCTCCGCGACCAGCTTGACCGCGCCGGTCTGCAGGTAGCGCAGACCGCCGTGGACCAGCTTGGAGGAGGCGCTGGAGGTGGCTCCGGCGAAGTCGCCCGCGTCCACCATCGCGACCCGCAGGCCCGACTGCGCGGCCGTCCAGGCCACGGCGGTGCCGAGAATGCCGCCGCCGATGATCAGCAGGTCGTAGGTGGCACTGCTCAGCAGTGCCCGCGCCTGCGCGCGGTCGGCCGTGCGGTTGGCCCCAAGGGTCGGCATGGTGTGCATCGGAAGATCCCTCGAATTTCCTGGAGGTGGTGCTGGGTCCGGCCATGCGGACCCAGGGGTGCGGTGGGTCCCCTCCCCCCGAGAGGGGGCCCACCGCACCCGAGTTGTGTGAGACGACGGGACGTCAGTGGCCCGTCGGCTGGTCCTCTTCGATCCAGCCCATGGTCCGTTCGACGGCCTTGAGCCAGTTCTTGTACTCGCTCTCGCGCGTCTCCTCGTCCATCCGCGGGGTCCACTCCGCGGCGCGGTGCCAGTTGGCGCGCAGGGTGTCGACGTCCGGCCAGAAGCCGACCGCGAGACCGGCCGCGTAGGCGGCGCCCAGCGCGGTGGTCTCGGCGACGAACGGGCGCTCGACCGGGACGTCCAGGACGTCGGCGATGTTCTGCATGAGCAGGTTGTTGCTGGTCATGCCGCCGTCGACCTTGAGCGCTGAGAGCGTGACGCCGGAGTCCTTCTCCATCGCGTCGACGACCTCGCGGGTCTGCCAGGCGGTGGCCTCCAGCACGGCGCGGGCCAGGTGACCCTTGGTCACGTAGCGGGTCAGGCCGGTGATCACGCCGCGCGCGTCCGAGCGCCAGTACGGCGCGAACAGGCCGGAGAACGCCGGGACGATGTAGGCGCCGCCGTTGTCCGCCACCGTCGAGGCCAGCGTCTCGATCTCGGCCGCGGTGGAGATGATGCCGAGCTGGTCGCGGAGCCACTGCACCAGCGAGCCGGTGACGGCGATCGAGCCCTCGAGCGCGTAGACCGGGGCCTGGTCGCCGATCCGGTAGCCGACCGTGGTCAGCAGCCCGTGGTAGGAGTTGACGACCTTCTCGCCGGTGTTCAGCAGCAGGAAGGTGCCGGTGCCGTAGGTGGACTTGGCCTCGCCGACGTCGAAGCAGGTCTGGCCGAACAGCGCCGCCTGCTGGTCGCCCAGCGCGGAGGCGACCGGCACGCCCGCCAGCTCGCCCACGGCCTCGCCGTAGACCTCCGCGGAGGAGCGGATCTCCGGCAGGACGGACATCGGCACGTCCATCGACTCGGCGATCTTGTCGTCCCACTCCAACGTGTGCAGGTTCATCAGCATCGTGCGCGACGCGTTGGTCACGTCGGTGACGTGCTTGCCGCCGTCGACGCCACCGGTCAGGTTCCAGATGACCCAGGTGTCCATCGTGCCGAAGAGGATGTCGCCGCGCTCGGCGCGCTCGCGCAGGCCCTCGACGTTGTCCAGCAGCCAGCGGATCTTGGGGCCGGCGAAGTAGCTCGCGAGCGGGAGCCCGGTCTCGCGACGGAAGCGGTCCTGACCGACGTTGCGGCCCAGCTCCTTGCAGAGGTCCTCGGTGCGGGTGTCCTGCCACACCAGGGCGTTGTGGACCGGCTTGCCGGTGTTCTTGTCCCACAGGACGGTGGTCTCGCGCTGGTTGGTGATGCCGATGGCGCGGATGTCGTCGCGGGTGAGCCCGGCCTTGGCCAGGGCACCGGAGATGACCGACTGGACCCGGGTCCAGATCTCCTCGGCGTCGTGCTCCACCCAACCGGGCTGGGGGAAGATCTGGCTGTGCTCCTGCTGGTCGACCGCGACGATCCGGCCGTCCGCACCGAAGACGATGCATCGGCTGGAGGTCGTTCCCTGGTCGATGGCCGCGATGTACTGGCCGTTGCTGGTGGTCATGGCGTCCTCGTTGACGAGTGGGCGGACGGGGGCGGGTTCTTGGCTCTTCGGGCTCTTTGAGGAAGAAGCCTGGCCTACGCGAAGGCCGCGTTGTAGATGCCGCCGGCGATCAGGGCGCCGATGACCGGGCCGACGACGGGGATCCAGGCGTAACCCCAGTCGGAGTCACCCTTCTTGGGGATCGGCAGCAGCGAGTGCACCAGGCGCGGCGCGAGGTCGCGGAAGGGGTTGATCGCGTAGCCGGTCGGACCACCGAGCGAGAGACCGATCCCGACGACGGTCAGCGCGGTGATCAGGATGCCCATGCCGGAGAGGCCGAGCTCCTTGTTGAGGCCCTGCGTGAGGATCAGCAGGCAGAGGACGGTGGTGCCGATCGCCTCGGTGATCAGGTTCTGGGCCGGGTTCCGGATCTCGGGGCCGGTCGCGAAGATGCCGAGCGTGGGCTCGTCGTTCTGGTTGAACTGGCCGAGGTAGCTGAGCCAGACGAGCACCGCGCCGAGCGCGGCACCGATGAACTGACCGGCCAGGTAGAGCGGGACGTGGCTCCAGTCACCGGTCTTGACGGCTATCGAGAGGGTGACGGCGGGGTTCAGGTGGGCCCCGGACAGGCTGTTGGAGACGTAGGCGGCCACGAGGACGGCGAAACCCCAGCCGAAGGTGATGGCCAACCAGCCGGCTCCCTCCGCCTTGGATCTCTTGAGGGTCACGGCGGCGCAGACGCCGCCGCCGAGAAGGATCAGCAGGGCGGTCCCGATGACTTCGCCGAAGAAGATGTGGGTGTCGGACACGGCGGCTCCCAGGGTGCGGATTGCGGCTCACGTTCGACAATGTCGACCGCTGTGCGAAAACTACGTGGGAGTATGGCGCGCGTCAAGGCTGCGTCCACTGTCTGCTCAACTTAGGCAGAAGGTACGAATCGCTGCACGTGAACACGCGGAAGCGCCCGCGCCGTGGTCTGCGGCAGCGGGCTCGCGTCGGCCTGCGAAGGCCTGTGTGTGCCGGAGGTTCGCTAGAAGCGGGGCGCGCCCAGGTCGCGGGAGATCGAGCGGGCCGCCTCGCGGACGGACACCACCAGCTCCGGCCGCACCGGGCCGGCCGTCCCGTCCGGCTCCGGCAGGCAGACGCGCTCCACCGGGCCGTTGAGCGCCACCGCGCCCACGGGGTTGCGCCGCCGGTCCTGGATCAGCGCGGCGATCGAAGCCACCCCCGTCCAGGTCTCCTCCACGGCCGAGGCCCAGCCGCGCTCGCGGATCGCCGCGGCCTCGGCGTCTATGGCGTCCAGGTCGGTGTGGGTGTGTGGAGTGAACGCCTCGCGCTCGCTCTCCACGAGCTCGGCGCGCGCCACCGGGTCGAACGCGGTGAGGACCTTGCCGAGCGCGGTGCTGTGCAGTGGCTGCATGCTGCCGACCTCCAGCACCTGCCGGGTGTCGTCGGGCCGGAAGACATGGTGCACGATCAGCACGCCGCGCTGGTGCAGCACGCCGAGGTACACCGTCTCGCCGCTGGCCCGGGCCAGGTCGTCCGCCCAGACGAGCGCGCGGGCGCGCAGCTCGTGCACGTCGAGATAGCTCTGCCCGAGCCGCAGCAGTTCCGCGCCGAGCTGGTACTTGCCCGAGTCCGGGTCCTGCTCGACGAAACCCTCCTGCTGCAGGGTGCGCAGTATCCCGTGCGCGGTGCCCTTCGCCAGGCCGAGCGCGCTGGACACGTCCGACAACCCGAGCCGCCGCTCCCCGCCGGCGAGCAGCCGAAGGATCGCCGCCGCCCGCTCCAGCGACTGGATCGACCCGGCCATCGAGATACCTCCGCGCACTTGCTGTTGGAAACGTCGTTCGACAATGCCGACGTTGATCTGCTTGAGACAGAGTCTGCCAGAACCTGTCGGCAGGTGAGATCCCCCGGGGGCGCGAGGCTGTGCCGATCTGCGGCCCCGCCCCCAGCCCTCGGCCGGGAGGCGCCCCCGGCGTGGGCGCGAGAAACCACCGGAGGCAGCTGCCCGGCGGCCCAGCGAGGACCATCTGCACGCCGGCGGCGCGGGTTAGTGCAGCTCCTTGCTCAGCGCACTGATCTGGTCCGCGCCGACGCGGCAGCAGCCGCCGAGGAGGCGGGCGCCGGCGGAGAGCCAGGAGGAGACGCGCGTGGGGGAGAAGGTGGCCGGGCCGGACCAGGCGCGGGTCGTGGCGTTCCAGCCCTCGCCGCTGTTGGGGTAGACGACGACCGGCTTGCCGGAGACCTCCGCCGCCAGGGCGACCGCGTCCACCGCCTCCTCCGGGGCGAGGCAGTTGACGCCGACCGCGATCACCTGCGGGTTGTCGCGCGCGACAGCGAACGCCTCGGCCAATGGCTGCCCGGCGCGGGTGTGTCCCTCGGCCGCGCTGTAGGAGAGCCAGACCGGCACGTCCAACCCCGCCACCGCGTCGAGCACGGCGATCGCCTCGTCCACGTCGGGGATGGTCTCGATCGCCAGCACGTCCGGCGCGGCCGAGGCCAGCACCTCCGCCCGGGGCGCGTGGAACGCGCGCAGCTCGGCGCGGGTGAGGCCGTAGCGGCCGCGGTACTCCGAGCCGTCGGCGAGGACCGCGCCGTAGGGGCCGACGGAGGCGGCGACCCAGCGGTCCGCGGCGTCGCCGGCCGCCTCGCGGGCCAGGCTGACGCTGCGGCGCAGCAGCTCCTCGGACTCCACGCGGTCGGCGCCGACGCGGGCGAAGCCGCCGAAGCTGGCCTGGTAGCTCGCCGTGATGGCGACCTGTGCGCCGGCCGCGAAGTAGCGGCGGTGTACCGCCGCGACGGCGTCGGGGGCGTCGCGCAGCAGCCGCGCGGACCAGAGCGCGTCGGAGAGGTCGTGCCCGTCGGCCGCCAACTCGTTGGACATGCCGCCGTCCAGCACGACCGGGCCCTCGGCGAGCGCGGCGGCGAGCGGGATCCGAGGGGGCGTCACAGGAACCTCCGGGCGGTGCGGACCAGCGGGTGGAACGGCGTTGGGGCGGTCCTCCCGGAGCTCCGGCAGCCCCGCCCCTTCTGTCGTGTTCACCCTAACTCCGCGCCGCGACGGAGCCCGGGACGCGTCCGCATCCCGGGCTCCGTCGCGTGGCACCGGCGCTCGGCCCTACACCGCGAGCCGCGCGCCGCCGTCCACCGGCAGTACCACGCCCGTGGTGTAGGTGTTCTCGACCAGGAATCCGATCGCGTGCGCGACCTCCTCCGCACGGCCCGGACGGCCGAGGGCCGCGCCACTGGCCGCGCCGGTGATGGTCTCGGCCCGCGCCTCCTCCGGGATCCAGTCCCACCAGGGCGTCTCGATAACGCCGGGGGAGACCGCGTTGACCCGGCGCGGAGCCAGCTCGGCCGCGAGGATCCGCGACGCGGTCTCCACGGCGGCGTTCATCGACCCCAGGAGTACCAGACCCGGCGCGCTCAGGTGCGAGCTCACCGCGCCGACGAGCGTCACCGACCCCGCCGCGCGCAGCGTGCCGAGCGCGGCCCGGACGCTGAGCAGGTGCGCGAGCAGCTTGCCCTCGCTGTGCCTGAGCAGCTCCGCCGGGTCCAGGTCGGCCAGCGAGGTGACGCCGCCGTTGCGCGTCACCGTGACCACGAGGTGGTCGAACGCGCCCACCTCGGCGAAGAACGCGGCGAGCTGCTCGCCGTCCGTCGCGTTCACCGCCCGGCCGGTGACGGGCCGGGCGGACTGCTTCGCGTGGAGCGTCTTGAGCGCCTGCGCGAGGCGCTCCTCGTCGCGTCCGGCGATGACGACCTCGTACCCCCGGTCGAGCAGCAGGTCCGCCGTCGCGAGGCCGATCCCCGAGGTGCCGCCGAGGATGACGACGCGCTCCGACGTGTGCTGTGCCATGTCCGTCCCCACTTCTTCCCTCTCGCGTCTCTTTACGAGACACCGTGCCTCGATTATTTATCGAGACACCGTGCCTTGTAAAGTCGGTCCATGAACTCCAAGCCCCTCGGCCGTCCGCGCAGCGCGGACGCGCACCGTGCGATCCTCGACGCGGCGCTCGCGCTCTGCGTCCGCGACGGATACGCCGCGCTCACGATGAAGGCCATCGCGGCGGAGGCCGGCGTCGGCCGGCAGACCGTCTACCGCTGGTGGCCGACGCGCGGCGCGGTGCTGCTGGAGGCGCTCGGCGAGATCGGCGAGACGCTCGGCGCGCCGCCCGCGACCGGCGATCCCGTCGCGGACCTCCGCCTCTTCCTCGACCGCACCTTCGCGCTCGCTGCCAAGGCCCCGACGACGGACGTCCTCCTCGGCGTCCTCTCCGACGCCTTCGCCGATCCGGAGCTCGCCCGCACGCTGCGCGGCTACATCGCGGGCCGTCGGGCGCTCCTCGCGCAGATGCTGGAGCGGTACGGCGCCGACGGCTGGAAGGTCCCGGTGGTGACCGTCGTCGATCTGGTCTTCGGGGCCATGTGGTACCGGCTGATGTACCAACACGGGCCGGTGGGGCCGGATTTGACCGAGGAGGTGCTCGTCGTGGTGGCCTCCCTGCGCGCGTAGCGAGGGGGGCGGGGCTGGCACATCGCACGGCTGTGCGCTACGTTGTTCTCGTTCTGAGAAATACTCAAGCTGAGAACAACGGAGAAGCGATGAGCCCGGCGCCCGCCCACCGCGACGACGAAGCCGCGTTCCTGGCCGCCTACGACCCGCGGGACTTCCCCGCGATCGCGCTCACGGTCGACATCGTCGTGCTGACCCTGCGCGAGGGCCGCCTGAACGTGCTGCTCGTCGAGCGGGCGGGGCAGCCGTTCCAGGGGCAGTGGGCGCTCCCGGGCGGGTTCGTGAAGGCAGGACAGGAGGGCCTCGACGAGGCCGCGGCGCGCGAGCTCGCGGAGGAGACGGGGCTCAGCGCCGGTGCGCTGCGCCGCGTGCACCTGGAGCAACTCGGCTCGTACGGCGAGCCGGCGCGGGATCCGCGGATGCACGTCGTCTCCGTGGCCTACCTGGCCTTCGCGCCCGACCTGCCCGATCCGCGCGCCGGCGGCGACGCCGCCCGCGCCGCATGGACTCCGGTCGTCGGTCCTCACGGGGGTGGGACCGGCGGCCGGAACTCGACCGAACGGGGGTCGGCTGACCGGGAGTTGGCCTTCGACCACGGGCGGATCCTCGCCGACGGCCTCGAACGGGCCCGCGCCAAGCTGGAGTACACCCCGCTGGCCGCGGCCTTCCTCGAGCCCGAGTTCACGATTCCCGAACTGCGCGCGGTCTACGAGGAGATCTGGGGGCAGAAGCTCCACCCCGGCAACTTTCACCGCAAGGTGCTCTCCGCGCCCGGCTTCGTGGAGAGCACCGGCGAGACCGCCGAACGCGGCGGCTCCCGCGGCGGCCCCCGGGCCCGTCTCTACCGGGCCGGCGACGCCCGGCTGCTCCACCCCGCGCTGCTGCGACCGGACGCCGAGGAACCCGACGCCAGGTAGTCCGCGCACCGGCCTCACGCCCAGAAGCCGGCCCGGACGAGCCGACACCCACAAGCCGGCGCCCGCGATCCTGCCCGTCCGCCCACCGCCGACCTACCGACGCGAAGGAGTACGACCCCGAGGAGGGAGACCGTTGAGCGAACCACCCTGGCGCCGGCCGACGAGCCGGCCGTCCGATCCGCCCCGGCCCCGCACCTTCGACGAGGCGCTCGCCGCCCTCGCCGCGGCCACCAGCGCCGAGGACGTCTTCGGTGCGGCCGCCGCGCCGGACGTCACCGCGCGCCGGTACCGGCGGCTCGCGCGCCTGCTGCACCCCGACACCGCCCCGCCCGGACGCCGCGCCGAGGCCACCGCCGCCTGCGCCTCGCTGAACCGCCTGCGCGCCGCCCAGCCACTGGTCTCTGACGACCTGCTGACGACACGTCATCGGACTTACCAGGTCGGCGACCGGATCGCCTCCGGCGACGTCGCCCTGCTGCGTGCCGCCCGAACCCGGGCTCGCGAGGGCCGCGGCCCGGAGCTGGACGCGGTGCTGAAGACCCCGTACAGCCCGGCCGACAACGACCTGATGGAGCGTGAGGCCCATGCCCTCGCCTGGCTCGCGCGACACGGAGAGCCGCGCTTCCGCAACTACGTGCCGACGCTGCTGGAGAGCTTCACCCACGCGGATCCTGCCGAACCCGGCGCCGCCCCCCGCCGCGTCAACGCGCTGCTGCGGCTCGACGGGTTCCTGAGCCTGGCGGAACTGCGCGACGCGTTCCCCGACGGGCTCGACCCGCGCGACGCCGCGTGGATCTGGCGGCGGCTGCTCGTCGCACTCGGGCACGCCCACCGCACCCGCGTCCGGCACGGCGCGGTCCTGCCCGAGCACGTACTGATCCACCCCGTCGAGCACGGTCTGGTGCTGGTCGACTGGTGCTACGCCACCACCGGCGTGCCCGCCCCCGCGCCGGCGCTGGTCGAGCGCCACCGTGGCCGTTACCCGCCCGAGGTGGCCGCCCGCAGGCCGGTCACCGAGGCCACCGACATCCACCTCGCCAGCTCCTGCATCGCCGAACTGATGGGGGATCAGGCGCCGTCCCAGATGCGCGGCTTCCTCGCGGGCTGCATGCTCCCGGCCGAGCCACGCCGCCCCCACGACGCCTGGCGGCTGCTCGCCGAGCTCGACCAGCTGCTCGAACGCCTCTACGGCCCGCGCACCTTCCGGCCACTGCGCCTGCCCGCCGCCTGAACAAGCGGGCCCTGAACGAACACTGCTTCACGAACGGGGAGAACCACCATGGGAAGCGGACGCTGGGACACCGACGTCTACGCCGCCGCCGCGAACTACCGTGCCACGCACGGTATCGGGGCCTTCGACTACAGCGACCGCGCCCGGCGCGGTCCACGCCACGAGTGGCGCGCCCACCCGGACCTCGACCCGCTCGGGCTGACCGACCGTGAGAGCCGCGACAGCGCCGAGCACCCGGACTCCCAGGCCGTCGCCGTCCTCTTCGACGTCACCGGCTCCATGGGCACCGTCCCGCGCGTCCTGCAGACCGAGCTGCCCGAGCTCTTCGGCCTGCTGCTGCGCAAGGGCTACGTGCGCGACCCGCAGATCCTCTTCGGCGCGATCGGGGACGCCACCTGCGACCGAGTCCCGCTCCAGCTGGGGCAGTTCGAGTCGGACAACCGGATGGACGACAACCTCGGCAACATCTTCCTCGAGGGCGGGGGAGGCGGTCAGATGCACGAGTCCTACGAGCTCGCGATGTACGCGATGGCCCGCCACACCGCCATCGACTGCCACGAGAAGCGCGGCCGTCGCGGCTACCTGTTCATCATCGGCGACGAACTCCCCTACGGGCAGGTGTCCGCGACGGAGCTGCGGGCCGTCTTCGGGGAGCGCGCGACCGAGGACATCCCGCTGCAGGCGCTGGTCGACGAGCTGCGCCGCCGCTGGGACGTCTACTACCTCCTCCCGGCAGGCTCCTCCTACGTCGGCAACGACCAGGTGCTCGGCCGCTGGCGCACGCTGCTCGCCGACAACGTCATCGAGCTCGACGACCTCGACGCCGTCTGCGAGACCATCGCACTCACCATCGGCCTCGCCGAGGGCGCCATCGACCTCGACGAAGGCCTGGAGGACCTGGCCGACATCGGCTCCCGCGCCGGTGCGAGCGTCGGGCGGGCGCTCGCCGGGGTGGCCCGGCGCGGCGGGGAGGTCGCCGTCTCGGAGGTGTCGCTGCTGCGCGGCGAGGACCGTCACCAAGAACGCCGCAACGGGCCGGGGAACACCCGGCTGTGAACATCCGTCAGCGCCACGCCGTCGTCGTCGACCTGGGGTTCGGCGACGCCGGCAAGGGCGCCACCGTGGACCGCCTGTGCCGGACGATGGGCGCGACCACCGTGGTCCGCTTCAACGGCGGTGCGCAGGCGGCCCACAACGTGGTCACCGACGACGGCCGCCACCACACCTTCGCGCAGTTCGGCTCCGGCACCCTCGTGCCGGGCGTGCGCACACACCTGTCCCGCTTCATGCTCGTCGACCCGCTCGCGCTCTCCGCGGAGGCCCGGCACTTGGCCGAGCTCGGTGTGCCCGACGCCCTCGGCATGCTGACCGTCGACCGCCGCGCCCTGCTCACTACCCCGTACCACGCCGGCGCCAACCGGCTGCGCGAGCAGGCGCGCGGCGCGGGTCGGCACGGTTCCTGCGGCATGGGCATCGGCGAGACCGCCGCCTACGCACTCCGCCACCCCGACGACGCGCCCACGGCAGGGGACTGCGCCGTGCCGATGCGCCTGCACGGCCGGCTGGCCCGGCTGCGGGACCGCCTCGCCGCGCAACTCGGGCTGCCGGCCGAGCGGTTGGGGCCGCCGGTGGAGGACTGCCTGCCCGCCTACCGGGCGTTCGTGCAGGCCGTCCGGCTGACCGACGAGTCCTTCCTCGGCGGCGTACTGCGCCGCGAGCGCGTCGTCTTCGAGGGAGCCCAAGGCGTGCTGCTCGACGAGTGGCACGGCTTCCACCCGTACACCACCTGGTCCACCACGACGTTCGCCAACGCCGTCGCCCTCCTCGACGAGTCCGGCGCGCCCGGCGACGACGCGCTGCGGCTGGGCGTCGTCCGCACCTGCACGACGCGCCACGGGCCCGGCCCGCTGGTCACGGAGGACCCCGCCCTCCACACCCAGCTGCCCGAACCCCACAACACCACCGGCCCCTGGCAGGGCCGGTTCCGCCGCGGCCACTTCGACGCCGTCGCCCACCGTTACGCGCTGCGTGCCTGCGGGGGAGCGGACGCGCTCGCCGTCACCCATCTCGACGCCCCCGTCCGCGCGCGGGACCTGCGGCTGTGCGACGCCTACGACTTCGCCGGCGGCGAGATCCGGGACCTCACCCCGGTGCCGCCCGGCGACTTCGACCGCCGCCAGCGCCTCACCGACCACCTGCTGCGCGCCCGCCCGGCGCGGCTGGAGCGCCCGACGCAGTGGGCCGAGGCGATCGGCGACGCGCTGGGCCTGCCGGTGCTGCTGACCTCCAACGGTCCACGGACGGCCGACGCTGGCCCGGGGCCGTCGGCGGCGCCCGCGGCCGTCGCGGGACAGGCCGGACCCGGTGCCGCGGCCGCGCCCGGGACCCTGAGCGTGCAGGATGCATGATGCTCGTGCCCGATCTCACGAGCAAAGAGAACCCGGGTTGCCTGGCGTGGGGCCCCGCCTTCGTGGGAGATTCTGCACAGGCGTTCCCACCTGCCCCTCGGTGTGCAGGGCGCCGAGCTCGGAGGCCCGCACAGCGTATGAGCAGCGACGAGATCACCCCCCTGTGGCAGCCCGACCCCGCACGAGCGGCTGCTTCACGGCTCGCTGCCTTCCACCGCTTCGCCGCCGAGTACTACGGCGCGCCCAAGCCGCTGCCCGACGGCAAGCCCGAGGTCGAGTACGCGCAGTTCCACCGGTGGTCCGTCGAGCACCTCGAGGACTTCTGGAGCGCGCTGATCCAGTGGTTCGACGTGCGGTTCACCACGCAGCCGACCACCGTCCTCGCGGACGCGTCGATGCCCGGCGCCACCTGGTTCCCCGAGGCGCGCCTGAACTACGCCCAGCACATCCTGCGCCATGGTGAGGACCCGCAGAACGCCGACACCGCGGCGATCCTCCACATGGAGGAGGGCGCCGCGGAACCGCGCGTCACCACCTGGTCCGAGCTGCGCCGTCAGGTCGGCTCGCTGACCGCGGAGCTGCGCCGGCTCGGCGTCGGTCCGGGCGACCGGGTCAGTGCCTACGTCCCGAACGTGCCGCAGGCCGCCGTCGCCATGCTGGCGACCGCCGCCGTCGGCGCGGTGTGGACCTCCTGCGCCCCCGACTTCGGCGCGCGCAGCGTGCTGGACCGGTTCCAGCAGATCGAGCCCGTACTGCTGTTCGCCGTCGACGGCTACCGCTACGGCGGCAAGGAGCACGACCGCACGGAGGTCGTCGCCGAGCTGCGCGGCGAGCTGCCGACGCTGCGGCACGTCGTCCACATCCCGCTGCTGGGTCGCGGGGCCCCGGCGGGCACGCTGGAGTGGGACGCGCTGACCTCCGCACCGGCCGTGCCCTCCTTCGAGCAGGTGCCGTTCGACCACCCGCTGTGGGTGCTGTACTCCTCCGGCACGACGGGTCTGCCCAAGGCGATCGTCCAGAGCCACGGCGGCATCACGGTCGAGCACCTCAAGCAGGCGGGCCTGCATCTCGACCTCGGGCCGCAGGACCGTTTCTTCTGGTACACGTCCACCGGCTGGATGATGTGGAACTTCCTGCTCGCCGGCCTGCTGGTGGGCGCGAGCATCGTCACCTACGACGGCAGCCCCGGCTACCCGACCACCGACGCGCAGTGGCGCATCGCCGCGGCCACCGGCGTCACTGTCTACGGCACGTCCGCCGCCTACGTGATGGCCTGCAAGAAGGGCGACGCCCACCCCGGCACCGACCTCGACCTCTCCCGGCTCCGCGCGATCGGCACCACCGGCTCCCCGCTCCCGCCCGACGGCTTCCGCTGGATCTACGACGAGATCAGTTCCGACATCTGGCTGGCCTCCGTCAGCGGCGGCACGGACGTGTGCAGCTGCTTCGTCGGCGGCGCGCCGACACTGCCGGTCTACGTCGGCGAGATCCAGGCCCCCAGCCTCGGCGCCGCGGTGGAGGCCTGGGACGCCGGCGGCAAGCCCGTCGTCGGCGAGGTCGGCGAGCTGGTGATCACCAAGCCGATCCCGTCCATGCCGGTCGGCTTCTGGAACGACCCGGACGGCGTCCGCTACCGCGAGAGCTACTTCGAGATGTTCCCGGGCGTCTGGCGGCACGGCGACTGGATCACCGTCACCGAGCGCGGCACCGTCGTCATCCACGGCCGCTCCGACTCCACGCTGAACCGCCAGGGCGTCCGGATGGGCTCCTCCGACATCTACGAGGTGGTCGAGCGCCTCCCGCAGATCAAGGAGTCCCTCGTCATCGGCCTGGAGCAGCCGAACGGCGGCTACTGGATGCCCCTCTTCGTCGTCCTCGCCGAGGGCGCCGAGCTGGACGATGCTCTCCGCGCGGCGGTCCGCGACGCCCTGCGGACGCAGCTGTCCCCGCGCCACGTCCCCGACGAGATCATCGTCGTCCCGGCGATCCCGCACACCCTCACCGGCAAGCGCATCGAGGTCCCCGTCAAGCGGATCCTCGGCGGCACGCCCCTCGAGAAGGCGGTCAACCCCGGCTCCATCGACAACCCCGACGCGCTCCGCGTCTTCGAGCAGTTCCGCAAGACCGAGGGCTAATCGCACCTCCCAGGGGCCCCGCGCTCCTGGGAGGTGCAACTACCTGCGGGAGCATCACTTACGCTCGGCAGATGAGCTCGCCGTGGAGGACGCTGAACCAGCCGCGTTCGTCCGCGGCCCACGCGCGCCAGCCGGCGCTGATCCGGTCCAGGTCGGCGCGCGTGGCGAAGCCTTCCCGTACCGCCTGGTCGGCGATCCCGGAGCTGAGGATCCGTTCGGCCCACATGCCGCCCCACCACCCGCGGTCCTCGTCCGCGGCGAAGCACCACGTCGACGAGGACGCCTCGACGCGCTCGGCCGGGAAGCCGGCCGCCAGCGCCCAGGCGCGCAGCATCCGGCCCGCGTCCGGCTCGCCGCCGTTCGCGCGGGCGACGCGGTGGTACAACGCGTTCCACTCGTCCAGCGCCGGCACCGCGGGGTACCACGTGAAGCCCGCGTAGTCCGAGTCCCGTACCGCGACGACGCCGCCGGAACGGCAGACACGGTGCATCTCGCGCAGCGCGGCCACCGGGTCGGCCACATGCTGCAGCACCTGATGCGCGTGGACGACGTCGAAGGACGCGTCCGGGAACGGGAGCGCGTGCACGTCGGCCGTCTCGAAGCGGACCCCGGCCGACTCCGGCACGGCTTGGCGCGCCTGCGCCAGCACCTCCGCGGAGTTGTCGACCGCTGTCACCAGCCCGGGGCCGACGCGTTCGGCGAGTCCGGCGGTGATCGTGCCCGGCCCGCAGCCGACGTCGAGAAGTGCCTGGCCCGGCTTCAGCTCGGGCAGCAGGTACGCGGACGAGTTCTCCACCGTGCGCCACTGGTGCGAACGCAGCACCGAGGCGTGGAAGCCATGGGTGTAGTGGTTCTGATGCTCGGTCATGTTCTACCTCCCGGCTCGACGCTAGATCAAGTCTCATTCACCGAGAAGAGTTGTCTCGCTGAACGAGACACCGTTGTCCTGCCCGTAGCGCGGCGACGCCCCTCTGCGCCACCATGCGGTGTACAGACCCGTCAGAGAGGTACGCACATGACGCGTGATGCGGCCACCGCCTCCACCCGCACCGGAGCCACCGCCGCCCCCGCCCACACCTCGAACCCCGGCGAACGTCGGCCGCAGGCCATGCTCTGGACCGGCCTGGTCATCGTCTACGTGGTGTGGGGATCGACCTACCTCGCCATCCGGATCACCGTCGAGACGATGCCGCCGTTCCTCTCCGCCGCGCTCCGATTCCTCACCGCCGGGCTGCTGCTCACCGGGATCGTCGCCTGGCGCTCCGGAGCCGCCGCGCTGAAGATCGACCGCCGCCGGCTCGCGACCGTCGTGCTGGTCGGACTGCTCCTGCTGGTCGGCGGCAACGGGCTCGTGGTCCTCGCCGAGACGCGCATCCCGTCCGGTCTCGCCGCGCTCCTCGTCGCCAGCGTTCCGCTCTGGGTCATCGTGCTGCGCACCGCCTTCGGCGACCGGCCACGCGCGGCGACCTTCGCGGGCGTGCTGTTCGGCTTCTGCGGGCTCGCGGTGCTGACCCTCCCCGGCACCTCCGGCGGCGTCCGGCTCACCGGCATCGTCCTGGTGCTGACCGCGTCGCTGCTCTGGTCGCTCGGGTCCTTCGCCTCCTCCCGGCTGCCCATGCCGGCCAACCCCTTCACCGCCAGCGCCTACGAGATGCTCGCCGGCGGCCTCGTCGACCTGCTGCTCGGCCTGATCCGCCACGAGCACCTCGACGTCGGCGCCGTCAGCACCAGCTCCTGGCTCGCGCTCGCCTACCTCGTCGTCTTCGGCTCGCTCGTCGCGTTCAGCGCCTTCGCCTGGCTGCTGCAGAACGCGCCGCTGTCGCTCGTCGCCACCTACGCCTACGTCAACCCGGTCGTGGCCGTGCTGCTGGGCTGGCTGATCCTCTCCGAGGCGGTCACCTGGTCCATCGCGCTCGGCGGCGCCATCGTCGTCGCGGGCGTCTGCCTCGTCGTCAGCACCGAGGCCAGGAGCAAGCGGGCCCCCGTCCCGAAGGCCCCCGTCCCGAAAGACGAGGGCCCGACGCAGGGATAGCTCCGGGGTCACTCCCCGGACAGCACCTGGTTCGCCGCCGCGCGCGCGTCGGCCGCGCTGTCCGTGGCGCGGGCGGCCGCCGCGGCGCGCACGCACTGCGCAAGCGTGACCTTGGCCAGCTTCGCCCGCACGTACGGGATCGACGCCGCGCCCATGGACAGGCTCGTCACACCGAGCCCCGTCAGCACACAGGCCAGCACCGGGTCGGACGCCGCCTCGCCGCAGACTCCGCAGCTCTTGCCCGTCGCCTTCGCGGCCTCCGCCGACATCACGATCAGGTCCAGCAGCGCCGGCTGCCACGGATCCTGCAGCCGCGCCACCGCGCCCACCTGCCGGTCGGCCGCGAACGTGTACTGCGCCAGGTCGTTGGTGCCCAGCGAGAGGAACTCGACCTCCTGGAGGATCGAGTGCGCCCGCAGCGCGGCCGAGGGGATCTCCACCATCGCGCCGAACTTCGCCTTCAGCCCCGCCTCGCGGCAGGCGTCGGCGAACGCCTTGGCGTCCTGGCGGTCGGCCACCATCGGCGCCATGACCTCCAGGTGCACCGGCAGGCCCTCCACCGCGCGAGCCAGCGCCCGCAGCTGTGTGCCCAGCACCTCCGGGTGGTCCAGCAGCGAGCGCAGTCCGCGCACACCCAGCGCCGGGTTCGGCTCGTCGGCCGGGGTCAGGAACTCCAGCGGCTTGTCGGCGCCCGCGTCCAGGACGCGCACCACCACACGGCCCTCCGGGAACGCCTCCAGCACCTTCCGGTACGCCTCGACCTGCGCATCCTCGGACGGTGCCTTCTTCGAGTCGTCCAAGAAGAGGAACTCGGTGCGGAACAGGCCGACACCCTCGGCGCCCGCCTCCACCGCGGCCGGCACGTCCGCCGGACCCCCGACGTTCGCCAGCAGCGGCACCGTGTGCCCGTCCGAGGTCCGACCGGGCCCGGTCGAGGCCGCCAGCGCCGCCTTCCGCTCCGCCGCCTCCACGCGCAGCGCGTCCTGCGTCGACTGCGGGGGGTCCACGATGACGGCGCCCGTACTGCCGTCGACCGCCACCAGCACGCCCTCGGCCGTCTTCGTCGCGTCCGCGAGCGCCACCACCGCCGGGACGCCGAGCGCGCGGGCCAGGATCGCACTGTGGCTGGTCGGCCCGCCCTCCTCGGTCACGAAGCCGAGCACCAGGGTCGGGTCCAGCAGCGCGGTGTCGGCCGGAGCCAGATCACGGGCGAAGAGTACGTAGGGTTCGTCGCTGTCCGGCACGCCCGGCATCGGCACGCCCATCAGCCGCGCCACGATGCGGTTCCGCACGTCGTCCAGGTCAGCGACGCGCCCGGCGAGGTAGTCGCCCGCCGCCGCGAGCAGCGCACGGTAGGCGGCGAACGCGTCGTAGACGGCACGGTCCGCGGAGCTGCCGACGTTGATCCGCCGCTCGACGTCCGCCATCAGCTCCGGGTCCTGCGCCATCAGCGCCTGTGCCTCGAGCACCGCCTGCGCCTCACCGCCGGCCAGGTTGCCGCGCGCCTGCAGGTCCGCCGCCACGGCGTCGACCGCTTGCCGGGCCCGGGCCTGCTCGCGCGGCGCGTCCTCGGCCGGAATCTGCCTGGCCTCGGGCTCCAGCACCGCCGTACCCATGTGCCGCACCTGGCCGATCGCCACGCCGTGACTCACGCCCACGCCCTGCAGGGTCTCTGTCATCTCACCGGTCTCCGCTTTGAGTCTCCGTCGAAGGGGTGCTGCTACTTCCAGGAAAAGAGTGCGTCGCCCGCCGCGAGCTCACCGGTCTCCGCGAGGTCGGAGAGCTGGTCCGCCGTCGCCTCCAGGGCCACGATCGGGCAGATCGGGGACTTGCCGGCGGCCTCGACGGCGGCCGGGTCCCACTTGACGACCGGCTGACCGCGCTTGACGGTGTCGCCCTTGTTGACGAGCAGTTCGAACCCCTGGCCGTTGAGCTGAACGGTGTCGATGCCGAGGTGGGTCAGCACCCCGTGGCCCTCGTCGTCCAGTACGACGAAGGCGTGCGGGTGCATGGAGACGACGACACCGTCAATGGGGGAGACCGCGGCACCGGGGCTCCGCACCGGGTCGATCGCCGTGCCCGGACCGACCATGGCACCCGAGAACACGGGGTCGGGCACGTTCGCGAGCCCGATCGCCCGGCCGGCCAGCGGGGACGTGACGGTCGTCGTCATGGTTGAGCCTCCTGGTCGAGTGGCAGAAACCCGCGCGTGGGCCGAGTCGGCCCACGTCGGAGATCAGCCTAAATCATGTCAACTACGGACAGGTCGGGCAGAGCGCCCGTCCGGCGAGAGGTCTAGACCACTACCGCCTGCGGAGACTGTACGTCATGTGGGTGAACAGCGCCGATTTGCTCCGTGACCAGGAGGTGTGTAACTTCTTCGTTGTGCCCGGCGCGGTCCGGGACAAACCCCTGAAGAACGGCGCGGAAAACGCCTCGTTCCTTGAGAACTCAACAGCGTGCCAAAAGTCAACGCCAGTTACTTTTGAGAAACAAATTTCAGCGAGGACGCTGTGCACGGGTCCGCTCATTCCAGCGGATGCTGTGCCGCTCTGCGCGAATACTGTGCCTTATTTAGAGGCCAAAGCATTCACGGAGAGTTTGATCCTGGCTCAGGACGAACGCTGGCGGCGTGCTTAACACATGCAAGTCGAACGGTGAAGCCCTTCGGGGTGGATCAGTGGCGAACGGGTGAGTAACACGTGGGCAATCTGCCCTGCACTCTGGGAGGCGCCTTGGACACGAGGTCTCATACCGGGTCTTACCCTTGAGCGCATGGTCT
>NZ_QKYN01000095.1 GCF_003258295.1 Streptacidiphilus pinicola | reverse complement strand
CAACTACTACGTGGCGAGCGACTTGTCGCTCGCCACGTAGTAGTTGCTGGTCTGGTCGATGGGCGGCAGGCCCTTGGCCAGGATGCGCGCCCCGTGCTCGACGGCGATGGCCGACTGCGGGTTCCAGATCGCCCAGGCGTCGACCTTGCCGGTCGCGAACGCGGTGGCTCCGTCGGCCGGGGGCAGGAAGACCAGCTGGACGTCCTTCGGGGTCAGGCCGACGCTCTTGAGCGCCTTGAGGGCCAGCCCGTGCGCCGAACTGCCCTGCGGGACCGCGATCCGCTTGCCCCGCAGGTCGGCGAGGGTGTGCAGGGGCGAGCCCTGTGGCACGATGATGTTCTCCTGCGACTGGGTGGGCCGCAGGGAGCGGTTGACGGCCACAATCTTGAAGCCGTACTCCTTGGCCGCGCCGGTGATGGGCGGCACGTCGCCGACCGCGCCGAGGTCGATGTCGCCGGAGGCGGCGGCCTGGATGAGCGGCGGACCGTAGGTGAAGCGGGCGAACCGCACCTTGTAGGGGGCGTGGTCGAAGACGCCGGTGATCTTCGCCAGCGCCTGGCTGCCGTCGCCGCCGTTGTCCCCGATCGTGAAGGTGTACTGGCTCCACTCGGGGTGCGCGGCGGTGGACGGACCGCTGAGCGGCGCCACCGACTGGGTGTTCGCCGACGCGCACGCGGCGAGGGAGACCGACAGGGCGACAGAGCCGAGAGCGCCGAGGAGACGGGACGTTCTGGGAGTGCTGGTACGCATGGGAGTTCGAGTGCTTTCTGTGAGCAAGTGGGCAGTGGGCAGTGGTCAGGACTGGTGGACGAGGCCGAGGTCGTGCAGGAGGGCCGCGCGCAGCTCCTCGCGGGCGCCGCTCGCCTCGCGGTCGGCGGCGGGGAGTTCGACGAGGTGCTCGTTGCCGATGCGTCCGTCGCGCATGACGACGATCCGGTCGGCGAGGGCGATGGCCTCGTCGACGTCGTGGGTGACCAGCAGCATCGCCGCGTGGTGCCGGACGCGCAGAGCCCGCACCAGGTCGTGCATGCGCAGCCGGGTGATCGCGTCGAGGGCCGCGAACGGCTCGTCCAGGAGCACCAGTTCGGGCTCGGACACGAGCGCCCTGGCGAGCGCGACGCGCTGGGCCTCGCCGCCGGAGAGCTCCTTGGGCCAGGCGCCCTCGCGTCCGGAGAGCCCGACCTCGGCGAGTGCCTCGCGGGCGCGCCGGTCCGCGTCGGGCCCGCGCAGGCCGAGGGTGACGTTGCGCAGGACCCGCTGCCAGGGCAGCATCCGGTCGGCCTGGAAGACCACCGCGCGCCTGGCCGGCACCTCCACCCGGCCTCCGTCGGGGCGGTCCAGCCCGGCGAGCAGCCGCAACAGGGTGCTCTTGCCGCATCCGGAGGGGCCGAGCAGGACCACCAGCTCCTCGTCGGCGATGGCCAGGTCCAGTCCGTCGAGGACGGTGCGGTCGCCGAAGCGCCGCACGACGTCCTCGGCCAGGGCCCCGGCCTGCCGGCGCGGCCGGGTCGGGGTCGCAAGCGTGGTGCTCATGCTGCCTCATATCCCGGGCGCCACCGCAGCAGCACCCGCTCGAGAGCGCGGACGAACTGGTCCGCGACCAGGCCGAGGATCGAGTAGATGGCCAGGCCGACGAAGACCTGGTCGGTCTGCAGGTAGGTCTGTCCCTGGGTGATCAGGAAGCCCAGGCCCTGGTCGGCGTTGACCGTCTCGGCGGCGACCAGGCCGAGCACGCTGTAGGCGAGCGAGAACCGCAGGCCCACCAGGAAGCCCGGCAGCGCTCCCGGCACCAGCACCCGGGTGACCAGGCGCAGCCGGCCCGCTCCCGTGGTCCGCGCCATCTCGATCAGCCGCTGGTCGACGCCGCGGATCGCGGAGAACAGGTTCAGGTACATCGGCACGCCCGCGCCGAAGGAGATCAGCAGCACCTTGGTGAACTCGTCGATGCCGAACCAGACGATCATCAGCGGCAGCACGGCCAGCAGCGGGATCGTGTTGACGATCTGCACGAGCCCGTTGAACAGGTACTCGCCGCTGCGCAGCAGGCCGCCGAGCACGCCGGCGGCGATGCCGACCGTCAGGCCGAGCGCGAGGCCCAGTCCGGCGCGCTGCAGCGAGATCGCCAGATCCGGGCCCAGCACGCCCTGGTCCCACAGGCGTTGGGCGGTACCCAGCAGAGAGGTCGGGGCGGGCGCGTAGGCGGGGGAGAGCACACCGGCTCTGGCGAGCACCTCCCACAGCACCAGGACGACGGCCGGGGTGGTGTAGATCCCCAACGGCCAGCGCAGGCGGGCCCGCAGGACGCCGAGGGCGGTTCGCCTGCCGCTCTCGCCGGGCAGGAAGACCTCCCGCCGCGGCGAGGCGGTGGTCCCCTCGGCGGGCGGCTCGGCGTGCGACTCGCGGTACGGCTCCTCCCGGACGGGGGGAGCGACGAGGCCGACGTCGGTCATGCCGCCACCTCCAGCACGGTGGTGTAGTGCGAGGCGTCGCCGACGAGTTGGACGCTGGGGCGGCCGTCGACGCCCACGGGGACCTCCCCGGCCACGGTGACGCGGTTCAGTCGGCGCGGGTGGTCGTCGTAGTTGTCCACCGCGTAGTGCTGGGTGATCCGGTTGTCGAAGACGAGCAGCTGGTTCGGGGACCAGCTCCACCGCAGCACGTTCTCCGGACGGGTGACGTAGGACTGGAACAGGCGCAGCAGGTCGGCGGAGTCGCCGGCGGACAGACCGACGATCCGCTTGGCGAAGCCGCCGATGAACAGACCCCGCTCGCCGGTGAGCGGATGCACCCGCACCACCGGGTGCTCGGCCTCGTAGGGCGTCGCGACGAAAACCTGGTCGTGCTCACGCTGCCGCGCGGTGGCGGCCGCGGGGCGCGCGTAGTCGAACTGGTTGGTGTGCACCGCGCGCAGCGAGTCGGCCAGTGCGCGCAGCGAGGCGGGCAGGTCGCGGTAGGCGCCGCCCGCGTCGGCGACGAGTGTCTCGCCGCCGTAGGGCGTGGTCACGATGGAGCGGAGCGTGGTGAGTTGGGGCGGGTTGACCACGAAGGTGACGTCCGAGTGCCACTCGTTCGCCTTGGATGTCTCGCTGTCGACGGCCAGCACGTTGGCCGTTCCCTCGGCGGCGGGCACGTTCGGGTGGGCGGTGGTGAGCTCGCCGAACCAGGCGGCGACGCGTTCCTGGCCGGCGTCGTCGAGATCCACGTCGGACAGGACCAGCGCCTTGTGGGCGTTCAGGGCGGCGCGCAGGGCGGCGACGGTGTCGGGATCCGGTACGGCGCCGAGGTCGACGCCCTCGATCCGGGCGCCGATACGGCTGGAGAGTTTGCGGACGTGAAGGGGCACGGGAAGTCTCCTAAGGGAGCCGGGGCAGGCAGGAGTCAGCGCCGCCTCCGCGGAGCGAGGAGCTCGGCGTGGCGTCGCGGGACGAGAGAGTGAAGGCGCACCCGTCCGCCGCGTGAGTCGAGAACAACTCACAGCAGGGGGTGGAGTGGTGTGGTCCGAGCGCGGTACGACGAGACGGAGGCGACAGCCTCGTTCAGCTCGGGTTCACACGGAGCGGCCTAGCGGCCGGGGGAGGAGGTACTCCCGTTCAGGAACAACAGAACGCGCTGGACACGTGCGCCAGATCGATGTGGCGCCGCTGAGTGAGTTCCACGCGCGGGTTCATGGAAACAGAGTTGAGCAGAGCTCCCGCACCGGGGTCAAGACGACCCCGGCAGGGATCTCGCATACCGGACAGGTCGGCGTGCTCGTGCCCCTTCGTCGTGATCAACCTACAGCGGCGAGGGGGCCTTGCCGCAAGGCCCCGCGGGTGCCGCAGAATCGTCGCTCGCGGCCGGAAACTCGGCCGGATCCAACGGACTTGGGGGGCGCGGAATGCGCGTGCTGTTGTCGACCTACGGCTCGCGGGGCGATGTCGAACCGTTGGTGGAACTCGCGGTGCAACTGCGGGCGCTCGGCGCGGAGGTGCGGATGTGCGCGCCGCCGGACGAGGACTTCGTCGAGTTGCTGGGCCGCGTCGGGCTGCCGCTGGTGCCGATCGGTCGGCCGATGCGGACGATGGTGCGGCCCTCGTCGGCGGCGGAGGCCAGGGACCGGGTCGCCGAGTTCGCGGGGCAGTTCGACGCGGTCGCCGAGGCCGCGCAGGGGTGCGACGTGCTGCTGGCGAGCGGGCTCGCGCACTTCGCCTCGCGCTCGGTCGCGGAGAAGCTGGGCATCCCCTACGTGTACGCGACCTTCTGCTCGTTCCTGCTGCCGACGCCGCACCACGCGCCGCCGACGGCGCTGCTGCCGGGCGGGTCGCTCCCGGCGGAGGTCACCGACCACCGCGCGCTGTGGGAGCTGAACGCCCGGCTCTTCGACACCATGCACGGGGAGGCGCTCAACGCGCACCGGACCTCGGTCGGGCTGCCGCCCGTCGCGGGCGTCCGCGACTTCATCCTCACCGAGCGGCCGTGGCTGGCCTCGGATCCGGTGCTCGACCCGTGGCAGGAGACCGCCGACCTCGGCGTCGTGCACACCGGCGCGTGGATCCTCCCCGACGAGCGCCCCCTGGCGCCGGACCTGGTCGCCTTCCTGGACGCGGGCACGCCGCCGGTGTTCGTCGGACTCGGCAGCACCCGCCACGCCTCGGCGGACATCGCCCGGGTGGCGATCGAGGCGGTCCGTGCGCGGGGCCGCCGCGTCCTGATCGGCAGCGGCTGGTCGGACCTGGCCCGGATCGACGACCAGGACGACTGCTTCGTCGTCGGCGAGGTCAACCTGCAGTCCCTCTTCGCCCGCGTCGCCGCCGTGATCCACCACGGCGGCGCGGGCACCACCACCACGGCGGCCCGGGCGGGCGCTCCGCAGGTGGTGGTGCCGCAGGGGGCCGACCAGCCCCACTGGGCCGGGCGCGTCGCCGCCCTCGGCATCGGCGCGGCGGCCGACGGGCCGGCCCCGACCGTCGACGCCCTGTCGGCCGCGCTCGGCACGGCGCTCGCGCCGGAGACCGGCGCCCGGGCGCAGGCCGTGGCCGCCACGATCCGCACCGACGGCGCCGCCCTGGCCGCCAAGCTGCTGCTCGAAGCGGCGAGCGACGCCCGACCGCCGGCCTCGGCCTGAACCGGGTCGCGCCGGCCGGCGGCGTGCGGGCGGTCCCGCCGGAACGATCACGGGTGCCCACCTCTTATCCTTGGTCCGCGCTGGGGGCACGCCGCGAGTACGACGTGGCCCTGGGCGGCGGGGATCGCCGGACAGCGGTCCTGACGGAAGACCCCCAGGGAGAAGCGAGGTAATGGCCGTGATCTGCGTCGGAGGCATGATCGGGATCGGCAAGACGAGCGTGGCCGAGATCCTTGCCAAGGCGCTGGGCAGCGCGGTGTTCTACGAGAGCGTGGAGGACAACCCGATCCTCCCGCTCTTCTACACCGCGAGCCCGGAGGAGATCCAGGCCAAGCGCTACCCGTTCCTGCTCCAACTCCACTTCCTGCGGACGCGGTTCGCCTCGATCAAGGAGGCGTACCGGCGCGACGACAACGTGCTGGACCGGTCCATCTACGAGGACTGGTACTTCGCCAAGGTCAACCACGAGCTGGGCCGGATCAGCTCCCTCGAGATGCAGGTCTACGAGGGGCTGCTCGACGAGATGATGCGCGAGATCGAAGGACTGCCGTACCGCAAGGCTCCCGACCTGATGGTCTACCTCAAGGCGGACTTCGAGACGGTCCTGCACCGCATCGGGCTGCGAGGCCGTGACTTCGAGCAGGACGAGAGCCTCGTCGAGTACTACCGGACCCTGTGGTCCGGCTACGACGACTGGGTGCACCGGCACTACTCGGCCAGCGAGGTCCTCGTCGTGGACATGAACCACACCGACGTGGTGAACAACCCCGCGGACGCGGCCCGCGTCGCGCGGGAGGTCCAGGACGCCCTGGCCGCCGCCAGGGGGCGCGCCTGACGTCTGTGGCGCGGCGCCCGGGGCGGGGCCGGCCGGCCCAGTAGCATCGGGACCGATCGGAGGTATGGGGCGTGCGGAAGATCGTCGTGTACGAGTTGGTGTCCCTCGACGGGGTCGCCGAGGCACCGGACCAGTTCTTCACCGACTGGGACGACGCGATGGAGGCCAACCTCGCCGCCGTGATCGCGACCCAGGACGCGGTCGTGCTCGGCCGCCGCAGCTACACCGAGTGGGCGGGGTTCTGGCCGGACAGCAGGATCCAGCCCTTCGCGGCGTTCATCAACGGGGTCGCCAAGCACGTCGCGACCTCGACGCCGCTGGACCAGGGCTGGGCCGGCGCGACCGCGATCGAAGGCGACCTGGTCGCCTTCGTACGAGAGCTCCAGCAGCGGCCCGGCGGCGACATCGGCGTCCACGCGAGCATCTCGGTCGCACAGGCGCTGCTCGCCGCCGGCGTCGTCGACGAACTCCGGCTCGTGATCGCGCCTCGGATCGTCGGCCGCGGACGGCGACTCCTCGACGGCCTGCCGACGATCAGGCTCCAAGCGATCCGGAGCGAGCCGTCACCGGCCGGCTATCTGCTGGCCGACTACCGCGTCCTCGGCCCGAGTACGGACTGACGCCCTGAGCCCCCTGGCGTCAACTCCGGCCACCAGAGGTGGAGGCGCGCCCGCCCGACGGCGGATACCGTGCGCGCATGAACACAACGGGGGCACGGTGGCGCCGGCACGCCGGGAGCCTGGCGTCAGCCGCGGGACGGCCGACGCGGCAGCAGTGGCTGGTGGACTCCGCGCTCGCTGTGGGCCTGCTGGCGGTCACCGTGCTCCTGGGCAGCCAGGGAGGCGAATCCGCCGCGCCGTGGCGCGCGTTGGACGTTCCCGGTGATGTGCTGACCACCCTCACCGTGCTGCCGGTGGCCGCCAGAAGACGCGCCCCATTGTCGGTGCTCGGGGCGTGCTGTGGGGCTTGGATCGTGCTGATCGCCGCCGGATACTGGCCCGTGGTCGGCTCCTACGGCCCGATGCTCGCGCTCTACAGCCTGGTGGCGGCCCGGGGTTGGGCCGGTGCGACGGCCGGCGCTCCGCCCCTGGGCGCCGTATGGGTCTTCGGCGGCCTGCGCGCCCCGCACACCGGCACCGGTCTGGAGGCGATCGTCGCCCAGGCCGTCGTGGTTCCGACGGTCCTTGCCATGTTCGGGCTCCAGGCCTACCGGCTCGCACAGCGCAACCGCCAACTCGCCCACCTCACCGCCCAACTCGCCCAGGAGCAGGCCGCCCGCGCCCGACACGCCGTCACCACCGAACGCCTGCGCATCGCCAGGGAGCTGCACGACGTGATCGCGCATCACCTTTCCGTCGTGTCGGTGCAGACCGGCCTCGCGTCCTATGTCTTCGACAGTGACCCGGCGACGGCCCGTGGCGCACTGCAGACCATCGCGGACGCCAGCGGCGAGGCGCTGGAGGAGACCCGCACTCTGCTGCATTTGCTGCGCACCGGGGCCGACAGCGGAACCGACCCCCAGGCGCCCGATGGCGCGTCCCCTCGGACGACGAGTCCGGCCCGGTCCGGTCCTGCGACCCCCGCCCCGCGCCCGGTGCCCGCCCTGTCCCGGATCGTCGAACTGGTCGACCGGATGGGCACAGTGGGCGTCGACGCCGAGCTGACCGTCACCGGACGGGAGCGCCCACTGGCCCAGCGCGTCGAACTGTCGGCCTACCGCATCGTCCAGGAAGCGCTGACCAACACCCTCAAGCACGCTGGTCCCACCCGCGCGCAGATCGCGCTGCACTACGGCACCGAGGAGCTCACCGGGCGGATCACCGACCACGGCTCCACGACCGCGGCGGCGGACGCCCCTCCCGGCGGGCGGACCGAGATCCCCGGATCCGGTAACGGCTTGATCGGCATGCAGGAGCGCGTCAGAATGCTCGGCGGCACAGTCCGCGCCGAGCCGCGTGCCCACGGGGGTTTCGAAGTGGTCTTCACCCTCCCCGCGATACCGGGCCAGGCCGAGGCGGCATCCTGACCCCTCCCGCATCCGACCTGGAGCGCAGCTGATGGACACCGGTCTGCCGGTCGACGACCTGATCGCCGTGATCAAGCGGGCGATCAAGTACGCCAACATCTCCGAAACCGACGCCTCCCGGGACCTGCGCGTCACCTCCGTCCACCTCCACCTCAACACCGTCGCCACCGCGTCCTCCGGGGGAGGGGTCGACTTCCGGATCCCCTTCGTCGGCATGCAGTTGAGGATCGGGGGCAAGGTCACCCACAAGGACACCCACTCGATCGAACTCACCCTGGTTCCGGAGGACCTCGCCGAGCACGAGGTCCGGGACGGCCGGGTCGAGGAAGTGCTCGTCGACGCGATCGGGACCCTGCGCCGCCTCGTCGCCGGCGCCGCGACCGGTGACGACCCGTTCGTGTTGAAGGACAGCACCGTCGAACTCGTCTTCGCGGTCGAGGAGGACGGCACGATAGCGCTCGGCTTCGAGGGCGAGCTGAAGAACGAGGTCACCCACACCCTGCGGCTCGGTCTCGGCGTGCCGCACTGAGCCCGCACGGGCTCGCTCGCTTTCGCCGAGGCCAGTGCCGCATCAGACAACGTTCGCCCTGTGGCACCGCTGGAAAACTCGTCAAAACAGTGTCCCCGCCGCAGCCCTGGAAGGTCCCATCCTGGCTCCTGACGGATGGCTGGGCGGACGCGGGGTCGGGGTCTGGAGTGGGTTGCCCACCGGTGGCCTCCGGGGCTTGCAGCGGCCCGTTCCAGCCGTCGCCATACACCGTTTGACCTGGCCTTTTGCCATCCTCGCTCCTATGATCGACATCGGTCGAAAGGGGGGGCCGGATGGACCGGACCGTACGCACCGTCGAGGACGTTCTCGCGCTCTTGGACGGGCTCTTCGCATCTGAATCAGAGGCCGGCCGCTTGGCGACGGGTGACGGCAAGGACTTCTGGGACCGCTTCTACGCCGACCGGTCAAGGCCGGTCCCGTTCTTCGCGGCGAAGCCGGACGAGAACCTGGCCGCCTACCTCGACCAGGGGCTGATCGCTCCCGGCCGGGCCCTGGACCTGGGGTGCGGGGCGGGCCGCAACGCCCTGTACCTCGCGTCGCACGGCTTCGAGGTGGACGCCGTCGACCTTTCCCCCGTGGCCATCTCCTGGGCCGAGGACCGGGCTCGCCAGGCCGGGGTCGACGTCCGCTTCCTGTGCGGCGACGCTTTCGCGCTCCCTGCCGCCGAGTTGAGCGGCCCCTACGACCTGGTCGTCGACTCAGGGTGCTTCCACCACCTGCCGCCGCACCGCCGCGTCAGCTACCTGGCCCTCCTCGACCGCGTCCTTGTCCCCGGCGGCCATCTCGCGCTCACCAGCTTCGCCGCCGGCGAGCAGGGCATGGGGTCGGAGCTCGCCGACGCGGACCTCTACCGCGAGCGCGAGTTGCAGGGTGGCCTCGCCTACACACCCGAGTCGCTGCGCTGGATCTTCTCCGACCTGGTCGAGGTGGAACTGCGGCGCATGCGGGAGGAGCCGCCCGAGTCGACACTGTTCGGCGTGACCTTCCTGTGGACCGCGTTGTTCCGTCGGGGTGCGGCCCCCTCAGGCGACGTTCGCCCTGGCCACGACCTCGCGTAGATGATCCGCGGCAGCCTGTGGCCCTTTGTCTGATGCGGCACTAGATCGTGGCGGCCGGGTCGCCGTAGGCGCAGTAGGCCAGCCAGGTCGGATCGTCGTCCTCGGCCGCGGCCTGTTTCCTTGCGGCGAAGACGGCTTGGCCGAAGGGGGTCCCGGCGGCGAGCGCGGTGTAGAAGGTGGTGGCGAACGAGGCCGCCTTGTCGCTCCGGACGTTCCAGAGGGTGCCGATGAAGGCCCCGGCACCCGCGGTCAGGAACTGCTGGGCCCAGCCGGTCACCAGTGTGCGGCACAGGTCCGCCCCCATGCTGCGGCAGGCGTTGACGAACACGACCGGACTCATGCGGGCGAGCGAGCGCTGGACGGCGACGCTGTTCAGCAGTTCGGGCACGAGTGGCCCGCCCTGCATGTCGATGCACGAGCCGATCCCCGGAGTGAACGTGTTGTGGCAGGCGAAGTGGGCGACGCCGAGGTCGCCGGCGTCCAGCGCCTCCAGCAGGTCCTGCAGCCGATCGATGACCGGGCCCGAGCCGAGGATGCCCTGAAGGGAGGCGAACTCCGCTTCGGCCGTTCTGGGCGGTGCGGAGGAGACGACGAATCTCGGCGAGCCGAGGTGGAGTGAGCGGGTGCGACCCTGGCCCCGGGTGCGGCGCACCACCGGGAACCCCTCGACCAGGAACCCCAAGTCGCACCCCGGTGCCAGGGGGTAGAGCAGCTCCCACGGGATGTCGTCGTCCGTGGCGATGGTGAAGGTGCTGATCTGGCTGCGCAGGTTCCAGAACTCATCCTTGATCACCTCCGGGACCAGCTGCCGCCACAGGCCCACCCCGGTCTCGCGCATCAGCCGTCGTGCGCTCGCGGACTCGTACCGGGCCCTGCCCGCGGCCAGTCGCCCCAGCGTCGCGACCACCTCCTCCAGCGGGGCGTCCAGGTCGCGCACGAGACTCTGCGCGTGGACGATCGAGCCGAGGTAGCGCTCCGAGATGAACTGGAAGGCGAGCCTCCCGTCCAGACGGTTGATCAGCAGGGTCACCTCGCCCTGCACGGCACGCACCGGTCCGACGGGCGTGGACACGGTCCGCCATACCGCCTCGCGCCCGCTCGCATGGACCGAGACCTCGATCTCCAGTTCACACAGAAACGAGCCGCCGGCCCAGGCGCTGAACTGGATCCGCTGCAGCCCCTCCGCGCAGGCGCGGAAGAGGAACCGCTCCGGGTCCGGATGGCCAGGGCCCGGACGCACCAGGAAGGTCCGCTCCAGACCCTCCAGGGGGACCAACCCGGCACTCGCGGGGGAGGCCACCACGGTGACCTTGGTCCCGCTCTCCGGAACACGGAGCAGCATCGGCGCGGCCACGGTGGCCTCGTCCTCGCGGGGCATGGAGTCGCCGATCCGGACGATGACGCTGAACTCGCTGTCCACCGTGGTGGCCGAAGGCGCCCGAGCGGTCAGCACCCGGGGCTGCTCCTCGTCGGCCCCGGACGCGCTCGAGCCCGGGACCACCGGTCCGGCCGGCGCGCTGGCCGGCTGCGGCGGGCGCCACGCCCCCGCGTCGCTCGGCCCGGCCGAGGCGGGGATCTCGCCCCCGCCGGGTCCGTTCGACCCCCAGCCGGAGGACTCAGTCGGTTGGGGAGCGGCGCCGCCGGCCAAGGGCTCGCGGTCCGGCAGCGGGGCCTTGTCGTGCTCGCGCGACGTGGGTGCGACGTAGCGGAGAGTCGGCCGGTCCGGCGCGCGCGGGTCGGGTTCGGTTCGCCGGCGGAGGCGGTCGAAGGCGTGCTGTGCGGCCATGGCCGCAGCGGGCAACGCGTGCTCGAAGTCCTCCAGCATCGCCAACGCGTCGTTGGCGCGCAGCCCGTACAGACGACGTCGCGCCGCCCGCATATGACGCAGGGTGTCGTCCGCGAGCCTGGTCAGTTCGTCGTTGCGGCGCTCGGATTCCGGGTCGTCGCCGGGCCACGGCTCCAACACCCCCACCCAGGTGGGGTTCTCGGCGTCGAACCGCCTGAGCAGCTCGCGACGGTCCCGGTCGAGCAGGCTCCAGCGGTCCAGCAGGAGCAGGCCGGGCGAGGCCGGCGCGTCGCCGCGCAGCAGCCGATGCGCCTCCTCCTCGAACTCGTGGATGCTCGGGTGGAATTCGGCTTGCCGTGCGACGTAGGCCGCCCGCCGCGCCAGACTGCCCGTGGTGTCGCGGTACGGCTGCCAGTCGACCGCGCTGATCCCGTAGGTGTCGGCGGAGCGGCCGGGCGGAAGGTTGTGCACGTCGCAGGCCATGACGGCGATCCGCAGCTGTCGCCGCTGGTCCGGCGGCCTGAACGCGCTCGGCCGGCTCTGGAAGTCGCGGCGTCGTCCGACCGTGATCGTGGTCTGCTGGGCGACGCGGACGATCGTCTGAGCCAGTCGCAGCACGGCGAGTTCGTACTGCGGCCGAAAGTAGCTCAGGCGGGAGAGGCTGAGAAGCCCATCGGTCTCGTAATCCTCGCCGAAGCTCCGATGCGCGTACTGCAGCGGCCGCGCGACATCCGGTAGGTCGCCCTCTTCGAAGGGAACCCACTGCACCGGCACCACGCCGTTGATCTGGCCGGCGTGCAGACCAGGCCGGTTGAAGAGCACCTGCCGCGAGGTGAAGGCGGCCCATTCCTGGCCACAGGCCTCGGAACGGAAGTAGCGCGGCGAGTAGAGGGGTACGAAGACGCGGCAGTGTGCGAGCGCTTCGGTGATCCGCTCCGACCAGTTCTCGTCCTCGTGCTCGCCGGCGTCCATGAACCCGACGGGTTCGTTCTCGTCCAGCCCGGCCAGTTCGGCGACCGCCTCGCACAGATCCTGGAAGAGCCGCTCCTCCCAGTGCGTCCTGCGCTCGCGCGCGGCGCCGGGCACACGGGGGGAATGGGCGTAGCTGAGAAAGAAGTAGGGACGAGCGACGTCCTCGGGCCAGCTCCCGTGGTCGACCACACGCCACCCCCCGTCGTGAGCCGCATCAGATGTGATGGCTCTTCAGGCAGGAGAATGCCATACGCGCCAACTGCCGGGGCCCCCTTCGGGTTCGCTCAGCCGATCGGCTGCGGGCCGGCGGGGTCGCGCGGTACTCGGGGGCGCTGCGCGGGTCAACTCGGTACGCACGGCCGCGCTTGAGGCAGGCCGTGCCGACCGCCGAACACCACCGACCGCTCGGTCGACTCACGCGGTTGGGCAGCGCAGCGCGTCGGCCCCGGTGAGGCCGGCCTGGCCGGCGAGCCAGCGGTTGACCTCCTCGGTCTCCCGGCGGTCCGCGCTCGCGCGGGCGGCAGCGCCGGCGGCGTTGTGCCGCGCGCGGCGGTGCAGGGACTGGGGTTCCACGGCGGCCAGAACGCGGGCGGCGTGACCGCCGAGCAGGCGGAGCAGGTTCCCTGAGCCGGTCAGCGCGAGCATGCGCGGTCCTCATGACGATGACGGCCGAGGATGCCGCTGCACGGGCAGGCGGCAAGCCGACGTGCCGAGCGCCGGCTGGGCCGCCGGGAGCCCCGACGGCGTGGGCGTCCGTCCGCAGGGTGCGGAGCGGGCCGTTCCGACGGTACTCGCCTACGCGGCAGGTGCCGACCGACGCGCCCCGGGTGTGGGCCGAACGAGGGAGTGGTCGTCCCGCTGACCGACCACCTGGAGGCGACCGCCAGGCACCCTGCTTCCGGACCCCTAGGGTCCCTGCTCCGGTGGGAGCAGCGACTGCGTCATGGTCGTGGTGAGCCAGCGCTCGAAGCGGTCCCAGCCCCACTGGCGGCGGTTGACCAGGCGGTCCGCCAGCTCGGGGGAGGTCAGAGCCCAGAGCAGGTCGGCCGCCTCGGCGGGGTCCAGGCCGTCGCGCAGGCCGAAGCGCGTGGCGAGGTGGTGGGCCAGGTTGGCGGTGCCGGTGGCGCGTTCGGACTCGATGGTGTCCGCGAACGCGCGCAGGTCCGGGTCGCCGGTGGCGGCCTGGGCGAGGGTCATCACGACGAGCGGCAGGACGCGTTCGTGCAGGGCGCGGGCGATCCGCGCGTAGTGGCGCAGGCAGGCCGGGCCGGTGTCCGCCGCGATCATCGCCTGGAAGAGCGGGCGCGCCGCCATCGGCGCCGCGTCGTCGTCCCCTGCCAGGGAGACGTCGTAGACGGCCTTGAGCAGCGCGGGCTTGCCGCCGACGGCGTTGTAGACCGTCTGCACGCTGACCCCGGCGCGCTGGGCGACGGCGGTCAGGGTCGTGCCCAGGTAGCCGTGCTCGGTCAGCAGGGCGGCGGCCGCGTCGAGGACCCGTCGGCGGGTCAGCAGCGCCTGCTCGGCGCGGAGCGGACTGGAGTAGCCGCGCCTCGGGTGCTCCTGCTCCATGGAGTGCCTCCCGTCGCCCTTGACATTCCACTGGAACCATCTTCAATCTGATGGAAGAGGATTCCATCCTAAAGTGGCCCTGTCCATGAGGGAGGCCGGATCATGGCCGATACCCGTTCCGACGCGCAGCCCGACGCCCAGCCCGATGCCGATGACAAGACGCTGCTGAGCCTGCGCTGCGTGCAGACGATGGCCGACGGCACGCTCGACGACTTCCGCGCGCTGGTGCATCCGGAGGCTGTCAACCGAGAGGCGCTGCGCGAGCCGGCGGCGAGTCGCGGCCGGGGTCCTGCCGCGTTCCACGCCACGGCCCTGTGGCTCCGCACCGCGTTCGCCGACCTTCGGTGGGAGCTGCAGGACGCTGTCACCGAGGGCGATCTGGTGGTGCTGCACACCACGATGTCGGGCCGCCACGTGGGCCCGTTCACCGTCTACGGGCCGGACGCCCGTCCCGTGCAGGTCTTCCCGCCGACCGGCCGGAGCTTCTCCGTCCTGCAGACGCACTGGTGCCGCGTCAAAGACGGGCTGCTGGTGGAGCACTGGGCCAATCGCGACGACCTGGGCCAGGCCCAGCAGCTCGGCTGGGCTCCGCCGTCGCCGCCCTACCTGCTGCGGATGGCCCTCGCCACGGCGGCGGCGCGCCGTGCGGCCCGCCGTGACCAGGGCCCGGGCGCGCCGTCGCCGGCCGGCTGACCGGCAGGCGCGGGCGTGGCCCGCGCCGGTCACGTATCGAGCAGCGGAACTGCGCAGAAGGCGTGGTCCTGCCAGATGAGGCGGGAGGCCTCCTCCGGGTAGCGGGTGACGGTCGGCGTGGTGTCGAAGAGCTGTGTCAGGCGCGCGTGGGGGTCGTACGCGGGCCAGCCGGGGTCGCCGTGGGTGGCGAACGCGGTCCACGCCCTGCGCATGCGGCCGGACAGCGCTTCGGCCTCGGGGGAGGGGCGCTCGCCGAACAGCGCGGCGGGCTGCCCACGGTCCAGATGGCCGAAGACGAGGGGGACGTCCAGGCCGTGGCAGGCGCCGAGAACGCCGCCCATGCCGGGGGCCGGCCAGGTCAGCTCGTACAGGTGAGCGCGGCCACCGGCAGCGGCCCAGGCGTCGGCGAGCTTGAGCGTGGGCATCCGGAACAGCCAGTCGGACAACACCACTTCGTGCAACTCGTCCGGGCCGGCGGCCGGGAAGCCGCGGCGATAACGGTCCTCGCCCTCGGAGCCGGGCGCGAAGACGCGGAGCGCGGCCGCTGCCTGATCCTGCGTCACCTGGCCGAGCAGCCCGTCGAGCGCCGTGAGGAGGCGCTGTTCGTCGCGGGTGTGGCCGACGAGGAGGTCGACGCCCGGCAAGGCGTGGTCGGCCAGCGCCTGCCACGGGGTGGCGGGCAGCACCTCGCCGTCCACCACGGGCGAGAAGGCGATGGACCGGTGCGCGACCTGGCCCCAACGGTGGGCCCACTGAGTCATCTTGGCGCCGACCACGTCCCCGGCCGCGGACAGTCGCGCCGGGGCCACGGCGGCGAGCTCGGCGCGCGTCGGCCGCAGCGCCAACTCGGCGGCGCAGGTGGCGGTGATGTCGGCGGCCAGTTCCGGCGAGAAGAACGTGCCCTGGACGCTCTGGGCGACGGCCCGCCGGAACAGACCCGCAGCGCGGTCCATCGCCAGCAGCGCGGCCACGGAGCCGCCGCCCGCCGACTGCCCGAAGACGGTGACGCGGTCCGGATGCCCGCCGAAGGCCCGGATGTTCTCCCGCACCCACTCGAGTGCGGCGACCTGATCGAGCAGGCCGCGGTTGGCGGGCGCCCCCTCGATCTGCCCGAAACCCTCCAGGCCCACCCGGTAGTTGAACGTCACCACGACAACGCCCTCGCGCGCCAGGCGGCCGCCGTCGTACTCGGGAAGACCGGACATGCCGACGGTGTAGGCGCCGCCGTGGATCCACACCATCACCGGTAGCCCGGCGTCCGGGCCAGGATCGGGGGTCCAGATGTTGAGCGTCAGCCAGTCGTCGCCCACCGTGTCGCGTGCCAGCGCGCCCATGCCCAGGGCCCCGCCCTGTGGCGGCGGAGGCCCGTAAGACGCCGCGTCCCGGACCCCGTCCCATCCGCTGACCGGCCGTCGCGGCGCGGCGAAGCGCAGCGCGCCCACCGGCGGCTCCGCGTAAGGGATGCCGCGGAACACGGCCACCCCCGCCTCCCGGCGCCCGCGCACCGCGCCGACCGGCGCGCGGACTTCCGGCTCGGCACGGAAAGGCTCGGAAGCGGAAAGGGCCACCACAACAGCTCACCCTTCGGGCGGACGACGGCGCACGACCACCCGGACCAGGCCGGGCGCGCCACCCCCGATCATGCCCCGGCCCCCTGACGAACGCCTACCATTTTCGGTGGGTGGCCACCGCCACCCAAGCGCGCGGCAGCGGTGAGCGGCCTATCCGGCGTTCCGCGCGGGGCTGGCACAGACGATGTCCCGAGCGGTCGCGAGCGAGGTCTCGTCCCAGCCGAGCAGGCCGCGCGTCACGAGGATCGCTGGAAGGATCGCGACATCGCGGTCCACCAGGTGCCGTTGGACGGCGTCCATCCCGCGTGCGTCCAGGATGGGCCGGCACTCCTTTACAACGGGGAGCAGGAAGTCCAGGCCGTTGCCGCCGAGCTGCTCGGCGCTGGGGAATACGGGCTTGGCCACGGCTCAGGGTACTCCGTGGGCTTTGCTCCAGGCCTCGCGCACCGCCAGAGGGGGATCAGGGACGCCAGGAGGGGTCCGCCAAGTCCCCCAGATGCAGGATCAGGTGAGCAGGTCGGCAAGAACGGTGTAGACCATGCGGGTGTCCGCCTTCCCGCGTCCAAGCGGCTGACGCCGGGGGCCACAGGAGCCCCAGTTCGTCGGGGCCGAAGGGACCTGACTGAGCGCCAGCCGCTGTGACCGCTTTGCGCTGAAGGGGTGTTTTGTGCGATGAGCTGCACCGGCAGGGGAACAGCTGACGTTGCATTGCATTCGCGGCGCTCTGCCCCTGGCAGGGCGCGCCCCCTTGTGAGTCCTTGGAGGACCGCTGTGAAGAGTATCCGTGTGACCGTGATCGGTGTTGTCGCCGCGGCGGCGGCGCTTGGTGTGGTGGCCCCGACCACCGCTCAGGCGGCGCCTCGGAGCGTGGCCGTGGTGCAGACCGGTCACCACCACCGGCACTGCGACCGTGACCGTGACCGTGACGACTGGTTCTGCTGCGACCGTGACCGCGACCGCGACGGTGACCGTGGCGACCGCGATTGCCGTCACCACCACGGGGTCGAGGCGGGTGGCGGCGGCATGGCCGCGGTGGTGGCCGGCCGGACCTCGCACATCGGTGGCTGACAGCCTCGCATTCGGTGGCGGCCGCCCGCGTGCGGCCGCCACCGCGGTTCTGCTCACGTGCCTGCTCGCCCCGGCCCTGGCCGGCTGCGGAGCCTCCAGGCACCAAGCGGCGGACGTGCGGCCTGGCCCCGCGCAGGCGACGCCGTCGCTGTCCGCCCCGCCGTCACCTGCGGCGTCGGTGAGCCCGCGTGCCGTCGCACCGCTGTACAGGTCGGCCCCCGTCCGGATCGTGATCACGCGGCTGGGTCTGAACGCGCCGCTGGTTCCCGTGGGGCAGACCGCGGACGGCACCGTGGCCACGCCCCCGTTCTCCCAGCCCCGCACGGCCGGCTGGTACACCGGCTCGGTCACCCCGGGCCAGAACGGCACCTCGGTCATCGTGGGACATGTCGACACCCCCACCGGACCGGCGGTCTTCTACCCGCTCACGGTCGCCCGCGCGGGCGATACCGTCGCCATCACGCGCGCCGACCGCAGCACGGCTGACTTCACCGTCGACGCCATCAAGGTCATCCCGCGCGACGACTTCGACGAGAACACCGTCTACGGCCCCACCGGCCGCCCCGAGGTACGCCTGATCACCTGCGGCGGCACCTTCGACAAGGCCATGGGTGAGTACACGAGCAACGTCGTCGTCTACGCCCACCTCACCGGCGCCCAGACATGACGCACCGTCTGCCGGCACCGCCCGAGCACCCAGGGACGCTCGGGCGTGACAACCAGACCCGGTACCTGGACCTACCGGCCAGAGTCACCGCGGCGGCCGGACTGGCCGTCGACGGCGCGGTCCACGCCTACCTGGCCGACCACTACGCCCTGTCCGCTCCCGGCATCACCATCGGCAGCTGGTTCCGCGTGGAAGCCGTCGTGGCCGGCCTCGCCGCGCTACTCGTGATCGCTCTGCGGAAACCGGTCACCGACTCGCTGGGCTGGCTGACCGCCGCCACGGCCCTGGTCGGAGCGACGGTGTACCACCTCGCCAGCCTCTACCAGACCAGCCCCTTCGGGGACCTGTACGGGCCGCTGTGGGACGCGGAGAGAACCCTTGCCCTGCCCGGTCAGGGCCTCGCCGTGGTCTGCCTGACCCCGCTCCTGCTCAGGCAAGCGCGCCGCGCGGTCCGTCGAACCGCCTGACCCTTCTGCCGGGCGGCGGACGCGAGCGGTGTAGAGGTAGTAGGCGAGGGCGGCGAAGACGAGGCCCACGAGCCAGGAGATGTCCGCGCCGCCCATGCTCGTGGCGAGTGGACCTTCGTAGACGCTGCTGTTGACGAACGGGAACTCGACCGCGACGGTCAGCAGGAAGATCACGACGGCTCCCCGGTTGCACCGGCCGTAGGGGCCGTCCTTGAGGAAGAACGCCTTGACGTCGTAGTCGCCGTGCCGCACCAGGTAGTAGTCCGTCAGGTTGATCGCGGTCCACGGGATGAGCAGGTAGAGCAGGATCAGGATGATGTTCTCGAACAGGGTCATCGTGTTGGAGCCGACCAGGATCGCGAGCACGGTGGTGATGGCGGTGAAGGCGATGGTGAAGAGCGCCCGTGCGCGCGGTCCGGCGTTGGTGCGTCCTCGCGGGGACACCGCGCTGAGCGCGGCGAGGAAGGCGCCGTAGGGGCTCTGCGCGGAGCCGGGCACACCGCCGACGATCAGCGCGGCGACCAGCAGCCAGGACAGGGCCGGGAATTGGTGAGCGAGGAAGCCGATGGAGTCCTGCCCGAGGGCGTCCGCGCCGATGACGGCGGCGAAGGCGCCGATCACCATGACCCAGGAGCCTCCGACGGCCGCGCCGAGGTAGGTCCACCAGAACGTCCGGCGCGGTGAGGTGTTCTCGGGCAGGTAGCGGGAGTAGTCCGAGACGTAGGGCGCCCAGGTGATCTGCCAGGAGGCGAAGATGGAGATCGCCAGCAGGACCGTACCGGCGGTGACCGACGTGCCGTGGTAGTGCGCCGGCAGGTGGGTGCCCAGTTTGACGAAGAGGGCGACGAAGACGAGACCGGAGACCACGGACAGGTACTTGCTGACGGCGTGGATCAGGTTGTAGCCCGCCGCCGCGATGCCGAGCGTGACCAGGTTGGACAGCACCACCGCGGCCGGGTAGGGGATGTGCAGCCAACTCGCCACGGCGTGGCCGTTGATGACCGCACCCTCGAGAGCGAAGCCGAAGTACATGGCGACCACGACGGCCACGGGCAGCACTGCGCCGTAGAAGCCGAACTGGGCGCGGCTCTGGATCATCTGTGGGATGCCCAGCTTCGGTCCCTGGACCGAGTGGTAGGCCATGAAGACGCCGCCGAGCAGGTTGCCGACCAGGATGGCGAAGATCGCCCAGGGCAGGTCGAGCCCGACGGTGACGGCGAGGGCGCCATTGACCAGCCCGGTGATCTGTACGTTGCTCGCGAACCAGAGGGTGAACAGGTGCCACGGTTTGCCGTGGCGTTCCTCGGCGGGGACGTAGTCGATCGACCGCTGCTCCACCGAGGAGGATCTGCTGGGCTGTTGTTCCATCACTGTCTCCGACGATAGGGGCGGGAGTTAGCGGAGCGCGGCGCCCGCGGCGTCCGCGTGGGCGGGCTGCTTCTGCAGTCGGGCCAGGGCCAGCCCGGCGTAGAGGGCGGCGCCGTCGGCGATCAGGCGGTCGTCGAAGACGACGTGGGGGGAGTGGTTGCCGGGTTCGCGCTCGGGATCCTGGCCGGCGGGAGCGGAGCCGAGTTGCACGATGGTCCCGGGGATCTGGTCGAGGACGCGGGAGAAGTCCTCGGAGGCTGTCAGGGGACCCGGCATGTCCTGGTAGCGGTGCGCGCCGAAGAGTTCGCGGGTGACGTCCGCGGCGAAGCGCGACTCCTCGGGCGCGGCGACGGTGGCCGGGTATTCGACGAGGTAGCGGGCCTCGGCGCGGACGCCGTGGGCGATCGCGACGGCTTCGCACAGCCGGGGCAGGGCATGGGTGAGGTGCTCGTTGACGCCGGGGTCGAAGGTGCGGACGGTCGCCTGGAAGTGGGCGGTCGGGGGGATCACGTTGGCCGCGGTGCCGGCGTTGATGGTGCCGACGCTCAGGGCGACGGGCTGCAGCGGGTCGACTCCCCGAGCCAGGTAGGCGTGGAGTTCGCCCACCATGGCGCAGGCCGCCGGGATGGGGTTGCGGGCGTGGTGCGGAGCCGATCCGTGGCCGCCGCTGCCGTGGACGGTGACGTCGAGCCGTGCGCAGGCGGCCATCAGCGGTCCGGGCCGGGTGGCGAAGCGACCGTGGGGGTAGTGGCGCGAGCTGACGTGCAGGGCGTAGGCGGCCACCGGCCGATCGCCGGCGGCGTCGAGGACGCCCTCCTCGAGCATCAGACGGGCGCCGTCATGGCCTCCTTCCTCGCCGGGCTGGAACATCAGCACGACGTTTCCGGCGATCCGGTCCCGTTGTCGGGTGAGCAGGTGGGCCGCGCCGACCAGCATCGCGGTGTGGAGGTCGTGGCCGCAGGCGTGCATGTGGCCGGGTACGCGTGAGGCGAAGGGGAGCCCGGTCTGTTCGGTCATCGGCAGTGCGTCCATGTCGGCGCGCAGCAGGACCGTCGGACCGGGCCGGGCGCCCCTGAGGACTGCGGTCACCGAGGACAGTGCCTGTCCCTGGGTGAGGGTCAGGGGCAGGGGGTCGAGGGCGGTCAGGATCTTCTCCTGGGTGCGGGGCAGGGCGAGCCCGACCTCAGGTTCCTCGTGCAGGTGGCGGCGTAGCCGGATCAGGTCGTCGGCCATGGGTCCGGCGTCGGCAAGAAGGTTCATCGTGTTCCCTTGAGGGTTCCCCTCGATCAGGGGCTCGGCGGTTGGGACGATGATGTGGGCGCCGACATATCTTCGGTGCGAATAGAATGAATCAGTCATGAACCGCTGATGGAACACAGGGATCGGGCATGATCGGCGAGGAAGAGCTGGCGATGGTGCACGCGCTCCAGGTGCAGCCGCGCGCCACCTGGGCCGAGCTGGCAGCGGTCCTCGGCTGCACCGCCACGACCGCCTCACGCCGCTGGGAACAGCTCCAGGAGAGCGGGACCGCATGGGTCAACGCGGTCCCCGGCCCGCAGGCCGCCGCGTTCGTCGCCTTCGTCGCGCTGCGCTGCGCGCCCGGGAGACGCCAGGAGGTGGCCGCGGCTCTCGTCGGCGACCCGGCAGCCGTCACCGTCGAGATCACCGCGGGGAGCCACGACCTGCTCGTCGAGGTCATCACGCCGGGCCCCGGGGACTTCACCCGGTATCTCCTGGACCGCGTCGAACGGCTTCCCGGAGTGGTCGGGTCCGACGTGACCGTCGCCACCACGGTCGTCACCGAGGCCAGTCGGTGGCGCCTCGATGCTCTCGACCCGGGCCAGTCCCAGGCCTTGGCGCACGAAACCGCTGTTCCCCGCTCCGCCGCGGCCGGGGCCGCAGCCGCGGCTGCCCGGCCGCCGGCACGGCACCTGACCGAGCTGGACCGCCGGCTGCTCTCCGAGCTGAGCCGGGACGGCCGGATGCCCTGGCAGCAGCTCGCCGAACACACGGGCACCAGCGCGGCGACCGCGCGACGCCGTTGCGAACGGCTGCTGGCCGCGGGGGAGGCGACGCTTCGGTGCGACGTGGCCGCGCCACTGATCGACCGTCAGGTGACGGTCTCGCTGTGGACGCGGGTGCCTGCCACGGATCTGGGCGGCGTCGCCCGGGCGCTGGCCACCGTCCCGAGCGTCCGCTTCATCGCCACCACCGCGGGCACCCACAACCTGCTCGTCACCCTGTGGCTGCGCTCGGTCGACGAAGTACACCGTCTGGAGGTCGACCTGGCCGCGCGCTGCCCCACGCTCGCGGTCCTGGAGCGCACCATCGTCCTGCACAGCGCGAAGCGCATGGGCCGCGTCCTTGACGCCGACGGACGCAGCAGCGGCACGGTGCCGATGGGGCCCTGGGCGACGAGCGCACCCGTGCGTCAGGAACGGGAAGGCGTGTCGTAGCCGCCGGCCGGCGTCGGTCCGTCGCTCTGCGGTGCGGCAGACCCCCCTGCCCTGCGGATGACCTCGCCGGCGGCGTTTCGGACGTCGTCGAGTACGCCGTTGACCCACGGTCCTGTCGTCGTGTCAGAGAGATCGCTGCCCAGCATGCCGGTGAGCACGGTGGCGGCACGAGCCATCGTGGCCGCCAGCGTACCGACGGCGTCGGCGACGGGGTCGACCCAGTTGTCACCCATCTCGTCTGACACGATCGCCACTGCCACCTGGTCGACGTTGTAGAAGGTTGTGCTGGCATCGCGCGCTGCTGCCAGGATCGCGAACAACCGGTCGGCGAGCGCATCCCGCGCCCGCTGCACCGGGTGCCTCGGGTAGGTCATCGACTCGCGGCCCAGCACGACCTCGACTTCTCGTGCGATCACCACGGCCTTGTCCACGAACCTCCGGTTGGCTTCCGTGCTCTTCCTCGCCCACTCGCGCTCGAACGTCATTCGATGATTATGGACGGGTCCGGGGGATGTGACGCGGGCCCTATTCAGGCCGCGCCTTTGTCCCGTTTAGTTCCTCGGACCTGCCCCGCACGACCGAGGGACCCCCGCTGTGACCACCGGAGAAGGCGCCGCACTCGACTACGCCCGGCTCTACAAGGACCACCACGCCGGTCTGCTCGCCTACGCGCAGACGCTGACCGGAGACCGTTCGCAGGCCGAGGACCTTGCAGCCGAAGCACGCTTCCGCGTCTGGCGCGGTGTCCGCGCCGGCCGGCGCGTCGGAGACGTACCCGGACAGCTCCGGGAGGCAGCCCGTGCCCTTGCCGCCGACCCCACACGGACCGGGGCCGGACCAACGCGCGCCCAGGATGTCGGGCAGGTCGGTCAGGTGGTCACGGTGCTGAGTGAGCTCCCGCAGCGTTGGCTGCGCGCGCTGTGGCTCACCGAGGTGGAGGACCGCCCCGTCGACGCCGTCGCCCGAGCCCTCGGCACCGGCCGCAGCGTCGCAGGCGCCCTGCTGCACCAGGCCCACGAGGGACTGCGCCAAGGCCTTCTGCGCACCGCCCCGCACCAGGCCGACGCGGTTGCCGTGGGCGGGGAAGAGCCGCGTGACGACGGCATGTCCCGCAGTCACGAGGAGCGCCTCAACGCCCTCACCGGACCTGCGCTGCTGGCGCTGGCCGACACCGCGGCCGGAACCGGCCTGCTCTCCCTCGCCGCGACCGCCTCGGTCACTGCCGTACCGGCGGGGGCGACGCGGGTGGCCCACCGCGCCGTCGTCAGCCACCGCGGCCCACGCCGCCGCCGTCCGGTGCGGGTGGCGGCCGCGGGTGGGCTGATCGCCGCGGCTGCCGGGATCGTCACCGCGGTGGCGGTGACCGGTGCCGAGCCCGCGTCGCCCACGGCCGCCGCGGCTCCCACCGCTGGGCCCACCAGCACCTCGGCCGTCCGCCCCGGTCCGCTGGCCGCGCAGACAACGCCGATGCGCACGGTCCCCACCGGCCTGACGTCGGCCTCGGCGTCGACCAGCCCGGCGGGCACGGGCCCCGCCTTGGCACCCGCCGTGCCGGTCACGGCCGGCGCGTCCG
>NZ_QKYN01000094.1 GCF_003258295.1 Streptacidiphilus pinicola | reverse complement strand
GGGTCGGCGTGGGCGTCGGGGTGGGGCTCGGGCTCGGTGAGCCCGTGGCCGAGGCACTGGGGGTCGGCGTCGGAGTCGGCGTGGATCCGCCGCCGTACGGATCGGCGATCACGGTGACCGTCCGGTCCTGCACGCCCCAGTTGTTCGCCTGGTCGCCGGGGAGCCAGATGTCGACCGTGTCGTTCTGGATCCAGGTGCCGAGGTCGGCGGCGTAGCAGGTGCCGTAGCCCGGCACGTTGAAGTAGGTGCCCCACGGGATCACCCGCGGATCGGTGGCGCAGACGCCGAGTTGGGCGTTGTAGCCGGAGGCGTCCTGGCCGGTGTTGTCGTAGGAGGTGACCATCACCGGGATCTGCGTCCCGACGGCCACGTCGCCCGCGCCGGGCGCCAGCGTTCCGTCCGCGCCGAGCCAGTAGGGGACGGAGAGGTGACCGAGCGAGGCGTCGGAGTTGCTGGTGTCGTACATCGCGACGACGTCGTAGTACGCGTTCTGGCACGGCGAGGTGTCGGTGACCGTCAGCGGGCCGGTCTGGCCCCAGTAGCTGATGTAGCCGACGTCCACGCCGTCGCGCCACACCTTGTAGGCCACGGCGTTGGGCACCGGGTTGACGGTGATGGTGACCTGTCCGTTCGCCAGGGTGCCGGAGATGGTTGGCGCGGCCGGCCGGGTGGAGAAGTCGACGGCCGGAGCGGTCTGCAGCGGCGGCACCCACGGCGTCACACTGCGCGCGGGCGGCGTGATCCCGGCCGCCCAGAAGGGACAGGCGGGCAGCGCGCTCGCCGCCCCGGCCTGCGGACGGGCGGCCGCGGCGTCGGCCGAGGCGCGTGATCCGAGGAGCAGGGCGATGACGGCGACGGCAGCCATGGCCATCGCTGCGAACGACAACCGCGTGCGTCCGCGGTTCGGAGTCATGGTCGTGCTCCCTTCCGGGCAAGGTGCGGGGGAGGAGCGGCGGGCGGGCATGGCATGTACACCCGCCGGCACTGCGGGCCAGTGAATCGGACCTTTTGAGTGGGCGTCAAGGGGTCTAGACCAATATCGTCTAGACCAATCCGGGGCTCGGCGCCACGGACGACGGCGGGCCGTGTTCGCCGTCGTGGGCGCTGATCAGGGAGACTGCCGTGGTGAACCCCGCCTGGCTCGACCTGCCCGTCCGTAGTGCCGTCCGTCCGCTGCAGCGCGCGCTGGAGCAGCGCGGGGCCGCCGTGCTGGCGGCGCCGCCCGGGACGGGCAAGACGACGCTGGTGCCGCTCGCGCTCGCCGGTCTGGTGGCCGGGCTGGTGGACGGAGGGCCGGTGCGGCGGGTGCTGGTCGCCGAGCCGCGGCGGCTCGCGGTGCGGGCCGCCGCGCGGCGGATGGCCTGGCTGCTGGGCGAACCCGTCGGCGAGCGGGTCGGGTTCACCGTGCGCGGGGAGCGGCGGGTCGGTCCGGACACCGTGGTCGAGGTGGTCACCACCGGGGTGCTGCTGCAGCGGCTGCAGCGGGACCAGGAGCTCGCCGGGGTCGACCTCGTCCTGCTGGACGAGTGCCACGAGCGGCACCTGGACGCGGACACCGCGCTGGCCTTCCTGCTCGACGCCCGGGCCGCGCTGCGCCCCGAGCTCCAGCTCGTCTGCGCCTCCGCGACCTCCGACACCGCCGCCTGGTCCCGGCTGCTCGGTGGCGAAGCGGGCAGTGAGGAGCCCGGCGACGGGCCCGCGCCCGTCGTCGAGGCGCACGGCATCCAGCACCCCGTCGAGGTGGTCTGGTCGCCGCCGCCCCGACCCGTCCGGCCGCCGCAGGGTCTGCGGACGGACCCGGCCCTGTTGGAGCACGTCGCAGCGACCTTGCGGCGCGCCCTGCGCGAGCGCGAGGGCGACGTGCTGTGCTTCCTCCCCGGTGCGGGCGAGATCGGCCGGGTGGCCGGACTGCTCGGCGGCCTGCGGGACTCCGTCGACGTCCTGCAGCTGCACGGGCGCGCCGACCGGGCCGTGCAGGACGCGGCGCTCGCCGCGGGCCCGCGACGCCGGGTGGTGCTCGCGACCTCCGTCGCCGAGTCCTCGCTGACCGTGCCCGGGGTGCGCAGCGTCGTGGACTGCGGGCTGTCGCGCGAGCCCCGCACCGACCACGCCCGGGGACTGGCCGGGCTGGTCACCGTGCGGTCCTCGCGGGCGACCGGCCGGCAGCGCGCCGGACGCGCGGGCCGGGAGGCGCCCGGCGCGGTCTACCGCTGCTGGGCCGAGGCCGAGGACGCGCTGGCCCGCGCGCTGCCCGCGCCGGAGATCATGCAGGCCGACCTCACGTCCTTCGCCCTGCAGGTGGCCTGTTGGGGCGCACCGGGCGGACACGGCCTCGTCCTGCCCGACGCGCCGCCGGCCGGGGCGCTGGCCGCCGCGACGACGACGCTGACCGCCCTGGGCGCGCTCGACGCCGAAGGCCGGGCCACCGGCCGCGGCACCCGCATCGCCCGCACCGGCCTGCATCCGCGGCTCGGCCGCGCGCTGCTCGACGGGGCGCCGCTCGTCGGCGAGCGCCAGGCGGCGGAGCTGGTGGCGCTGCTCTCCGAGGAGCCGCCGCGGGGGCTCGGCGACGACCTGGCCGCCGTCCGGCGCGCGGTGCGGCAGGGCGCCGACCCGTACGCGGCGTACGCCGCGCGTTGGCGGGACGAGGTCCGGCGGTTGCGTCGGCACCCGGACGCCGAGGACCCGCCGCAGCGGGTCGGCGACGCCGAAGCCGCCGGACTGGTCGTGGGGCTGGCCTTCCCCGAGCGGATCGCCAGGGCGCGCGGCCCGAAGCCGGAGCCCGGCGCCGCGGCCGTCTATCTGATGGCCTCCGGGACCGCCGCGGAGACGGGGGCCGGTTCCGCGCTCTCCGGCGCGGAGTGGATCGCCGTGGCCGTCGCCGACCGCCCCGCCGGATCCCCTTCGGCCCGCGTCCAGTTGGGCGCCGTGACCGACGAGGCCACCGCCCGGCGCTGTGCGGCACCGCTGCTGACGGACCGTGAGGAAGTGCGCTGGGCCGTGCCCCCGGGTTCGCGCCGCGGCGACGTGGCGGCACGCCGCGTCGAGTCGCTCGGCGCCGTCGAGTTGGCGGCCAGGCCGCTGGGCGCGCCGGACCGGGCGCTGCTGCGGGCGGCCCTGTGGGAGGGGCTGGCCGCCGAGGGCGTCGGCGAGCTGCTGACCTGGTCGGCCGAGGCCACCGGGCTGCGGCAGCGGCTAGCCTTCCTGCACCGCGTGCTCGGCGATCCATGGCCGGCGGTCGACGACCGCTCGCTGCTGGAGCGGGCCGAGGACTGGCTGGAGCCCGAACTGTCCCGTGCCGCACGGCGGGCCGACCTGGAGCGCATCCCCACCACGACCGCCCTGACCCGGCTGCTGCCCTGGGCCTCCGGCGCGGCCGGACGCCTCGACGAGCTGGCCCCCGAGCGGATCACCGTCCCCACCGGCTCGCGGATCCGCGTCGACTACTCCGCCGACCAGCCCGTGCTGGCCGTCAAGCTCCAGGAGCTGTTCGGCTGGCAGGCCGCGCCCCGACTCGCCGACGGGCGCGTCCCGCTGACGATCCATCTGCTCTCCCCGGCGGGACGCCCGGCCGCGGTCACGGCCGATCTGGCCTCCTTCTGGCGCGAGGGCTACCGCGCCGTCCGCGCGGACCTCCGCGGCCGCTACCCCCGCCACCCCTGGCCGGAGGACCCCACCGTCGCCGAACCCACCCGCCGCGCGAACCCGCGCCGTTGACCTGCCGAGCCGGTTGCGTACAGAGCCGCTGACCTGCCGAGCCGCTACGGGGTGCGGAAGCCCCGGAAGGTCACCGGCTTGCGGGTCTCGAAGCCGAGCCGCTCGTACAGGGCGATCGCGCCGGTGTTCGTCTCGGCCACGTGCAGGAACGGGCGCTCGCCCCGGGCCACGGCGCGGGCGACGAGCGCGGTGACCAGGAGGGCGGCGTGGCCCCGGCCGCGTGCCTCGGGCGCGGTGCAGACGGCGCTGATCTCCGTCCAGCCCGGCGGGCGCAGTCGCTGGCCGGCCATGGCCACGAGCGCGCCGTCGGCGTCGCGGATGCCGAGGTAGGTGCCGAGCTCGTGGGTGCGCGGCCAGAACGGGCCGGGCCGGGCTTTGGCGACCAGGTCGAGCATCTCGGGAACGTTCGACGCGCCCAGCTCGACCGCCTGGGCGGGGAGGGGCGACGGCGCGGGACGCGACCAGACGAGCTGACGGCCCTCCAGGGTGAACACCGGCTCCCAGTCCTTGGGGGGCGTCGCCGGGCTGCTGAACAGGTCGGCGAACGCACCCGGCCCGAGCAGCTTCGCGAGGTCGTGCCAGTCCTGTTCGTCCGCGTCGGCGGGCAGCGCGGAGAAGGTGGCCACCTCGGGCTGGTAGGTGGCGACCCGGCCCAGCCGACGGGCGAGGTGGGCGTGGCGACCGCGCAGCGACGCGCCCACCGGATCGTCGAGCACGGCGTCGTCGGGAACAGCCTCGTCGGGATCGGCGGTGTCGGGCACGGTGTCGTCGCGGTTCATGCCGCGGCCCCGCCCGCCGACGCGCCGACCGCCCCGCCGACCCGGCCACGCGCCACGTCGACCAGGGGCGCGACGAGCTCCTCGCGCCCGGCCTGCCAGCGGGCAAGGACGGGGATCCGCCCGGAGGGATCCAGACCGGGGTCGATGCGGACCAGGTCGCCGGCGGCGAGTTCGGCGCGGACGGCGGTGCGCGGCAGCAGGGCGATGCCGCGGCCGAGGGTGACCATGCGGCGCAGCGCGGCGAGGGAGCCGGTGGTCATGCCGACCCGGGTGTCGCAGGTCAGCGCGCGCCCGTAGCGGCGGTAGAGGAGTTCCGAGGTGCAGCCGCGCTCGACCACCAGGAACTCCGCGGCGAAGAGGTCCGCCGCGCTCGGGCTGTCGATTTTCGCGAGGGGGTGTTCCGGCGCTGCGACGAGGACGAACTGTTCCTCGTCCACCGCCGTGTACGGCGTGTCCGGGATCGTGCCGTTGTCGTAGACGAAGACCAGGTCGAGCCGGTCCGCCGCGAGGTCGCCGAGCAGCTGCTCGCGCGGGGCGACGGTGAGGAGCAACTCCCGACGGCAGCCTGAGTTCTGGTAGGCCGTCAGCACCTGCGCCAGCCACTCGTCCGCGAGCGACTCCAGGGCGCCGACCCGCAGCCGCGGGGTGGCCTTGCGGACGGCGTGGCGCATCCGCTCGGCGAGCTCGGTGGCCTGCAGCGCGTAGGGCAGCAGGCGCTTGCCCGCGTCCGTCAGTTGCGCGCCGGTGCTGGTGCGGCGCAGCAGTTGCGCGCCCAACTCGTCCTCCAGGCGCCGCACCTGCATGCTCAGGGTGGACTGGGCGTAGCCCAAGCGGTCGGCGGCGGCGCTGATTCCGCCGGTCTCGGCGACCGCGGTGAACGCCGTGAGATAGCGCAGATCCATGCCCCGGAGTCTGTCACGGCCTCGGACGACGGGGGTATCGGATTCTCCGATGGCGCCATCGGAATTCCGGCCTGGCGACCCGCTCGGCGCCCGGATCAGGATGCGGCCATGACTACCGCACTCTCCCTTTCCGAGGCTTCGGCCCGGCAGCGTACGGGCACGAAGTTCGCCGGCGTGGCCGCAGGAAACTTCATGATCGCCATGGACGCCACCATCCTCAACGTGGCGCTGCCCGACATGCGCCACGACCTCCACGCCTCCGCCGCCTCGCTGCCGTGGACCGTCGACGCCTACACGGTCACACTCGCCGGTCTCGTGCTCGCCGTCGGCTCGGTCGCCGACCGCTGGGGGCCGCGCCGGGTCTACCAGGCGGCGCTCGCGCTGTTCGCGGTCTTCTCGGTCCTGTGCGCCGCGGCCCCGAACGCGGGCGTGCTGATCGCCGGGCGCGCCCTGCTCGGCGTGCCGGCGGCCGGGCTGGTGCCCGCCTCGATGGCGTTGCTCGCCGCGCTCCACCCGGAGACCCGGGTCCGGCAGCAGAAGATCGGCACGCTGGTGGCCGTCACCGGCCTCGGCATCGCCGCCGGGCCGGTCCTCGGCGGCGCGCTCGTGGCGGCCGGTGGCTGGCGCTGGGTCTTCCTCGTGAACCCGGTCATCGCGGTCCTGGCGCTGCTCGTCTCCGGCGGGCTCAGCGCGCACCGGGCCGGCGCCGCCAAGCCCCTGGACCTGCCCGGTCTGCTGCTCTCCGTCGTCGGCCTGGTCGCCCTCACCTACGGCCTGATCAACGGCGGCGACGACGGCTGGGGCCACCCGACACCGGTCGTCGCCCTCGCCGTCGCGCTGACCGCCGTCGTGGCGCTGTTCCTCGTGGAGCGCCGGGCCGAGGCCCCGATGCTGCCCGCCGCGCTGCTGCGGCTGGGCCGGGTGCGGGTGGACCTCGTCGTCGCGGTGGTGTCGCAGCTGGTCTACTACGGCATCCTCTACACGCTGACGCAGTGGATGGTCGGCACCCGCGCCCTGTCCGCGTTCGAGGCCGGGCTGCTCTTCCTGCCGATGACGGTCCCGGTCGCGTTCGTCCCGATGCTCACCGGCCGTCTGGTGGTCCGGTTCGGCGCCCGCCCGGTGATGTTCGCGGGCTTCGTGCTCGACCTGCTCGGCGGCGCCGTGCTGCTCGTCGGCCCCACCTCGCTGTGGACGGTCTTCGCCGTCGAGCTGCTGATCGGCGCGGGCTCCCCGCTCGCCATCCCCGCCTGCATCGCTGACATGTCCGCGGCGACGCCGCTGGAGTACTCCGCCACCGGACAGGGAGCCCTGAACGCGGCGCGCATGTCCGGTACGGCCCTCGGGGTGGCGGTCTTCGGCACCCTGGCCTCACTCGCCGCCGGTGGCCTGGTCCTGGTGGTCGTGACGGCTCTGGCCCTCGCCGTTCTCGGGCTGGCCAGACGTGGACGAACGAACGGTGCATGAGGCGGCCGTGCCGGGACATCTTGGCGGGTGTCCATGTCGGGCTGCCTTGACATGATGTCCCGATATGTGCGCAGGATGAAGAACAGTTAAGCGGTTGCACATGTCAATCGAGTGCTGCTGTGCCTCCCCGGAAGAAAGCCCTGTCTGCACCATGAACACCCCTGCCGAGACCCTGACGACCGCCGTCGGCGCCGTCCCCGTCGTCTTCCCTGACGAGGTGGTCGACTGAGGAGGCGCCCATGTCCACGGTCATCGACAACGCCCCCTATACGGCGTTCCACCGCCGCCTCGCCTTCGCCTGCTCCGGCGGACCGCTGCTGGACGGATACATCCTCAGCGTCGTCGGCGTCGCCCTGATCGGCATGCAGCCGCAGCTGAAGCTCAGCACCGGCGCGGTGAGCCTGATCGGCGCCGCCGCGCTGCTGGGGATGTTCCTCGGCGGAGCGGTCTTCGGCGTCCTGACGGACAAGATCGGCCGGGAGGTGATGTACACCGCCGACCTGCTGGTCATGACCGCCTGCTCGATCGCCTCCTTCTGGGTCACCGACGTGTGGGCGATCGTCGCCCTGCGCCTGGTCCTCGGCATGGCCGTCGCCGCCGACTACCCGATCGCCACCTCGCTGCTGGCGGAGTGGCTGCCGGTCAAGCAGCGCGGCCGCCTGCTCGGGCAGCAGATCATCGCCTGGTACGCGGGCTCGGTGCTGGCCTACGTGGTCGGCTACGTCTCCATCCAGCTGGGCGGCGAGGGCAGTTGGCGCTGGCTGCTGGCCAGCCCCGCCGTGCTGTGCGCGTTCTTCATGGTGATCCGCCGCGGTTCGCCGGAGTCCCCGCTGTGGCTGGCCCGCAACGGCCGCGGCGACGAGGCCGTCGAACTGGTGCGCCGTCACCTCGACGCGGACGTCACCGTCGACGAGCTGCTGGCCGGCGAGCCGGCCGAGAGCGAGCGCATGGACGCGGGCTCGCTGCGGGTGCTGTTCAGTGCGCGCTACCGCCGCCGCACGCTCTTCTGCGGCCTGTTCTTCCTGTGCCAGGTCGCGCCGCTGTTCGCGATGCTGACCTTCGGCCCGGCCATCCTCGGCGCCTTCGGCCTGCCGGGCGGGACCGTGATGGACACCCTCGGCACCGGCCTGATCAGCCTGGTCTTCCTGATCGGCTGCTACCCGGCGCTGCGCGCCATCGACACCCGCGGCCGTCGCCCGGTGATCATCTGGTCCTTCGCGCTGATGATCGTCCCGCTGATGTTCCTCGGCGTCTGGCCGACCGCTCCCTCGCTGCTGGCCCTGGCCGCGCTCTGCGCCTACGCCTTCCTGTGCGGCGGTCCGAACGTGCTCGACTGGACCTACCCCAACGAGCTGTTCCCCACCTCGGTCCGCGCCACGGCCGTGGGCTTCGCCACCTCGGTCAGCCGCGTCGGCGCGGCCGTCGGCACCTACCTGCTGCCCATGTCCCTGACCGGCCTCGGCATCGGCCCGACCATGCTGATGGCCGCCGGCCTGACCGCCGTCGGCCTCCTCGTCAGCGCCCTCTGGGCGGAGGAGACCCGCGGCGTCGGCCTCCAACAGGCCGCCGCGGACGCCCCCGCCGAGCGTGCGCGCGAGCGCACGGCGGAGCGGAAGCCCGTCCGCGTCTGACGGCACCGTCGGACACCACAGGGGCCTCGTCCGGGGCCGGGGCGTGCAGGCCACAGCCCGTACGTCTCCAGCCCCGGCCTCGGACGACCGAGGCCGCGCGGGTTCTCCGCCCCGTCCTGCGGCAGCGCGGCCACCGGCCACGCGGACCGGCGGGGGCGCGCGCTTCGCGTCCGTCCCGCGGCAGCGCGGTGGAGGCTCGGGTCAGCGCCGGTCGGCCGACAGCGCGGCGGCCTTGCGGAGCAGCACCGCGCGTTCGCGCGCGTTGCCGCAGAGGCGGGCGGCGAGTTCGAGTTCGGTGCGGGCCTCGGTGGTGCGGCCGAGGCGGGTCAGCAGTTCCCCGCGGACGGTCGGCAGCAGGTGCGAGCCCGACAGGCGGCCGGTGACCGCCAGGTCGTCGACCAGGTCGAGCCCCGCCTGCGGCCCCTGCGCCATGGCGACCGCGACGGCGCGGTTCAGCTCCACCACGGGCGAGGGCGCGACCCGGCCCAGCGCCTCGTACAGCAGCACGATCCGGTCCCAGTCGGTCTCGGTCACCGAGGGAGCGACCGCGTGGCAGGCCGCGATCGCCGCCTGCAGTCCATACGGGCCGAGGCCGCGGCCCGCCGCGGAGCCCCGGCCGAGCGCGGCCAGGCCGCGCCGGATCGCCGAGTGGTCCCAGCGCCGCCGGTCCTGGTCCTCCAGCAGCACCGGCTCGCCGTCCGGCCCGGTCCGCGCCGGAAAGCGCGCGGCGGTGAGCTCGCACAGCGCGAGCAGCCCGTGCACCTCCGGCTCGTCCGGCAGCAGCGCGGCCAGCATGCGGGCCAGCCGGATCGCCTCGTACGCCAGGTCGGTCCGCAGCAGCACGTCGCCGGACGTCGCCGTGGACCCCTCCGTGAAGATCACGTACAGCACGCTCAGCACGCCGCCGAGCCGCTCCCGGCGCTCCTCGGCCGGTGGCAGCTCGAACGGCACCCCCGCCGCGGCGATCGTCTTCTTGGCCCGGGTGATCCGGGCCTGGACCGTCGGCACGGGCACCAGGAACGCCCGCGCGATCTCCTCGCTCGAGAGCCCGCCCACCGCACGCAGCGTCAGGGCGACCCGCGCCTCCGGGGCGAGCACCGGGTGGCAGGCGATGAAGATCAGCGCGAGGACGTCGTCCTCGACGCGGTCCGGGTCCCACGGCGGTTCGTCCGCCCGCTCGGGCGGTTCGACCGCGCCGGAGCTCGCTCCGCCCTCGGCGAGCCGGCGCCCCAGCAGCGCGTAGCGCTCGTCGCGGGCCGAGCGGCGCCGGAAGGCGTCGATCGCCCGACGTCGCCCGGTCGCCAGCAGCCAGCCGACCGGGTTCGCCGGCTCCCCGTCGCGCGCCCAGCCCACCAGCGCCTCCGCGAGCGCCTCCTGGGCGACGTCCTCGGCGAGCTCGAAGTCCCCGGTGTAGCGGGCCAGCGCGCCCACGATCCGGGCGGAGTCGATCCGCCAGACGGCCTCGACGGCCCGCCGCGCCGCCTCGGCGCCGCTGGGATCGGCAGTGGCGGGCGAGCGACCGTCGGCGGACTGCGGCATCAGAGCTGGCCCGTCCGCTCACGCCAGGCGCGCTCCTTGACGATCCACTCGTTGTCCTGCGGGAACTCCTCGATGCCCGGGACGCGGCGGATCTCGGCCTTCGAGCCGGGGATCGCGGGCATCCGCTTGGCCCACTCCACGGCCTCCTCCTTCGACGCGACGTCGATCAGGTAGAAGCCGCCGAAGAGCTCCTTCGTCTCCCCGTAGGGGCCGTCGGTGACGACCGGCTTCTCCCCGCTGTAGTCGACGACGACGCCCTGCCCCGGGTCGTCCAGCCCCTCGGCGGCGACCAGCACGCCGGCCTTGATCAGCTCCTCGTTGAAGCGGCCCACGGTCTCCAGCATCTGGTCGAACGGAGTCGACATCATCGTCGCGAGGGACTCGTCGGTGTTCCGCATGATCAGCATGTACTTCGCCATCTCGGTCTCCTGCTGTGCTGAAGGTCGCCTTTCGACCTTCTCTACCGCAGGTCGAACGGCGGCGCAGCGGATCGACACGGGCGACGAAGATTTTTCTGGGGGTCGCAGGGGTGCGGGGGAGCGCCCGGCCGTTGCCTTGTCGTCAAATCTGATGGATAGTCAGATGTTCTTGCGGCGCAGCACACTCCGTCACAGCCAGGAGGACCCTCCGTGGAATTCGGCATCTTCGTCAACGGGTTCATCCCCGGCCCGGCCGCGCACGACCGGGCCTCGGAGCATCTCGCGCTCCGCCGCGAGATGGAGATCGCCATCAAGGCGGACCGGCACAACTGGAAGTACGTCTGGTTCGGGGAGCATCACTCGCTCACCGAGTACAGTCACATGTCCGCGCCCGAGGTCGTGATGGGCTACGTCGCGGCCCGCACCGAGCGGATCCATCTCGGCACCGGCATCAACTCGCTCTCTCCGCGCAAGGAGCACCCGGTCCGCTTCGCCGAGCGCGCGGCCATGCTGGACCACATCACCGAGGGCCGCTTCGAGTGGGGCACCGGCCGCGGCGCGGGCTCGCACGAGCTGAAGTCCTTCAACATCATGGACACCAACTCCACCAAGGCCGAGTGGGACGAGGTCTCCCGCGAGATCGTGCGGATGTGGGAGCAGTACGACTACTCCTTCGAGGGGCAGCACTTCACCGTGCCGACCCCGCACAACATCCTGCCCAAGCCCTACGGCCACTCCCACCCGCCGATCTGGATGGCCTGCGGCAACCCGCCCTCCTTCGCCAAGGCGGGCTCGCTCGGCATCGGTGCGATCGCCTTCAACTTCGAGCCGATCTACAACCTGAAGGGCCGGATCGAGGCCTACAAGGAGGCGGCCGAGAACCCCGTCGAGATCCTCGGCGACTACCAGAACAACAACGTGATGATGACCAACGCCGTGGTCTGCCTCAACGACCGCAAGCGGGCCCGGGAGATCGCGCTCTCGGCGGGCAACGCCTACATCGTGACGCTGGTCAACCTCTACCACGACACCATGCCGAAGTCGGCCGACGGCATCACCTGGCCGGAGCCGCCGATCAACCTCGGCGCGTTCGGCGGCGAGGAACTGCTCGACGAGCTGATCGCGGGCGGCTACCTGCTCTGCGGCACCCCGGACGAGGTCTGCGAGCAGGTCGAGGCCTACCAGCGGGTCGGCTGCGACCAGTTGGTCTTCGGGCTGGCGGGCGGCATGAACTTCGAGGAGCACCTGGAGATGCTGGAGCTCTTCGGCGACCGGGTCATCCCCGAGTTCGACCGCAGCCCGGAGATCTCCACCGCCGTCTACCGCCGCAACGCGGGCGCCCCCAAGTACCCGCCGTACAACAGCCCGGTCGACCCGGACCTCAAGCACACCGTGCTGCCGCTGAGCGCGATCCTGCCGGTGCCGGACTGACGGGACGGACGTCGTGGCGTGCCGCGTGGCAGGATCGAGGGGTGAGCCGCCCCACCCCGCCCGCGGACGCCGCAACGAACCTCGCGCGTCCCTACGGGACCGAGGCGATTTTCCGCGACGACTCCGGCAACTGGTTCTCGTTCACACAGCGGCGTGCGGGGCCGGACTTGGACAAGGACTGGGCCTGACGGGGCTCCGACGCCGGCTCGGACAGCCACCACTTCATGAACGCGGTGGGTAGTCGGACCGGCTGGTGGTTCGGGATTTCGTTCGCTTTCATGGGCCCAAGCCTGGTGTGGTGTCCAGGGGTGTGGGGGAGTAGCGCGGGGGCGGCGAAACCTGGCGAATCGCGCAGGTGCTCTAGCTTCCCCCCGTGCCTCCCCCCCCTTCTGTCCGCTTCTGTGCCCCGCCGTGGGCTTCACTCCCGGCCGGCTGTCGGCCCCGCTGGCGGCTTCGCTCAGGCGAACTCAGGAGCGGCCGGGGCGGGGGCCGGACCGTCGAGCGCGCCGCGGCGCTCCGGCATGCGCAGGCTGACCATCCGGAACCAGCCGCCGGCGCGCTCCCACGCGTACATCCCGTGGATGCCGGCGGTGATCGCCGCCGTCTTGGCCTTCGGCCAGCGCAGGATCTCCGCCATCCGCCCCATCACCGCGAGGCTGACATCACGGTAGACGCGGATCTCCGCCGCCGCGCTCGCGTCGAGCAGGTCCTTGATCTCGCGGCCGTGGCCCGCTGCGGCGAGGCGCAGCAGTTCCTCGTGGCAGTAGGCGAGGTGGTTGTCCTCGTCACGGCAGATCATCTTGACCGCCTTGCCGATGCCCTGGTCGTCACCGAAGTAGCGGACCAGCAGCCGCATCTGCTCCGACGCGCGCTGCTCGGTCACCCGGCTGTGCGCGAGGTAGGCGACCACGTCGTGCTCGTCGAGCGGAGCGTCGGCGGTCAGCTTGCGGTGGGACAGGCCGATGCCCTGGCGCTCCAGGATCATCGTGTAATCGGCCTCCGGCGGCACCGGGACGGGGGTGAGACCGCGCTTGTGCAGCAGCGCGCTGAAGATCCGCCCGTGCTTGTCCTCGTCGGCCCCGTGCCGAGCCACGCGCGGGGCCAGGTAGTCCAGGCTGTCGGGAAGCAGTGCCGCGATGCGGCCGTTCTCCCAACCCCCCTGCGCCTCGCCACTCGCCGCGATCGAGCAGAAGAGCCGGAACGCCTCGTCGTCGTCCAGGATCTCCCGGAACACGCTCTTCGCCGTCAGCACATCCTCACCTCATCCGGACGCCCACGCCTTCGTCCCAGCCTTGGTCAGGCCGTGGCCTGCCACAACCGAGGCGGGGCCGCCCGGGTGAAGTGCTGCTTGTCGGTCTACCCCTGGGCCGTGGCCCGGCTGTTCCAGGCCTGCTCCAGGGCGGAGGCGAAGGCGGCCGGGGGCTGGGCGCCGGAGACGCCGAGGCGGCGGTCGAAGACGTAGAAGGGGACGCCGGTCGCGCCCAGCTCGGCGGCCGTGGCCTCGTCCTCGCGGACGGCCTCGGCGTAGGCGGTGGGGTCGGCCAGGACCGCGGCGGCGCGCTGCTCGTCGAGGCCCGCCTCGACCGCGAGGGCGAGCAGGCGGCCGGGGGCGAAGGGAGACGTCTCGCCGTCGAAGTTCTCCCGGTAGAGGAGGTCGAGCAGCTCCGTCTGGCGGCCCTGCTCCTCCGCGAGGTGCAGCAGCCGGTGCATGTCGAAGCTGTTCGCCACGTCCCGCTCCGCGCCGCGGTAGGGCAGGCCCTCGCCGTGGGCGTGGGAGGCGATCCGCTCCTCGGCCTGGCGGGCCTGGTCGACGGTGATGCCGTACTTGGCCGCGATGGCGGGCAGGACGGGGCGCGGCTCGGTCGAGGCCTCGGGGTCGAGCTCGAAGGAGCGGTGGACCACCTCGACCTCGTCGCGGTGCGGGAACCCGGCCAGCGCCTTCTCGAAGCGGGCCTTGCCGATGTAGCACCACGGGCAGTTGATGTCGCCCCAGATCTCGACGCGCACGGTCTTGCTCCTTCTTCTTCGTGCTGTGCTCACTCCCCAGATTACATGAAGTACTCAACAGTTCTTGAAGTGAACTTATTGCGCGTCCCAAGGATCACCGAACTGGTGGGCGTCGTAGCGTCCACCTCGCCGCCGAAACGAGGAGGCCACAAGCAGGTCGACGACCCGTTGTGAGCCTGACCTCCGCACCAGCTCGGCGTTGCCATCACTCCGGCTGGGGCGTGAGGCGGTGGAGGCCCTTGCGGTCGTAGTAGAAGGTCATGCCGAAGCCGAAGAGGAGGGCGGCGGCCCAGGCGATGGCGATCATGATCCAGGCGCGGGTGAGGCCGGCGTCGGCGCGGGCGTCGAAGTAGAGGATGGCGCGGACGCCGTCGCTGAGCTGGCGCATCGGTTCGAAGACGGAGAGGAAGCGGTAGAAGCCCGGGAGGGCCTGCAGGGGGACGGTGGCGCCGGAGGAGGGCAGGGCGAGGGCGATGAAGACGAACATCGCGACCAGTTGTCCGAAGCCGCCGAAGGCCGCGTTGATCGCCTGGACGCCCAGGCCCACCGCCAGGCTCGCGCAGTAGGAGAAGATCCAGAGCAGGGGCAGGTGCGAGGCGTCCATGCCGAGGATGGCGATGGTGGCGACCATGACCAGTGTCGTGGTGAGGATGACGATGAACGAGGTCATCGTCATCTTCAGCAGCAGCGTCTGGGTCCGGTTGATAGGGACGGTCGGGCGGCGGGTGTGCCAGGGGCCGAGCTCGGAGTCGGCGTAGCCGAGCGCGGTGTCGACGCCGTTGTGGATGATGTTGGCGCCGATGAAGCCGGTGAGGACCAGCAGCAGGGTGTAGTAGAAGGCGCTGAGCCCCAGGCCGCTGTGCGCGCCGATGGGGTGGCCCTGCTGGGTGGTCACCGTGACGGGGTCGCTCAGCAGGGTCTGCGTGGTCGCGTTCGCGCCCTGACCGGCCGCCGCCTGGGCGAGGCCCTTGCCGATGGTGAGCGAGGCCTGATGGGCGGCGCCCTGGGAGATCTGTGAGGCCAGCGACGAGCCGAGGCTGCCCATCCCGGGGTTGGTCAGGACCGTCAGGGTCGGGCGGGTGGTCGCCCGCGACGAGGCGAGCGCCTCGATGGAGGCGGTGAAGTCCTTGGGCACGACCAGCGCGCCGTAGATCTTGCCGGTGGCGAGCTGGTCCTGTGCCTGCGCGGCGGTCAGCGGGCGCCACTGGACGGTCGTGCCCGGGGTCTGCGCCGGGATGGCTGCGGTGATCTGCGTGCCCAGGTTCTGCGGTTGCCCGGGCGGGGGCGCTCCCTGGTCCTCGTTGACCAGGCCGATCGGCAGTCGGTGCAGGTTGCCGTTGGGGTTGATGATGCCGCCCATGTAGAGCAGCGAGAGGACGAGCGCGACCAGCGCGCACAGGATCGTCGGGATCAGCCACAGCTTGGCGCGCCGTACCAGCGTGGTCGCACGGGCACCGCGCGCGGGCGGCCTGGGGGAGCTAGCGGTGGCCATGGCGCCCATGATCTCCGCGCGCCGCAGCTTGCGGCGGTACCGCACCGCCGGGAGCACCCGGATGGACGCGGATGGACCAGGGCGGACCCAGATGGACTCATCGTCGAAATATGTTGCCGAAAATTGCAGTAAGAATTTCCACGCGCTTATTGACGCCGTCATCAACGCCGCGAGATGGTCTCGTACGCGACGGGCGGTCACAGCTGGGGACAGGTCGTGGCCGGCCGTCGCAACCCCCACCCCCTGGCTCCCCCACGGGCCGTGCGCAAGGAGAGCTCCCCATGAAGCGCATCCCCACGCAGCGCATCACATCGAGACGTCCGTCGAGGCGGCAGGCCCGCTGGGTCGGCGTCGGCGCGCTGCTCGCCGGCGCGGTGCTGCCGCTGACGCTGCAGGCCGCGCCGGCGCGGGCCGCCGCCGGACCCGACGGCGGCGACGTCATCGCCAACCTCTTCGAGTGGAACTGGTCCTCCGTCGGCAGCGAGTGCACCAACGTGCTCGGCCCCAAGGGTTACGGCGCGGTCGAGGTCGCCCCGCCCGAGGACTCCATCCGGCTCTCCGGCTCCCACCCGTGGTGGGAGGTCTACCAGCCGATCGGCTACGACCTCAACAGCCGCATGGGCAACGCCGCACAGTTCGCCGCCATGGTGACGACCTGTCACAACGCGGGCGTCAAGGTCTATGCCGACGCCGTGCTCAACCACATGGCGGGCAACAACAACACCAGCACCGACTCCTACGGCGGCGACAGCTTCAACTCCTCGACGGAGACCTACTCCCAGCCCGGCTACACCAGCGCGGACTTCCACACCTCGCCCGCGAACTGTCCCAACTCCGACCTGTCGATCACGGACTGGAACAACCAGGCGCAGGTGCAGGAGTGCGACCTGTCCAGCCTGGAGGACCTCTACACCGAGACCTCCCACGTCCGGCAGACGGAGGCGGGCTACCTCAACAGCCTCGTCGCCGACGGCGTGGACGGCTTCCGGATGGACGCGGCCAAGCACATCAACGCGAGCGACATGGCCGCGATCCTCTCCCAGGTCAACAACACCACCTGGACCGGCTCACGCCCCTACGTCTACCAGGAGGTGATCCCGGGCAGCACCAACAGCGCGCTGCAGCCGGCCGCCTTCGAGTCCAACGGCAGCGTCATCGAGTTCACCTACGCGCAGGACCTGAAGACGCAGTTCACCGGGAACATCGCCAACCTCAAGACCTTCGGCCAGAGCTGGGGCCTGGAGCCGCCGTCCGCGTCGACGTCCATGGTCACCAACCACGACACCGAGCGCAACGGCAGCACGCTCAACTACAAGTCCGGCGCGAACTACATCCTGGCCAACCTCTTCGAGCTGGCCTGGGGTTACGACGTGCCGCAGGTCTACGCCAGCTTCGACTGGACCAACAGCGACGACTCGCCGCCGGCCGACGCCAACGGGTTCGTCAGCAACACCGACTGCTCCAACGGCTGGTTCTGCACCGACCGTAACCAGGGCGTGGGCAACATGGTCGGCTGGCACAACGCCGTCGCCGGGCAGTCGGTCGCCAACTGGTACGACGACGGCACCAACTTCATCTCGTTCAGCCGCGGCAACCGGGGCTGGATCGGGATCAACAACGAGAGCAGTGCCAAGACCGTGACGGTCGAGACGGGCCTGCCGGCCGGTAACTACTGCGACGTGATCCACGGCAACCTGACCCCGTCGACGGGCGCGTGCACGGGCTCGACCGTCTCGGTGGCCACGAACGGGACCGCGACCGTCACCGTCCCGGCGATGGACGCCGTGGCGCTCTACCTGCCCTCGGCGGCCTCGGGAACGGTCGGGGAGAGCTTCGGCGTCAGCGAGACCACGAGCTGGGGCCAGAACGTCTACCTGGTCGGCTCGATCCCGGCGCTGGGCAGCTGGAACACCGCCCAGGCCATCCCGCTCTCCTCCTCCGGCTACCCGGTCTGGAGCGGCACGGTCACTCTCCCGGCGAACACCTATGTCGAGTACAAGTACATCATCAAGAACTCGGACGGCTCGATCACCTGGGAGCCGGGCAACAACCACTCCGTCACCACCGGCGGATCCGGCAACGGTTCGCTCAACGACACCTGGTAGCAGCTAGCCTGCGGGGTATGGAGCGACCCACCCTGCACGGAACGTCCGTCACCCTGCGTCCCGCCGGGGTGGCGGACGTTCCCGCGCTCACGGCGATCCGGGCGACCCCGGAGGTCCGCCTCTGGTGGCGCGGCGGCGAGGCCCTCGCGGACCTCGCCGCCGAGATCACGGCGGATCTGGCCGACGAGTCGACCCCCACCCTCGTCATCGAGCACGAAGGCCGCGTGGTGGGTGCGATCCAGTGGCACGCCGAGGAGGAACCCGACTACCGGCACGCCGGCATCGACGTCTACCTCGACCCCTCCGCCCACGGCCACGGCCTCGGCACCGACGCGGTCCGCACCCTCGCCCGCCACCTCGTCACCGACCTCGGCCACCACCGCCTCACCATCGACCCGGCCGCCGACAACGCCGCCGCCATCCGCTGCTACGAGAAGGTCGGCTTCCGCCGCGTCGGCATCCTCCGCCGCTACGAACGCGGCGCTGACGGGACCTGGCACGACTGCCTGCTCATGGACCTGCTGGCGGAGGAGCTGAGCTAGCGCGATGGAGGTGGCGGAGGTTCTGGGCGTCTACGCCGGTCTCGCGGAGGCGGGCGTGGTGGTCTGGGTGGACGGCGGCTGGTGCGTCGACGCGCTCACCGGCACGGGCGTCCTCGTGGAACGGACGGTGCGGTGCGTCGCGCCGGAGTGGATGTTCCGGTTCAAGACCGCCTACCCGCCCGCCGAGAAGGACTTGTGGGACGTACGCGCACTCGCCGAGCAGTACGGATCCGAGATCCCGGCGACTCACCGGGGAGCAGAGCCGTGAGGGTGCGGAACGAGGCCGAGGTGGGGGAATTGCTGCACCGGCGGGGGTGGCGGGAGGCGTTCACGGTCGGGCAGATGGTGGACAACTGGGCCTGGCTCGTCGCGCAGGTGGAACTCGGATACGAGGACGACGTCAACGAGTACACCAACGACCTCTCCTGCCGGAACTGGCTGCACGAGGCCTGGCTGCTGCTCGACGACGTCACCGTCCTGCGCTGGACCGAGACCGTCAAAGCCCTCGACACCCGCTTCCGAGCCGCCACCCTCGAGGACGACGGCCTCGCTCTCGGCTGGTACCACCGCATCCCGTCCCCGGAGCTGTGGTGGTGGCGCCGCCACCCCAAGCACCTCGTGGGCGAGTTGGCCAGGCACCTGAGCCGGGCCGGGGTCGTCGTGTCCACCGACTAGTGGCTCGTCTCGCATGCTCGGCGAGACGGCGCAGGATCTCACGGCTCGGCTCGCTCTGCGACGTACCGGGTGGCCGCGTCCACGAAGTCGTTGTGGGCGGCCCGTGCCGCCTCCTGCGCCGTGTTGAGAGCGTCGAAGTCGCTGGTGTCCCGGATGTCGTAGGCCGCCTGCACCATCGCTTTCGCGGCGGCGTGGACCTGGGAGTCGGGGATGAGAGCCTGCAGCACGGTCATGGGTTGGGTGAGGGCGGAGCGGATGACATGGGACTCCTGCCGCAAGTCCTCCTGCCGGGCACGACTGGCCTGGCTGAGGCGAGCTTGCCCACGCCTGCGCATGATGCGGCGGTAATCGGCTCCCACAGCCGCGAGTTGAGCGATCGCCTCCAGCCGGTCGCGACGTAACTGCGCTGCCGCCGCCACCCGCTCGGCGCGGCCGGAGGCCATGTGCTGGAACACACCGGTCACGATCGACCCCGACAGGGTTCCGAGAACCGCGATGATGGTCGCGAGCATGACTGCCCCCAGTGATCAACTCGATTGGCGGCCCCTCGCGATGGGACCTCGGTGCATTATCAGGCCGCGGCGGTCTCCTCGGGCTCGACCAGGAGGCAGAGCGGGATCTGGTCATCCTCAGAGCGCCTCGGATCGAAGTCAAGAGTGTGGGATCAAATGTTCTGAAGTGATCGGGCCATTGACACCTGATCGTTCGCGTCCATAGATTCGCTGGGCCGCCCGCCTGCGAGGAGCCGCCCGCCATGCCCGCGACACCACCGTTCCCCCTGCCCGACGAGGACCGGACGCTCAGCCCGCACACCGGCTGGACCCGCGCGCACTGGGAGGCGGTCGCCGACGGCTTGCTGCTCGCTGCGCTGTGCCACGAGACGTCGCGGTCCGGGGCCGACTTCGTGGTGCTGGTGCGCTGGCCCGACGGTACGTCACAGCGGGCCGTGCTGCGGGCCGACGGCTGCGTCACCGAGGGGGAGGGGCGCCGGTGAGACTCGCCTTCTCCACCCTGGGCCTGCCCGGCTACCCGCTCTCCGAGGCGTTGCGCCTCGCCGACCGGCACGGCTGGGAGGGTCTGGAACTGCGCTGCGCCCCCGGCGAGTCGATCCACCCCACCCTGGACCCGGACCAACGCCGCTCGTTCGCCCGGGACCTGGAGCACGCCGGGATCGTCCCGCTCTGTCTCGCGGGCTACGTCGGCGTGGCCGAGCCCGGTGACGACGCGGCGGTGGTGGGCCGCCTGCGCGAGGAACTCCAACTGGCCGCGGACCTCGGCGCCGCTCACCTGCGCGTCTTCCCACGCGGCGGCGACACCCCGGCCCCCGAGGTCGACGCCCGCGCCGCGCGCCGCCTCACGGCTGCCGCCGAGACCGCGGAGCGCGTCGGCGTGCGCCTCGTCGTGGAGACCCACGACTCCCACCGCGGCGGCGCGGAGGTGGCACGCCTGCTCGCCCTCGTCGACCACCCCGCGGTCGGCGCTATCTGGGACCTCCTCCACACGTGCCTTGCCGGCGAGACCCCCCACCAGACCCGCACGGCGCTCGGCTCCCGCCTCGCTTACACCCAGGTCAAGGACGTCGCCTCCCACCACGACCTCACCCCGTTGCCCCTCGGGACGGGCGTCCTCCCGATCGCCGACTGCGTGGGGGAGTTGGACACGGACGCCTGGGTGTCGTGGGAGTACGAAGCCCCGTGGTACCCCCAGGCGGCCCCCCTGCCGGGGCTGTTGGGGCCGGGCTCTGAGTACCTGCGGCCGCTGAGGTAGCTGCACTCCGCCCAGGGGCGCGGGCTGTGCCGGGGGTGCCCCCTGGAGCCGTTCTCGCGCCTACCCGGCGGAGCCGCATATCGGCACAGCCCCGCACCCCTGGCGTGCTGCAACCTCCCGGGTGCCTAGCGCTGCCCTCCGCAGGAGGTACGGATCATGAGGTCCGGGAGGAGCTCGATGTGGTGCACCGGAAGGGACTTGCCGGGCGGCGCGCTCCGGCGCAACAACAGCTCCATCGCCGCGCGGCCGACGGCCTGCTTCGGTGGGGCGACAGCCGTGAGCGGGGGGTCGGCGAGGGCGGCGACCACGTCGTCGTAGGAGATCACTGCCAGGTCCTCGGGGATGCGCAGGCCGCGTGAGCGCAGCAGCGGGGCCAACTGGAGGGCGTCCTGGTCGTTGTGGACCAGCACCGCGTGGACGCCCGTGGCGACGGCCTCGGTGAGGCGGGTCGCGACGGCGTCGAGGTCGCGGGTGACCGGGTCGAGGCCGAGTACGGGGTGTGGGGTGAACCCCAACAGCGGTGCGGCCTCCGCGTACGCGGCGCGGACCTCGTGCGCGGTCCAGCTGTCCGCGCGGGCGGCCAGCAGGACGGACTCGTGGCCGAGCGCAGCGAGATGCCGGAGCGTGGTCAGGACGCCCTGGCGGTGGTCGGAGCCGACGGCGTCGAGGCGGGAGAGCGGGCTGGAGATCGGCGCCCGGCGTTCCACCAGGACGGTCGGCAGCGGGAGCTCGCTGATCCAGTCCGTGCCGCCCGGGTCCGCCGCGCCGGTCTCCGGCGTCCAGGTGGGGGTGAGCAGCAGGCCGTCCGCGCCGGAGCGGATCAGCTGCTCGACCTGGGCGCGGTCGTTGTCGGGCCGGTAGCCGGAGACACCGAGGACCAGTCGCGCGCCCACCTCGTCCGCCGCGGCTCGCGCGCCCGCGATCACCTCGTCGAAGTACAGGCCCACCGCGGGGACGAGCATCCCGACGACGATGCTGCGCCCGTCGGGGCCGACGGCCGGCGCGGTGTCGGGCAGCGAGACGGCGCCGTGCGAGCGCCGCAGCGCGCCCTCCTCCGCCAGCGCGGCGACGTCACGGCGGACGGTGACGGGGGCCAGGCCGATCTCGGCGGCGAGGTCCACGACCCGCACGGTGCCCTGGGCCCGCACGACCTCCAGGATGCGGGCGCGGCGCTGGTCGGCCGTCAGGGTCATGGTTGCCTCCAGAGGCAGGGCCGGGGCGCGGCTGAGAGGCTGCTGGAGGCCCGTCCACTGCTCGGATCAATGTGTATCATTCGATCGGCATCCGATCGAGGGCCTCGACGGACCCGCTCGGGACGGGCTCAGAAGCCCTCCGGTGCCGGATCGGTCGGGCCGAGATCGGCCGCCTCGCGCAGCTCCAGCCGGCGGCCGGGGCTGTGCAGCTCCAGGACGGTGATCTCGTTGCGTCCGGCCCGCCACAGCGGCGCGGGGGCGTAGAGGGTGACCTGCGGGCCCGCCTCCCAGTAGCGGCCGAGCGCGAAGCCGTTGAGCCAGACCATGCCCTTGGTCCAGCCCGGCAGCGCCAGGAAGCCGTCGGCGGGCGGTTCCCCGCCCAGATCGAGCTCGAAGCGGTGGAAGGACGGTCCGGCCCCGCAACCCTCCCCGAACGGCAGCTCGGGCAGCGGATCCAACGGCAGCGGCCGGATCTCCCAGCCGAACTGGTACTGCCGCTCCAGCCGCACCCCGCCGGTGATGCCCTTGCGATCGGCCAGCTGCGGGCCGTAGTTGACCCGGCCCTGGTTCTCCACCAGCAGGTCCAGCCGCGCCCCGGCCGCCGGCACGGCCAGCGTGACCGCGCCGAGCGGCTCGTTGCGGTGCAGCGTGCCGAGCTCCCGGCCGTCGAGGAAGACCTGGGCACGGTCGGCCAGCCCGTCGACCCGCAGCTCCGCCTTGGCCAACGGGCCGCGCAGGCGCGTGCGGTAGAGGATCAGCCCGGTGGACTGGCCCAGCGCCTCCATCGGCTCGGGTTCGAGCCGCTCCGTGCCCGTGCCGAGCAGGTCGAGGCAGTCGAAGAGCGCGACGCGGCCCGTCAGCTCCTCGATCCGGCGCGGCGCGAGTCGGGCGGGCTCGGGCGGCAGCGGATACGGGACAGGCCCGGTGTGACGCTCGATCACCTCGCGGAAGGCGTGGAACTTCTCGCTCAGCTCGCCCGCCTCGCCGACCGGTGCGTCGTAGTCGTAGCTCGTCGTGATCGGCAGGTAGCGGCCGTCGTAGCAGTTGGCGCCGTTCCACCAGCCGAAGTTGGTGCCGCCGTGGCCCATGTAGAGGTTCACCGAGGCTCCGGCGGCCAGCAGCGTGTCCAGCACCTGTGCGGCCTCCGCCGCGTCCCGTACCCGGTGCGGCTCACCCCAGCTGTCGAACCAGGCGTGCCAGTACTCCATGCAGACCAGCGGACCGGTCGGCTGGTGCCGGCGCAGGCAGGCCAGCGCCTCCTCCGGACGCGAGCCGAAGGTGCCGGTGGTCAGCACGCCCGGTACCCGGCCGCCGAGTTGGAACCAGTCCTCGGCACCGTCGGCCGTGCAGAGCAGGCAGGTGACGCCGCGCCGGAGCATCCCGGCGCGCAGGTGCTCCAGGTACGCGGTGTCGTTGCCGTAGCTGCCGTACTCGTTCTCCACCGCCATCGCCACGATCGGGCCGCCTGCCTCGGCCTGAAGCGGCGTCAGCTGCGGCAGCAGCGCGTCGAACCAGGCGTCGGCGGCGGTCAGGTAGGCCGCGTCGGAGCGGCGCAGCCGCACGGCCGGGTCGGCGAGCAGCCAGGCGGGCAGGCCGCCCGCCTCCCACTCGGCGCAGATGTACGGGCCCGGTCGCACGATCACGTCGAGCCCCAACTCGCCCGCCAGCCGTACGAAACCGGCGATGTCCTGCCGTCCGGAGAAGTCGTGTCGGCCGCGCTCACGCTCGTGGACGTTCCACGCGACGTACGTCTCCACCGTGTTGACGCCCATCGCGCGCAACCGTTCCAGCCGGTCGCGCCAGAGCTCCGGGAGGATGCGGAAGTAGTGGACGGCGGCGGAGACGATCCGGTGCGGACGCCCGTCGCGCAGGAAGCCGTCGTCGGTGGTGGTGAGGAACATGGTTATCCGATCCCGGCCAGGTGGGTGCGGTGACGTTCGACGACGGTGCGGACCGTCTCCTCGCCCGGGGCGTCCCAGATCCGCTGGTTGAAGATCTCCACCTCGGTCCAGCCCCGATGACCCGCCTCGGCCACCAGGCGGGCGAGGCGCGGGATGTCGATGTGCCCGTCGCCGATGTGTCCGCGCCCGAGCAGCGCGTCGGCGGGCAGCGGCAGCAGCCAGTCGCAGACCTGGAAGGCGTGGAGCATCCCCGCCGCCCCGGCGCGGGCGATCTGGCGCTCCAACTCCGGGTCCCACCACACGTGGTAGGTGTCGACGCAGACGCCCGTGCCGTGCCCGGCGGCCTCGGCGAGGTCCAGCGCCTGGCCGAGCGTGGAGACGACGGCGCGGTCGGCGCAGAACATCGGGTGCAGCGGCTCGATGGCGAGCCGGACGCCGTGCGCCTCCGCGTACGGGGCGAGCGCGGCGATGCCGTCCGCGACGGTCCGGCGCGCGGCCGGAAGGTCACGACTGCCCGCCGGGAGCCCGCCGCAGACCAGCACCAGGGTGTCCGTGCCGAGCGCCGCGGCCTCGTCGACGGCGCGACGGTTGTCCTCGGCGGCGCCCGGCTCGGCGAAGAACCCGCCCCGGCACAGGCTGGTGACGGTCAGTCCGGCCTCGCGGACCAACCGTGCCGCGTTGGCGAGCCCGGCCTCGGCGACGCGGTCGCGCCAGAGACCGATGCCGCCGATGCCGGCGTCCACGCAGCCCGCGACGGTCTCGGCGAGCGTCCACCGCTTGGTGGTCGCGGTGTTGAGGGAGAGCCCCTTGAGGTCGCTCACTGACGGAACCCCCGCTCCGCGAGGACCGCGCGCATCCGGGCGGTGGCCAGGTCCAGGTCCGGCAGCGCGCCGGCCTCCGCGGCGAGCACGAAGAGGCGGCCCAGGTGTGGCAGTTCGCGGTGGTCCTGGGCTCCACCGACCATGGTGAAGTGGTCCTGGTTCCCGGCCAGATGGGCGAGCAGCACCACACCCGTCTTGTAGTGCCGCGTCGGCGCCGAGAAGAGGTGCCGGGCCAGCGGCAGAGTCGGCTCCAGGACGGCGCGGTAGCCGTCCGCGTCGCCCCGGTCCAGCGCGGCCAGCGCCGCCGCCGCGTGGCGGGCGAGCGGGTCGAACACCCCGAGCAGGGCGTGGCTGAAGCCGCGCTCGTCGCCGAGGATCAACTCGGGGTAGTGGAAGTCGTCCCCGGTGTAGAGGCGGACGCCGTCCGGCAGCGCGCGGCGCAGGGCGATCTCGCGGCCCGCGTCCAGCAGCGAGACCTTGATGCCGTCGACCTTGTCCGCGTGGTCGCGGATGATCGCCAGCACGGCGTCCGCGGCGGCGTCGAGGTCGTCCGCACCCCAGTAGCCGGCCAGCGCCGGGTCGAACATGTCGCCGAGCCAGTGCAGGATGACGGGCTGCGCGGCCTGCGCCAGCAGGCGCCCGTAGACCTCGGCGTAGTCCTCCGGGCCGGAGGCGGTCGCGGCCAGCGCCCGGCTCGCCATCAGGATCACCTGCGCCCCGGCGTTCTCCACGACCTCCAACTGCTCCTCGTAGGCGGCGAGGATGGCCTTGAGGGTGTGCGTCGCGCCCGGGTCGAGCTGGTCGGTACCCGCGCCGCAGGCCAGCCGCCCCCCGACGGCGTGGGCCGCACCGCCGCTGCGGGCGATCAGCTCACGGGTGGCGGGCCAGTCCAGACCCATGCCGCGCTGGGCGGTGTCCATCGCGTCGGCGACGCCGAGACCGAGGGACCACAGGTGGTGACGGAACGCCAGCGTGGCGTCCCAGTCGACGGCGGCGGGCAGACCGGGCCCGTTCGGGCGGGTCGGGTCGGCGACGACGTGGGCCGCCGCGAAGACCGTGCGGGAGCGCGCGGGTGAGGCCGTGTCAGGCAGGGCGGGGAGGGAGGCGGCGTCCGGCAGCCGGTAGGCGGCCGCGCCGTCGGGCAGGGGCAGGAGGATCGAGGACACGGCGGGCTCCTACAGGGTCAGCTCGGGCACGGAGACGCGGCGGCCCTCGGCGGCGGACTGCAGCGCCAGTTCGGCCAGTTGCACGCCGCGCGCGCCGGAGAGCAGGTCGTACGGGAACGGCTCGTCGGCGACGACGTGGGCGAGGAACTGCTCCCACTGCACCTTGAAGCCGTTGTCGAACGCGCCGTTGTCCGGCACCTGCTGCCACTGCGCTCGGAACGGCTCCGTCGCGGGCAGGTCCGGGTTCCACACGGGCTTGGGGGTCCCGGCCCGGTGCTGGACACGGCAGTTGCGCAGCCCGGCGACGGCGCTGCCCTCGGTGCCGTCCACCTGGAACTCGACCAGCTCGTCGCGGTCGACGCGGACCGCCCAGGAGGAGTTGATCTGCGCGATCACGCCGCCGTCCAGCTCGAAGACGCCGTAGGCGGCGTCGTCCGCGGTGGCGGGGTAGGCGCGGCCCTGCTCGTCCCAGCGCTCCGGGATGTGCGTGACGGCCTGCGCGTAGACGGAGCGGACCGGCGCGAAGAGCCGCTCCAGCACGTAGTGCCAGTGCGGGAACATGTCCAGCACGATGCCGCCGCCGTCCTGGGCGCGGTAGTTCCATGAGGGGCGCTGCGCGGACTGCCAGTCGCCCTCGAAGACCCAGTAGCCGAACTCGCCGCGCACGGAGAGGATCCGGCCGAAGAAGCCGCCGTCGATCAGGCGCTTCAGCTTGAGCAGACCCGGCAGGAAGAGCTTGTCCTGCACCACGCCGTTCTTGACCCCGGCCTCGCGGGCGAGCCGCGCCAGCTCCAGGGACTCGGGCACGGACTCGGCGATCGGCTTCTCGCTGTAGACGTGCTTGCCGGCCGCGATGGCGGCGCGCAGCGCCTTGCCACGGACCTGGGTGAGCTGGGCGTCGAAGTAGATCTCGTTGGCCGGGTCGGCGAGCGCGGCGTCCAGGTCGGTCGTCCAGGCGGTGAGGCCGTGGCGCTCGGCGATGGCGCGCAGCTTGTCCTCGTTGCGGCCGACCAGCACGGGCTCGGGCCAGACGACGGTGCCGTCCGGCAACGGGAGGCCGCCCTGCTCGCGCAGCGCGAGGATCGAGCGGACCAGGTGCTGGCGGTAGCCCATGCGGCCGGTGACACCGTTCATGACGATGCCGATGGACCTGCGGTTCATGCGGGGAGTCCTTCACGGGAGGCGATGGAAAGCGCTTTCCAGGCGTTTCCCGGTACCGTACGGGCATGGCGAATCCACGGTCAAGGACCCGGCCCGCGCACACCGCCGGGGTGACCCTCCAGCAGGTGGCCCGGCAGGCGGGCGTCTCGCTGGCCACGGCCTCGCGGGTGCTGCACGGCAGCGGCGCGCGCACGGTCGGGGAGGAGCTGCGCCGCCGGGTCGAGGCAGCGGCCGAGGAGCTGCGCTACGTATCCAACGCGCCCGCGCAGGCGCTGGCCCGCGCCACCAGCAACGTCGTCGGCCTGATCGTCCACGACGTCGCCGACCCGTACTTCGGCGCGATCGCCGCGGGTGCGATGCGGGCCGCGCGGGAGCAGCGGCTGATGGTGATGATCGCGGCGACCTTCCGCGAGCCCGGCCTGGAGCTGGAGTACCTGCGCAGCCTGCGCGCGCAGCGCGCCCGCGCGGTGATCCTCGCGGGCAGCGGCACCACCGACACGGAGGCGACGGAGCGATTGGCCGAGGAGATCGCGGGCTTCGAGGCGGACGGCGGCCGCGTCGTCTGCATCGGCGACCGCGGCCCCGACCTGGACACGGTCGCGATGGCCAACCGCAGCGGCGGTGGGCAGGCCGTACGCGGCCTGTGGGAGCTCGGGCACCGGCGCATCGGGGTGGTCGCCGGACCGTCCGAGCTGCTGACCGTGCGCCACCGCCTCGACGGCGCGCGCCGCGCGCTGCGCGGCCTCGGCGCGCCGGCCGCGCCCGACGCGGTGGAGACCGGCGACTTCACCCGCGAGGGCGGCCGCGCCGCGGCGGTCCGCCTGCTGCGCGCCCGACCGGACCTGACGGCGGTGCTGGTCCTCAACGACGTGATGGCCGCGGGCGCCCTGGCGGGTCTCCGCGACGACCTCGGCCTCGCGGTCCCGGACCGCGTCTCCGTCGTCGGCTTCGACGACGTCCCCTTCGCGGCGGATCTCCGCCCGGCGCTCACCACCGTCCGCCTCCCGCTGGAAGCGGCGGGCGAGGAGGCGGTCCGCCTCCTCCTCGACCCTTCCGGCGACGAGCCCCGCCGCGTCGACCTCCCGGCCGAACTGGTGCTGCGCGGCAGCACGGCACCCGCTGCCGGATAACGCTTTCCGCCCCCGCGGCCCCGCCGCGCGCCCGAGGGTGATGCTGCGGGGGCCCGTGGATGCCGCCAGTGGTGACCCGCGGGAACTCCTGGCCGACACGGGGGGAGGTGACGGCGACGCCCCCGCTCCGCCGCGAGGACGGAGGTGCGGCCGCGGCTCCTGCTCCGGCGAACCGTTCGCCCGCCTGGGCCGGCCGCCTGAGCGGAGGTCAGACCAGACGGTCCGCCAGCCCGGCGGCGTCGAACGCGGCCACGATCTCGTCCCGGCCCTCGGTGAAGTGCGCCCAGCTGTCGTGGTGGACGGTGACGACCCGGCGCGCGTCGAGAAGTCGTGCGGCCTCCGCCGCCTGCGCGCTGTCGAGCACCAGCGGAGCGCCGTCGAAGAGGACCGGGATCCGCGGCGCGCCCGCGAACAGCACCGCCGTGTCCACCGGTGCGAACCGGGCGGCGATCTCGCCGACCGCCTCCAGCGAGGCGTTGTCGCCGCTGACGTAGACGGTCGGCAGCCCCTCGCCGGTCAGCACGAAGCCAGTGACCTGCCCGGTGAACGGCTCGACCTCCTCACGCTTGCCGGGGCCGTGGATCGCCGGCACGCCGGTCACGGTGACGGTGCCGCCGTCGGGGCGGTCGACGGTGACCTGCTCCCAGTCGCCCAGGCCCTTCGCCGTCCCGCCGAGACGCCGGGCGCCGCCGGTGGTGGTGAGGGTCAGCGCGACGTCGGCAAGCAGGTCGCGGCCGCTGCGATCGAGGTTGTCGGCGTGCTCGTCGTGGGAGAGCAGGACCACGTCGATCCGCCCGAGCTCGGCCGGTTGGGCCGCGGCGGGCGCGGTCTTGGTCAGCAGCGGCCGGCCGGGGTTCTGGTAGTCGCCGGGCCCGTCGAAGGTCGGGTCGGTCAGGAAGCGCAGGCCGCCGTACTCGAAGGCCGCCGTCGGGCCGCCGAGGACGCGCACGGGGAGCTGCTGGTCGGCGTTGTGGGAAGAAGCCATGGGACACCACTCTCATGGATGGTTGCGATGTATCCGTGAGATGGATCGTAGGCAGGTTCTCACGGATGGCGCAAGCGGTACCATGAGAAGCATGCTGGAGATCGTCACTGCGGACGCCGCGCCCGAGCCCGCGCCGGGCGCCGACGCCTACCCGGCGCTCGACTTCGCCAACAGCGCCGTCGACCTGCCCGGCGGCCACGTCATCGACCTCCTCGGCACGCCCGAGAGCGCGAACGAGTGGCTCACCGCGCACGGGCTCGCACCCGCCGACGCCGGCATCAGGGAGCTGTGCGCCGCCCAACTGCGGTCGCTGCGCGAGCAGATCAGGACGCTGCTCGCCGCCCGCGTGGACGACGTGCCGGCCCTGCCCACGGCTCTGGCGGCCATTAACGACGCGCTGCTGCGCACCCCCGCCGTCGCGCTGCTGCACTGGGACCGGAGCTCCGGGCCGTACCGGGCCGCCCCCCATCCGACCACGCAGATCCTGGAGCACGCCCTCGCGGCCCTCGCCGACAACGCCGCCGAGCTCCTGACCGGCCCGGATGCCGAGCGGCTCACCGCCTGCGGCTCCCCGCCCTGCACGCGCTTCCTGCTGCGCCACGGCCGCCGCCAGTGGTGCTCCACCCGCTGCGGCGACCGCGCCCGTGCGGCCCGCGCCTACGCCCGCCGCACGCAGCAGGCCTGACCGCCCGACCGCCTTTCGGCGCCGCCGCCGGGACGTTCGGCCCGAGCGGGTCAGGGCGGCGGACTCTGCTGGCACACCCCCTCGCCGAGGGACTGTGAAAGTCCCATAAGTGCCCACGGGCTTCGTGCGAGGAGAGTGCCGTGTCACCGACCAGAGAGGCCGGCCCACTGCGGCTGGTGGCCGTCACCGCGTGCCCTGCGGGTATCGCGCATACCTACATGGCCGCGGAGAAGCTCCAGCAGGAAGCCGAGGCGCAGGGCCACACCGTCAAGGTGGAGACCCAGGGATCGATCGGCGCGGAGAACGTGCTGACCGACGCCGACATCGCCGCCGCGGACGCGGTGATCATCGCGGCCGACAAGGAGGTCGACCGCAGCCGGTTCGCCGGAAAGCCGATCGTCTCGGTCGGCGTCGGTGACGCGATCCGGCGCCCGGTGGAGCTCTTCGAGCTGGCACGTACGGCGGTGCCGCAGGCGGGTGGCGGGAGCGCAGCGTGGTCTACAAGGCGCTGATGAACGGCGTCTCGTACATGATCCCGTTCGTGGTCGTCGGTGGGCTGCTGTCCGTCGGCTGACGGACTCTCACCGGCGAGCCGGACGACCCCTCAGACCGAGGGGTCGTCCAGCACCACGCCACGGCGGGCGAAGAAGCGGTACAGGTCCGGCCACGGCACCCGGGCGTAGTGCTGGGTGCCGGGGAAGCCGGAGGGATTGTTGACGTACAGGGCCTCGTCGTCGTGGTCGACGGCCAGCACCAGATGCCCACCCCGCGCGGCCGGTGCCGGGTCGAGGGTGCGGACGGACGGGTGCACCGACAGCATCGGCAGCCGTCCGGCGTCGAGGTGCTCGCGCACCCGCGCCGGCTCCAGTGCCCTCTCGACGGTGGCCGCCAGGCCCCAGCGCTCGCGCACGTAGGCGGCGAAGGGCGCGTAGATGAGGCCCTGGACCTGTTCCCCGTCGACCACGTACGCCCCGGCCGCGACGCACTCGTGGGCGAGCGCGACCGTTCCGGGCGCCTCGCCGCGCCAGTGGACCAGCGCCATCCGCAGGCAGGCCATGCCGCACACGCGCCGGCACCACCAGGCGTACTCCTCGGGCGAGGCCGCCCCGGACTCCGCCCAGGCCGGATCGTCCTCGGGGGCGAGCGTGCGCGCGATCAGCTGCGGGACGAGGCCGGGGGAGCCGAACTGGGAGACGTAGGGCACGGTGCGCGCGGGAGTGATCGTCACGGGTCGAGTCTGCCGTACGGCCGCCGCGGGACGCGGATGGTCGCGAAGTTGACTATCCTCCCGGCATGGCACTGCGCAACGCGATCATGGCGACCCTGCTCGAGGGCGAGGCGTCCGGGTACGACCTCGCCAAGGGCTTCGACGCCTCGGTCGCGAACTTCTGGGCGGCCACCCCGCAGCAGCTCTACCGCGAGCTCGACCGGATGGAGGCCGACGGCCTGGTCCGGGCCCGCGTCGTCGAGCAGGAGCGGCGCCCCAACAAGCGCCTCTTCTCGCTGACCGAGACCGGCCGGGCCGAGCTGCGCGCCTTCACCGCGCGGTTGCCGCGGCCCGGCGCGATCCGCGACGAACTGCTGGTCCAGGTGCAGGCGGTGGACGCCGGCGACGCCGCCGCGGTGTGCGCCGCGCTGGAGGAGCGCCGGGCGGTGGCGCAGGCCAAGGTCGCCCGCTACGAGCGGTTGCGAGCTCGCCTGCTGGACGGGCGCTTCGAGGAGGAGTACCTCGCCGCCGCCGAGCGGGTCGGCCCCTATCTCACCCTGATGCGCGGCCTCTCCTTCGAGCGCGAGAACCTGCGCTGGTGCGAGCAGACCCTGGCCGTCCTCGCCCGGCGCTGACGGTCAGCCCAGCGCCTTCAGCGCCTCGGCCTCGATCTGCGGGAACTGCGCGCCCATCGCCGCCGCCAGCGCCTGTGCGCCCGACAGCGGTCGGACCATCACGGTGAACTCGTCGATCAGGCCGTCCTCGTCGAAGTGCAGGAAGTCGCAGCCGTGCACCTCGCGTCCGTCCACGGTGGCCTTGAAGACGAACGCGTGGTCCCGTGCGTCCGGCGCGCCGATCTCGCGGACGTAGCGGAAGTCCTCGAAGACCCGCATGACGCCGCGCAGGATCGCGGCCGTGATGGCCTTGCCCGGGTAGGGCTTGAACGCGACGGGGCTGGTGAAGACCACGTCCTCGGCCAGCAGGGCCTCCAGGGCGGCGGTGTCCCGTGCCTCGACGGCAGCGCGGAAGGGGTGCATGGTCGGCTCCCTGGTCAACAAATTGAATAGTTCCACTGAGCCTAGCCAGCTGGGCTGCGGCCTGTCGAGGGTGGAATCTGCACGAGGCATTGACCGGTCGGGGGTGGACTCCTACATTCCTCCATACCGACCGGTAGGTGTGTCCTATTTCCATTCATGGCGACTCGAAATTCAGAATCGAGGAGGGCCCTGCATGAGCGTGTCCGTGTCCGCGCAGCCCGAGACCGCACCGAATCCCCTCGCCAGGCTCTGGCGAAGAGAACTCCCGCACTACCCCGACACGGCGCGCCGTTATCTCTATCTGGGCATCGTGGTCGTCACCACCGTGGTGCTCTACTACGAGCTCTACGTGCAGTACGCGGTGGCGACCTCGATCATCCAGCACTACCGGATGACCTTCCGCGACTTCGTCTGGATCAGCGTCATCGGCAACGCCGTGGGCGCCTTCGCCTCGCTGGTGGCCGGGCTGGCGGACCGGTGGGGGCGGGCCAACCTGGTGGTCTACGGGCTGCTGGTGGCCGCGCTGCTGCTGGTCGCAGGGCTGCCGGCGGCGCCGAACCAGACCGCGTACCTGATCCTCTTCGCCGCCGTCAGCTTCGTCGAGGGCATCGTGCTGGTGGCCACGCCCGCGCTGATCCGGGACTTCTCCCCGCAGTTGGGCCGGGCGACGGCCATGGGGTACTGGACCATGGGCCCGGTCATCGGCAGCCTCGTGGTCACCAGCGTCACCAGCGCCACGCTCAACTCCGCGAGCTGGCAGGACGAACTGCGCTACGCCGGCTACGCGGGCCTGCTCGTCTTCGTCCTGGCGCTGTTCGGGCTGCGCGAGCTGTCGCCGCGGCTGCGGGACCAGATCATGGTGAGCCTGCGCGACCGCGCACTGGTCGAGGCGCGCGCGGCGGGCATCGACCCGGAGAGCCAACTGAAGGGCCACTGGCGGCAGATGATGCGGCTGGACGTGGTCGGCTCGGCCTTCGCGATCAGCGTTTTCCTGCTCTTCTACTTCGCCGCGGTCGGCAACTTCGTCGTCTACTTCGCGACCACCTTCGGCTACACCGAGCAACGCGCCAACGCGCTGGCCAACTGGTACTGGGCGCCGAACGCCGTCGCCCTGGTCGTCGTCGGGCTTCTCTCGGACCGGCTGCGGGTGCGCAAGCCGTTCATGATCGTGGGCGCGCTCGGCACCATGGCCGCGACCGCCGTCTTCGCCACCCGCGCGACCCAACCCACCACCGGCTACTACACCTTCGCCGCGCTGTGCGCCGCCGTCGGCGTGCTCAGCGGCGTCGCCTACGCGCCGTGGATGGCGAGCTTCACCGAGACGGTGGAGAAGCGCAACCCCGCCGCGACGGCGACGGGCCTGGCGGTGTGGGGCTGGATCATCCGGATCGTGGTCGCGGTCTCCGCGGCCTTCGTGCCGGTCGTGGTCACCGCGGTGACGCCGCTGGTGGAGCACGGCACCCAGGTGGCGACCGCCCAGGCCGAGGCGGGTCCGGCGCTCGCCATCGTCCAGGCCCACCCGAAGCTCTTCGCCGAGCTCGCCAAGTACCCGCCGAACGCCATCCCGCCCACGCTGCTGGCCGAGGCCTCCCAGGAGGTCGGTCCGGCCGGTCTGCAGGCGGTGGCGAAGGCTCAGCCGCAGCTGACGGTCCTGCAGACCTACGGCACCCAGGTGCAGCAGGCCGCCAAGGACGGGCCGGGGCAGTGGCAGACCTGGTGGTGGATCTGCTTCGCCGGCCAGGCGCTCTTCATCCCCTTCGTCTTCGCCATGACCGGCCGCTGGAGCCCGCGCCGTGCCCGTGAGGACGCCGAGACGCACCAGGCGGCCGTGGAACGGGAGTTGGCCGCGCTGAGCGAGTAGCCGCACCACACGTCGTCCCCGCCCGCCGTCCCGCCCGCCGAACCTCGGCGGGCGGGACGCTCACGCGGCGGCCGGGGGTTCGGCCGCGTCGAAGTTCTCCGGGAAGTGGCAGGCGACCGCGTGGCCGGTGCGCAGCTCGCGGATCGGCGGCTCCACCTCGCGGCAGATGTCCTGCGCCTTCCAGCAGCGGGTGTGGAACCGGCAGGCGGGCGGCGGCTTGACCGGGGAGGGGACGTCGCCGGTGAGCAGGATGCGTTCGCGCTGCTCCTTGCGCGTGGGGTCGGGCACGGGGACGGCGGACATCAGCGCCACGGTGTAGGGGTGCAGCGGTGCCCGGTAGAGGGAGTCGCGGTCGCCGAGCTCCACGATCTTGCCGAGGTACATCACCGCCACGCGGTCGGAGACGTGCCGGACCACGGAGAGGTCGTGGGCGATGATCACGTAGGTCAGCCCCAGTTCGTCCTGGAGGTCGTCGAGCAGGTTGACCACCTGGGCCTGGATCGACACGTCCAGCGCCGAGACCGGTTCGTCGGCGACGATCAGCTTGGGCCGAAGTGCGAGCGCGCGGGCGATGCCGATCCGCTGGCGCTGGCCGCCGGAGAACTCGTGCGGGTAGCGGTTGTAGTGCTCCGGGCTGAGCCCGCACAGCTCCAGCAGCTCCTGGACGGACTTCTTGACGCCCTGATCGGTCTTGACCCCCTGCAGTTTCAGCGGCGCGCCGACGATCGTGCCGACGGTGTGCCGGGGGTTCAGCGAGGAGTACGGGTCCTGGAAGATCATCTGGATGTCGCGCCGCAGCGGACGCATCGCGCCGGTGCCCAGATGGGTGATGTCGCGGCCCTCGAAGCGGATCCGGCCGTCGGTCGGCTCCAGCAACCGGACCAGCAGCCGGCCCGTCGTGGTCTTGCCGCAGCCGGACTCGCCGACCACGCCCAGCGTCTCGCCCGCGCGGACGGAGAAGTCCACGCCGTCGACCGCGCGCACCGCGCCGACCTGGCGTTGCAGCAGGCCCTTGCGGATCGGGAAGTGCTTGACCAGGGCGTCGACCTGAAGCAGCGCCTCGCCGTCGGTGGTCGCCATCGGGTCACCTCCTGTGGGATCCTGACGTGGGATCAGAGCCCGGGTGCGATCTCCTCGGTGAAGATGCGCCGCCGCTCCTCGGGGGTGAGGTGGCAGGCGACGGAGTGACCGGGGGAGTCGGTCGGGACGAGCGAGGGGACCTCGGTCTCCGAGCGCCCGTCGGTCAGCTGGGCGTAACGGCAGCGCGGGTGGAACGGGCAGCCGGGCGGGACCCGGATCAGGCTCGGCGGATTGCCCTCGATGGGCAGCAGCCGCTCCTTGCGCTCGCGGTTGATGCGCGGCATCGAGGCGAGCAGGCCCCAGGTATAGGGGTGCTGCGGGTGGGTGAAGACGTCCTCGGCCGGGCCGTTCTCCATGCAGCGGCCCGCGTACATCACCAGGATGTCGTCGGCGATCTCGGCGACCACGCCCAGGTCGTGGGTGATGATGACGACCGCCGAGCCGGTCTCGCGCTGCAGGTCCCGGATCAGGTCGAGGATCTGCGCCTGCACGGTGACGTCCAGGGCGGTCGTCGGCTCGTCCGCGATCAGCAGGTCCGGGTCGTTGACCAGTGCCATGGCGATCATCGCGCGCTGGCGCATGCCGCCGGAGAACTGGTGCGGGTAGTCGTCCACGCGCCGGTCCGGCTGCGGGATGCCGACGCGGGTGAGCATCTCGACCGCGCGCGCCCGTGCCTCCTTGCGGTGCGCGTCGGGGTGGTGGACCCGGTAGGCCTCCATGATCTGCTGCCCGACGGAGTAGAACGGGTGCATGGCGGTGAGCGGGTCCTGGAAGATCATCGCCATCTTGCGGCCGCGCAGCTGCCGCACCCGCTCCGGGTCGGCGGCGACCAACTCCTCGCCGTCCAGCCACACCTCGCCCGACACCCGCGCCCGCGCGGAGCGGTGCAGGCCCATGATGCCGAGCGAGGTGACCGACTTGCCGGAGCCGGACTCGCCCACGATCCCGAGCGTGCGCCCCCGGTCCAGCCGGAAGCTCAGCCCGTCCACCGCGCGCACCAGCCCGTCGTCGGTGGCGAAGTGGATCCGCAGGTCCCGCACGCTGAGGAACGCGGAGTCGGGCGGTCCCTCGGCGGTCACCGTTGTTCCGGAACGCCCGTGCAGGTGGTTCGGGCCCAAGGGGAGATGCTTCATCGGTACCTGACCCTCGGGTCGACCGCGACGTAGAGGACGTCCACGACGAGGTTGGCGACGACGATGAAGAACGCGGCCAGCGTCGTCACCGCCATGATCTTCGGCAGGTCGTTGTCGGTGATCGCCTCCACTGCGTACTGGCCGACCCCGGGCAGCGAGAAGGCGGTCTCGGTGAGCACCGCGCCGCCGAGCAGCAGGCCGAGGTCCAGGCCGAAGATGGTGATGATCGGGGTGAGCGCCGACCGCAGCCCGTGACGGATCACCACCTGACGCTCCGGCAGGCCCTTGGCGCGGGCGGTGCGGATGTAGTCCTCACTCATCGTCTCCAGCATCCCGGCGCGGGTCAGCCGCGCGTACAGCGCCGAGTAGAGGAAGGCCAGGGTGATCCACGGCAGCACCAGGTTCTTCGCCCACAGCACCGGGTTCTGCGTGATCGGCACGTACTGCAGGTTGGGGAAGACCGGCCACTTGTAGCTGAACAGCGCCAGCGACAGCAGCGCGGTGAAGAAGATCGGCAGCGAGACCCCGGCCAGCGCCAGGCCCATGGAGAACCGGTCGAAGACCGAGCCGCGCTTGAGCGCCGACAGCACGCCGATGGCCACGCCGGTGATCACCCAGATCACCGCCGCGCCCGCCGCCAGCGAGATGGTCACCGGCAGCCGGGAGGTGATCTCCGGCCAGACCGGGAGGTGGCTCTTGAACGAGTAGCCGAAGCACGGCACATGGCAGACCGAGGCGTCCGGACCGTAGCGGAAGGTGCGTCCGGCCACGATGCCGTGCGCGAACTCCCACCACTGTTGGTAGAGCGGCTGGTCGAAGCCGAGGTTCTTCTGCACGGCGGCGAGCGCGTCCGGGCTGGGGTCACGGCCCACGTACTGGGCGGCGAGCTGCGTGCTGGTCTCGCCGGCCAGTCGGGGCACCAGGAAGAAGATGGCAAAGGTGATCATGGTCACGACGATCAGCAGGATGATCGCCGCGATCACGCGTCGGACGATGTACGCGGTCACCGCACAGCCCCGTCAGAGCTACTTGGTGGAGCCGACGTTGAGGTAGTCGTACATGCCGTAGGCCTCGGTGACGTACACGTTGGTGGCGGCGGCCGGCCGGTACAGCAGGTCCTTGCGGTACAGCAGCGGCACGATCGCCGCCTGCTGCATGGCGGCCTTGTCGATGCTGCCCCAGGCCGCGGTCCGGGCCGCGTCGTTGGTGTTCTGGATGGCGGAGGAGAGCATCGAGTTGATGTTCGGGTCGTTCAGCTCCGAGAGGTTGGAGTTGCCGGAGGCCTTGATGGTGGCGCCGTCCAGGATCTGCTCCAGGAAGCCGTAGCCGGTCGGCCAGTCGGCGGCCCAGGCCATCATCATCAGGCCCAGGTCGTGCGCGTGGACGAAGGCGGGGGCGCCGGCGTTGTCGGTGAAGTACTTGCCCGACGGGTACTGCTGGATGGAGACGTTGATGCCGACCTTCTTCAGCGAGGCCTGGACGGCCTGCGCCATGGCGATCTCGTTCGGCCGGTCGGCACGGGCCGACAGGTTGGTGGTGAAGCCGTTCGGCATCCCGCACATGGACAGCTGCTGCTTGGCCGCCGCGAGGCCCTGCGGGCTGTCGGCGCCCGCGTCGCCCGGCGTCGCGTAGAGGTTGTACGGCGTGTAGCCGCTCACCGTCGGCGGCAGCACGGTGGAGGCGATGTCGCCGTGGACGTCGCCGCCGGTCGCGGTCTGCACCGAGGTCTTGTCGATCGCGTACTCGACCGCCATGCGGCAGTGGAGGTTGTTCAACGGCGCGACGTTCGTCGACATCGCCACGTAGGCGAGCGCGCCGGACTGGGCGTCGTCGATGTGGCCCTTCTGGCTCGCGTTGGACAGCGCCGTGGCCTGGGTGGAGGCGGCGATGCCGGCGCCGGCCATGTCGAGCGTGGTGTTGCCCGCGATCAGGTTCTGGTCGACGGTGGTCTGCGCGACGTTGAAGTCGATCGTGATCTTGTCGGGGTACTGCTTGCGCAGCGGGTCGCTGGCGGCGCTCCAGTTGGGGTTCTTCACCAGCGAGGCGCCCTTGCCGTCGGTGTAGCTGCTGAACATGTAGGAGCCCGACGAGACGATGTTGTTCACGTACGAGGCGCCGGTGTCCTTGGCGGCCGGAACGGGAGCCGTCTGCGGGTTGCTGACCAGGTAGTCGAAGTCCGCGAACGGCTGCTTGAGGTGGAACACGATGGTGGTCGCGTCAGGGGTCTGGATCGAGTTCAGCCCGCCGGTCTTGTCCTTGTACGGGCCCTGGTACGGCGTGGAGTTGTCGACCAGGTACTGGTGGAAGTAGGTCGGCCCGTTGGACAGCACGTCCGGCGCGTAGTTGCTGCGCTCGATCGCGTACTTGATGTCGGCGGTGGTGATCGGCGTGCCGTCGGAGAACTTCAGGCCCGGACGGATGTGGTACGTCCAGGTCCTGCCGCCGTCGCTCGACGTGCCGAGGCCGGTGGCCAGGTCCGGCACCAGCTTGAGCCCGGCCGTGCCGGGGGCGGTGCTGAAGGTGGTCAGCGCCCGCGCGTACAGGCGGGAGAAGTCCCACATGAACGCGTAGTAGGTGTTGCCGGGGTCCATCGAGTCGGGGGTGCTGGACAACTGGTAGGCGACGGTTCCGCCGGTGTGCGTCGAGGGGTTGACCACGCCGGCGATGCCCGCGTTGTACGCCGCCGACGAAGTGCCGGCCGTCCCGCCCTTGCCGCTGGAGCTGCAGGAGGTCACGGCGAGCACGACCGCGGCTGCTGCCGCCGCCAGGACGGCTGTCCTGGAGCTTCGGATGGTCCTCATGGTGATGACTCCTTCTTCTCCCTCTCCCTCTCAGTTGCTCCTCGGGTCCAGCGCGTCGCGCAGACCGTCGCCGAGGAGGTTGAAGGCAAGGACGGTGATGAAGATGGCCAGGCCCGGGACGACCATGAACCACGGGTCGGCCTGGTAGAGACTGATCGACTGGTTGAGCATGCCGCCCCAGGAGGCCTGCGGCGGCTGGATGCCGACGCCGAGGAAGCTGAGCCCCGCCTCGAAGAGGATGTTGGTGGGGATCAGCAGCGTCGAGTAGACGATGATCGGCGCGACGAGGTTCGGCAGCAGCTCCTTGAACAGGACGTACGGCCCCCGCGCGCCCATCGACCGGGCGGCGTCGACGAACTCGCGCTCGCGCAGCGAGAGCGTCTGACCGCGGATGATGCGGCCCATGTAGGGCCAGGCGAAGAACCCGATGACGAAGATCAGCACACTGATGTGGAGCGTCAGCCCGTGCAGTCCGAAGGCGCCGCCCTGGAGTGAGGCGGAGAGCGCGATGGCGAACAGCAGCAGCGGGAAGGCCAGGAAGATGTCCATCAGCCTGCTGATCACGGTGTCCACCCAGCCGCCGTAGTACCCGGCCATGACGCCGAGCACGGTGCCGATGGTGACGGCCAGCAGGGTCGCTCCGAAGGCGACGGCGAGCGAGACCCACGACCCCTCGATGATCCGGGCCAGCAGGTCACGCCCGTACTGCGGCTCGACCCCGAGCGGGTGCGCCCAGCTGACCCCGCCGAACGAGCCCTTGGGCTTGAGCAGCACCGGGTCGATCAACTCCTGGTGGAAGGCGTTCGGGTCGAGCCCGAAGACCGCCTCCACCGGTTTGGCCAGCACCGCCAGCAGGACCAGGCCGACGACCACCACGCCGCCCGCCATCGCGACCCGGTCGCGCTTGAACCGCATCCAGGCGATCTGCCCGAGTGAGCGGCCCTCGATCGTCTTCTCGCCCACGCCGGCCAGCACGGATTCCGGCTGCGCCTCGGCGGCGGAGCCGGTCACGTCGAGCGGGGAGGTCATCTGCTGCACCCCGGGCCGACGGGGACATACTCGGCGGTCCGAGGCGATTATAGGGCGATTTATGGCATATGCATATGGTATGTACCGGAGGCATATCAGCCGGAGCGGCTAGCGGGCACGGACCTCCGCCGTGTAGGCGTCCTGGTCGGCCTGCAGCTCGGCCCGGGTGGCCGACAGCACGCGGACCTCGGCGCCGGCCCGGGCGGCCAGGGCGCCCAGGATGCGGGAGACGCGGAGGTCACCCATGTAGCCGCGCAGCTCGTCCGGGGCGACCCAGGCCGCGTCGCGGATCTCCTCCGGCTGCAGGCGCAGCGCCGGGTGCGGCAGCGGGACGGTGCCGAGGTCGAAGTAGAACTGGACGCCCGGCATGTTCGGCAGGTCGCTGCCGTCGCCCGTGGCCCAGGCGACCTGGAGCAGCCGCCCTGCCGTCAGCCGCACCCCCGTCTCCTCCGCGAGCTCGCGCTCCGCGGCCCGCTCCGGCGTCTCGTCCGGGTCGATCACCCCGCCCGGACAGCCCCAGGGCTCCCGGTTGTAGCTGTGCACCAGCAGGACCCGGCCCTCCGGGTCGGTCACGAGCGCGGACACCGCGGGGAAGGCGCGGGCGACGCGGGTCAGGTAGGCGGGGACCTCGGCGGATCCGGGGTGTGACGATCCGGGCTGTGACACCGTCAGGCTCCTTGCGTGGTTCGGTGATCGCCTGGCTCGGAAACCCGGCTGCCCCTGGAACCTATCCGCCGTAGCGGCGCTCGCGGGCGGCGAAACTGCGGACCGCCCGCAGGAAGTCGACCTGACGGAAGGCCGGCCAGTAGGCGTCGCAGAAGTAGAGCTCCGAGTACGCGCTCTGCCAGAGCAGGAAGTTGGACAGCCGCTGCTCGCCGTTGGTGCGGATGACCAGGTCCGGGTCGGGTTGGTCGGCGGTGTAGAGGTGGCGGGACAGCGCCTACGGGGTGAGCGCGTCGGCGACCTCGGCCAGGGAGCGGCCCGCGGCGTCCTGTTCGTGCAGCAGCTCCCGCATCGCGTCGACCCGGCGGCGGAGAGCTCGCGCGCCTACACCCGGCACGTCGTGGAGCGGATCATCCGCAACGGCGTGATCGGCCGTCGGCTCGCCCGGCGCGCCGGTGAGGCGGGGCTCACGGTGCGGGCCGTCGTGCCCGTCACGGCCGTGCTGCGCGACGCGGCCGAGGCCGACCGGATCCTCGGCTTCCAGCGCAACGCCGAACGCGCGGTGGAGGCAGGCTACTTGACTGCCGCAGCCGCTCAGGCGTGGCTGGACGGCCTGGCCGAGGGGCCGTTCCTGGCCTCCGTCACGGTGTACGTCGTCGCCGCCACGCGAGGCTGAGCCGCGCCGCCGTCCGGCCAGCCTCAGCGGTGGGCGCGCTCCGGTGTGATACGTAGACCACGAGGGCTGAACGGGTGCATCACCGAGGCGAAGGGGTCGTCATCACCATGACGCAGGACGCGGCGGGACTGCTGGCACGGGTGCGGGAGGAACTGACGCCGGGTGCCCACGACAACCGGCTGATCGGACGGATCGCCGACGGCAGTGCGCCGCTGCGCGTCCTCGGCGAACTCGCCGCGCAGCAGCGGCGCATCATCACGAGCGACCGCCGCAGCTTCCTCGCCCTCGCCACCCGCTGCGCGGACGCGCCCGGCGGCGGGTACTTCGCCGAGCTGGCCGCGGGGGAGAGCGAGGCGCTCGGCCTGCTCACCCCCTTCGCCGCCGCCTGCGGGCTGAGCGACGCGGCGCTGCGCGCCCGCCCGCCGCTCCCCGGCTGCCAGGCCTACCCCGCGTACCTCGCCTGGCTCGCCCTCAACGGCGACCCGGTCGGCGTCGTGCTCGCCCTCACCGCCAACTTCGCCGCCTGGGGCGCCTACTGCGGCGCCACCGCGCAGGCCCTGCGCGACCACTACGGATTCGCTGCCGAAGCCTGTGCCTTCTTCGACTTCTTCGCCACCCCCGATCCGGACGCCGACGCCCGCGCGGTGGCGGTCGTGGAGCAGTGGCAGGCGCACGCCGGTGGCGGCGCGGCGGGCGCGATGGACGTCCTCGAGTACGGGCGGATGCTGCAGGGCTACGAGCTGATGTTCTGGAACACCCTGGCCGACCTGGTGGAGTGAGCTCTGGCTCGGCCCGCTGGTGCTCAGTTGCGGTCGGCCTCGCGCAGCGCCGCCGCGACCAGTCCGCCACGCAGCCTGGACGGCGCCGGTGCTGCCCGAACTCTCCCGAAAACAGGGCGCGGTGGGGTGATCGCGTCAGTAGCATGAGCGCGTCTCGTGCCTGACCGATCGGAGCTGCGCCTGCCATGGCCGACACTTTCGTCCGTCCCGAACCGCCGTACTACGCCGTCATCATCACCACCCGCCTCAGCGACGACACCGACGGCTACGCAGAGATGGACCGCCGCATGGGCGAACTCGGCCGCGCCCAGCCGGGTTACCTCGGCCGCGAGTCGATGACCAACGACAAGGGCGAGGACCTGGTCGTGCTGTACTACAGCGACGCCGAGTCGGTCGCGGCCTGGAAGGCCCACCCCGAGCACCTGGAGGCCCAGCGCCTGGGCCGGGAGCGGTGGTACGACGCCTACACCGTCGAGGTGGCCCGGGTGGAGCGCGGCTACTCCTTCCGACGCGACTGAGGGACACACGATATGAGCGCGCGACAGAATCCCGTCACCAGCGATGTCCTGATGACGTTCGACGAGGTGCGGGACCGGCTGCTCGCCCGGCTGGAGGGCATGTCCGACGCCGAGTACCTCTGGGAGCCTGTCGCGGACTGCCTCACCGTCCGGGTCGGCCCGGACGGTGCGGCCCACGCCGACGAGCGCCCGCACGGGACGTCCGGGCAGGCGCCGTTCGCCACGATCGCCTGGCGCGCCTGGCACATCGGCTCCGACTGCCTGCGCGGCTACGCCCGCCTCTTCGGCGAGCCGCCGATTCCGCCCGCCGCCCGCCAGCTGTGGCCCGCCACGGCGAAGGCCGGCGTCGCCGCCCTGGCCGAGGACATCGCCGCTTTCCGCGCCCGCGTGGCCGCCCTCGGCGACACCCGCCTCCTCGCCCCGATGGGCCCGCCGGCCGCCCCCTACGACGCCGACTCGTTCCTGGCTCTCGCCACCCACGCCATCGACGAGACCGCCCACCACGGCGCGGAAATCGCCCTTCTCCGCGACCTCCACGCCCACGGCCTCGGCGGCAGCTAGGGCCTTCGGCCCGTCCCGTGGCTTCCCCCGCCTGCGGTTCAGGTCCCAGCGCTCGGGCGCCTCGGGCGCACGCGGGGGAGCCTCCCGGCCACAGGCCGGGCGCTCCGCGTCATCGCCCTGCTTCTGCGAGGAGCGCGTCGACCAGGCGACGTGAGTGCTCGAGCCCCGCGATCGACTCGTCCAGGCGCCTGCGCTGCCGGGACTACCTTCCCGGAGCACGTCGCCGGCCGTCGACCGCTGAATCGTCGGGGCATGCCTCCAGGGCAGCGAATCCACCGACCACGCAATCGGACGCGCCCGCGGTGGACTGATCGCCAGGATCCCCCTGGCAGCGGACAGCCGCTGCCGCCCCCCTGTGCCGCTACCTCACCCCCGGTCACGCAGGAAACGCTCCTGGTTCCGACCACGTGACGGCGGCCATTCGTGTCGCGCACCGGATCGGCCTCCCGGCTCAGGATGCGTTCTGGCGTCACCCCACGCAGTGTTGATCCATGCAGATCCTCACGTGGATTGAACAGGGTCTGGTCCCAGCCGCGGGCGGCCCTGTTCGTTGGCGAGTCCTCCACGCGGCCGACGGTCCTCAGTGGACGCTCTGCGAGAAGACCACCAGTGGGCTGCGGGCGGTCCCCTCTGCCGTTGCGGCATGGCCTCCGACGCTCCGGAAAAACGACAGCCTCTGTCCCACGTGCGAGGCCCGGGCCCGGGAGCCGTTGGCCTACTACTGAGGGCGGCGGGGCGGCGAGCCGGCCCGGCACCGCGGGAATGGGCGGAGCAGGACGGATTCGAGGGGTAGTCGGTCACGGACCGCAGTCGACCTGTAGCGTGATCGCTGTACTTCGCTGTCCGCCGTACCGCTTCACCTGTTGCTGCTGTTCGAGGACGCGACCCATCCACGGGTCGGCAGATGGTGCCGGCCCTCGTCCCGAACGGGAGAACGTCATGGCTCAGGGCACTGTGAAGTGGTTCAACTCGGAGAAGGGCTTCGGCTTCATCGAGCAGGCCGGCGGCGGCCCGGACGTCTTCGCGCACTACTCCGCGATCACCGGCAACGGCTACCGCGAGCTCGTCGAGGGTGAGACCGTCTCCTTCGACGTCGAGCAGGGCCCCAAGGGCCCCCAGGCCGCGAACATCGTCCGCGGCTGACCACAGCACACGCAAGGCCCCGGCCGCCCGCCACGGGCGCCGGGGCCTTCGCTGTGTTCAGAAGTCCGCCAGCAGGCCGGAGGCCAGGGTGTCGTGGGGGCCGGTGACGCCCGGGAGGGCGAAGAAGTAGCCGCCGCCCGTGGGGGAGATGTAGTCGACGAGGGGCTCGCCCGCGAGGCGGGACTGGACGGTGGCGAACTGGCGGGAGACGTCCTGCTGGTAGCAGCAGAAGATCAGGCCGAGGTCGAGGTTGCCGTCGGTGTCCAGCCCGCGCTCGTAGTTGTAGCCGCGGCGCAGGATCTGCTGGGCGGCGGTCGCGCCGGTGCGGGGGTTGGCCAGTCGGATGTGGGCGTTCATCGGGACATACAGGCCCTGCGGGTCCGCCGCGTACGCGGGGGTGTCCGTCTCGGCGGAGCGGTCCAGGGGCGCGCCGGAGTCGCGGCGGCGGCCGATCATGCGTTCCTGTTCGTCGAGCGAGACCCGGTCCCAGAACTCCACCAGCATCCGGATGATGCGGATCACCTGGTAGGAGCCGCCCTCCGTCCAGGCCGGCTCGGCGCCGGAGCCGCCGTGGCCCGCGTGGGTCCACACCAGCGCGTCTGTGACGGCCGGGTCGGTGGTGTCGGGGTTGGCGATGCCGTCCTTGAAGCCGAGGTGGTTGCGCGGGGCGCCGCTCGGGCGCGGCGCCGCGTGGGTGCCGTCGATCTTCCAGCGAGCCTGGATCGCGCCCCGGGTGTGCCTGGTGATGTCGCGCAGCGCGTGGGTGACGGTGTCGCGCGAGTCCGCGCACAGCTGGAGCGAGATATCGCCGTGCAGCTCCGCCGAGTGGGCCATGTCGTCGTCGGGGAAGACCGGCATGGCGGTCAGCCGGGCCGGGCGGCGCGCGCCGAGGCCGAAGCGCTGGTCGTCGAAGAGCGACGCGCCGACGCCGACGGTGACGGTGAGCCCGTCGGCCGGCAGGACCGGGCCGAGCGTGCCGCTGTCGGTGGGCGCGGAGGCCAGATCGGTGGCCGGGACGGCGCCGCCGGCGGTGAGCCGGCGGACCCGGTCGGTCAGCACGGCGAACAGCTCCCGCAAGGCGGCGCGGTCGGGGGCGACGACGTCGAAGGAGACGAAGCTCGCGGCCGCCTGCGGCGGGGTCAGGATGCCGGCCTGGTGCGGACCCTCGAACGGGATCACCCGGCCCGAGCCGGAGGCGGGTGGGGCGTCGGGCGCGTCTGCCCGGGCGGCATCCGCGGCGGTGGCACCCAGGGCCGCCGCGCCGACCACGCCTGCCGTCGCGCCCTGCAGGAAGCCCCGGCGGCCGAGCACGGGCTGACGATCGCTCATGGTCATGCGGCGTTCCTCGCGGCGAGCAGGTTCGGGATCCGGGCCAGCTGTTCCAGCAGCCCGCCGAGCGTGCCGTCGAGGCGCTCGCGCGTGGCCCGGTCGAGCGAGGCGGCGGCCGGCCAGGGGCCGGCGGCGGGGTGCGTCGCGGCAAGTTGGCCGCGCAGCGCGGTGAGGCCCGCGTCCACGCCGGCCACCAGCCCGGGGTCGCGCTCCCGCAGCAGCGGCGCCAGCAGCGAGAGCACCTCCTGGGTGCCCTGGACGTTGGCGTCCAGCGTGGCGAGCGTGGTGCCCGAGCCCTGGTCCTCCTGGCCGGTCAGCTGGAACTGCAGCCCGTTCTCCAGGATCTCGTGCGCGCGCAGCGGCAGGTCCTCGGAGTCGGTGTCCTCGCTCGGGAAGTCGGCGATCAGCCCGGTCACGTCGGCGACGAGCTTCTGCGTCAGCGAGCGCAGCCGTGCGGCGGGAGCGCCGTGCCACAGGCCGTGTTCGACGGCGAGGAAGCCGGTCCAGCCGGGATCGTCGACGCCTCCCTGCAGACCGTCGGGGCGGCCGTCGATCGCGTCGTCGAAGTCGCCGAAGGAGTTGTACGCCGCGCCGAGCCGCTCGTAGGCGAGGTGCGCGGGCAGCCAGTCGTTCCGCGCGGCGCTCAGGTCGCCGCGGGCGACGTCGCCGTCGAGGGTCCGCACCGCGCTCTGCAGCCCCGGCAGCGCGGCCTGGACCCAGGCCCGGTAGGCGAGTACGGGCTGCTCCAGGTCCGTGCTCGTCATGGGCCGGTAGCCGGGCTCGGTGTCGGGCGCGGTCCCGGTGACGACGAGGCCGGGCGAGACGACGACGGGCCCGTCGGAGAAGACGCAGCGCAGGGCGTATCGGCCGGCGGCCAGCGAGCCGGTCAGCGGCAGCGAGTGCCGCGGGCCCAGCCAGCGGATCTCCGCGTAGGCGCGGGCGCCGGTGGGGTCGGTCAGATAGACCGTCACGAAGGTCGGTGCGGCGTCGGTCACCTCGAAGGCGACCGGCCCGGCGGGCAGCCGGGCCGGCGGCGCGCCGCAGGCGTGCTTGTCGACCGATACGGCGAGCGCGGCTCCGGCCGCGGCCGGGGAGCCGCCCGACGCGAACGCGAAGCCGAGGGCGCCGCCCGCCACCGCCAGGGCGAGCGCCCCGGCGAGCAGCGGACGGCGGAACCGGGGGCGAGCGGACAAGGACTCAGCCCCAGATGTCGGTGATCGGCGCGGCGGTGGCGGCGTTGCCGGTCTTGGCCAGACCGTTGAGCTGCTCCAGCGTGGACAGCACGTTGTAGTGGTTGATCTTCTCGCTGTACTGGCCGGTGACGACGTTCGCGCCGGAGAAGACGGTGGCGATCTGGTTGCTCTCGGTGGAGTCGTCCTCGTCCCAGGTGACCACCAGCAGGCTGTTGTTGGCCTTGGCCCAGGTCGCGTAGGCGGACAGGTTGTTCTTCAGCCAGGTGTCGCCCTGGGCGACGGTGCCGTCGTGCATGTCGTCGTTGAGGTTCGGGATGACGAACGACAGCTTCGGCAGGCTCGCGTAGTTCGAGCTGGACGGGAAGGAGCTGAACGGCACCGAGTCGGAGCCGGGCACGTTGCTGAAGTTGACCCACGGGGCGTGCTTGCGCGCGTACGCGCCGGAGGTGCAGACCGTCGAGCCGACGCTGGGCAGGCCCTCGGAGTAGCCCGTGAACGTGTCGCCCGCGGCGAGCAGCTCCGAGCCGAGGTTGGCCGTGGTGCCCTCGCTGACCGGGCACTTGTCGGAGGTGAGCTTGAAGGTGCTGCCCGCGAAGAGCGCCATGTAGTTGGGCTCGCTCGGGTGCGTGACCGCGAACGACTGCGTCATGGACGCGCCGCCGGCGGCGAGGGAGTTGATGTAGGGGGCGGAGCTGCTGCCGATGATCTCCGAGTAGGAGTGGTTCTCCTCCATGACGACCACGATGTGCGAGTAGCTCGGCAGGGTCGCGGTCGCGGACTGGGCGTGCACGGTGCCGGCCTTGGGTGCGGAGACCTGCGCGCCGGCCTCCGGCGCGAGCGCGAGCGCGGCGACTCCGGCCGTCGCCGCGGTGACAGCGGCGGCGAGGGCGAGGCGGGACTTCGGACGCATGGGTTCACTCCGGGTGTCGAGGTGATCGTGCGTGGGCTGATGACCTGTCACCCGGCATGCTCGTCACACCAGATGCCACCTGCCTGACGCGTGCGCGTCAGGCAGGTGAACTGTTGCCTGCTACCGCCGCCCCGCTGTCAGAACGGGGGCTCGGCGGCCCCCAGGGTGACAAGGCCGCTGCCGTTCAGGGCCTCGGAGAGAGCGCGCGGGGCGCCGTGCATGTGGCAGTGGTCCCACTGGGCGCGGCGGATGAACTCCTCGGGGTGGCCGAGCGCCTGCAGGACGTCCCAGTGCAGTGCCTGGGCCCAGACGTAGCCGGGTTCGCCGTCCACGTCCTTGTCGATCTCTTCGACGGGGGTGTCCGCGAGGGCGGAGGCGAGGCGGTGGTGGTCGACCGGCCCGGCGGTGAAGTCCAGGAAAGCCGAGGGGTCGGCGCCGACGGGCGCGTCCGGGGCGTCATCGTCGTCGCGTCCGGGCCAGGAGTCGTAGCGGTGGGACCGGGCGCCGGCTCGCCAGACCTCCAACTCCAGCCGGTCGCCGTCGTACTGGAACGCCGCCAGTACCGGCACGTCGAGGCGTGCGCTCAGCGGACCGGCAAGGGAGAGGACGCCGTTGTCGGCGACGAAGCGGTCCGGATGGAGCAGACAGAACCCCGGCCCGGCCGGGAGCGCGTAGCCCGCCGCGCAGATCTCGCGCAGGGCGGGGACCGCCCGGTGGAGCGGAAGGGGGATCAGCATGGTGCCGTAGGTGGACAAACGGCCTCACCTCTCAGGGTCGTCGGAGTGTCGTGACCCTAGGCGAGGCCGGACCGCAGCGCCAGCGAGTATCGCGCCGGTGCTACGCCGCGTGGTGGGGGCGGGCGAGGCCGCGGCGGCGGAGGCCCCGGAGTGAGCGGCGGGGTTCGGTCGCCTGCTGGGGGGCCTCGGGGCGCAGGATCGTCGTCCGGGCGACGTTGCAGGGCGTCGCGACCGGCGCCGGTCGCTGCGCGCCGTGGGCCTGGAGCGCGACGCTGACCAGCGTCAGCAGCAGGTCGATGTCGGTGTCGCACTCGACCAGCACCGTCACCCAGCCCGAGTCGGGGTGGAGCCGGACCGCCGTGGACTCGCGCAGACGCTCGTCGAGGCGGGCGATCGCGGGGGCCGTGAGCTGGACGTCGGTCTGTGCCCCGGGGTGGAAGTGGACGATCTCATGACCGTTCGACGACAGCGAAGAGCCAGCCCCACAAGAGGATTGACCGATCGTCAGATCGGCCCAGCCGACGAGTTGTTCCCTGGCGCGTTCCGCAGCCGACATATGAACATCCTTGCGCCCGCTGTGAGCAGTATTGGTTTGAGCCTACTGCACAAGGCGCGCGCATGGAGGCCTTGTGAGCGGACGGTTTCCCGCCGGTGTCCGGCACGGGACGGGCGCGAGGCTGTCGGCCACCCTGAGCAGGGATGTTGTGGGCAGGCCCGCGTCCGACAGCAGTGCGAGGCTGAGCGGAGTGCCGTCCCCGGTCCGCTCCTGCCAGGCGAGGCCGTTCGGGCCGACGCGGGCGAGCCGGCCTTGGGCGGTGACCAGCGGCGGATCCGCGGGCCAGCCGTCGGGCCAGTGCCGCCCGTACTCCTCCACGAGCCACAGCGAGCCGGGTCCGCCCGGCCCGTCGTGGACGAAGAGCGTGGACACCGCCGGATCCCACTGCGTGGACGCGCCACCCACGGCGCCGCTCGCCTCGTCACCCGGCGCATAGCCTGGCGCGTCGTAGGCGAGGCGGTAGCCGGGCGGGAGCGCGGACGGCCGCAGCAGGTCCGCGCCGCGGAAGACGGTCACCGGCGCGCCGCCGTCCGCGTCGACGAGCCTGCGGGCGGCGAGCGGGGCGGCGAGTCCCACCGACCAGACCAGCAGCTGCGGACCGCCGACGCAGCGTCCGCTGTGCGGGACCATACGGAAGTCCAGGGCCACCACCGAGTCGTCCTCGCGGGCGCGCAGCACGCCGGAGCCCAGGCACTGGCCGGTCTCGGTGATGCTGACCCGGCGGCCGTCCGCGGAGACCAGCACCGGGCCGACGGGCGTGGCGACCGTCCCGTCGGCCGAAGCGGCGCGGGCGGCCAGGAGGCCGCCGACAGCGCTGAGGGTCAGGGCGAGCAGCGCACCAGCGACGAGACGGCGGCTCATCGGACGGATCCCGCCTCTCGGGCCAGGAGGTCGCAGGCCGCGGAGGGCCCGTCCGGCCAGACGGCCAACGTCAGCTCGTACCCGTGCTGCTGCCACCGCAGGCTCGCGCGGCCTGCCCCGGTCTCCTCGCAGACGGCCGAGGACCCGTTCACCGTGAGGTGCGCGGCTGAGGTCGGGGTGTCGGCCGGAGTGGGCGCCGCGCCGGGGCCCGAGGCCGGGCTCTGGTAGAAGGACCACTGCCGGCTGAGACCGGTGTACTGGTGCAGCAGGGTGAGGGTGCCGGCGCAGGGAACGGGCGGCGACGACGGCGGCATGAGGACGCAGGGTGTGGGACCACGCTCCTCCGTCAGCCACGGATCGTGCAGTTGCGGCACCTCTGGCCGTCGAGCTCGGCGAGCAGGTGTCCATGTCCGTCTGTCACCTTGCGAGAGCCCAGCGGCCGGTCGAGCGTTCTCGGGAACCCGATCGGCTGGGCGCAGGAGCCGACGGCCCGGGGAGCATCGGCGGCCTGGTGGACGTGGAACTGCACTGCGATGGTGGTGGCGGTCTGCTGGACGGACAACTGGAAGCTGATCGTGGAGAAGCACGAGTCCCCGCCGTCGCCCAACTCGGCGGGGCCGTGCGCGAAGAGCAGGGTGCGGCCGTCCGCGGAGACGAAGACCGGTCCGCGCGGATCCTCGGTCCAGTCCCTGCCGAGCTCGCGCACCGCGCAGGCGTAGGCCGTCAGGCCGACCACCGCGCACAGCACGGCGATCACGAGGACGTTCCGGACGGTGCGCGCGGAGACTCTCATGCGGCTCACGATCCCCGTCCGGCCGCACATCCATGGCACATGTGTCCGCAACGATATGACGGTGCGTCATGGATGTGACGGCTCCGGATCGCCGGGGACTCCGGGCAAAGGTGGCTCAGTTCGTCAGGGTCACTTTGTTGAGCCCGGCCGGCTGGTCAGGGTCGATGCCCAGGTGGCGGGCGGTGGCCAAGGCCAACTGCTGGCCGCGGACGGTGGCCGGGAGGCACTCGCCGAGGTGGCCCAGAGCCGGCCACGGCAGGTCGGCGTCCGGGGCGGTTCCGGCCAGCAGGACGGGTGCGCGGCGGGCGGCGAGCGCGGCGCGGACGTCGAGCGTGTCGGCGTCGGCCGGGCCGGAGCCGGCGAGCAGCAGGGCGGGGGCGTCCGGGCCGCAGACGGCGATCGGGCCGTGCCGGAAGTCCGCGGTGGAGAAGCCGTGCGCCATCAGCCCGGTGGTCTCCTGCAGCTTCAGCGCGCTCTCCAGCGCCGCCGGGTAGCAGGCGCCGCGGCCGACGACCGCGAGGCGGTCGTGGTCGGCCAGCCGCCTCGCCGCCCGGTCCGCGCTCTCGCCGTCGGCCAGCACCCGTGCCACCGCCTCGGGCAGCGCGGCCGCCTGGGCCTGGGTGAGGCCGCCCGGGGCCAGCCCGGCGGCGACCGCGAGCACGGCAAGCAGCTGACCGGTGACGGTCTTCGTCGCGGGGACAGCCGTCTCCGGGCCCGCCTCCAGGGCGATGGACAGGTGCGCCGCGCTCGCCAGCGCGGAGCCGCCGTCGTTGGTCACCCCGATCACCCGCGCGCCCGCGTCGGCGTAGCGGTGCGCGAGGTCGACGATCTCCGGGGTGCGGCCGGACTGCGAGAGGGCGACCAGCAGCCAGCCCCGGAAGCCCTCCGGCGGCCTGCCGTAGGCGGTGGCCACGCTCGGTGCGACCAGGCAGGTCGGCAGACCCGTCTGCACCTCGACGGCGTAGCGGCCCAGCAGGGCCGCGTGGTCGGAGGAGCCGCGGGCCAGAAAGGCGACGCCGAGCGGGGGAGCGCTGTCCAGCAACGCGGCGACCTGCGCGGTCAGTGTGGGCCAGCGGTCGGCCAGGGCGGCCAGCACCTCCGGCTGCTGGCGCATCTCGGCCTTCATCCGGGCGCCCGGCTCGGAGAGTTGGGTGGGCGTCATCGCAAGGCTCCCAGCGGTGCGGTGGGGCGCGGGCGGCAGCTGTCGCGGTCGCCGCGCGGGTGGAGGCTGTCGAGGGCGAGGGTGACCGCGCCGTGCAGTGAGGCGTCGCGCCGGAAGCGGGCGGATCGCAGCTCGGGCGGGAAGGGCGTGGCGCCCGCGAGCAGGCGCTCCAGGGTCGGCAGGATCACGTCCGCGGCGGCCATCATGCCGCCGCCCAGCACGATCCGGGCCGGGTCGGCGAACGCGGAGAGGTTGGCGAGCGTCATCGCGAGCACGGTGAGCGTGTGCTCGGCGAGGTCACGCGCGGCGGGGTCGGCGCTGCGGAACAGCTCGTCCGCGCTGAGCTCCCGGCCCAGCAGCTCGGCCGTCCGCTCGCCGAGGCCTTTGCCGCCGACGATCTCCTCCACCGCCTCCCCGCCGTCGGCGT